>JBAQFC010000019.1:0-44174 GCA_049287045.1 Minisyncoccia bacterium | reverse complement strand
GCAAAGGTCCGACCTTCGTATTAAAAATCAAATTTCAGCTTGTCTCCATTGGATTTTACAACGATACTACCCAACATGTCTGTCCTGAAAACATCAGAATTAATTTGTTTTAGTATATCTAAAGCATCTTGGTGTGGGTGTCCATATTTATTACTTTTTCCAACTGATATCAAGGAATATAAAGGTAAAACTGCTTGTGCGAATTCTAATGAAGTCGAGCCACGAGAACCATGATGCCCAACTTTTAAAATACTACTCCGTAAAATATTCTGAGAATTTTCTGAAAGAATAATTTTCTCCGTTACTTTCGTCGCATCACCCGTCAACATTATAGAAGTATTACCATAAGAAAGACGAGCCACTACCGAACCATCATTAGTAGACCAGGCTGATACATCTCGATCCGGAAACAAAATATCAATCACTGCTCCCCCACCAATATCTAAACGCATTCCTTTTTTAACTAAAGTATTTGGTATATTTTTATTTTTTATTTCTGTTTCTAAATTTTTATAGGTTTTAGAATCAGAGATAGTTCCGGAACTAAAAACTTCGCCAACTTGATAAGTTTTCAAGATATCCAAGAAACCACCAATATGATCTGCGTCTGGATTGGTGATAACAACTGCATCAATACTTTTATCAAATGGAGACATAACCTGTGAAAGTGGTCCTAAAACTTTGCGTGGTGGACCTACATCAAACATAATTTGTGTTCCTGTCGGTGATTCGATAAACAAAGCGTCTCCTTGTCCGACATCCAACACAACAAAAGTGAGACCTTTATGTGAATTCTGCCAATCAAGTTGAAAGACAAAAATATTAGCAAAAACAAGAACCAAAATACACAAAGATAATAAATATTTTTTGAAAAGCTCCATTGTGCTATAATTTTAGCATATTAATAATTAACCTAAAAAATCAATGAAAAAATTTGAAGAAATGAAGTTTACTATCGGGGAGTTGAAAGGTATCTCAGCTAAAAATCTCGAAGAGCATTTGAAACTTTATGCTGGGTATGTAAAAAATGCAAATCTTATTATCGACAAACTGGAAGAATACAAGGCTGATGCTGAAAAAAATGCTTATGCTATGAGTGAACTACAACGCAGATTTGGTTTTGAGTTCAATGGTATCAGAAATCATGAGTTTTATTTCAAATCTCTTGAAGGTAAAGCGACTCCTATCACCAAAGGTGGAATGTTAGAAAAAGCTATTGAAAAAGATTTTGGTTCATTTGAAAAATTTCTAGCTCAATTTAAAATGATTGCAATGACTCGTGGTATTGGTTGGGCAATTTTATATTGGGACAGACAAACTGAACAACTCATCCCCGCTTGGATTGATGAACAACATATAGGTCAGTTAAATAGTTTAAAACACATCTTCGCTATTGATATGTGGGAACATGCTTTCGTGTATGACTATCAACCAAGTGGCAAAAAACAATATGTTGAAGATTTTTTTGCAAACTTGAACTGGTCAGTTATTGAGAAGAATTTTACAGAAGCGATGAACTGGGAGGTTGTTGTGTAAACTGAAAAGCTAAGTAAAAAATCGAAATACAAAAGTTTTAGAAAAAACCATAATATAAAAGTTTTCGCCTGCGGGTGCTGGCTTCGTTTCACCCGCCAGAAAATTTTTGATATTATGGTTTTTTATTTTTGTATTATTATTTTTTCTAGTGTATTTTTAGGTTTATTAAATCCAAAAAATTCACTAATCTCTCTGCCAAAAATCTTATAAATAAAATAAACATAAATACCCACAGTTAAAACTAGTGGGAAATTTGGTATGGTAAATGCAGCAAAATTTAGATGTGACAAAAAGCTAATCACTGTCAGCTCGTAGTGCAAAAGTAAATACGAAACAAAACCAACTGGGATAGATAAAATAGGCAAAATAAGACCTACAAAGCCTGTCATAAAACCGAAAACCATCGTGAGTGGTATCAATGGTAAAACCAACATGTTCGCTGGTAGAGCCACTAATGAAAGATTACCCATCTTGTAAAGTATAAATGGTAAAACAAAAACATACGCAGCGAAAGTGACAGTGATAATATCTCTCAATCCCAAACGTGGTGTGACCCATTGAAAATATTTCTCAATTTTAGGTGCCAGGAATATCACAGCAACTGTCGCAATAAATGACAATTGGAAAGAAACATCAAAAACCAAGAGAAAAGGATTCACTAAAACCATCAGGACACCAGCGAGCATCAAAGCACGTGCGACATCATAATTCCTACCGGTCGCACGCGCTACCAGTGCCAGAGTCGCCATGATCCCCGCTCGTAGTGCAGTCGAGCTTCCTCCAGTCATCAATACAAATAGTAAGATAGAAAATATACCCACACCGATTCCTAGATTCCTTGGTAAAAAAGAAAAGATTTTCATAATCCACTCCGCAACAATAGTCACATTGTAACCAGACAAAGCCACGATGTGTATCGTGCCAGTATCCACGAAACCCTGACGCAGGCCTTGATCAAAAGCAGATTTTTCACCTAGTATCAAACCACCCATCAGTAAATTTTCTGGGTTCGGAATAGCATAATTAATTTTTTCCATAAACTTTTCTTTAACCGCGAACAGTATGCTTTTTATCTTGCTGCCATTTCCTTCTGAAACGACCTCAGTCATTGGATATTTCATGACATACAAAATTCCATCTTTACGGAGATAATTTACATAATCAAATTCCTTTCCTTGGTCTGTGATGAAGTTTTCTGGTTTTTCTAAAGTACCAGAGAAACTTATTTCATCACCGTATTTTAAATCATCATCTAGCCCGACTGAAAGTAATATTTTAGTAGCCAAGGTCGGACCTTTTTTAAATTCTTTAAGGTCCGACCTTGGGGACTCCCCCGATTTAACTTCCACAGTCAAACTCTGACTATTTTCTTTTTGATTTACTTCATCAATAATTAATCCAGTCAGTGAAACTTTTTGACCGGCACTACCAGCCAAGGTTGCTTCTGATTTTAAAGAAGAAATATCTGCCGCATGAAACCTTAAAACACCAAAAGAAAACATTAAAACAAATATTGATACCAGTATCCCCCATTTATTCTTTGAAACAAAATAGAAAAATAAAAAAAGCATAAAAGAAATTATGCTTAATAAAAGAACACTAAAAAAATCTAGAGAAACAAAAGAACGGAGAAATACTCCGAAAGTAAAACCAAAACAAATAGTTATGAAAGCCCCCTTTTGCATTTAAAGATTATATCAAAAACAAAAAATCCCCCAAACGGGGGATTTTTTTAGTGAAATTTTTATTGACTCTTTCTTGATTTTCCAGTCTTTCGGCGGGAAACGATGAAGACGTTTGAGTATTTCTTTGGAGAACGTGTCTTTCTTCCTCCAGTAACTTTACCCCACATAGTCTTTGGTCTCTTTGTACCGCGACCTTGTCTTCCTTCTCCTCCTCCGTATGGGTGATCCACAGGATTCATGGCTGTTCCACGAACTGTAGGACGAATACCTTTCCAGCGACTTCTTCCTGCTTTACCGTAGTTCTCAAGATGGTGTTCATCATTGGAAACTGATCCAATACATGCCCAACACTCTTCTTTAACTTTTCTGATTTCAGAAGAAGGCATCTTCAAGTTGGTATAACCGTCGGCATTCGCAACAACTTGAGCAAAAACACCGGCTGATCTTGAAATTTTTGCACCTCCTTTAGCTTTTACTTCAATGTTATAAACGAATGTTCCAACTGGAATATTTCTTAGAGGTAATCTGTTTCCTGTTGCAAGATCTGCTTTTTCAGAAACGATAAACGGATCTCCTACTTTCATAGACTTTGGAAGGACAACATATCTCTTCTCTCCGTCTCTGTAAACAGCAATACCGATGAATGCTGATCTGTTTGGATCATATTCTACAGAAGCGATCTTTGCAGGAATATCTTTTTTGTCATACAAGAAGTCAACTTCTCGGAAAAGACGCTTGTGTCCTCCACCTTTATGGCGAGTAGTAATACGTCCTTGACTGTTTCGTCCGACAGATCGAGTAAAACCGTGAGTCAAAGATTTTGTTGGTTCAGTCTTAGTCAAAACACCACGGTAGGTGACATTTGACATCATTCTTCTTGATTTGGTTGTAGGTTTATATGTTTTCATGTGTATTAAATAAGCTCTATCTTATCACCCTTCTTCAAATAAACAAGAGCTTTCTTGCCTCCTCTCTTTACACCCGCTCTGCCTCTGGACATAATCTGTTTACTTTGTACTTGTAAAATATTAACCTTGACTGGCTTTACTTTGTAAAGTTCAAAGATAGCTTTTTTGATTTCTGTCTTGTTTGCAGATGGTGTAACATCAAAAGTGTAAACATTTTGCTCGAAAGCCTCGGATGTTTTTTCTGTTACTCTTGGTTTTTTGATTATTTTCATCGTTATCATAAAATTTGGGAATTAGCCTCGTGATTCCAAGAATTTAACACTCTCTTCTGGATTTTCTATTAAAAGATATTGGTGGTTTAAAACATCAAATGGGTTCAAATTCTTAAGGAAAACTATTTCTAGTTGTGGTAAGTTTCTGAAACTCTTTTCTGCTTTCTCACTTCGTCCAAAAAGAGCTGTAAGAACTTTTGGTTTCTTGGAAGTTGCTAGAGGTTTGATACCGGAAGCTTTGGAAATGTTCTTCATTACTTCTATAGCTGTTTTTGTTTTGATTTCAGGTAATGAAAGAGAATCAACAAAGATTATTTCTCCATCCTTGAATTTTCTGGAAAGTACTGAGAAAAGGGCTTGAGCACGCATACTCTTTGTAATCTTTCTCTTGTAGTTCTTGTCTGAGAGTGGACCGTGTGTGACACCTCCACCAACCCAGATAGGAGAACGAGAAGATCCATGACGAGCACGTCCTGTTCCCTTTTGTTTCCAAGGTTTCTTTCCTCCTCCACTAACTTCTCCACGATCTTTAGTGTCAGCTGTACCAGCGCGCTTGTTGGAACGCATACTCTGAACAACCTGGTGTACTAGATCAGAACGCCACTTCGCAGCGAAAACTTTCTCAGGAAGAGTAATCTTTCCGTCAGCTGCTCCTTTTTGGTTGTATATTTTTGCTTCCATATAAATTAATTATTATCTTGAAACTATCTCAATTAATGTTCCACGCTTTCCTGGGACTGCTCCTTTTATCAACATTATGTTATTTTCTTTATCAACATAAACAACTTTTAAGTTCTTGTATGTTATACGATCAGATCCCATTCTTCCTGCCATTCTCATTCCTTTAGGGACGTGGGTTCGAAGACCTCCTCCGATTGATCCAGGCTCTCTTTCAGAATGTTTCTGACCGTGAGTACGAGGACCTCCGTGGAAACCGTGACGCTTCACGACTCCTTGGAAACCTTTACCTTTGGAGATTCCGGAAACCTGTAGTTTGTCTCCTGGTTCAAAAGATGAGACATCAATAACATCACCTTCTTTTACATCAGATACATCAGAAGGTTTTAATCTAAATTCTGTAAGTTCTCTGTAAGGTACGCCTTTCATCTGACCAGCGCGAGCTTTGGTAATACGGTGAGCTTTCTGAGTACCAAAACCAACCTGAACGGAATTATAACCATCCTTGGCCTTCTCGAAGATTCTGGTGACAGTCACTGGTCCTGCTGAAATAATCGTCACAGGAATGACTACGCCCTCTTCGGAGAAATACTCCGTCATATTTTCTTTTGTTCCAAGAATGAATTTCATAAATTTTTAATTACTTTTACAACATTTTTACATCAATATCAACTCCGGAAGGAAGTGATAGGTTCGTAAGAGCCTCGATTGTCTTAGCTGAAGGATTCAAAATATCAATCACTCTTTTGTGGACTCTCATCTCAAATTGTTCTCGAGTGTTTTTGTAGACGAAAGATGCACGATTGACTGTGTACTTCTTGATTTCAGTTGGAAGAGGTACTGGTCCGATAATATTCGCATCATAACGCATAGCAGTGTCCATGATTTGTTTTACTGACGCATCCAAGATCTTACTCTCGTAAGCACGAACTCTGATGCGTAGTATTACCTGGCCTTCCTCTTTCTTCTCACGAGCCTTTGGGGCTGTCTTTTTTGCCTTCGCTGTTTTTTCTGTAACAGTTTTTGCAATCTTTGGCTTTTTTATTTTTGTATCTGCTGTTGTCATGAACTAATCCGATTTTAATTAAGCAATAATTTTAGTAACAACTCCGGCACCAACAGTCTTGCCTCCTTCACGGATAGCAAATCTCTGTGCTTCTTCGAGTGCGACCGGGGTAACCAATTTAACTGTAAGTTTTACTGTATCTCCAGGCATAACCATTTCTGTTCCTTCTTCTAAAGTAACATCACCTGTTACGTCTGTAGTACGGATGTAGAATTGAGGCTTGTAACCCTTGAAGAAAGGAGTGTGACGTCCACCTTCTTCTTTTTTCAAAACGTAGATTTCACAAGTGAAATTGTCATGAGGAGTAGTTGTACCTGGCTTACAAAGAACCTGTCCGCGTGTGATGTCTTCTTTCTTAAGACCGCGTAGTAGGATACCAGCATTGTCTCCAGCCATACCTTCTTGTAAGTTCTTGTTGAACATTTCAATACCAGTAACTGTTGACTTCATAGTAGGTCTGATACCAACAACTTCGATATCATCACCAACTTTGATTATTCCTCTTTCGATTTTACCAGTAACAACTGTTCCGCGTCCTTCGATTGAGAAGATATCTTCTACAGGCATAAGGAAAGGTTTTGCAATGTCTCTCTCAGGAACTGGGATGTATGTATCAAGAGCGTCTGTTAGTTCAAGAATTTTCTTTGCCCATTCATCATCAACAGATTTTGCCTCAAGACCCTTAAGAGCTGATCCACGGATAACAGGAGCGTTTGCACCATCGAAACCTTGTTTTGTAAGAAGTTCACGTATTTCTTCTTCAACCATGTCAATCATGTCTTTATCATCAACCATGTCGCACTTGTTTAAGAAAACAATCATACGAGGAACACCAACTTGTTTTGCAAGAAGAACGTGTTCACGAGTCTGAGGCATAGCACCGTCAGTAGCAGCAACCACAAGAATAGCACCGTCCATTTGAGCGGCACCAGTAATCATGTTCTTGATATAGTCGGCGTGTCCTGGGGCATCGATGTGTGCGTAGTGACGTGTGTCAGTAGCATACTCGTTGTGAGAAATGTTAATGGTGATTCCACGAGCCTTTTCTTCTGGGGCGTTGTCGATTTGACTAACATCACGAAGACGTACTGTTTTACCAGCTAAGTTAAGGACGTTTAATATTGCCGCAGTAAGGGTTGTTTTACCGTGGTCAACGTGACCAATAGTACCAACGTTTACGTGTGGTTTATCTCTTTTAAATTCTTCTACAGCCATAATTTTGTTGATTAACAATTAAAACTTAACATACGAGAACCAGTTGCTAAGGCTTAACTACTAATTTAATTAAATTAACTTATAATAAAATAAAAATACAAAAACTGCCAAAAGTGCAGTTACGTCTCATACTATCAAATTTAAAATTAAAGTCAAATATAGAAAATTGTTAAATAAAAATCCCTCCGCTGGGTAGCGAAGGGATTTTTATTTTTAGTAAATTTTATTTTATTTTCTTGCAGCAATGATTGTTTCAGCAACGTTTTGAGGCACAATATCGTATCTCAAGAATTCCATTGTGAATGATGCACGTCCTTCAGTCATAGAACGTAAGCCAGTCATGTAACCGAACATTTCAGAAAGAGGAACGACAGCTTTGATGACTTTACTCATACCGCGTTCTTCCATTCCTTCGATAAGTCCACGCTTGGATGAAAGGTTACCAGTCACGTCTCCCATGAATTTATCAGGAGTAACAACTTCAACTTTCATCATAGGCTCAAGGATAACAGGGTTCGCTCTTCGGCAAGCATCTTGCACAGCCATAGAAGAAGCGATTTTGAAAGCCATTTCGTTGGAGTCCACTTCGTGGAAAGATCCATCCCATAATTCAACAGAAACGTTAACCATTTTGAATCCAGCCAAAATACCACGATCAAGACCTTCTTTGAATCCTTTTTCACAGGCAGGAATATATTCTTGTGGAATAGCACCTCCTTTGATAGTAGTAATAAATTCGAAACCAGGAGCTCTCTTTGTGTTCTTTGGTAGATCTTCTACTTCTTCCTTGGTCATAGCAACCATTGGCTTAACTTTGATCTTTACGTGTCCGTAGTTTCCACGTCCACCGGATTGCTTGATGTATTTACCTTCAGCTTCAGACGTTCCGTTGATTGTCTCACGGTAAGCGACCTGAGGCTTACCGACGTTTGCTTCAACAGTAAACTCTCTCTTCATACGGTCAACAATGATTTCAAGGTGAAGTTCTCCCATTCCGGCAATAATAGTCTCCCCTGTTTCTTGGTCGGTAGTAACACGGAAAGTAGGATCTTCTTGTGCAAGACGATTCAAAGCCATACCCATTTTCTCTTGGTCAGCTTTTGTTTTTGGTTCAATTCTTAGGGAAATAACTGGTTCTGGGAAGACGATACGGTTTAATTCTATCGGACTCGCTTCGTCACATAGAGTATCAGAAGTAATGGTGTCCTTTAGACCGACAGCGGCCGCGATTTCTCCAGCATAAACCTTCTTTACTTCTTCACGGTCATTGGCATGCATACGTAAGATACGTCCGATACGCTCCTTGTTTCTTGTACGAGGGTTATAAACATAACTTCCAGCCTCAAGAGAACCAGAGTAAACACGGAAGAAAATAATTTGTCCGACGAATGGGTCAGTCGCAACTTTGAAAGCCAAAGCTGAGAAAGGTTCATTATCAGAAGCATGACGAACTAAAGGTTCTTCAGTCTCGGGGTTGATACCAGGAATAGGAGGAATATCTGTAGGAGCTGGGAGATAGTCGACAACAGCATCTAGGACTAATTGAACACCTTTGTTCTTTAGTGCAGATCCTGCGAAAACTGGGAAAACATTGTTGGCAATAACAGCCTTACGTAGAGTGCTCTTAAGAACCTCCATACTTGGAATCTTTCCATCAAGATACTCAGACATCATGGTGTCATCTTGTTCAACAATCTTTTCAATCAATTCCCCATGAAATTTTTCTGCTTCAGCTTTGTATTCTTCAGGAATTTCTTTTTCGATAACTTTGTTTCCCATATCCCCTTCGAAGTAATAAGCCTTCATACGAAGAAGATCAATAACACCTTCATGTTTCTCTTCTAGGCCGATAGGGATCTGTAAACGTACAGCTTTTTTTGTAAGTCTGTCCAAGATAGTTGCATATGAGTGTTCAAAAGAAGCACCGGTGCGATCAAGCTTGTTTATGAAACAAATACGAGGAACATTGGCTTCGTCAGCATAACGCCAGTTTGTTTCGGACTGAGGTTCAACTCCGGCTACGCCGTCGAAAACAACCACAGCTCCGTCGAGCACGCGAAGAGAACGCTTCACTTCCACGGTGAAATCGATGTGTCCAGGAGTATCAATAATATTGAAACGGTGTTTTCTGTTTTTGTCGGTCAAACAGTAAGTTGGAGTCCAGAAACATGTCACAGCAGCAGAAGTGATAGTGATACCACGCTCTCTTTCTTGTTCCATCCAGTCTGTGGTGGTCTCTCCTTCGTGCACCTCACCTATTTTGTGTGATACGCCTGTATAAAAAAGCACGCGTTCTGTGGTGGTAGTCTTACCAGCGTCGATGTGTGCGATGATTCCAAAATTTCTTACTTTTTCTAACGGATAGTCTCTTTCCATATAATTGATTCTTGATAATAATTGATAATAAATAACGAATAAAATAAAAAAGGCATAGGCCTTAGTTATTAAGCAATATACGATATTTAGCTCAAATTTGCAAACCCTGTCGCTCGCGAGCGACAGGGTAAATAAAAAATCCGTTCTCAAAATGAGTTCGGATTTAAATAATAAACAATAGGTTAATGATTAAGAGACCCGACTTATTAAAAGGCCTCTAAAGAGCCTTTCTCGAAAAATTAAAAACGGAATCTATCTTTTCGAATTGTGCAGAAAGTTTTTTAAGTCCTTTACGTGTTTTCTTTATTAATTTTTGTTCTTTTGTTAATTTTTTACGCTTAGTTTTGCGTTTCGGTTTTTTCTTTTTTGTTTTCATGGTTGTCTTGAGTTGTTTTGAAATTAGCTAAATACATCAAAAATAAAAAAAATATCCAAAAAATAATTTTATATCTTGTTGGCCAAAGTGAAAAAAATGGTTTAAGAGGAAGAATTCCTTTGTTTTCTTCGTCTTCATCATAAGGGTTATTTCCCATGTTTTTTGTTTTAAAAGAAGTTAATACTATGGTTATTTAACCTTAAACTACCACTTTTGAGTATTTAGTCAATCCAAACAAAAAAAACACCCGCGTAATATACGGGTGTTTTGGTTTTAGGTTAAATACTTAGATATCTTTTATATTTTCCTGATACAACGTTTGATAAAGTTCTTTTAAACCAGAACCAACAACTTTAATAAGTTTAAACAAAAATTTAGTCAAAAAAAATACAACAGAGACAGGCAACAAAATTGGATTGAAATATTTTAACTGAAATTTTTCTCTTTTCCAACCTTCTATTTCTCTTTCTGTACCAATTCCACGCATAACATCATTTTGTTTTTCTAAAATCTTTTCAAAATCTTTAAAACCAAAAGACATAAAAGTTCCAAACAAAATTGATACAGGAACAATACCGCAATAATACACTAAAAAAAGAAATTGCCATATCGGTTTCGGAATATATTTAATGCTTTCTCCGGAACTACCTAGTAACGAAAAAACAAGTACAATAATGGCCATAGTTACAACTACATAGTTTGAAGTTATAATTATATCAGCCATGTGTACAAGTAAAGCTTTAAACTCCCTATTTTTAATAGACTTATACACCCACCTTCCAGCATGGATTAAAAATCCTAAAAGGATTAAACCCAATAACATTCCTGGTATACCAACATAGTGGTAACCTAAAACTGGTAAACACAATAAAAGAGCGCAGGCAAAAACAACAAGAGCTATTCCGACCACTATTCCGACAAACATTGCAAAGAGAGTATGGATAACGGCCTTTTTTCTAGGACTAAGTTTTATTTTCATATTTTAAGATTTATTTTATGTAAATGAATTTTTCTTTAAACTACCATTTAAAAACTTTTTAGTCAAAATTGGATCAAAAAAAACCGCACCTTTCGAATACGGTTTATTATTAAAATTTAGTTTCTAATAAAACTTTTTATTATAGAAATCAAGCTCAATCTTTCCCTGTGTCCCCTTATCAGGATTGCAGCGGTATAAAGTAACACCTGAATTGATCGGTTTGTGATTCTCATCTAAATCTCTGAACTTTTCGTCATCAAACCTTTCAAGGTTCGCACGCATAGCCAGAATATTTAAATGATGAGTCACAACTAAAACTTTCTTTCCGGCAAAATCACGAGTCAGGGTCGAAAGCCAAGAAAGATTTCTCAAACGAACATCTGGAACATTTTCCCCTTGCGGAAAACGATAATAATATCGTCCTTCTTTTTCATTTAATTTCCTCTGTTCAGGATTAAGGGTATGAAATATTTTCCAATCATTGTATAAGGAAGCGATTCCATGATCCTGTTCTCGTAAACGGTCTTCTTTGTATGTTTTTACATTTTCGAGACCGTTCCACCCGCGGCCAATATGGCGTAAAGTCTCAAGAGTCCGAAGATATGGAGAAACAAAAACAACATCCGGAAGTTCAAAATCTTTTGCCAAAGCAATACCTGTTCTGTAAGCCTGCTTTCCATCTTTGTCTGCAAGCTTGGTTTCTGCATCACTTTCTTTGATTGAAAATTTTTCCATTATCAACTTTGCAAGAAGTATTGATTCGTTTGAGGAATCATCCTTTTCACGAGCAGCTAAATATTCTTTGTACTTTGAATCTTCTTCTTTAATATTTTTCAACATATTAAACTCAGAAGTGTCGTGACGAATGAGCATGAGCCAAGTTGGCCATTTGATTTTCTTTTTCATATTTATTATTTTTAAGGAAGTTAATATTTGTTTATTTACCCTTAAACTACTACTTTTAGATATTTAGTCAAATAAAAAAACCGGACAAAATATAAATCCGGCTTTTACATTACTATATGAATTTATTTCAACAGAGAACCAAGTAGCTCAAGCTTCTTCTTAGAATTTAACTTTTGAATTGATTGACTTCCTTTTTGTATTTTTTCAAACACAGACTCATTTGATTTTTTATCATTAAAGATATCCCACTCTTCTGGAAAAGAGAGATTTTTTGTAGAAAAATTATTTTTACGAAGCTGAATAATTCTTTCCTTCCCTATTTTGGGAAACAAAACTTTTTGTGCTTCGTGTTTAAACCAATTAAGAAAAACATTAAGGTACTCATCTTTAAGCATGCCTATATGTTCTCCTATAACAGAAAAGCGGTTACTATCAAAAGAATATTTTCCAAAATACTGACTTTGGAAGACATTTTCCAATCCCTCATCATCAGAAACAAACTTTTGGCACAACCAAAACATTTTCTTTAAATACTTACTCGATACTGAATTAAGTGCCGGGAAAAACACCTTTGGATGAACAGAAAAAAATAAATCAATAACCTCAAAAGGAAACTCTTTTCCTTTTTTATACACGAAAATATTTTTATCTATTTCTGATAATGGAGCCTTAACATTTAAACAAGTACCAATTAGAAAATTAATAATTTCTGATACTCTTTCAGGAGAACACATAAAAAGGTAAAGGGAGAAATCGTGACAAAAACCATTACCTTGACCATCTTTCCAATCTTCATCCCATTTGCCCCATCCACTCGTACCAGAAGAATGTTTTGAGGCAATTCTTATCAAAAGATTTGGAGGTAAGATATCCAGCAATTCTTTTTTAATTCCAGCGGCAAGGACAAAGCTTATGTCCCAGACTCTGGAAAATTCAACAATACTGGCATCATATTTTACAAATTCAAGAAATTTCTCCGGTGTAAGCTTGTTTAACACACTAAGATAACGTTCACTATCAAGACTTAAAAGATCTTGGTGTAGTTTTTCAACTGGCAATCTTAGAACAGAACGAACGAGATCGTCTATTATCTGCTCTTTTGAGTTTTTTGTTTTCATATTTTATATAGTTTTAAAAGAAGTTGATACTTTATTGATTTATCTTCAAACTATCACTTTTAAATATATAGTCAATCAAAAACAAAAAACCGCCTTTCGGCGGTTTAGAGTTTGTATTTTTAGTATTACCAAGCGAAGTGAGCGAAGGCCTTGTTGGCTTCCGCCATCTTGTGAGTATCTTCTTTCTTCTTGATAGCAGAACCTTCGTTCTTGGAAGCAGCGATTAATTCATCAGCTAATTTCAAGTGCATTGGCTGGCCTTTCTTGTTACGAGCAGCGTCACGAATCCAACGCATAGCTAGAGCAAGACGGCGTTCAGGACGAACTTCACGAGGAACCTGATAGTTTGCACCTCCGATACGCTTTGAGCGAACCTCGGTCAAAGGACCAGCGTTCTTCATTGCTAAGTCAAAGATTTCTAAAGGATTAGGATTGCCTGTTTTCTCTTTGATAACATCAAAAGCTTTGTACATAACTTTACGTGCAGTCTCCTTCTTTCCAGACCACATGGTGTAGTTAATAAACTTCTCAAGTTTTGGAGAGTTGTAGACGAAATCAGGTCCTACGATATTTCTGTTTTTTACTTTTCTTCGCATATTATTTAAAAATTATTTTTTAGCTGCTTTAGGCTTCTTGTTTCCGTATAGTGATCTACTCTGTCTTCTCTTCTCAACTCCTTGAGTATCGAGAACTCCACGAACAATGTGATATCTTACTCCGATCAAGTCTTTCACACGTCCTCCGCGTAGCATAACAACTGAGTGTTCTTGTAGATTGTGTCCTTCTCCCGGAATATAAGCAGTGACTTCCATACCGTTGGTCAATCTAACACGAGCAATCTTTCGAAGAGCTGAGTTAGGTTTCTTTGGAGTGGTGGTAGTAACTTTCGTGCAAACTCCTCTTTTAAAAGGAGCTGGGAAAAATACCGGGCGGTTTTTTAATACGTTGAATCCACGTGCTAAAGCGACCGTCTTTGATTTGCGGCGAGTAATTATTCTACTTTTTTTAACTAATTGATTTATTGTTGGCATTTGATTGATTCTAAAAGAAAAAATGGCTACAAGCCACCTCGTTCCTTAGTTGTATTAATCTACTATAAACTTCAGAAAAATGCAAATATGAATGTACTAAATTGAAAGGCCTGTAATAAAATGGAATAAATAAGCCATTACTGGAAATAAATAATCAGAAAAGAAAACAATAAAAACAATAAGGAAAATAAAAGAGTACTGCTCTATAAACCTAACGGTGGGGTAAAAAGATTTTGGTAAAATTTCAAAAAGGATTTTTGAACCATCTAGTGGAGGAATAGGTATTAGATTAAAAATAGCTAAGGCTAAATTTATAACAACGATTGAAGAGATTATAAAATAAAAACTAGCGGGTAGATCGAACCCAACAGAAAAACGAATTAGGAGTCCGAATAAAACTGCAATAAAAAGATTGGCCAATATGCCAGCCCCAGCAACTGCGACAGTCCCCCATTTCTTGTTGGTTAAATTATTTGGATTGTATGGCACTGGTTTCGCCCAGCCAACAATAAAGGGATGTCCCGTCGCCATGGTAGATAAAAAAAGTACAGCAGGCAAAATGATTGAACCAAACAAATCTAGATGCTTGATTGGGTTAAGAGTAAGTCGTCCAGCATTCCGTGCGGTGTTATCACCGAAGTATTCCGCCACGAATCCATGCGAAATCTCATGGATCACGACTGACATTAAAAGTATGGCTATAGAAAAGATTGCGTCGGTTGCTTGCATATTTATAAAACTAATGATACCATATGAAAACTTGCCGTCGAGTCGGACACTGTGTACAAGATAACTTGTCCACGTGCTCCTCCCTAGGCAAGTGAAAAAAACTATGGCGAAAACATGTGCAATAACTAAAAAAGGATCAATTGTTGGAGGCGGATACTCAAATCGTACTCGTGCAACCAAATTTAACCCAACAGGTAAGAAGAGAAAGTACCCAAACCTTCAGAAAAAGAAGATTTTTGTGCCTGAATTAAACAAGTCTGTAATCATCGAAGTTTCTACAAACGGCTTACGCACAATGAAGAAAAACGGTATTTACCCAACATTACTAAAAGCAGGACTCGTAAAAGCAAGATAAACTTAAAACAAAAAAACCGCCCAATGGGCGGTTTTTTGTTTGTTTGTAAAAAATACAAACTTTATTGTTTTCGAGACTTACGCAGGCCGACTGGGCCGAGTACAGCAAATTTTCAGCAGAAAATTATGTGTGTCTCGAAAATAGTAAAGTTTTATATTTTTACAATATTAAAACGGCACGAAAGTAAGTGCTGTTCCCTTTTTGCCTGCACGGCCGGTACGGCCGATACGGTGCACATAGGTGTCGTAAGTCTGAGGGATATCGTAGTTGATGACGTGAGTCACATCTGGGATATCAAGACCTCTCGCAGCGACATCTGTCGCAATAAGAATAGAAATAAAATCTTTCTTGAATAGATCTAGAGTTCGGATACGTTCACGACTTCTTTTGTCACCGTGAATAGCACCGACTTTGAATCCTAATTGAGAAAGTTCTTTGGTAAGAGTATCAACACTGTGTTTCATTTCACGGAAAATCAACACTTTATCTGTTCCATCTTGTTTCAAAACTTCATGCAATCTGTCTAATCTTTCTCCTTGAGTTTTAGTACGGATAACATCTTGATCGATGTTTTTAGCTGTCTCACCAGAAACTACGGAAATGAAAACTGGATCTCTCAAGAACTCAGTTGTTAATTTCTTAACTTCTGGAGAAAGTGTTGCTGAGAAGAAAAGAGTTTGTCTTTCCTTTGGAGCTTTCGCAAGAATGAAAGTCATATCATCTTTGAATCCCATATCAAGCATTCTGTCGGCCTCGTCGAGAACAACTGCATGACATGCTGAAAGATCTACAACTCTTCTATCGATAAGATCACGGATTCTACCTGGAGTACCGATAATAAATGAAACTCCTCTACGAATTTCTGAAATCTGACGCATGATTGGAAGACCTCCGACGCAAGCGACAGAGAAAATTCCTAGGCCGAAAGCCATATCTTTGAAGTCAGCATCGATCTGCATAGCAAGCTCTCGTGTTGGAGCCATAATCAAAACTGTTTCTTTAACACCTGAGCTTTTCTTTTTAGAAATACTTTCAATAAGAGGCAACAAAAATGCTGCAGTCTTACCAGTACCTGTGTTTGCCATTCCGAAGACATCTCTACCTGACATAACTGTAGGAATAGATTGGTCTTGAATTGGTCTTGGATTAGCAAATCCTTTTTTAGCAATGTTTTTATGAAGTTGAGCGTTAAAAGGAAAATCAGCAAAGGTATGTTTTGAAACATAAGGCTTCTCTTCTATATGCTGAGCTTTTTGAATGAAACGTGAGAAATCTATGCGTTCACCACCGAATCTTTTTTTACCGCCACCTGAACGATGTCCGCCTCCACTTCTAAATGGACGAGAACCACTGTTGTTAAATTTTCCACTTCCAAAACTAGGCTTACCAGAAAAGCTACGAGGAGCAAAACTGGATGGTCTAGAACTGTGAGATGAACTACCCCCGAAACTAGGTTTACTAGGATAACTGCGAGGAGCAGAACTAGCTGGTCTAGCACCGAAAGTTTTAACTCCTGATGCTGCATGAGCAGGACCGAAATTAGAGTGAGCTGCAGGACGAGTTGTTCTAGTCGCGAAACCAGAAGAACTTGCACCAGCAGGTTTCTTCGCGCCGAAGCGTGAAGTAGAGCGTGAACCGGCTGAAGCCGGACGCGCAGAACTGCGTTTGTTAATCATATATTTTTTTGTGTCATGGATTTCAATCCCTAGACACAAAAGTCATAGATGATTTCCACAATCGTCAGTCTCGTTATTAATAGAGGGCTCGTTTGCCCAGTGAGATTGATAAATTAAGAATAGCATACGACTAATAGCTTGTCAACCCTTTTAAAATATAGCAAAAAGATAGTACAATGGTCGCATGAATACCAATAAAGAAAATATCGAGAATCTTAAACATAACGAAACAGAAATAAAAGGAGGTGGGGTTGTTATCGTTCTTGATACAGGTTCAATTATTGGGCCAGAATCGGAAGCAATGCTCCAAGCACTTCATTCTAGATCTGTCGGTGGTTTAAAGGGTCATTTGAAAATTTTAGCTGAAAAAGGCTCAGAAAATTTCATGAGCAGTTTTTATGTCGGTTATGGTCATAAATCTATTGGAGATTGTGGAACGACATCTATATTTATCGAAGGAGTCTCAATGCTTGCAGCCAAAGCAATACAGGATTGGTCACTGTATTCAGGACAAGAAGCTTCAACAAGGTACATTGATTTCCAAACTCAACCATTCAAAAATACAATAGGGACAAAAGAAGGTGAAGAAATAATTGAGGCTTGGAGAACTTTTTACCAAGCATCAATGGAACCAACAAAAAATTATTTAAAATCACAGTTCCCTCTTGGTGAAGGTGAATCAAATAATATTTACGAGAAAGCTATCAGTGCTAGAGCTTTTGATATTCTTCGTGGATTTTTACCAGCTGGTGCGACGACAAACCTCGCATGGCACACAAACCTTCGCCAAGCGGCTGATAAACTGATGATGTTACGTAATCACCCGTTAGAAGAAATACGAAATATTGCTGAAGCAATAGAAAAAACTTTAATTGCTGCGTTTCCGAATTCTTTTGGACACAAAAAATACGAAAAGACAGAAGAGTACAACAAATACTGCATGGAAAAAGATTATTATTATCACGACCCTAAATGCCCAGAATTTGTTTTAACAAATAATTCTATCAACACAGAATTATTACCAAAAGATATTTTAGAAAAAAGACCAGCTAAAACAGAACTTCCACGTCATTTAGCAGAAGCTGGAACTTTGCAGTTTGAATTTCTTTTAGACTTCGGATCTTTCCGTGATATCCAAAGACATCGTGCTGTCACCCAAAGAATGCCTTTGCTTACTATGGATCTTGGTTTTGGAAAATGGTACATGCAAGAACTGCCAGAAGAAGTAAGAAAGAATGCAGAAAATTTTCTGAAAACTCAACAAGAAAAAATAAACAAACTAGAAATTTCAAAAGAAGAAAAACAATATTATATCGCGATGGGCTATCTGATATCAAATAGACTTACAGGAAACATCCCTGCCCTGGTTTATTTAGCAGAACTACGCGCGACACGATTCGTACATCCAACATTAAGAAAAATAGCCAAATCTATGGCTGATACTATGAGTAGTTTATTTAGTAAAAATGGACTCGTTCTACACCTAGATGAAGAGATCGATCGTTTTGATATTAAACGAGGAGAACACGACATTGTTTTGAAATAAAAAAATGGCCAATCGATTGATCGATTGGCCATTTTAGTAATTTATTATTTAAATTACTAATTTTTTTTATTTTTAAAAATTCTGAAATTTATACGGACACCTAAAAAACGATTTTTGTGAACGGGATGACTTAACCATTCGGTATCATTAACACCAAGACCGAGTATGCGAATTTCTTTATTTTCAAAATTACAATCATCAGCACACAAAGCTGGCACATACTCATTGTGGACTGAACCCAAAGCAAAAATATTGAACTCTTTTTGCAATTCTGGTTTTTTTATTCCGAGAGACAATAATTCCTCGATTACTGTCGGTTGGTAACCATCCTTTTTCATCATAATAAAAATCTCTTTTGAAGACATATCATGATCAATAGAAAAGAGCTTGAATAAAGAAATACGTTTAGAGACATCTCTGATTGGAAAATTTTTTGATTTAACATCAGGGTCTATCCAACCATAATTACCGTCAGCCTTGAGCTTTTCATAAGTCTCAGTGCCATTTACTTCCATAAGGAAAGCATGATCGCGTTTATTTATATTTTTTAGCATTACTTCAGATTTTTATGTGAAGAACATATTAAAACCAATGAAAACCTCTGGGGTATCAAAAGCGGTTTCTACTTTTAGACATTCATATTATAAGTAATTTTTAGTAAAAAGTCAAATATAAATGGGTTCCCTAAATTTAGGGAACCCATTTTGATTTTAATCTACCCCAACATTTTTTGGGTTTTAATTTTATACAAAGCATCACGACAAGCAATAATTTTTTGATTCAGCTTTTCTGTCTCGTATCTGGCTGCTTCTGCAAAATCCTTTCCGTTTGAAGCAAAAATTATTCCACGAGAGGAGTTAATAATGACTCCCTCCATCTTTGAATCAAACCCAGCAGCAAGTGCTTTTTCCAAATCTCCTCCTTGCGCACCAATGCCTGGAATCAATATCGGCATATCCCCCACAATTTCACGAATTTCCCTTAATTCATCTGGATATGTCGCTCCAACCACAAGCAAACAATTGCCGTTGGTATTCCATTTTAATGAAACAATTTTAGCAACTATTTTATACAAAGAAGAAGATCCATCTACATCGTGAACGTGGATATCCTGAAATTCTCCTGCGCCAGGATTCGAAGTACGGCAAAGAACAATAACCCCTTTATTTTCCCTATCAAGAAATGATTTCATCGCTTCGCTTCCGAGATAAGGATGCACTGTGATAGCATCAGCCCCAAGCCAATCGAAGGCGGAAGCAGCGTAAGCTTCATTGGTATTACCAATATCTGCTCTTTTAGCATCCAGGATAATCGGCACATCAGGTGCAACTTCATTAATAATCTCAATCGTACGTTTCAAGGCAATCATACCTGGTATTGCGTACTGTTCGTAGAAAGCAGAATTAAGTTTATACGAATTTGCCAAGTCTTTTGTTTTATCGATAATTCCTCGATTAAAAGCAATTAGTCGATCAGGAAGAAATGGATAATCATCCTTTAAAAAGGAAGAAATTTTTTTGTCATCGACATCGAGTCCAACGCAAACAAATTTGCCCAAGGCCCACTGGGCTCTTAGCATTGAAATGAAATTTTTCTTCATAGGAATAGGTTTAGGTGAATGTAAAAGGACATCTACTTTAGATATCTCCCCTATTTCTACTTTATTAAAAGAAAAAGTCAAATATAAATTTGAGTAACTTTATTTTACGGATCTAGGTCAGTTTTAACACGGATATAAATATCTTTACCGTCAGGAGATTTTTCTTTTCGATAAACTCTGTTTTTATTTTTTTGTACCTTTTCAGATATTTCTTTTTCTAAATCAAAACCTAGAATTTCAGCCATACCCAAAAGGAAAATAGCAACATCTGCGAACTCTTCCGCGACACCATCCTGGTTTTTGTGAAACTTGGAGAATGCTTCTGAAAGTTCTTCATGTGCTCGACAGAATTCCAAAGCGACATCAGTCGTATTAAAACCCTTTTCTATCTTATTACGCATTATTTCTTTCTGTGTTTCATTAAGATCAATCATAAATTTATTTAGTATATTTTTGAACCTCTTTATTTAATATCTCTAGTTTCACTCCAGCCTTTTTGAAAATTTCTTTACTTCTCTTACTAGCGTGATAATCACTTTCTGCTACTACTCTCTTGATACCTGCGGTAATGGTTAATTTCGCACAAACATAACAAGGAGTCATCCGACAGTACAAAGTGGACCCATCCAAAGCTGTTCCAAAGCGAGCTGCTTGCACGATTGCATTCTGTTCGGCGTGTGTAGTCCTGATACAGTGCTCTGATTGAGAGCCGTCGTCATTTATGACTGTATGCATCTCATGACCAGCTTCATCGCAGTGAGGAAGCCCTGGAGGTGAACCGACGTATCCTGTAGAGACAACTCTCTTGTCTTTTACAACCACACAACCACTTCTTCCTCGGTCACAAGTCGCACGCTTCGCGACAGTATCCATGATTTCCAAAAAGTATTCATCCCAGGAAGGTCTTTGGTTTTCTTTTTTTAGCACCTTTTTCATTTCCTAAATATACTCCGAAAAAATAAAAAAGCCAATAAATTCCAACAGTATTTCTTTTAAAAACCGCACATAAAATTCTACTGAATTTTTGCTATGCTCGGCTCGTCAGCCTGCGCAATGCTTTTTAAAAGAAACACTGCTGGAATTTTAAAACCTATTTGCTTCCATTTTTTGATTAAAACGTAAAGAGCCCCCGACTAGGTCGGGGGCTCTTTTAAAATTTAATTATTTTCCAACTTCAATACCTGCAGAACGAGCGGAACCTTCAACGATGCGAATAGCTCCATCCATATCTTTAGCATTCAAGTCAATCATTTTCTTTTCAGCAATTTCCTGAGCTTGAGCTCTAGTTATTTTTCCAGCCTTAGTGGTTGTATTTTTACCAGAACCTTTCTCAACACCAGCTGCCTTAAAGATAAGACCTGAAACTGGAGGAGTTTTGATGAAGAAATCATAAGTACGATCTTCGTAAACATGAACAACAACTCCGACTTTGTCTCCTGCCATCTTAGCAGTTGCGGCATTGAACTTGGTAACGAAGTCACCAATGTTAATACCAGCCTGTCCCAAAGCGGGTCCTAAAGGTGGCGCTGGGGTAGCTTTTGCGGCCTGAATCTGTAATTTAATTTTTTTGGTTATTTTCTTTGCCATATATGTTTGAGATTACTATAAAGTGGTTATAAATGCAATTTGTTTCTTAAAGTTTTTTAACTTGCAAGAAATCGAGCTCGACTGGGGTCTCTCTTCCGAACATTGAAACAAGTACCTTTACCTTTCCACGTTCTTGATCGGTTGAGCTTACTTTACCTTCAAGGTCCTTGAACGGACCATCGGAGATCAAGACAGTTTCACCAATAGCAAGATCAATGTTGTGTTTAGCAGTACCGGAATCCATTTTCTTGAACAAGTAATCTACTTCTTCTGTTTTCAAAGGAACTGGATTAACTCCTGCTCCAACGAAACCTGTAACTCGAGGAGTGTTTCTAACAACATACCAAGAATCATCGGTCACGATCATATCAACTAAGACATAACCAGGGTAAATTTTTTCTTCAACCTCTGTTCTCTTTCCTCCTTTAATCTTTATTTTCTTTTCTGTAGGGACAACGACGTTGAATATCTTTTCATGCATTCCTAATGAATCAATACGCTGTTTTAAATTGCGAAGAACCGCATTTTCATATCCAGCATAAGTGTGGATGGCATACCAATTTCTTGCTCCTTGTGTTTCTTGTTTTGACATAATTTTTTTAGAAAGAGATTATTTTTTGCAAACCACTTGTGAATAGAAAATCAAAAATACCCAAAAAATAGGCTACAGATACGGACAATATAACAACAATTAGGGTATAGAAAATAGTCTGGCTTCTTGTTGGCCAAATTACGTGCTTTAACTCTACCTTTGTTTCTTTAAAATATTCAGTAATTTTTGACATTGATTTAGATAATTCCTTTTAATTTTTAAAAAAGCCCCCTTTCAAGGGCTTCTTTAATATTACACTTTTTGGTCTTAATAGTCAAATCAGTTGAAATAGACAGATTTATTTTAGTTCATAAGTGATTGTTACATCAGAACTGATTTTATTCTCACCTGTTGGCATCTCAGCAGGAGATGAAGTAGCTGAAACACTGTCAAGCATCATAGCCTTACCATACATCATAGGTGCTGGATTATAACCAGATTCACTAAAAGAGGTAATTTTACCCAAACGTACACCAAGATCCTTGGCTAAACTTTTTGCTTTTGCTTTTGCATCGTCAATTGCGAGTTTTCTCGCCTGGATTTTTAAATCATCCTCTTTATCGATGGTGAAATTTGGTCCATTTAAATTGGAAACACCCGCAGTTCCAAGTCCTTGGATTATTTTGCCGGCATCGTCGGTATTTCTTATTTTGACTGTAATATTTTCGCTAGCAGTATAACCAACAATCACATTTTTGCCTGGTGTTGGTGGACAACCATATTGGGTGCACACTACACTTGTTTTATCATAAACGTACTCATATTTTGGATAAAAAGAAGAATTGGTTGTTTTAATATCTTTATCAGCAACACTATTAGATCTTAAAAAATCCAAAGACTTCTTTTCAATTTGAGCTACTCCATCCTGTGCTTCTTTGACGGTCTTGGCGTCCTTTGAAATTGTAAAATCAATATTGGCAATATCAGGCACTGCAAAAACTTCCCCGTAACCAGAAAATGAAATAGTATTCTCGACTTTATTTCCCAATGAATCATAAGACCGAAATTCAGTCATAGATTTTACAGCGACAAAAACAAATAGAACAATCATCAAAGCGAACAGTGATCTAAAAAACAACTTTTTGTATTCGTTTGGAATTTCCATATTTTTAATTCACGCCAAGGGCGTAGTAGTTTATTTTTTAATAGCAACAAGCTCAACTAGGAAGGTAAGATTTGCATTTGCAGGGATCAAACCACCACCAGCACCATTTGCACCATAAGCGTAAGCGGAATCAATTTCAAGTTTTCTTTGTTCTCCTGTTTTCATTCCTGCTACTCCAATATCCCAACCTTTTATAACCTGACCAGCACCTAGAGTAAACACGAAAGGTTCAACATGTTTGAATTTTGGATCAACGTTTGAATCAAAAGCAGTTCCATCTGCAAGTGTTCCTAAATAATTCATTGCAACAGTGTCTCCAGCTTTTGCTGCCTCACCTGTACCTTCTTTTAATAGAGTAACTTTTACACCTTCAAGTTGTTGTGAATTTTGCATATTTGTATTTTGTGGTTGACCTGCTTGTAAATCGGCAGCAGTCCCCTGACCTGTTTGTGTTATAGGAGAATTGTCGATCTTTTTATTAATAGTAATGTAAACTAAAACTGCAATCACAATCGCAAAGATTATGATTGATACCACCATGTTCATCTTTTTGTCTTTTAACATAAGTTTTTTAAAAAAAATTAACTTTTAATACTTAATATTATACACTGAGTTGTTCTAGAAACAAATTAGACCAAATTAACTTCTGGGGTGAGCTTTAATTCAAACTTTTCATACACAGATTCAATTATTTTATCAGCCAGGTCTAAAACTTCACTCCCTCTGGCTCCACCATGATTCACTAGTACTAGTGCTTGCTTATCATGAACCCCAACATTACCAACCTTTTGACCTTTCCAGCCACATTGCTCTACAAGCCAGCCAGCTGGTATTTTTATAAGTTCACATTCTTTAAAAAGAGGCATATCTGGATACTGATCAAGTAAACTCTGAGCTTTTTCTTTTGTAACATAAACATTTTTAAAAAAACTTCCTGCGTTACCTAGAACTTTCGGGTCAGGTAGTTTACTCATGCGTATTTTTGATACTGCATCACTGACGTCTTTGGAACTTTTGATTTCAATATTATTTTCTTTTAAATATGAATCCAAAGCTTTGTAGTCAGCATTCAATTTTTGAACTTTGCTCAATTTTAAAGTTACTGAAACAATAAAATATTTACCTTTTAGTTTATTCTTAAAAATAGAATCTCTGTACCCAAACTCGCATTCTTCTTTTGTAAATATTTTCTTCTCCCCTGTTTTTACATCAATAGCTTCAATATTTTCTAGTGTATCTTTGAATTCAGATCCATAGGCTCCAATATTTTGAATTGGTGAAGCACCAGCTGTACCGGGAATCAAAGACAAATTTTCTATACCCCACAGTCCACGTTCAACTGTAAAAATAACTAAGTCATGCCACTTCTCCCCTGCCATCGATTTTATCAAAACTGATTCAGAACCATCCTCAATAATTTCAATTCCTTTTAATTTATTTAAAATAACAATCCCGTCAAAGTCTTTTGTAAAAAGGACGTTGCTACCACCACCTAATATGAGTTTCT
The DNA here is from genome assembly GCA_049287045.1 of Minisyncoccia bacterium. Taxonomy (GTDB): domain Bacteria; phylum Patescibacteriota; class Minisyncoccia; order Phycocordibacterales; family UBA9973; genus UBA9973. The sequence continues at coordinate 19,331 of JBAQFC010000019.1, read as the reverse complement.
CGTTCTCTTTAAATTCTGTTGAAGAAAAAAGCTCTTTAAAATCCTCCTCACTGGCAACCTCAGCAAAAAACCTCGCTCGAGCTGATATTCCAAAAGTATTTAAACTAGTTAAATCATAATCCCGTAAAATTTCCATATATTAAAACTATACTACCCATCAATAGCTATATGCAAATATACATAGGAGTTTCCTATGTATACAGTGCTACTGTTCATTCAAACCAAGTTTCTCGATACGTGACGTGATTGCTCCCCTTTTTCTGCCTAGTTCTTTGGCTATGTCTTTAACCGGTGTTTCTTTTTCAAAAAGTTCAAAAAGTTTTTCGTCTTCTTCTTTATCCCAGGGTTTGTAGGCGTTTGGAAACTTCTCTCTGATTTCCTTAAACGAAGAAGCTCCTGCAGTTTTCTTTATTAGTTTGGTTTTAGTCTTTTTAGTAAGACGAGTTTTTAAAGCTCTCCCTCCGGAAGCCGTAATGAAATTATTATGCATTTTGGTAAGTTCCTCAGGGGCGACTTCTCCGAAGACTCTCTTGGCTTCTTCAGATTGTTCATGAAACTTTTTATCTTTCAAAAGAATGTCTGGATGTACCTGAAATGCTTTTTTATTAAAACCAATAAGATGAAGTCCTGAAAGTCTTCGGACACGTGAAAGAGCAACATAACCTTGACCATATTCAAATACATCGGACAAATCCATAATCGCAGCATCCATACTCATTCCCTGACTTTTGTGGACAGTTATCGCCCAAGCAAGACGAAGTGGTATCTGATTGATCTTGGCTTTTATTTTTCCATTCTCTTCGACACTCCATTCCATCGGTTCGACTGTTATTAGTTTTCCGTTTCGGATTCTCACGATTGGATACTTCGAACCTACTTGAAAACCAATTACTGTACCAAGAGTTCCATTCACGAAACCTTCTTTTAAATTATTTTTAGTAAACATAACTTCTGCACCTATCTTGAGATATAAATTTTCTGGTGACAGACAGCCTTTCTGTAAAATAGCTACTAGTGCGTCAGGACCTTGTGAAGTAGTGGTAAAAGTCTCGGTAGTATTTTCAATTTTAGAAAGAGTTATTGTATTCACCGAATCTACATCGAGATTATGAGAATAAAGTTTCGGTATTTTTTCTGGTAGATTATTTCTTTCAACTTTACGTAATTGAATTTGTTCCAGATGCTCCTTATTAAAAGTATCTTTACGAATAGCTGAAAGAATTGCAAGAAAGTCTGCATCGTCTTGACGATACTGTTCAGTGATATAACAAATTATCGGCTTGGCACTCTCCCATGCTGGGCAATCACAAGCAAAAATTGGTTCTGGTTCATTTGTAAAAAATGATATTTGTTGTTCTTGTTCTAAAGGTCTTTTTATAATCGGTGGCAACTGAAAAAAATCTCCGACGAATATTACTTGGAGCCCACCGAAGGCTTCGGGGGTATTATTTACTTCTCGGCAAACTGCATCCACCATCGATAATGTTCCAGAAGAAAGCATTGAAATTTCATCGATTACTAAAACTTTCGCACGACGAATTCTTTTAGAGACATATTCATTACTTGAAATTTTATCTAAGTCGTATTTATCTAGTTTACTTTTGATACCAATTCCACTCCAAGAGTGTATCGTCATTCCACCAATATGCGTCGCAGCAATACCAGTAGATGCAGTGATAGCCACCTCTACGTCAGAGTTTCTTAAATAGTTTACATATTCATTTATAGTATGTGTTTTTCCTGCACCAGGTTCACCTGTCAGAAAAACATTTGCTCCTGTCTTTAAAATATCCAGTGCCTCTTTTTGGGTCATGGATATATATTATCATTTATTTTTATTTTAGAAAAAAAATTAGAAGGGTTAGAGAATGAAGGGAGTTGGCTACTACGTAGCCAGGTACCTTTCAATTTCGTTACACGAAATAATGAAAGATCTTATTAAACTTAATGTAGGGAGTTGACGATTACATCGTCAGGTACTTTTCGATTTCACTAAAGTGAAATAACGAAAAGTCTTTCAACACCCTCACAGATGCAAATAAATTTGCATCCTCGTTCGCTGGGCGCCCGGAGGGAGTTGAACCCTCGATACCGGTTCCACAAACCGGAGTTTTACCGTTAAACTACGGGCACCATGTGTTTCTCGTTCTTTTTTTGCACAACAAACGAGATGGTGGTCATTATGGCAGAAATTGACGAATTTTTCAACTTTATTATTTTACTTGTGCGTGAGAGAGGAATTGAACCTCCAAGGATTGCTCCATACGAACCTCAATCGTACGCGTATACCAGTTCCGCCACTCACGCATATTTCAACTCTAACAAAAAAAATTATTTTTGTTAAATTAGTTTTAGTTTCCCCTATGTCTGACATATGGAAACTTTGATAGAAACTAAAAAACAAAAAAATCCCTTTCGGGATTTTTTTGTTTAAATATTATTATTCGATGACTCCAGCTTTCTTGTCTTCTTCTTCAGTCTTACTGTCAGCGTCTAGAGTAACTGAACGCATTTTTCTTCGAACATCTTTCACTGCTTTAGTTCGGATGTAGTAAAGTTTTGATCTGCGAGCTCGGGCCTTTTTAACAACTTCAACTTTATCAACCATTGGGGAATAAATCGGAAAGATTCTTTCTACTCCAACACCTGATGCAATTTTTCTAACTGTGAATGTTGCTCCAGCTTCTGTACCATGCTTTCTTGCAAGTACGATTCCTTCGAAAGCCTGTAAGCGAAATTTGTTCTTTTCTCCTTTCTTTGCGGCCTTTTCTTCTGGAATTTTGCACCAAACACGAACTGTATCACCAGCATTGAAATCAAGCGCCTTTCGGGCTTCGATATCGACTGGACTAAATTTGATTATTTTTGCTGCCATAGTTCATACAATCTAACACAAACACTTTGTTTTTGCAATTATTTTCAATTACCCTACCGTGAAGCATAATTATATATACTTCTTAAAATCATCAGGCAATGGTGCTTCTACTTTTATTTCTTTTCCGTCTAAATTTTTGAACTCAATAGACTTGGCATGTAGAGCGAGACGAGAAATACCTACCGGGCATGTTTTACCTGGATTATATAGAGAGTCACAAGCTACTGGATAACTTAAAAATTTCATATGCACACGAATCTGATGAGTACGTCCTGTTTTTGGATGAACTTCAACATAACTAAATTTTTCTCCGTTTTCGTCTTCGAATCTTTTTAGGACAGTATACTCAGTAATAGCTTCACGCATTTCTCCTCGTGCTCCCCTCCCAGCAAGTCGTCGACGGAAATCATTTGGACTTCGTCCTATTGGTTTATCTATCACTCCAGAATCACTTTTAATAAATCCTGAAACTATCGCGTGGTAAGTTTTTTTTATTTCTCTAGTTTGAAATTGTTTTTTTAGAAATTCATGGGCCTCCTGATTTTTTGCTAAGAGCAAAACACCTGAAGTATCTTTGTCTAAACGATGAACTATTCCCGGGCGTTTTATTTCTTTTTCTCCAGCAAGTATTGGCTCCCCAATATTTTCCATTTCCGGATAATCTTCCACAATAAAATCAGCCAATGTTTTCACATCAGTTTTTCCATCACCGTGTACTGAAATACCAGATGGTTTATCGATAGCTAGGATATTTTTATCTTCGTATAAAACTTTAAGCATAAAATTGTAAAGCTAATTCTTATTGGAGTAATATAACAATTTTTAGATTGTATCTGATCCAAGAAAAATTTCTACTTTTTTGGAATCATCCTCCACTACAAAAGTGGACAAGGAGTATTTTGGTTTTTTATCAATAAAAATCTTTAAACCACCAAAAGTTGATTGGTTGAAAAAATCTTCTACTTTATTTTCGTTCTTCATTTCATAGTAACGAGCTTCTACCATTTCTTTAATTTTTGGATTTATTAACATAAATTATTTAAAGCCTATAAATTGTTCTTTTAATTCAGAAATACTTTTAAGATCATCCTTGAATGTTCCAGATTTTTGTTCGTAACGATGACTTCTTTCGTTGTAAACTAGAACTTCTCCTTCATAAGTAAAATCACTACCAGATCCACTTACTGCGCTACCGAAATCAATAATAACTGGCAGATTTTCTTTGTTTATCATAACATTTCCAAAGTGAAGATCTCTGTGATAAAGGCCAGATTTATGCATTATAGATACTTGTTCTTCTAGTAATTTAAAAAAGGTATCATACTTAAAACCTTTTGGTAAAAGTTCCGGATTTTTAATAATATCTTTCATTGAGTGACCATCGATTCTTTCCATAAGAAAACAAGGACCTCTATCGGTTTGAAGAGAAATAAGTGGCAAAGGAGTACGAACACCGGCTTCTTGTGCTTTTATTTGGAAATCATTTTCCTCATCAATATCATTACAGACAACTCGTGGATTCTTTTTTATTCTTTTTAAACAAACTTTTTCGAAAGGAGTACCTTCAGCGACAAAAACTTCAGCGCTATCACCTTCACCAATAGAGACGGCTCTTATTTCAAGGACATCCAAACAGTACAGCAAGTCTTCTGTCTCTTTGCTTTCAACAATTTTTTGAACTTTTTCTAGTTTGAAAGTTTGGCTCTGTTTTTGAGTCTCTATATTATTCAATACAGTTTCTGGTTTTGTTGATGATGGTTCCCTTTCATTCATATGTATACAATAACACTCAAAAACAATAAAGTAAAATAATTGAAATATTATTGGAAATGTACTACAATAACAAAGTTTTCAAATATGTAATCAATGCGCGGTTAGCTGTTTTGGTAAATATCAATAAAAGCTAACTGTATAAGGTTTTGAAAACAAAAGATAAATAATCAATGCGCGGTTAGCTCAGTTGGTAGAGCAACCCGTTTACACCGGGAAGGTCGCAGGTTCGAGTCCTGCACCGCGCACACTGCCCTTGTAGTTCAATGGATAGAACGAGGCTCTTCTAAGGCCTTGATGTAGGTTCGATTCCTACCAAGGGCACAAATAAAAAAACCTGGACATGTCCAGGTTTTTTTATTTGTGCCCTTGAGAAGACAACTGCTTGTCTTCGTGTAGGAAGCGAAAAGCTTTTCATTATTTAGCGTAGCTAAATTGAAAAGGTATACTGTCCTCGTAGAGGAAGATATCCTACCAAGAATTTTTATTTAAACCCCTTCAAAGCCAACCCTAAAGCAGTAGCAAAAGTAAGTGATTGTTTGAAATCTATCTCGGGAATAAATTTATCTGTATCTACAATATTCGTCCAAACATTCGCCACTTCGACTTTATTCTTCAAACCAGCAGATAGGTATTCAGCAAGACCAATTAAATTAAGACCTCCTCCGCATAAAATTATTTTTGTGATTATTGGACGACCCTTATCTTCCTCATCTTTGTATACACACCAGTGTAAAAAGTGTTTAGATATTTCATCTCGTAAAACATGAGCACGATCAACAAACATTGACCCACCCATATCAAAAGAAGAATCGAGTACAACAACACGGCCAGAAACAATAGAAATTGTTGTACTCTCAACACCTAAATCAACAATCATACAAGTTTCTAAATCACCCTTTTCAAGGGTAGCTCGAGCCAAAGCCTGAGCCTTGGACTCAAAAGACAAAACAAAAATTTTAGAGTTTTTAAAAACAGAAGCGTAACCGTCCATTATATTTTTTAGGATAACTACAACCTGAACATCCCAAATCTGCTTTGTTTCATTTAATAATTTAAAATCAAAAACAAAGTTTTGTGCAGACATTGAAATATTGTATTCAAGCGCATTCTCTATCCCCTTTTTAATATTTTTTGATCCGGACTTATCTAGTTTGAGTCTTAATATATGGATCTGTTTTTCGGGCAAGGAAATATATGCAGATTTTATCCCTTCTTTTTTTCTTAAATCAATTAAAATTTTTTCTAAAAAAACTGGTTCGATTATTTCACCAGCTTCAATAACTCCTGCTGGTATTTTATATTCACCGTATTTACCAACCCGAAGACCCTCTTTAGTTTTAATAAGCTCAATAAATTTTATGGATTCATCAGAAATATCCAAACCAAAAGAAGAATTGCCACGAAAAATAGGAGTTGAAAGAAAACTTTTATTTGTATTCTTAAACATGAAATAATTATACAATTATTTTTTTTATTTTGCTTGAGTACCAGCTGGGATTTCCGCACTAGGTTCTAATAGAGAAAATTTGCCGTCTTCAGTCGAGACAGCTAAAATCATTCCATTACTTTCAAAACCACGAATCATACGAGGTTCTAAGTTAGTGACAAACATACATTTCTTTCCGACTAATACAGAACAGTCTGGAAAATACATTGAAATACCTGAGACAATCTGTCTTATTTCTCTTTTTTCTTGTATCTCAATCACCTCAACAATTTCTTCAGATGAAGTTATATCAGTAACTACTGGAATAGTAATTAGCCCGAAACCAACTGATAATTTTAATAACTTATCAGTATCAGGTATTTTTTCTGCAGAAAGTATCTCTCCTACTGTCATTTCAACTTTTTTAAAATCTTCAAATGAAATCATAAATTTATTTTTTTAAATAATAATTATTTAGAGTTTTGTTTATTTCTTTTATCCAAATATCTCTGCAATATCAAAGCTGCCGCTGAAGCGTCGATGCGTCCAGACTTTATTTGTTTTACTCTGCCATGTGCTTGTGAAGGACTCAAGTCTCTTTTAGTATCTGTAGACTTGCGAGCTTCGACAGAGGTCAGAAACTCTCTTTGTTTATGAACTGGGAGTTGAAACTTTTCTTCTAGTTCTAAAATAAAAACATCAATCCTAGCAGATAGAGAGTTTAGCTTTCCAGAAAAGTCTACTGACTCACCTACGACGATTTCTGAAATATTTTCCAACTTCAAAATCTCCCCTATTCTTTTGTAGGTATATTCATCGTTGGGTACTATCTCTTTTGGAAATGCGAGCGTTGCACCTTCGTCAGAAACAGCCACTCCTATCCTTTTTGTTCCATAATCAATACCAAGAAGTCTCATAGAAAAAGACTAGCATAAAAAAGGGTTTTTTGGTATGATTCTCGCATGATAAATAATCTGTTGATTGCGGTAATTATGGTGTGGAGCCTTTTATGGAAGTGTTATGCTGTCTGGCACGCTGTCAAAAGAGGCGACAAAAGATGGTTTGTGGCACTCGTTTTGTTTAATACCTTTGGTATTTTAGACATAATTTACATATTTTATGTCGCAAAGAAGAAATGGCCTGAAGTAAAAAATACGTTCATAAGAGTGATGTCGACAGGTAAATAATTTAAACCACTCTCATCTTTTGAGGTGAGAGTAACTGGAGGTGTCGCATAGTGGTTTAGTGCACCTGTCTTGAAAACAGGAGTACCGCAAGGTACCGTGAGTTCGAATCTCACCACCTCCGCAAAAATAAAAATGAGCTCGACGAAAGTCGGGCCATTTTTATATGCGGGGTGATAAAGCCAACTGCTTGGCTTTAGTGTGAGGTTCGAAAGACTTTTCGTTGCTTCATGAAATGAAGCCGAAAAGTACCAGCCGTAGTATCGGCGAATCTCACCGCATCCTCCATTAATTTTTTTATGATATCATTCACCCATGAACATAGATTGGATATTTTTCGATATAGGTGGAGTACTGGCTGATGAATCAGAATTTTTAACAGTTCGTCAGAACTATAATCTTGAAACAATACAATATTTTCAACCAGAAACGACCATGGAAGATGTTTTAAAAGTTTGGCCACAAGCCAGTGAGATGCTGGGTGATTTAGACGAAAACGTAATACAGATATCTCTGAAAGATAAAAGTAGAATTCCTGAAGCTATTGAATTGATGAACGAAAAAAGAAATAAAGCACCAAATTATTATGATTTACTTAAGATTCGCCCAGAAGCTATTGAAGTTATTCCACAACTAGCAAAAAAATATAAATTAGGAATTATGGCCAATCAAAATATTCAAGCACGAGAAAAATTAGGAGAAATAGGACTACTTCCTTATTTTCAAAACACAGACGTATCTATAGATCACAAACTAAGTAAACCAGATCCAGAATTTTTTAAAAAAATATTTGAAATAACAAAAGCTGATCCAAATAAATCTATAATGGTTGATGATAATATTGAAAGAGGTTTAGCTCCATCAAAAAAACTTGGAATGACAACAATTTTGTATAAACTTGATGATAGTAATCCATCCCGAGATGTAATTGATTTCAGTATAAATTCTTTAAAAGACTTATTAAAAAATAATATAAGGATTATTTACTGAAAAAACCCGTAACGATTCACCACCAAAGTAAAAATAGTTGCCAATACAAAGAAAATAACCATACCAACAATTATTGCTTTAGTTGGACCAATTTTAGGGGCCAGATATACAACAGCAATCATATACGGTATCCAAGAAAAAATTGTTCCCCATAAGACAAACTTTGCATGTTGAGTTACAGCCAATGCTCCACCTGATTGCCCGATAAAAATATAAGAAACGAGAGTAAAGACAGGAATCAAAGCCATCAGTCCGGACAATAAGCGAAAACCACTTTGTTCTAAAATAACAATCAAAGTAGTGAATAATCCTCCAGTAATAAAATAAATAATTATATTTCCCATATAAGAAAATTATAGCAAAATATGTAAATATAATCTTTATATATGTTAATATTCAAGTTATGAAAAAATATCTAACCCTAAACAATATAGTTCAAGTCGGCCTCATCCTTTTTACCTCCTTGGGGCTCTTACTTATTTCATTGAAGCTTCCCCAATATGGATTGATTTCAAACCTAATAGCACAATTCTTTTGGATCTATAGTTCGTATAAAGCATGGAAAAATGCGAACCAAATCGGAATGTTTATAAACACGATTATAATTACAATTATTGTGTTATGGGGAATTATTAATTATTGGTTTTTATAATTTTTTCAAAAAAGTTATAATAAAAATATGAAACTATTACTTACCTCAAGTGGAATCACAAACAAATCAATAGCCAAAGCTTTATTTGATTTGGTTGGTAAAAAACCAGAAGATACTTCGATTGTCTTTATACCTACCGCTTCCAATATAGAGATAGGAGACAAAACTTGGTTGATTGATGATTTAGTTAATCTAAAAAATTTAAATTTTAAATCTATCGAAATAGCAGACATTTCAGCTGTTGATGAAAAAATATGGAGACCGAAAATGGAAGAAGCGGATGTTCTTTTTTTTGAAGGTGGTAACACCTATCACTTAATGGAGTGGATAAACAAATCAGGTCTTACTTCCCTTTTGCCTGAACTATTGAAAAATAAAGTCTATGTGGGAGTGAGTGCTGGTAGTATGGTCACCAATAAAAATTTAGCTCTTGAGATTTCTCAGATTGTGTACGGAGAAGATTTAGACAAAACTGAAGAAATGCCTGGTCTAAATTTTGTGGACTTTTATTTTTTGCCACACCTCAATAATTCTTATTTTAAAAATGTGAGAGAAGATTTAATAAAAGAGACAGTCAAAGACATGCCGGAAAAAATATATGCCTTAGACGATGATTCTGCTTTAAAAGTTATAGATGGAAAAGTTGAAGTAATCAGCGAAGGAAAATGGTTTGAAATAAATTAACTACAGGTAATGTCTAAGGTCCGACCTTCGACATTTTAGTGATTAAAATAACTAATTATAAAAATACCAAAGAAGATGATAAAACCTCCGATAATTGTCGGAAAAGTAACTTGACTCTTAAATAGAATGTAACTAAAAATAGCGATGAATATCGGATAAGAAATTTCAATCAATCCTGCTAAGGTCGCATTCTTTTCTACTATCGAAGCCCCGATACATAACTCTGCTATTAAAAGAGCTAAAATTCCTCCTAAGACATAAAGAAAAAGTCTTTTAGACGAAACAATAGCTGTAAGGTCAGTTTTTAGAGATTTATTAAAGTAAGCAATAGTTAAAGCAATAATACAAACAAAAAATGAAGCTACGCCCAAAGAAGTAAAGATAGATATCTTTTTATATATTTCTTCACTTAGCACATAACTTATTCCCCAAAATACTGAAGCACTTACTGCAAATATTATCCACATAAAATATAATGTTATTAAACTTCTTCTGGTAAAAATCCTCCGGCTTGCATATGCCACAAATTGGCATACTTTCCATTCTTCTTTAATAATTCTTCATGTGTACCGTCTTCAATAATCTTACCATTCTCAAGAAAAATAATTCTATCCATGAATTGCAGAGTAGAAAGACGATGAGCAATAGCTATTACAGTTTTGTTTTGCATTAGAACTTTGAGTGCTATTTGTACTTTGGCTTCACTATCACTATCGAGAGCACTTGTAGCTTCGTCTAGAATGAATAACGGACTATTTTTTAGAATAGCTCGAGCAATAGCAACACGCTGTCTTTGTCCACCAGAAAGCTTCACACCACGCTCCCCGACTACCGTATCGTAACCATTTGGTAATGTCTGAATAAATTCATCCGCATATGCCATTTTAGCAACTTCTTGTATTTTTTCCCTTGAGACTTCAGGTGATCCATATTGTATATTTTCAGCAATGGTCGTATGAAAAAGAGAAGTGTCTTGAGAAATAAAAGAAATATGTGAACGGAGTGATTCTTGAGTCATTTCTGTAATATCAAGATTGTTAATGATTATTTTTCCTTCTTGTGGATCAAAAAATCTAAGTAATAGATTTATTAAAGTTGTTTTCCCTACTCCGCTTAAACCAACAATACCAATTTTTTGTCCTACTGGAATGGTCAAGGAAAAATGATCGAGTATTTTTTTATTTTGATTATAAGTAAAACTCACATCTTGATAAATAATATTTACAGTATCCCATTCATTTGGAATATGGTGTTTTCCATCATTAACAGATGGCTCCAATAAAAGATCTTTAAGAACTTGAGAACATTCACTATATTGTCGAGTGAATTCTGAAATACTATTCCCTGTATTATAAACATAATCAAGTATCTTAAAACCTACTCCTGCCACAAGGATTATCTGACCAATACTAATAAATCCATGAGCATAGCCTTGTACAGTAAAAAATATAAAAGCACACCCAAGAAGGATTGCTGAAATTCCTTGATATAAATAGACTAATACAAACCACTTACCCATAGCTAATTGAGAATTATATTCTTTATCAATCTGATCATATATCCGTTGTTGATCGAAATCTCTACTGTATACTTTTACTGATGAAATATTTGTATAAATATCTACAAGTGCTCCAGTGGTATTGGAACTATCCTCGGCAAACATTTCAGCATATAAATTAATTTTTCTTATAAATGGACGAATTCCAATAACAAAAATAACAACCCATACAAGAATTGCAATACCAAGAGGAGGATACACAAGAGCCATAGTAATCATACTGACAACAACTAATACTGTATTATCAATAAAATTATTTGTCACGATATTTTTCATTGACTCTAAAGTATCAGCAGCCGTACTTATCTTATGAGAAATTTGTCCTGCAAATCTATCTGCGAAATAACCGAAGGAAAGTTTGGAAGTATGGGCAAAAAGATATTTTTTAACACTTTGTCTGATACGAGCACTCACTGTAACTTCTAATACATGGCCGATACGGTAAAAAATTTCATGGATAAATAAAACAAAAACAAGAAGCACGATCAATAATTTTATATTTCCATTATCAAGATTTAAAGCATCAACTATTTTTCCTAAATAAAATGAAATACCAATTGAAGTAATTGTTCCTAGTCCGTAAAATAAGCTATTTAAAAGTATCCATTTTATTTCTTTGGAGTTTGTAGTGAGAAAAAAATTTAAAGGATTATTATAATTTTTAGATTTTATTTTGTTCATTTTTATTAAAATTCAAATAAATTACAGCAAAAAATACACTTATAATAGCCAACGCAACTAAGGCTATTTTCATACTAAACAAGTCTATCATAACACCCAAGCAAATAGGTCCTATAATTTCTGATATTTGAGAAACACCTTGGAAGGCACCACTCAAGGTGCCGATAGATTCTTTTGGAACTTCAAAAGTAACTTCTCTGTCTACCGACAAATACAACAACTGGAGGCATGTCCCAATAAGGAAAACTAAAACTAGTTGTATATAAAATGTAGAAATAAAAGCAAGAGCAAATAATAAAATAGCTGAAAATAAAGAGGCCCAAAAAATCGTACGCTTAAATCTATCCGCAATCAAACCAAGCGGAGAACTAAATAATGATGGGAATGTAGCAAAACCAGTCAGTAAAACAATCTTCCATAAACTCTGGTGTTGAGTATAAGCATAAATTGGAATGAAAAATTCTCCGACAGTTGCTACTATTCCAATGAACAATGAAAGAATAGCTAACCACCTAACTTTCCTACCCCAAGACATAATCGTCTTAAAAAATGTTCCGTAAGAACCAAAAATTGAGATACGTTCTTCTTTTGAAAGAGCTGAGGCGGTAAGACCATCAGGCAATTTGCGTACAAAATAAATAGCAATGAGTGATGTCGGTATGATCATTAAAAATAAATAATGGATTGGAACATAACGAACAAGAATAACACTCAAAAATATAGCAACGAGCCACCAAAAGTTTGCCAGTGAATCTATGTAGCCAAATGAAGTAGCAATATTTTCAGACTTCGCATGTGTACGCACATAGGTAGATCTTCCAACACTGTCGAGAGCATAAGCAACACCGTTGATAATACGGGCACAGACTATGAAAGCAATAACTCCAAAAGTCCCAGCTGAAAAATAACTTATACTAATAAACGGATATAATAAAAGTGCAACAAGCATCAATTTCTTGCTGGCAACATTATCAGCAAACCAAGACACAATAGGTAAAGATATTAAAAACACAATTCCATAAACTGAACGCAACAACCCCGTCTCAGCATAAGTGTTAGTAAAAGAGAAAAGAAATATAGGCAAAAAAGCCTCAGCAAAACCCCAGCCGAACCAGCGTATAGATGTGGCGATAGATATGAGGCGTACCCCTTCTTCGATATTCGGATTAAAAAGTTGAAAGAATTTTTTCATTTGAATTATTGCCCAACTTGGTTATTTTAACATGTTTATGATATTGTTTGGTTAGAAAATAATTGTTGTCTAACCAAAACTTAATAAAATGTTCACATACAAAGAAATCGAAAAATCCTGTAAACGACTAGGAATCGATACAGAAAAAAGAGGCAAAAATCCTTTTACTTCGGCAAAAACAATTTATGCCAAAGACAAATCTGCAAACCTTAAAGAACTAGGTTTTCCTGAAAAGGAGAAATCTCAAATTGAAAAAATTGGGCAGATAATCAACAATTTGTCTTCACAACTTATGTTTCCACGCTTCTTTGATTTAACCAATGAAAAAGGAAAATTAGAAAAAGAAATGGATGAAAAAATAAGTAAATTTTTACCGACCGCTTGCCATAGCCAAAAAGAATGGCTACAAACTGGAGCTAAAAAAGCCTCATTAGATGTTTCTGATTTTTCTTTAAACTATGGCATTGTCTACGAACTAGATAAAGAAAAAATAAAATCTATGGATAATATGTATGATGATGGTCCACGATATGTCCGTATTAATAGAGATTCTCACAATAGAAAGTTTGGTGGATAAATTATTAACAAAAAAGACTGATAAAAATCAGTCTTTTTATTTTACCTCAAACTCTAAAAATAACGGAGAATGATCAGAAACCACATCAGGTAAAACTTTAAAATCAACTACCTCTATTTCTTTGGAAACAAAAATATAATCAGCAAACTGAAGTGGTTTACCGTAGAGTTCTGTGCGAGTTGATTTAATATCATATTCTTTTACTAAATTTCTCATGCCTGCTTTTTCTATCATATTTATACTTTCTGTATCAGGCAATAGATTAAAATCACCAACCAAAATTTTTGGGCAATCAAACATATTCATAAAATCACAAATTATTTTTGATTGATTTAATCTTTTTTCGCTATCCATTTTACCTTGTGGTCTATGAGTAAGGTGAACATTCATTAGTAAAATCTTTTTACCATTTAACATAATTTCAAACCATTGAAGTTTTCTATGATGGTCGCGGTTGTGCATATCAGAGGTGTCTTCCCATGCACCTTTCGCAACTAAAAGTTCACCTCTTGATACTATCTGAATCTCGTCTTTTAAAAAAGTAGATATGCCATAAATACCATCTAGAACCTGACAAAAATTTGATTTATGAGATTTTAAATGACTCTCAATATCTTTAAATAACTCTCTATTGGCATCAGACTCATTATCAGTTGCATCGTAATAATTTGTAGCATCTTTATAAACCTCCTGAAAACACCAAATATCAGTATCTGAATACTTATCAAAAATACCTGAATCTTTACAAGCTCTCCCTCCCCAAATATTTAATGTAATTAATTTCATATTATTTAAACTCCTTAATTTTTTCAGAAACTAAAGTCACCACGCCCTTATCAAACATAGTTGGTATTATATTTTCTGGTGACAAGTCTTTTACATAGTCTGCTAAGGCCTGAGCTATTGCGCTGAACATCTCTATTTTAAATTGCGAAATATCCGCTTCCAGCATTCCTTTAAAGGCACCAGGAAAAACCAATGAGTTATTTATTTGATTTGGAAAATCACTGCGACCAGTCGCAACGATAAATGCTCCAGCGGCTTTTGCTTCATCCGGCATAATTTCCGGAGTTGGATTCGCGAGTCCGAAGATGACTGGTTTCTCGGCCATGGTCTTGACCATCTCTTGGGTGAGCACTCCTGGTTTTGATAAACCAATAAATATATTGGCGTCCTTCACTGCGTCCGCAAGAGTTCCCTCTTTTACTTCTGCACTACTACCATTTAATAACTCCATTTTTTCAGAAGTTAAATCAGTGCGATCTTTGTGAATGATTCCTTTACTATCACAGAAAGTAATATTCTTTATTCCATATACAAGAAGTAATCTTGCAGTTGCGACACCCGCTGCTCCAATACCACTAATCACAACCTTTACTTCTTCTTTCGATAGGCCAATTAATTTTAATGAATTAATGACCGCTGCGAGAGTAACAGTCGCTGCTCCCCATTGATCATCATGCATAACTGGAATATTTAATTCTTTTCTCAAACGAGATTCGATTTCAAAACATCTTGGAGCGGATATGTCCTCTAGATTGATTCCTCCGAACACTGGAGCGATTTGTTTGACCGCTTTTATGATTTCTTCGGTGTCTTGAGTATCCAAACAAATTGGAAAAGCATCTACCCCTGCGAATTCTTTAAAAATAGCTGCTTTCCCCTCCATCACTGGGATGGCTGCGAGTGCACCGAGATTTCCAAGACCTAATATAGCGGAACCATCCGAGACAATTGCCACAGTGTTTCTTTTTAGTGTATATTCGCGAGCCAATGACGGATCCCGAGCGATTTCTCTAGACACTTCTGCGACTCCTGGGCTATAAGCAAGAGAAAGAACCTCTCGAGAATCGAGTTTTACCTTGCTGACTGTCTCCAATTTTCCATGAAATTCTTTGTGTAGTTCAAGCGATTTTTTGTATACGTCATTGTTCATAAATTGATTATATCAGCAAATAAAAATTGTGTACAAATTGTCTAAATGAGCATTACAGAGCTTCATGAAACGAGAGCGTCTTTGACAAAAGAGTGGTCAGATTTTATTTTATCTAAAAATTTAACAAGCTTGCTTTTCTAAAGTATAATTACCACGTAGTCGCATAAAAAATACATAGTTATCACTTAAAATATTTTAGTTTGTTTGGAAAGAGAGTAATTTATTAATAATAATTTTATAAAGATATGGATAAAGAAAAAAAGGGCACAGTTACCAAGAAGAACACAAAGAAATACCGATTATTGGAGAATATTCAGAAGCGCGATGGCACCGTTGTCCCTTTTGATGAGAACCGTATCACTCATGCAATCTTAAAAGCGATGAGTATGTCCGATGAAGGCAGTGAGGCTGATGCAGAAAAGGTCATGGATGCTGTTGTGGATGCTCTTTTGATTCTCAAGAAAGAATATAGTGGTAAAAAATTTGTTCCTCAAGTGGAAAGTATCCAAGATATTATTGAAAATAAATTAATTTCCTCAAATTTTGCTAAAACAGCCAAACATTTCATTCTTTACCGAACAGAACGCACTAATCTACGTCAAAAAATTGGTTTTGTGCCTGAAAAAGTCAGAGAACTTGCAAATGAAAGTAAAAAATATTTTAGAAACCCTTTAGCGGAGTTTGTTTATTACCGTACTTACGCCCGCTGGATCCCCGAAGAAGGACGCCGAGAAACTTGGATTGAGACAGTTGATCGTTATATAAGTTTTATGCGAGACAATCTTGGTTCAAAATTAACTGAAAATGAATACAACGAAGTTAGAGAATCAATTTTAAAACAAGAAGCAATGCCTTCTATGCGTCTTTTACAATTTGCGGGTAAGGCCGCCAAGAGAACCAATGTCTGTGCTTACAACTGTTCTTTTATCGCTCCAAAATGTTTCCAAGACTTTGCTGAAATAATGTACATCTCAATGTGTGGTACTGGTGCTGGATGGTCTGTCGAAAGTGAGAACATTCAAGCTCTACCACAAATCAAAAAACAAACTGGCAAAAAACTTCCTGATTATGTTGTCCCTGACAGCAAAGAGGGTTGGGCTGATGCTTTCAGTTTTGCTTTATCAACATGGTTTGATGGCAATGACGTGTCTTTTGATTATTCATTACTTCGTCCAGCCGGTGAACGTTTAAAAACAATGGGTGGAAAGAGTTCTGGACCTGAACCACTTCGCTCTTTGATTGATTTCACTCGTGAGAGAATCATTCGAAGACAAGGCAGACACCTTACCAACCTTGATGCACATGACATCATCTGTAAGATTGGTGAATGTGTCGTAGCAGGAGGTGTCCGACGTAGTGCGATGATTTCACTTTCTGACTTGGACGACGAATCTATTCGTGATTCCAAGAAAGGAGCTTTCTATGTGAACGAAGCCCAAAGAATGCTTGCCAATAATTCTGCGGTTTATAACTCCAAACCAACTACTCCAGAATTTCTAGATGAATGGACTGCTCTTGTAAAGAGTGGTAGTGGTGAAAGAGGTATTTTCAATCGTGGAGGTCTTGCAAAGACTTTACCAAAGCGTCGCTTGGATCAATTCAAGGGTGGTATCTTTCCATCTTGGGGTACAAACCCATGTGGAGAAATTATTTTGCAATCAAAACAATTCTGTAATTTAAGTGAAGTTGTCGCTCGAGCTGAAGATACTGAGGAATCACTTTTGAAAAAAGTCCGTATTGCGACAATCATTGGAACCTATCAATCCTCCCTTACCTACTTCCCTTACCTTTCCAAAGAATGGAAAAAGAATTGTGAAAAAGAAAGACTTCTAGGTGTCTCCATCACCGGTCAATGGGATTCTAGTTTAGTTCGAGAACCTAAAACTCTTGAGAAACTAAAACTTGCAGCTATTGAGGCAAACAAAAAATATGCAAAACGTTTTGGAGTCGGACAATCCACTTGTATTACTTGTGTGAAGCCATCTGGAAACACTTCTCAGACTGTTGATTGTGCTTCTGGTATGCATCCACGTCATGCTCCATACTATATCCGCCGTGTTCGTATTTCATCAACTGACTCACTTTTTAAAATGTTAAAAGATCAAGGTATTCCTTTTTATCCTGAAGTTGGACAATCTTTAGAGAATGCGACAACCTTTGTCTTAGAATTCCCAGTGAAAGCTCCTCAAGGTGCAATCTGCAAAGATGATGTCAGTGCTATCAGACAGCTTGAACATTGGAAAGTTGTGAAGCAACACTACACAGAACACAATCCTTCCGTTACTATATCTGTCGGTGAAGAAGAATGGATTACTGTTGCCAACTGGGTATATGAGAACTGGGATCTAGTCGGAGGACTTTCTTTCCTTCCTCGTTCCAATCATGTATACCAACTCGCTCCTTACGAAGCAATAACTAAAGAAAAATATGAAGAGATGCTTACTAAAGTATCCAATCTAGATTTCTCCAAGATCGTCACTTATGAAACTGTTGATGAAACAGAACTAAAAAAAGAACTTGCTTGCGTCGGTGGTGTCTGCGAAATCTAATCTAATATGTTATACACAGGCAAAGGTGATGACGGCACAACTAAAACTTTTGGATGCGACCAACGTATTTCCAAAAGTTCTAGTATTGCTGAAGCCCTTGGTTCTCTCGATGAGATAAATTCTTTTCTTGGTTTAGTAAAAATAAAATCTGAAAAGGTTTCTTTTCCGTTACCCTCTGGGGAAATTTTACTCAGTGAGACTATTGGACGTATTCAACAAGACCTTTTCATCATTCAAGCCGAACTCGCAGGTGCAGATAAAACTATTTCCGAGGAAAAAGTAATATGGCTGGAAGAAATAGTGAATGGTATAGAAAAAATACTTCCACCCATCAAGACATTTTTTGTTTCAGGGGGTACTGAACTTGCAGCATTATCCGACATCGCTCGTACTATTGCTCGTAGAGCTGAGAGAAGAGTTGTTGGGGTAGCCGAGGAACAAATCACCACCCCCGATTCTGCTGAATCGACCCCTCCTCAACAAGGAGGGGTACAAATCCAGCCTGTTGGTAAATATACCCTAGCATATCTGAACCGTCTCTCGAGCGTCCTGTATGCTTTCGCTCGTGCCGCAAATCATATTGCTGGGATTAATGAAGAAACACCTAAATACAATTAGTTTCCACATTTCCACATGTCGGACATGTGGGATTTTTAGTCGCAATTAAAATTCTATTATTGTATAATTTGTTTATATGACTATTGAATGGCAAGCACTCGAACATGAGGAAATAGAACACACCACTGATTGGTTCTGGGCTCTTGGTATTATTGTTGTGGCTAGCTCTGTGACAGCAATTATTTTTAGCAATTACTTCTTTGCTTTTATTCTTATTTTAAGCGGAGTGATGCTCGGTTTTTTTGCAACAAAGAAACCAGACATGGTCACTTATGAACTAAATGACAAAGGACTAAAAATAAATACTCAGTTTTACCCTTATAAAAACATAAAATCTTTCTGGGTACAAACAGAACCAAAGCCCACTCTCTTCTTAAAACTAGACCGTTTCTATATGCCTATGATTTCTATCCCTATAGAAGAAAATAAGGCCGGAGAAATAAAAGACTTATTGCTCGAAAAGGAGGTTCTTGAAGAAGAAATGAAAGAACATATGTCTGAAAAAATAATGAACACTTTGGGTTTCTAATTTTAATTAGAGTCCACCCTGTCGCTCGCGAGTGACAGGGTGGACTTTTTACCCAAAAATGTTAATCTGTAAGTGTTCGATTGCCCTCATAGTTTAATGGATAGAAT
>JBAQFC010000018.1:0-4147 GCA_049287045.1 Minisyncoccia bacterium | reverse complement strand
AATTTACACCAAGTCCTCGCGAAATTTTACCTAAAAATACTGCATTAACTATTTCAGATGTTCTTTTTGATAATACTGCCCGTATTCCTACCTTCGGAGCAAACTCAGTTCTTTTAATTCCTGGTAAAGATGTCGCAGTCAAAACAGGAACAACTAACAGTAACAAAGATGCTTGGACTGTCGGATACTCACCCACTATTGCTGTTGGTGTTTGGGCTGGTAATAATGATAACAAGCCAATGAAAAAAGGAGGATCAGCTGTCGCAGGACCTATTTGGAATAAATTTATTATTGAAGCAATGAAAATATTACCAGATGAAAAATTTGATAAACCAAATTTGGAAGTTGATATTGAAAAAGTAAAACCAGTACTTCGAGGAATCTGGCAAGGAAATGAAAATTTCTTTATTGATAAAATTTCTGGAAAACTAGCCACAGTTAATACACCAAAAGAAACACTGAAAGAAAAAGTAGTAACCAATGTACACACAATCCTTTATTGGGTAAACAAAAATGATATTATGGGACCTTCTCCAACCAATCCAGAAAATGATTCTCAATTTAGTCATTGGGAAATTCCAATTCAAAATTGGTGGGCAAACAATAGTTACAAATATGCAAAAACAACTTTAGCAGAGAGACCAACTGCCCAAGACGATGCCCACACTGATGCCAATAAACCTATTATTGGAATTGTTCAACCAAATACTACAACCATCTACCCCTCTAATCAAAAAATACAATTAACACTTTCAAATTCTGGAACATACCCACTACAAAAAATAGATGTATTTATAAATGATGTTTATTTAGGAACTTCAAAATATCCTTTTAACTTTTCATTTACACCTTCAGATTTAGAAAATTTAAGAGATATAAACGAAATAAAAATTATTTCATATGACACTGCATACAATAGTAGTGAGACCACTTCTATTTTTGGTGTGAGTCAATAAAAAAAATAAGAAAAGCCCCCGACCTTAGTCGGGGGCTTTTTATTTATCTTCTACGGAGACAACGCCTCCGTATTTAACAAAAATATCAAGGGTAGTCCTTGATATTTTATCTAAAACTCTGTGGAGATCTTTTACCCAGAGTTTCTTCCAGTTTAGCGAATATTTTATCTCTCTTTAAAAATATCTCGTTTTTATAGACCGGTTTGATATTTAAGTATATCGTCCCATTTTTTATCTTTATATCTTCAGACTTTATTTGAATACCTATTGCTTCAGAAATAATACTTCTAATAGTTTCTTTTTGAGCCTCCCCAGAAGTAAGGAGATGACTAAATTTTAAAAGTAAATCTTTTATTTCTATCATCCTAGTTTAAACTATCTGTTCATTGGCATTATCAAATAAGTAAAAGATGAATCTGAAACTCCCGTGATTAATATCGGACTGGAAGCTTGGTTGAATTTAATAGAGATACTATCGGTGGTGATTGATTGGAAACAATCCAAGAAATATTTATAGTTGAAACCAAGTTCTATTTCCTCTCCAGAAATTGCAGCATCGAGTAAAGTTTTATTTTCTCCCACGTCGTTGTTTTGAGACGACAATTCAAAAATTTTCTCTTTTGGTCTGATACTCAGGTTCACTTGATTAAACTTGTCTGAGAAGATATTTGAGAGCTTGAGAGCATTCAGTAGGTCTTGTTTCAAGACAACTGCTTCAGTCTTAAATTCTTTTGGAAGAATCTGACGATAATCAGGAAACACTCCATCAATCACCCGAGAAGTTAAGTAAGTATTACCAGAAGAAAAAGAAATCTGATTTTTATTAAAACAAACACTCATAGCACCAGTAAATTCTCCAAAGACTCTTAAAATTTCAGGAACATTTTTAAAAGGAATGAGAATTCCTGGAATTTCTTCCAGGCCTTTAATCTTTACTTTCTTTTCAGCTAAGCGGAATGAATCAGTTGATACAAAAACCAAGTTATCTTCATTAGAATAAATATAAACACTCGATATTTCAGGTTTAATATCAGAAACTGAGGAACTATAATAAACAGCCTTAATACCATCAATCAATTTTTTCGCATCGATTTCAAAAGTGGTACCGGAGACTTGTGGAATAGTTGGAAAATCATCATGGAGTTGGCCTTTTAGTTTAATCTTACTTTTCTTTGTTTTGATAACAATATTTCCATCTTCCCCTTCGATTGAAACATTTTCATTTTGAATAACGTTTGAAAAAATACCGGACAATACGGTTCCAGCAATTGCGGCAACTCCTTCTTCTTCTATCTTTGCTGGTATTTCAATTTCAATACCAAGACTTAGATTTGTTGCACGAAGTTTTAAAGATTTACCTGAAGCTGTAAAAAGAATTGAACTCAAAACAGGAAGAGTTAAATTCTTTCCAGTTATTCTTTCTACTTGGTTAATCGCATTTTTTATTTTTTCTATTTCACATTCTAGTCTCATATGTTTATTTCTTATATATATAATCTATTAATAGTATTAGTAGTGTGGATAAGTGGATAAGTATGTTTGATGTTTATTTATATACTTATTTTGGTTATTTTATTTTAATTTTACTCTAATAACTTTTTTACTTATTAACACCTCCAATGAATATCTTTTTTTAAATCAATTTTTATTCTTTACTTATCCTTCATTTAATATTATTTGTTAACATGTTTTATTTTGTTTGTTATTAGTTTTTCAACTACTTATACACAACTATTTAAACATTACTCTTATTTGTTCTAACTCTTGAACCAACTGTTGATCATTCTTTAAATCTTCCTTTATCTTTAAATATGAGTGAATAACTGTAGTATGATCCTTCCCCCCTAACTTCTGACCTATTAAAGGATAAGATACATTAAAATCTTCTCTTAAAATATACATTACAACTTGTCTCGCTTTTACTATTTCTTTTCTTCTAGTTTTTTCATAGATAGATGACTCATCTAAATTGTAATGATCACTCACTATTTTAACAACATCTTTGATAGCTACATTTTTCTTGGGTCGGATGTTGTTCTTAAGTAAGTTTTTTACTTCAGGTAGGGTTAAAGATCTATTTTTAAGGCGATAATGACAAACAATTGTATTGAGACTACCCTCAAGTTCTCGGATATTTCCTTGAATTGCTGATGAAATATATTCTAAAATGTCTTGATCTAAATCAATACCAAGCTCTCTAAGTTTTACTTTTAAAATGGCCATACGTGACTCGTATTCAGGTTCAGAGACATCTACTATCATCCCCGCAGCAAAACGAGACTTGAGGCGGTCTGCGAGTTCAGGGATATGGTTTGGATGTTTATCGGAAGAAAAAATAATTTGTTTATTACTTTCATAAAAAGTATTGAAGGTATGAAAAAGTTCTTCTTGAATTTTTTCCATCTTACCAATGAATTGAATATCATCGATAATCAATAAATCATATTTACGATATTTTTCTTTGAAAGAATTAGCTTTGTTTCCTTGAAGAGAATTAATAAAGTCAGTAGCAAACTTTTCGAGTGTCATATAGTGAGCTTTTTTGTTTGGGTATTTGTCTTTGATTGAGTTCCCTACTGCTTGGATAAGGTGAGTCTTTCCAAGTCCTGTATTTCCATAAACAAAGAAAGGATTATATTTTGTTCCAGGGTTTTCTATAATTGCTTGAGATGCAGCATAAGCTAATTCGTTGAAAGTACCTACAATAAAGGAATCAAAGCGATAACGTGGGTTCAAATTGTCATCAGGGCTAATATACAAATCTTTTAAAGGTAACTCTTTGTTTACATAAGTTTCATTTGTTTTAGGAACTTCCCTTTCTTCTGCTTCAGTTTTAGTTATAATGTATTCTACTGCTCGCATATTTTCATAACCATCAGCAATAGTTTTAGAAATTAGTTTATGATATTTATTTTTCAACCAATCACGTACAAACTCATTTGGTACTCCAACATAAACTACACCACCATCTTCTTTTAAGATAGAAGTATTTTTAAACCATGTGCTAAAGTTTGCTTTTGAGACACCTGCCTCAATTTCTACTAAACAATTTTTCCAAAGTTGTTTTATTTCCATTAGTTCCTATTATACTATCCCTTTCAACTTAAGGAACTTCCCAAAACTTATTAACTATGTTTATAAGCTGTTGATAACTTAACATTCCACCCCACACCCCACCCCGGGGATAGGGG
>JBAQFC010000017.1:0-4639 GCA_049287045.1 Minisyncoccia bacterium | reverse complement strand
GAGACAGGTTGGTCTCCTATCTACTGCACTCGTTGATTCTTGAGAAGATTTGCTCCTAGTACGAGAGGACCGGAGTGAACTAACCTCTGGTGTATGAGCTGTCCTGCCAAGGGCATTGCTCAGTAGCTATGTTGGGAATGGATAACCTCTGAAAGCATCTAAGAGGGAAGCCAGCTTTAAGATAAGGAATCGTTTAGAACCCTGAGAGATGATCAGGTTGATAGGCTTTAAGTGGAAGTGCAGCAATGCATTAAGCTGAGAAGTACTAATGTTTCGATTCCTGTTAAGAAATTTGAAAATCACAACCTATTGAAAAATAGGTGAAATTAAAACAAAAACAAAAAAATCACTACTGCTGTAAAAAGCTACAGTGAAACAAAACATAAAATTATAATCAAGTTTTTAGTGTTGGTGATTTGTCGCAGGGGCCACACCTCTTCCCATTCCGAACAGAGAAGTTAAGCCCTGTTGAGCCGATGATACTCATATAGGGGAAAGTAGGCTATCGCCAACACTAAGTACTTGATTTTTATCTCCCAAATTTAGAACCTAATACCAATTAGGTTTTTTGTGCTATACTGAACCGAAATAATTTTGTCCTATGTAAACTAAAAACTTTCAATATGAAGAAACCGAAAATGACCCAAGGTCAAGAAAAAAGGATTAATGAAAAACTATATTTAATCTTGATCAAGATAGGTAGTATGGAAAATAATTTGGACAAGATACTATTAAGCTTGGATAGCTTTTATTTTAAGCGGGAAATGAATCTTGTTTTGACTAGTCTTAAAAATTTTGGCAAACAGATGGATTTAAATGCTTCTAATATTGATTCTAACTTTAAATCGATATTGTTAAACCTAGATAAATTTGAGGAAATTATAGACACTGGGTGCAAAGGGATTAATTCGAAAATTGAAGAAATTACCGACCAAGTTAAAAAAATAAGGCATACAAGAATGAATTAAATTTTTGATTCGTAAAATAAAAAGCTCCCAATAAAATTACTGGGAGCTTTTTTAATTTGTATTTTTATATTACTTGATTTGGAACGAAGCCTTTACTGTCACCATGATTTCTTTTTGAATTTTAGAAGTATCATACATTCCGTAATCACTGACTTCTGCTGAGTTGGGAGCCATGACTTGTACCACACCACTAGAAGCTGATTTTAGGTTTCCGATTTTCTTACCACCAGCCTCGGCTAGTTTACCTGCACGAGCCTTTGCGTCAGCTATCGCATTGGTTAGGAGTTCGATGCGAGCTTCTGGAAGTTTGGAATAATAGTATTCAAGAGAATTGGTTGTATAGATAACGCCTTTGTTGATAATAAGAGAACTGATATTTTTTGCTAAGTCTGAAATTTTCTGAACATCAGTGGATTGAACTTCGATATTTTGTACAAGATTGTAATTTTTCTCTGATTGATTGTTGTCATAAATTTCATTCATGAAAACAGGGGAGACATCAATTTGCTCAGCAGGAATACCATTGGATGCTAAAAATCCTTTTACTTCTTTTAGGTCAGTATCAAGTTTTGCATAACCATCTTTGACTGTAGAGAGTTTTACAATACGTGTGATGTTTGAAGTCCATTTTACTTTATCGGAGGTTACTTCTTTTTTGGCTGAACCAGTAGTGGAGATAGAATCTGAAGAACGAAGTGCATAAAAAGTATAAGATGCCAGAGCAAAACTTATTATAATAGATAGACCCAATATAATTCCAAAAACTGTTAGTTTTTGATTTGTATTTTCTTTATTTTCCATAAGTATATTTTATAAGATATATAGTATAGAGGCAAGTTTTTTAACTTTTTTTACTTATTTAAAATTATTCATGAATACAAAAATATGATATCATAACCTTATGACTTGGGGTTTAAAGAGGCAAATTTTTTATTTAAGCATTGTTGTTACTTTTGTAGGTATTTTGGCATTTCTGATTATTTATCCACTTTTTGTTAAAGCACCAACCTGCTTGGATAATAAAAAAAATGGTACAGAGACAGGTGTAGACTGTGGTGGTTCGTGCCAGCTTGCTTGTACTTATCAGGTTGACCAGGTTTCAATACTTTGGTCTCGCATATTTAGAGTTGTTCCTGGACGTTACAATGCCGTCGCATATCTAGAAAATCACAACAAAAGTGCTGCTATTAATAAAATAGGTTATAGATTTCGTTTTGCCGACAAAGACAATATTTATATTGGGAAACGAGAAGGAGAGACTTATGTTCCACCTTCAGGTAAATTTGCTGTTTTTGAACCAGCTATAGATTTAGGAAATTCTATTCCTGTTTATACCTCTTTTGAATTTACAGAAATGCCTACTTGGATCCAAGTTTCTCAAGATAAAATAGATCAATTAAAAATTGCTATTGGTGAAATTATCTTGCAAGACGAAACTTTTAGTCCCAAATTAAGCGCTGTTATTAAAAATAGTTCTCTCTTTCAAATTCCTGATTTAAATATTGTTGCTATTTTATATGATGCAGCCGGTAGAGCTGTTTCAGTTAGTCGAACATATCTAAACGTCTTAAATGGAGAGGAGACAGCAAAAGTCAATTTTACTTGGCCAGAACCATTTTCCCAAAAGGTTATTTCCAAAGAGATAATCCCTATGTATAATATTTTTAACGTGAAGTTAAAATAAATGGCAAAGATTTCATTCTTTAGAAGAATAGACTGGCTTTTGTTACTTTTTATTTTGCCAATAGTTTCAGCTGGTCTTGTGACTATGAAGTCTTTTGTTCCGGGTGCTACTGAAGAAAATTTTTTTGGGAGACAACTCATTTGGATTGGTGTCTCACTTGTTGTTTTTTTTGTTTTTTCCTTTATTGATTTTCGTTTTTTAAAAAGAACAGATGTACTGATTTCACTTTTCCTTTTTTTCTCAGGGCTTCTTGTTTTACTTTTTATTATAGGACATTCATCTCATGGTGCTAAACTTTGGTTTTCATTAGGTTTCGTATCTTTTCAACCTGCGGATATGATGAAACTTGTTGTTATTCTGATTCTCGCAAAATATTTTTCTCGTCGCCATGTCGAGATTCGTAATATAAAACATATTTTTATTTCTGCACTTTATGCACTTATTCCTTTTGTTCTTGTTCTCCTCAGCCCAGACTTTGGTTCAGCTATTATTTTATTTTGTATTTGGTTTGGTATGACTTTAGTTTCTGGTATTTCTAAAACACACCTTGCTATGGTGGGGGTCGGAGTTCTTCTTGTTTTTGTTGTTCTCTGGACTTCTGTTTTTGCACCTTACCAGAAAGCTCGTATTGCGAATTTTTTGAATCCTTTAGCCAATGTCCATGGGTCAGGCTATAATGCTTTGCAATCAACTATTGCAGTGGGCTCTGGCCAAATACTTGGAAAAGGTTTGGGTTTTGGAACTCAATCTAGATTAAAGTTTTTACCTGAATATCAGACTGATTTCGTTTTTGCAGCTTTCGCTGAAGAATGGGGTTTCATTGGGTCAATTTTAATACTTGCTCTTTTTGGTTTGGTTATTTGGCGTATCTTGCATAATGCTTCTCTGGGAGCCACAAATTTTGAAATGCTTTATGGTATGGGTGTCGCTATTTATTTTATGAGTCATATTTTTATAAACATAGGCATGAATCTTGGAATTCTACCGGTGACTGGAATTACTTTGCCTTTTATGAGTTATGGTGGTTCACATCTTTTGACTGAGTTCATGGCGCTTGGTATATTGATGAGTATTCGAGGATATGCAAGACCGGCACATCGAGATGATATGAAGAATGAGTTTTTAGGGGCATAGAAAAAAGACCCCGACCCCGGGGATAGGGGAAACCCCTATCCCCGGGGTCGGGGACAAAACAATAAGATGCAAACAAAAATAATAGATGGTAAAAAAATAAGAGATGAAATTTTAACTAAGGTAAAAACCGCAGTAGCTTCTTTGAGTTTTCAACCAGTTTTTTGTGATGTCTTTGTTGGAGAGGATCCAGTATCAGAACAATATGTGAATATGAAAATGCGGATGGCTGAATCTGTCGGTATTCGTTTTCAAAAAGCATCTTTTCCAAAAACTATTACCACAGAAGATCTAGTAAAAGAAATAAAAATTTTAAATAAGATATCAAATATGTGTGGGGTTATTGTTCAACTTCCTTTACCAGAATCATTGGATAGGAGAGCTGTTCTTGATGCGATTGATCCAGAACTTGATGTTGATTGTTTAGGAACTATTGCTAGTGATAAATTTTACAGCGGTGAAACCGCTGTAGGTTTTCCAACTGCCTTAGCTTGTATGACACTTTTAGATTCAATCGGTTTAGATTTAAAAGATAAAAAAATAGTAGTCTTGGGGCAAGGGGAATTAGTGGGCAGACCCGTTGCGGCTTTGTTACGTTTCCGTGGTTTAGACCCACAGACGATTACTAGCCAGAGTCGTAACAAAGAAGAGTTTATCAAGCAAGCAGATGTTATAATTTCAGGTATGGGACAAGGAAAATTTATTACTGGTAGCATGATAAAAGAAGGTGTTGTTCTTATAGATGCAGGGACTTCAGAAACAAATGGTAGTATTGTGGGTGATGTTGATTCTGAATCAATAAAATATTTTCCGAGTTATTTGTCACCAGTTCCTGGGGGAGTGGGGCCAGTCACAG
>JBAQFC010000016.1:0-10960 GCA_049287045.1 Minisyncoccia bacterium | reverse complement strand
ATGGTGTATTGTTCACATATATAATATATCTCATAAGCATTCTATTGTATAGTTATCATTTGAGTTAGATGTATTCGAGTTGTAGTTTTCAAATAAATTTGATTTTTTTACCATTTTAAGTATAATGTAGGTATTCTTATTAATAATAGATAAAATCAACATGGCAAAAAGAAGCACTACACTTAGTCCTAAAAAAAATTCAAGACGTTCTCATAAAACCAAGAAAAGACTTGAAATAAAGAAGGTAACACTTTTAAAGAAGACTATTCGAATCAAATATAAATAAAGTTTTGTAGAAATACTAAAATAAAGCCCCCGACCTAGGTCGGGGGCTTTATTTATTTGACTTTTATTTATTTTTGTGCTATCCTCTAGAAAGAGAAAAGTAAATCATTGAAAATATTCAACTCACCTAAAAACCCTCATTGTTATGAAAAAAACTATTGTTATTCTCGTTTTTGGTTTTCCATCCAGACTTCCAAAAAAATGGCTCGAATCCTTCAAGGAATTAGAAGTAGAGCTAGGTAAAACACAAACTGCAAGTGATCAGAAAATCGAATTTTGTTTTGTAAATTCATTTTTTTTGAACGACTCCATTTGTTTTTCATCTCAAGGAGATCGGAATTCTATTTCCGGTAAAGGTGTTAATCTTTTTTTGAAAAATAAATTAATTCAAAACATGATTGTCGCAAAACTGGTTGAATTGGGTAAAAAATCTGAAGATGTAAAATTCCGTGCAGGTTCAGGCTTCTTTGATCTTAGTGTAAATGCCAGGGAAGAGTTTGCAAAAACAAGTCAATCCTGAACATTCAGCTAATTTAGTAAAGGCACACTTAGTATTATGTATAATTAATACTAAGTGTGCCTTTTTTGTTTTTTATGTAAATTTGACAAAAATCCCAAATCGAGTATACTACGTTGGATTGACTGATTGAGTTTCGGATGTACTCCACTGTGTTTATTATTATCAGCCTTATAGGCATTAATTAACTAGCGTCCGAACTAATAATAATAGGTATTTTTTATTCCCGCTTTAAGCAGGAATTTTTGCCCCGTTATTGTTTTTTTGGGAAAAAACTTATGCAAACAGAAGTAAAGCGTCCGAAGAAAGTTTTCTCAAGGTACAAAAAAGCCTTGGTTCCGTTTCCTAACCTAATAGAGACACAAGTAAAGTCTTTCAAGTGGTTAGTCGAAAATGGTATTAAAGAAGTTTTTAAAGAATTTTCTCCGATTGCAGATTACTCTGGAAAAAAGTTCCAGTTGGAATTTCTTTCCTTTTCATTAGGTGAACCTAAGTGTGATGAAAATCATGCAAAAGTAAACAAACTTTCATTTGAAGGTCTTTTGAAAGCGCGAGTTAAACTAACAAATAAAGTTTTAGGTACTGTTAAAGAACAAGAAATATTCATGTCTGAAATTCCTTTGATGACAGCACATGGAACTTTCATTATCAACGGAGTAGAACGCGTAATCGTGCCACAGTTGGCGCGCTCTTTCGGAGTTTTCTTTACAGAATCTGAAAGTAAAGGCAAGAGATATTTTGGTGCAAAAATCATTCCTGCACGCGGAGTTTGGATTGAAATTGAATCAGAATCTGATGGAGCTATTTATGTCAGAATGGACAAGAAACGAAAGTTCCCAGCAACAGCACTTTTGCGTGCAATGGGTTACCATACTAATGAAGAAATATTGAAAGCTTTTGATAAAAATCTTACTTGGGATGAAGCAATAAAAGCTTGTCTTGCAAAAGATCCAGCTAAAAGTTTAAATGAAGCTTATATTGATATCTACAAGCGTTTAAGAGATGGAGACATGGCTACAGCTGATAATGCTAAAGAATTTATTAATTCTTTGTTTACCCCAGAAAGATACGACCTTTCTCCTGTTGGACGTTTCCGATTTAATAGTCGTTTTGAAAAGACTATGGAAGATATCGAGCTTGCTCGCCGAACTATTTCCAAAGAAGACTTAGTCACTGTTATTACAAATATTATTGATTTGAATAATACTCCTGGTGCGAAAGCAGACGATATCGACCACTTGGGTCAGAGACGTGTGCGTTTTGTTGGTGAAATGTTACAACAGAAATTCCGTACCGGTATGATGCAAATCAAGAGAAATATTCAAGACAGAATGTCTACTATTGATGTTGATACTGCATTGCCAGTTCATATCATAAACCAGCGTCCTCTTCAGGCTCGTATTAAAGAATTCTTTACTACAAACCAGCTTTCACAATTCATGGCGCAAGAAAACGTTCTTTATGAGATCGAGCACTTACGTACGCTTTCTGCTCTTGGGCCCGGAGGTCTTACTCGAGAACGAGCAGGTCTTGAAGTTCGTGACGTGCACCCATCTCACTATGGAAGAGTTTGTCCTATTCATACTCCTGAAGGTCCAAACATTGGACTTATCTTGCACTTGGCTACTTACGCGAAGATCAATGACTTCGGTATTATCGAAACCCCTTATATTAAAGTAGTAAAAGGAAAAATTACTGGAGAAGTTGTCTACTTAAATGCTCTTGAAGAAGAAAAATACAACATTGCTCACGCGGGTATTCCTTATGATGAAAGTGGAAAAATAACTGAAGAAAAAGTTGAAGCTAGATTGAAAACTCAACCTGGTCTTGTTAATCGTGATGAAGTTGATTTTATCGACGTCGCTACAAACCAAGCTTTCTCTATTGCGACATCTCTTATTCCTTTCCTTGAACACAATGACGCGAACCGAGCACTCATGGGATCAAACATGCAGAAGCAAGCTGTTCCTTGTGTCTTACCCGAAGCTCCTTTAGTTGCTACTGGTGTTGAAGAATTAGCATCACGTGATTCAGGTAGACTTGTTCTTTCAGAAGAAGAAGGTGTTGTTTCTTATGTTGATGCTAGAAAAGTAACCGTTAAAGGAAAAACTGAAAAAACTTATTCTCTTGTAAACTTTTTGAGAAACAATAACTTCTCAGCTTTTCATCAGCGCCCAGCAGTGGATGTTGGAGATAAAGTAGTAAAAGGAGCTGTCTTGGCTGATACTTCTAGTACAGTTGGTGGACAGATTTCAATAGGACAAAATATTTTCGTTGCTTTCTTATCATGGTCTGGAGCAAACTACGAAGACGCGATAATCGTTTCTGAAAGACTTGTAAAGAAAAGTAAATTTACTTCTGTCTACGTTGAAGAATTCGTTTGTATCGTTCGTGATACCAAACTTGGGCCCGAAATCACAACTCGTGATATTCCAAATGTTGGAGAACTTAAACTAAAAGATTTAGATGAAGACGGTATTGTTCGTGTTGGAGCTGAAGTTCGTGAGAATGATATTCTTGTTGGTAAAATTACACCAAAAGGCGAGACAGAATTAACTCCAGAAGAAAGATTACTTCGTTCGATCTTTGCTGAAAAAGCTCGTGATGTGAAAGATGCATCTCTTCGAATGGAACACGGAAAGCGTGGACGTATTATTGGTGTGAAAATTTTTTCACGTGATATGGGTCACTCTCTTGAAGCTGGAATCATAAAGAAAATAATTATTGAAGTTGCTCAGATCAGAAATATTTCTGTTGGAGATAAACTTTCTGGACGTCACGGAAACAAAGGTGTTATCTCAACAATTCTTCCAGAAGAAGATATGCCTTACATGGCAGATGGTACACCGGTAGATATTATTCTATCTCCTCTAGGTATTCCTTCCCGTATGAACTTGGGACAGATTTTGGAAATACACTTAGGTATGGCTGCTAATACTCTTGGTTACCAAGCTATCGTTCCACCATTCTTAGGAGCGCGTCATGAAGAAATAAAAGAAGAATTGGTAAAAGCTGGTCTTCCAGAAAATGGAAAAGTGAAACTTTTTGATGGACGTACTGGTGAATCTTTTGAACAAGATATTGCAGTGGGGTATATGTACATGTTGAAACTTCACCACATGGTAGAAGACAAGATACATATGCGTTCAATAGGGCCGTACTCATTGATAACTCAACAACCATTGGGCGGAAAGGCTCAAGGTGGAGGACAGAGATTCGGAGAAATGGAAGTCTGGGCTCTAGAAGGATACGGTGCCGCTTATGCACTTCGAGAAATGCTTACTATAAAGTCTGACGATATACTTGGCCGATCTGCGACTTTCGATTCTATTATTAAAAACGAAACTATCAAACAACCTAATTCTCCTGCATCCTTTAATGTGATGCTTAGTTACTTGAGAGGACTTGCGTTGGATGTAGATCTGAAAAAATATTCAGATAAAGATTCAGAAGGAAAGAATTAATATTTTAAAATAATAATTATGAAAACTTTAAACACAACTGAATTTGATTACATTACACTCAAGCTCGCATCTCCAGATCAGATTAAAGAATGGTCTTACGGAGAAGTCACTAAACCGGAAACAATAAACTACCGCACAGGCAGATCTGAGCGTGGAGGTCTTTTCGACGAGAAAATATTCGGTCCTGAAAAGGATTATGAATGTTACTGTGGAAAATATCGCCGAATTCGTTATAAAGATATTATTTGTGAAAAATGTGGAGTTGAAGTTACTCGTTCTATTGTACGTCGTGAAAGAATGGGACATATCGAGCTTTCAACTCCTGTTTCTCATATCTGGTTCTTACGTGGAGTACCATCTCGTATGAGTATTCTTCTTAATATTTCTGTTTCTGATATCGAGAAAGTTATTTACTTTGCTGGATACATCGTTACAAAAGTTCATGAATCTGAGAAAGAAGACGTACTTCAAAACTTGGACAAAGAATATAAAGCTAAATTGAAAAATTCAGCTGATGATGAAACTCGTGAGAAATTGAAGTCATTACTTTCTACTACCAAAAAAGAAATCGGAGAAATTTATGAAGGAAAAGTTTTGAACGAAATTTCTTTTCATCATTATTCTTTGAAATATGGTACCTGTTTTGAGGCAAATATCGGAGCTGAAGCTATTTACTCTATTTTCAAAAATTTAGACTTGGCTAAACTAAAAGCTCATACCGAAGCGATGATTGAAAAGGCGAGTGCTGCTGAAAAAGAAAAACTACAAAAAAGAGTTTCTCTTATTCGCGCGATGATTTTTTCTAAAACACGACCTGAGTGGATGTTTTTAACTGTTATCCCTATTATCCCTCCAGTCCTTCGACCGATGGTTGCTCTTGATGGTGGTAGACATGCTACTTCTGATTTGAACGATCTTTACCGCCGAGTTATCAACAGAAATAATCGTTTGAAGAAATTAAAGGAAATCAATGCTCCAGATGTTATTCTTCGAAACGAAAAAAGAATCATTCAGGAATCAGTTGATGCTCTTATCGACAACTCTATCGCAAAGCAAAATGACAGTGTCGCTATGAGTCAATCTCAGAAGCGTGCATTGAAGTCATTGTCTGACAACTTGAAATCAAAACAAGGTCTTTTCCGTCAGAACTTACTTGGAAAGCGTGTTGACTACTCAGGACGTTCTGTTATTGTTGTCGGTCCTCAACTTAAACTAAATCAATGTGGATTGCCAAAACATATGGCATTGGAACTTTTCCGTCCTTTCGTAATTTCCAAAATTTTGCAAGCTGAATTAGCTTTCAATATCCGTGGAGCAAACAAGCTTATTGAAGAGCGTACACCAGAAGTCTGGGCAATGCTTGAAGAAGTTATTCAAGGAAAATATGTTCTTCTAAACCGTGCTCCTACTTTGCACCGTCTAGGTATTCAGGCTTTCAATCCTATTCTTATTGAAGGAAATGCTATCCAAGTGCACCCTCTAGTTTGTCAGGCTTTCAATGCTGACTTCGATGGTGACCAGATGGCTGTTTATGTTCCTCTTTCCGAAGAAGCACAATGGGAAGCAAAAGAATTGATGGCTGCAAACAAAAACTTGTTGAAACCACAAAATGGTGACCCTATCGTGCACCCAAGTAAGGACATGGTTCTTGGTTCTTACTGGATGACCAAAAATGTAGATGATGAACCTGGTGAAGGTAAGTACTTCTCAAGTCCAAATGCTGCCGTGACTGCTTACGAATACGGGGTTGTTTCTCTACGTGCCAAGATAAAAGTTTTGGCTACAGACACACCTAAATATAGAAAATATGGTGAAGCTCTTTTTGACACTACTGTTGGTAAAATTCTTTTCAATAGTATTTTGCCAAACGACTTCTCATATGTAAGTGAAGAAATGACTCAAAAGAGATTGTCATCTCTTGTTGATGAACTTATCATGCACTACGGAGTTGACGAGACACCTCCAATCTTGGATAAAATTAAAGCCTTTGGTTTTAAATATTCAACTGTTTCTGGAATTACTTGGGGATTAGACAACATTAGAGTTCCTGTTGAGAAACCAGCTATCATTGCTAGTGGTAAAAAATTAGAAGAAGAAGTCGTTTCTCAATGGAGTGAAGGTCTTCTTTCTGAAGAAGAAAAATATCAAAAGATTATTGAAATCTGGACTCATACAAAAAAGGAACTAGAAAAAGTTCTACCTAAAACTCTTGATAAAAATGGTTCTGCTTTTGACTTGTTCACATCAGGTGCAAGAGGATCCATTGGACAGCTTATACAGATGAGTGGTATGAAAGGACTTATTCAGAACAACCAAGGAAAGACATTGGAATTCCCAATTATTCCTTCATACTTCGAAGGACTTTCTCCTATTGAATATTTCGTTATTACTCACGGTGCTCGTAAAGGTGCTTCCGATACTGCTTTGAACACTGCTAAGGCTGGATACTTAACTCGTAGACTAGTTGATGTTGCTCAGGATGTGGTTATTACTGAAGATGATTGTGGTACTAAAGAAGGAAAGACAGTTACTCATGAAAATATTTCCGGAATTGAAATCCCATTATCGAAAAATATTCGTGGACGTGTCTTGGCTGCTGATTTGAAAGATGCAGATGGAAAAGTTGCATACAAGAGAGGATTTTTGGTTACTAAAGAAGAGGCTCACCATATTGAAGGTGACGGCTTTACTGAAGTATACGTTCGTTCTCCTCTTACATGTAAAACAGTCCACGGTCTTTGTCAGATGTGTTACGGATTAGATCTTGGAAGAAACCATTTAGTTGACCTAGGAGAAGCTGTCGGTATTATCGCGGCTCAGGCTATTGGTGAACCAGGAACTCAGCTTACACTTCGTACTTTCCACGCCGGAGGTGTTGCGGGAACAGATATCACGACTGGTCTTCCTCGTATTGAAGAAATTTTTGAAAGAAGAATTCCAAAGAATCCAGCTATCGTTTCTGAAACTGATGGTGAAGTTATAGAGGTTAGAAGTAAAAATGATAAAGAAAAAATAATTAAAATTCTTTCTGAATCAAAAGCTGATGGTAAGCCAAATGAAATAGAATATACTGTTGCATATCGTAGAATGCCATTAGTTAAAGCAGGTGACCAGGTTAAAAAAGGTGAACTCTTAACAGATGGATCAGCTGATATTGCTGAAATATACAAATTTGGTAATAAGGAAATGGTTGAAGAATATATCATTAGAGAAATCAACAAAGTTTACGAACTTCAGAGTGCCTCAATTTCAAGAAAGCATACTGAAATAATTATTCGTCAAATGTTCTCACGCCGAAAAATTAAAGATGCAGGTGAGACCAATTTCTCTGCTGGTGATATCGTAGAAAGTAGTGCTCTTCATGAAGAAAACAGTAGAGTTAGTAAAATAGAAGGAAAAGAAGCAAAAGCAGAAATAGTTGCACTTGGTATTACTGAAGTATCTCTACGTACTAAGAGTTGGTTGTCTGCAGCTTCCTTCCAGAATACAAACCGTGTTCTTATTGAAAATGCTATTAAAGGTGGAGTTGATTCTCTAAGAGGACTAAAAGAAAATGTTATTATTGGCCGATTAATTCCAGCTGGAACTGGCTTTAAGAAGCATGCCGTTCTTCCTGTAAAAGAAGAATAATCTAAAAAAAACAATGAACTCTCCCGTTCAAAAAATTAAGGAGAGGCTTTCAATCGAAGATGTAGTCTCTTCTTACATGACCCTGACTAGGGTAGGCTCAAACTTAAAAGGTAGGTGTCCTTTTCATAACGAAAAGACACCGTCCTTTTTCGTGTCGACAGAACGTGGAAATTACTATTGTTTTGGTTGTGCTGCTAAAGGTGATATTTTTACTTTCGTGGAAGAGTTTGAAGGTCTTGATTTTAAGGGAGCGCTCAAACTTTTAGCAGATAGAGCGGGAGTTCCACTTGAGAACTACAATCCAAAAGAGGAGAGTGAAAAAGAAAAAATATACCGAGCGATGGAAGAATCAACTAAATTTTTCTCTGATAATTTATTGAAAAACAAAGAAGCATTGGAATATTTGAAAGCTCGAGGATTGAAGGATGAAACTATAAAAGATTTTAGAATTGGTTTCGCTAAGAATGATTGGCGGGAACTTTATTTTCACTTACAGAAAAAAGGTTTTACCGATATGGAAATAGAAAAAGCAGGTTTGGCCAAAAAATCTGAGAAAGGTTTTTATGATAGATTTCGTGGACGTATTATGTTTCCAATTTCTGATTCTAGTGGACGCGTGATTGCTTTTTCTGGAAGAATCTTTATTGATGACGGTAAATCCGCTAAATACTTGAATAGTCCTGATACTCCAGTTTTTAGTAAGTCTGCTGTTCTTTATGGTTTAGACAAAGCCAAAGAATCAATCCGTAAAAATAATTTCTCTATTTTAGTAGAAGGTCAGATGGATCTAGTATTGTCGCATCAAGCAGGATTTAAAAATACTGTGGCTGCTTCCGGTACTGCTTTTTCTGATACTACAGTTTCAAAAGAAAATGTCGTATCAAATCTAGGATTAGTTCGTCGTCTTTCCGAAAATATTGTATTGGCTTTTGATGCTGATAAAGCAGGACTCAGTGCTTGTGATCGTGCTGGCAAGATAGCGTTGTCTTTAGGAATGGATGTAAAAGTTGCTTCAATGCCAGACGGTGTTGATCCAGCAGATTTAATATCCAAAGAGGGCCCTGACGCGTGGAAGTCTTCTATTAGAAATTCTAAACATATAGTAGAATTTCTTTTAGATAAAGTTATAAAAGATTCTGAAGGTGATACACATAAGGCAGGAAGAGGAATCAAGGAAAAGATCTTGCCTTATGTGGATGCACTTTCGAGTGCAATTGAAAAATCTTTCTTCATTAAGAAAATAAGTGACGCATCTGGAATTCCTGAAAGTGCATTGAAAGATGACTTAAAGAAAATTGAACAAGATGCAAAATTTGAAAAAAAAGAAACAATAGAAATAAAAAAGATAGAAGGTAAAGTATTTAGAAAAGATTATATTGAGCGTAAATTGCTGGGGATTATCCTATGGCAGAGAACTCTTCCAAAACAAGCTA
Organism: Minisyncoccia bacterium; assembly: GCA_049287045.1. Lineage (GTDB taxonomy): Bacteria > Patescibacteriota > Minisyncoccia > Phycocordibacterales > UBA9973 > UBA9973. The sequence goes on along the minus strand of JBAQFC010000016.1, from coordinate 1,631 downwards.
TTGATATTGGAAAAATATTAGAAACACTAGAAGAAACTTTAAATAAAAAACAGGATGAGATAATGGAGAAAACAAAAGATGATACGGAAGATTTAATTTTTGAAGCTGAAGTTTTTTACGGAGAAGATATAAATTTAGAAAAAGATGTGAAGGAATTGCTTAGTAATTTAAAAGAAGTATATTTAGAAGAAGAGTTATTTCGTAAAAGGCGTGAATTGCATGTTGCTGAGGAGAAAAAAGATTTAGATATATCAGGTAAAATCTTTAAAGAAATTAATGAAATAGTAAATAAGATTCAAGAAATTAAAAGTGGTCGTCTAATCAAATAAATTATATGAATAAAAAAACAAAAGAAAAAACAAAAAAAATAGTGAAGAAACCAGAAAACAAAAAGAAAATTTTAGTAAAAAAGGTAGTAAAAAAAGTTGAAAAGAAGATTGTTAAAAAAATAGTAAAAAAAGTGGTTAAAAAAGTAGCAGCAAAAAAAGTTGTAGTCAAAAAAGTAGCACCAGTTAAACAATCTGCATCAGAAAAGAAAATAGATGGGTTAACTCGTCTTTCCAATGAGCTTATAGAAAAAGGACGCAAAAGAGGTTTTATAACATATGATGAGATTTTGAAAACTTTTCCTGATATTGAAAATAATATTTTATTTTTAGATGATCTTTACGAAAAATTGGGTGTTGCTGGAATCGATGTCTTGGAAGGCGGTAATTTATTAAACCTCGATCTTGATGTAAATGATAAAGATTTAAACAAGTCTACTCTTCATGATTCAATCCAGATGTATTTGAAAGAGATCGGTCAGTATCCTTTGATTCATGCAAGTGATGAAAAAGATCTTGCAAAGCGTATTGAAAAAGGTGATTTAGAAGCTAAGAATTTGCTCGCTCGTGCGAATCTTCGTCTTGTTGTTTCTATCGCTAAGAAATACGTTGGTAGAAGTGCAGATTTGACCCTCCTTGACCTTATTCAGGAAGGCAACCTAGGCCTTTTTAAGGCGGTTGAGAAGTTCGATTGGACCAAAGGCTATAAATTCTCTACATACGCCACCTGGTGGATTAGACAGTCAATTACACGTGCTCTAGCCGACCAATCCAGAACAATTCGTATCCCAGTGCACATGGTTGAGACTATTTCCAAGTATAAACAGATTCACCGCCGACTTAGTCAAGATTTGGGCCGTGAACCTCTTGCAGAAGAGATAGCGACAGAAATGGGTATCAGTATCGAAAAGATTCACGTGATTGAAAATATCAGTCAAGAAACTATTTCTCTCGAGCAACCAGTCGGAGATGATGATGATAAATCAACTTTAGAAAACTTTATTCCGGATGACAAGATCCTACGTCCTGACCAAGAATCTTCAAGAAGAATTTTGTCCGATCAGATCCGTGAAGTATTAGATGAGCTGAATCCAAAAGAAAGAAAAATTCTTGAAATGCGTTATGGGTTACTTGATGGTATCCAGCACACTCTGGAGAGAGTTGGTGAGGAGTTCAATGTCACTCGTGAACGTATTCGTCAGATCGAAGCGAAGGTACACGAAAAACTTCGCCAGAATGAAAAGATTTCTCGCCTAAGAGGGTACTTTGATTAGTATTTAAACGAAGGTCGGACCTTTGCCACAC
>JBAQFC010000015.1:0-19233 GCA_049287045.1 Minisyncoccia bacterium | reverse complement strand
TCACTATCAATCGGAATCGTGGGTCTCCCAAACGTCGGTAAATCGACGTTGTTTAATGCGCTTACCAAAAAGTCTGTACCGGCTGAGAATTATCCTTTCTGTACTATCGACCCATCTGTCGGTATTGTACCAGTGCCCGATGAAAGACTTTATAAACTTGCTGAGTTTTCCAAGACAAACAAAACAGTTCCTGCTGTTGTGGAGTTCGTAGACATTGCCGGACTTGTTGCAGGTGCTTCAAAAGGTGAAGGTTTGGGAAATAAATTCTTGGCGAATATTCGTGAGACAGATGCGATACTGCATATGGTGCGTCTTTTCCCTTTGACGGGTGGAGATAAAGAAATAGCTCATGTATATGGCAATGTTGATCCAATGCGAGATATTGGAGTGATCAACTTAGAGTTGATACTTGCTGATTTTGAAACTGTTACCAAAAGAATTGCTAATATTCAAAAAGATACCAAGAAGGGAGATAAAGAGGCTTTGTTTGAGGAAGAAATTTTAAAAAGAATTTATGATGCACTAGAGGCAGAAAAATTGGCTAATAGTTTGACCTTTACAGAAGAAGAATTTAAAAAAGCAAAACAATTAAATTTACTGACTTTGAAGCCGATGATTTATGGGCTCAATAAAAAAGCTGGAGTAAAAAATTTAGACGAAGAAAAACCAGAATATTTTAAAGAGATGACAGACGAGATAATTAAAAATGGCTCAAACTTTATTTTGATTGATGCAAAGATAGAAGATGAATTAAAAGATTTTGAAGGAGAAGAAAAAGATATTTTCAGAAAAGAACTGGGCGGGGAACATGATGGGGTCAATGACTTGATTGCTGGATGTTACAAACTGCTCGGTTTAGAGACATATTTTACGACAGGAGTTGAAGAAACACGTGCTTGGACTATTAAAAAAGGCAGTACTGCACCAGTCGCAGGTATGGCCATACACACTGATTTCAAAGATAAATTTATTCGTGCAGAAATCGTCTTCTGGAAAGACCTACTAGATTCCGGTTCATACAGTGAAGCCCGTGCGAAAGGAAAAGTCCGAACAGAAGGCAAAGATTATATTGTAAAAGATGGAGATGTTATTGAATTTAAAATCTAAAGAAATAATTAGTATTCTAAAAAAGGGAGGAGTTGGGGTGATACCAACAGATACTTTGTATGGTTTGGTGGGAAGTGCTTTTTCTAAAGAGGCAGTTGAGAAGATTTATAAAATTAAAAATCGTGATACGAAAAAGGCGTTGATTATTTTGATCTCTTCTTTTAAAGATTTAGAAAAGTTTGGAATAAATTTAAAAGAAGATCAGGCCAAATTTTTGAAAAAAATTTGGCCTGGAAAAGTTTCTGTGATACTTCCATGTAAAAATAAAGAATTTAAATATTTGCACCGAGGCACTAACTCACTAGCTTTTCGTTTTCCAGCTAAGAAATCTTTATTAGAGATTCTTAAGAAGACTGGTCCGCTTGTGGCGCCATCAGCGAACCCAGAAGGATTAAAACCAGCTGAAAATATAACAGAAGCAAAGAAATATTTTGGTCCCGTTAGAAGCCGCGAGGGCTCGCAGCGACCCTCTGCTTCTAACGGGATTGGAACTAAACTAGATTTTTATTTAGCTGGTGGCAGTTTAAAATCAGAACCGTCAACACTTATTGAAATAAATAAGGATGGTGAAGTCGGAGTATTGCGTGGTATACTTGGAAAGTATGACTCAAAAGATTAAATTATTTTATACAAAAGACTGGGTTGATTATGAAATGCTTGATACAGGTGAAGGCGAAAAGCTAGAGCGTTTTGGAAAGTATGTTTTTGGTCGTCCGTTTGAAGACGCTGTTTGGTCTAGAACTCTTTCAAAAAATGAATGGAGTAATATTGATGGTAAATTTTGGAGTTCAAAAACTGGAGCTAAAAGTGGTTGGAAGATGGAGACAGAAATAGCACCTCAGTGGGAAATGTCTTATAAAGACATTAAATTTTTAGCATCACCGACACCGTTTAGACACTTAAGTTTTTTTCCTGAACAAGCAAGTCATTGGGATCTTATAGAAGAAAAAATAAAAAATTGCCAAAAGACGACTCAGCGAAAAATAAAATTTTTGAATTTATTTGGTTACACAGGAGTTGCTAGTTTGTTTGCCTTACGCGCTGGTGCAGAGGTAACACATATTGATGCCTCAAAACAAACACTTCAGTCTGTTAAAGAAAATCAGAAACTCAATAGCCACCTAGGCTTAGATAATATGCCGATACGTATTCTTTTGGATGATGCGGTTAAATTTATCGAGCGTGAAGAAAAAAGAGGAAACAAATATGATGCAATAATAATGGATCCACCAAAATTTGGTCGTGGCCCAAAAGGTGAGGTGTGGAAAATAGAAGAGATGCTTCCAAAACTTTTATCACAAGTTAGAAAGATATTGAGTGACAAACCTCTTTTTGTTATTTTGACATCTTACTCGATTGATTCTTCTTCTCTTTCTCTTGGTTATGCACTCGAAGAAACAATGAAGGATTTTAAAGGTACCACAGAACAAGGTGAACTTTGTATTTTAGAAAAAAGCAACAATCGACTAATACCTCTAGCGAATACCGCGGTATGGACTGCACTAGAAAAATAGCATTATTTTTGTTAAGATATTCTCATGGAAACACAATCAAAAGTTCTTAAATGGTCTCTAATTATTGGGATTATTATTGTAATTAATATGTTCTTTAATTACGCACTTTCTTTAGCTTATAAGCATCCGGTTTTTGAGACTTTTTGTCCAAATAATTCACAGGTTTTAGAAGTTGTAGATAACCAAGAACAATGTGTCGCTACTGGTGGCCAGTGGAATCCTAATTTGTATAATCAGCCGGTAGTAGTTAAAGAAATAGGAGGTAAAACAATACCACAAGGATATTGTGATCAACAATTTATTTGCCGAAATAATTATGACTCTGCTCAAAAAGTTTATGACAGAAATGTATTCATCACTTTAGTTATTTTGGGTGCTATTTGTGTAGCTTTAGGAAGTTTTTTGAAAAGTAATTTATTGATAGGTATGGCACTTTCTTTGGCCGGAGTTCTGTCTTTCATAATCGCTTCGATGCGATACTGGTCTTCAGCAGATGATTTGATAAAAGTAATAATTTTAGCAATTGCCCTGGCTATCTTGATTGGAGTGGCTGTTAAAAAGTTTAAAAATTAATGAAAGAATATAATCACAATAAAATAGAAAAAAAATGGCAGAAATTTTGGGATTCTGAAGAGACTTATAAAACAGAAGTTAAATCCAAGAAAAAAAAATATTATGTTTTAGATATGTTCCCATATCCTTCAGGAGCAGGTCTTCATGTTGGACATCCTCGCGGTTATATTGGAAGCGATATTATTGCTCGCATTAGACGCATGCAGGGTTTTAATGTACTTCACCCGATGGGTTATGATGCTTTTGGGTTACCAGCAGAACAATATGCTATCGAGCACAATATTCATCCCCGTAAAGCTGTAGAAGAAAATATAAAAACTTTTCGTGGACAGTTTGATAAGATTGGTTTTTCTTTTGATTGGTCACGACAAGTAAATACTACCGATCCAGAATATTATAAATGGACTCAGTGGATTTTTTTGCAGATTTATAATTCTTATTATGATTTAGAACAAAATAAGGCTCGACCGATTTCAGAATTAATAAATAAACTAGAAAAAACACATAGAGGTTGGAAAGAACTTTCTGAAATAGAAAAAGAAAAAATCTTAATGAATTATCGTTTGGCTTTTGAAGGATTCAGCGAAGTAAACTGGTGTCCAAAGCTAGGTACTGTATTAGCTAATGATGAAATTGTGGACGACAAAGATGGTAATCCTGTTTCTGAACGCGGAGGTTATCCCGTAGAGAAAAAATCAATGCGTCAGTGGTTTATGCGTATTACTAGTTACGCAGATCGACTTGCTTCAGACTTAGAAGGTTTGAATTGGCCACAACATATAAAAGAAATACAAAAGAATTGGATTGGAAGGAGTGAGGGGAGTGAAATAGAGTTTAAAACAAATATTGATAGAAATATAAAAGTGTTCACTACTCGTGCGGATACATTATTTGGTGTGACATACGTAGTCCTTTCACCAGAGCATACAAATATTGGAGAATTTATTGTTCAATCTAGTAATATGGCAGAAGCTTCAAAATATATTCGAGAAGCAAAAGAAAAATCTAGTAAAGGAGATTTAACTAGAGATGATAAAGAAAAAACCGGAATAGAATTAAAAGGAATAAAAGCTATTAACCCAGCCAATGGTGAAGAAGTTCCTGTTTGGATTGGTGATTATGTTTTGGCTTCATATGGTACTGGTGCAGTGATGGCTGTACCTCAACATGACGAGAGAGATAGAGAGTTTTCCTTAAAATACAATCTACCGATTATCGATAGACCTCTTGTTGATGCAAAAGAAATTACAGAAAAAGTTGGTGGAAAATTTGTCACAAAATATAAAATGCGTGATGCGATTTTTGCCCGACAAAGATACTGGGGTGAACCGATTCCTTTACGACATAATAAAGATGGATTGATTACTCCTTTGAAGGAAAAAGAATTACCACTTGAACTTCCAAATATTACTTCTTACGAACCAACAGGTACTGGTGAGAGTCCTTTGGCTTCTGTAAAGGCTTGGGTTAAAGAAGGATACGAGACAAATACAATGCCGGGATGGGCAGGTTCTTCTTGGTATTTTTTACGTTATATGGATCCAAAGAATAAAAAAGCTTTTGCAGATAAAAAAAATCTTGAATACTGGAAAGACGTCGATATGTATGTCGGTGGACAAGAGCATGCGACAGGTCATTTGTTGTATTCTCGTTTCTGGCATAAATTCCTTTTTGATATGGGTTATGTTCCAACATCAGAACCATTTAAAACCTTAAAAAATCAAGGGTTAATAATGGCAAATGATGGACGTAAAATGTCCAAGCGTTGGGGTAATGTTATAAACCCGGATGAGATAGTTAAAACATACGGAGCAGATACTCTCCGTGTTTATGAAATGTTTATGGGTCCTTTTGATGAGACTGTTGCATGGAGTACAGAAAGTATAATCGGTTCTCGAAGATTTATTGAAAAGGTTTGGAGAATAGGGGAGAAAGTATTAGCGAAGCCGATGAAGAATTCTGAAGAGTGTGGGCCCCACTCGGTACTCCGAGAAGGGTTAAGCTCAAGGAATTCTTCATCGGCTTCGCTCGAGAAACTTCTGCATAAAACAATTAAAAAAGTTACCGAAGATATTGAAGCAATGCGTTTCAATACTGCAATTTCAGCGATGATGATACTAGCATCTGAGATTGAAAAAGAACAAGATCAGGCCTTATGTGTAGAGAATTATAAAAAATTCTTGCAGATTCTAGCACCTTTTGCACCACACGTAGCAGAAGAATTATGGTTCTCATTAGGAGAGAAAAAATCAATTAATCTTTCTGGTTGGCCAGAATGGGATGAAAAACTAATAATAGATGAAGAAGTAAAAATAGCAGTACAGATAAATGGGAAAGTACGAGCTGAGATAGAAATATCTATCGACATGAAAGACACAGATATTTTTGTTTTAGTGGAAAATAACGAAAGTATTAAAAAATGGATTGATGGACACACAATTATTAAGAAAATATATGTAAAAGGGAGGCTGGTAAATCTTGTAATTTCTTGACATTCTTTCTAAGAATATCACCAAGAAGTATAAAATATATATTTTGTTGCGTTTTTAAAATGGGTTGTAGTATAATAGGGTATTAACAAAAGTCGTTAGTGTTTAATATTATTAATTTTATTATTTTAGTAAATTATGTTATCAAATATTTTAGATAGAATTTCGTTTTGGTCTCTTTTTGTGGTTATTGTATTATTACCAGTTTTCTTTTTACCTTTCACAAAAATTCCAGTTGATATATCAAAAGGTTTACTTTTAGTAATAGGTCTTACTGTATCAATAATTTTTTGGATGGCAGCAAGATTTTCCGATGGAAAAATTGTTTTACCAAGATCTTGGGTTTTAGTCTCCGGTCTAGGTATTTTATTGGCATTTCTTCTTTCATCTCTTTTCTCTCCTGCATTAAATGTTTCATTTTTCGGCGTAATGCTTGATGCTGGTACTTTCTGGTTTATGTTTTTAGCATTTCTTTTGATGGTTATGTCTTCTCTTGTATTAAGAGATTCTAAAAATGCTAAAACAGTTTTTTGGGGAGTTATTGTTTCTTCAGCTGTTTTACTCGTATTTCAGAGTTTACGCTTTATAATGCCTCAAACATTATCATTGGGTATTTTAGGCGACAGCACAGACAATATCTTGGGTTCTTTTAATTCCCTAGGAATTTTTGCTGGGTTCACTGCACTTATGTCTCTATTCGTTCTTGAATTTTTCCAAAATAAAAAATTAATGAAATGGTTTCTAGGTGCAATTTTAATTCTTTCAATCTTCCTAGCAATTGTTGTTAATTTCCCAACTGTATGGTGTATTTTGGGAGTTTTCACTCTATTGATTTTTGTCTACAAAGTTTCTCTTTCATCAAACAAACATAATTCAGAAGGTGACAAAAGGAGTTTTCCTATAATTTCATTTGCAGTTATCATGGTTTCTCTTTTGTTCTTCATGTCAGGAAGTTTTGTTAGTGACCTTTTACCAAGTCGTTTACGAGTTTCAAACCTTGAGATCAGACCATCTTTTTCTGCAACTCTAACAGTCGCTGGATCAGTATTTAAAAAAGATCCGATCCTAGGTGCAGGTCCAAATAGATTTAGTAATGTATGGAGCATGTACAAGCCAGCTGTGATTAATTCAACTCCTTTCTGGGATACTTCTTTTAATTCTGGAATGGGTACTATTCCAACTTTCATGGTTACAACTGGATCTCTAGGTATTCTATCTTGGGTTATTTTTCTTGTATTTCTTTTCCTTTCTGGAATGAAAGTTCTTTTCATTTCAAGAAATAAAGAAGATATGAATATTGAAACAATCTTCTTCCTGGCGGCCTTTTATTTCTTTATTTCATCTATCTTTTATTCCACAGGGATCGTGTTGTTCCTTTTGGCCTTTGCATTTACCGGAGCTTTCATAGGATTTTCTACATTAAATCATCCCAAGGGTAGTATTGTTATTTCTTTCTTAGATGATCCAAGAAAGAGTTTCTTCTCTATCCTTTTGATTTTGTTGGCAATGGTTGCATGTGCCTCAGCATCATTCAAATACATGGAGCGTTTTACTTCTATTATGTATTTCCAAAAAACATTTTCAGCAAAGACTGTTTTAGAAGCACAATCAAATATAAACAAAGCTCTTTCTCTTTATCAAAATGATTTGTACTTCCGTACTTACTCACAGACATATATTGCTCAAATAAATACTTTGGCTGCAAAAGGTCAATCTATTACTGAAGCAGAAAAAGCAGAATTAAAATCAGCTTATGAACAAGCTGTTTCTGGTGCACAATTGGCAATAAGTTATGATAAGACTAACTATTTGAACTACAGCGCTCTTGGTACTGTTTACGAAACAGTTGCCCCTCTTGGAGTAACCGATGCTTATGATCAAGCTCTTAGTACATACAAAACTGTTTCAGATCTTAATCCATTAAATCCTGGTCTTAAATTTGTATTATCTCGTGTTTCCTTTGCTAAAGGAGATATGAAAGGAGCAAAAGATTATGCTATCGAGGCTCTTAATCTAAAACAAAATTATGTTGATCCTTTGATTGTTCTTTCTCAAATAGCTAAAAACGAAGGAAACAATAAAGACGCAATTGCTTTTGCTGAGGCAGCATTCTCTATATCTCCTCAAGATAAAAACTTAGAGCAATATGTTGATTATCTAAAAAATAATTCTCCTATGATTCCAAGCTCAGATACTTCAAAAGATACTACTAAAAAATCAGGAAGTAACTAATAATATCCAACACAAATTCCTGATTAATTCAGGAATTTGTGTATTAGGATACTTTACAAATAATAATATTGTTTAGCTTCTTGTTAGATGGAAAAAATATTTAGAATTTTAGGAAAAGAATTTGGAAGCTTAAACCAAGCAGCTTTGCTTTTAGGTATCTTTACTCTTTGCTCTCAAATTTTAGGACTTCTACGAGACAGATCCATTGCACATGTTATTGGACCTTCACCAGAGCTCGATGCGTATTATGCGGCTTTTAGAATTCCAGATTTAATTTTTATTTCTATTGCATCTCTTGCTTCTATCACAGTGCTGATTCCTTTTCTTGTAAGTAAAATGCCACAAGAGAAGGTGACTGCAGAGGCTAGAAAATTCTTGGATGACGTTTTCACTGTGTTTTTTGCTGTGATGGCAATCGTATCTATTATTGCTTTCATATTGATGCCTTATTTAGCACATTTCATTGCTCCTGGTTTTACATCGGAAATGCAAATAAAAGTAATTCAACTATCTCGCATTATGCTCCTTTCTCCGATTCTGATGGGACTTTCGAATCTTTTTGGTACGGTCACTCAGCTTTTCCGTAAATTTTTTATTTACTCCTTGAGTCCTATATTCTATAACCTCGGTATTGTTATAGGTGTTTTGTTTTTGTATCCAATTTTTGGAATATATGGTTTGGCTATCGGTGTTGTATTTGGTGCTCTGATGCATTTCCTGATTCAAGCCTTCGCTTCTTCTGGATGTGGTTTTGCACCTCGATTTTCGTTTTCAGTTAATTTTGCAGATATAAAAAAAGCAATAATTGTTTCTTTGCCTAGAACTTTAGGTCTCGCTTTTAATAACATTTCACTTATCGTTATTATTGCGCTCGCATCGTTTCTAAAAAGTGGATCTATCTCTATTTTTAATTTGTCACTCAACCTTCAGTCAGTACCACTAAACATTATTGGTGTGTCATATGCAGTCGCAGCTTTTCCAACTTTAGCAAAATCATTTTCTGCTGGTAAAAAAGACGAATTCAAAAATCATTTGAAATCTGCATCAAGGCAGATTATATTTTGGTCTTTACCCGTGACTTTTCTTTTTATTGTTCTTAGAGCCCAGATTGTTCGTGTAATTTTAGGTTCAGGATCTTTTTCTTGGGAAAATACCCGTCTTGTTGCTGCTTCTTTAGCTATCTTTTCTGTTTCAGTTTTAGCACAAGCGATGATTGCTCTTTTATCTAGGGCTTATTATGCTTCAGGAGATACAAAACGCCCGCTCAGTGTTAACTTGTTTTGTTCTATTTTGATTGTATTATTGTCTTATTTATTTATGCATGCTTTTGAAAGTTTTGATTCATTTCGTTACTTTATAGAATCAATGTTGAAAGTTTCAGATATTCCAGGTACAGAAATATTGATGTTACCTTTGGCATATTCTGTGGGTACGATTTTAAATTTTGTTTTGCATTGGTATTTTATCAAAAGAGACTTTATGGGCAATGAACCATTTATATCCAAATCTTTTTTTCAAAGTTTAGGTGCGTCATTCTTTATTGGTTTAGTATCTTATTTGTGTCTAAACGTTCTCTCTCCAATTTTTGGAACTGTGACTTTGTTGGGTGTTTTTCTGCAAGGATTTATTTCTGGAATTATAGGAATTATTGTTGGATTCCTTGTTCTTTATTTATTAAAGAATGAGCAATTGAAAGATTTAATCAATACTCTAAAAACTAAATTCTGGCACGTCAAGGTTATTGCACCACCTCAAGAAGAACTTTAGAATTTATATTATTTACAATAAGCTGAAAAAAATAAGTTTTTCTGCTAAGATAGGTTTATGGATTTGAAACATATTAGAAATTTCTCAATTATTGCTCATATTGACCACGGGAAAAGTACCTTGGCTGATAGAATGCTTGAAATAACACACACTATTGAAACTCGTAAAATGCGCGACCAAGTGCTTGATTCTATGGAGTTGGAGCGAGAACGAGGTATTACTATTAAAATGCAGCCAGTCCGAATGGAGTATAAATACAACAATGAGGATTATATTTTAAACCTTATTGATACCCCAGGGCATATCGATTTCTCGTACGAGGTCTCTCGAGCCTTAAAGGCCGTAGAAGGCTCTATTTTGCTTGTTGACTCAACACAAGGAGTTCAGGCTCAAACACTCACCACGCTTGCTATGGCTCGTGAGGGAGGGCTTAAGATCATCCCTGTGCTCTCAAAGATTGATTCACCTTTGTCGAGAGTCGAGGAAGTAAAAGAAGAAGTTATAAAGCTTTTGGATTGTGATCCAAATGAAATACTTTTGGTTTCAGGTAGAACAGGTGAGGGTGTAGATGATCTTCTCCATGAGGTGATAAAACGAATAGCTCCACCGAAAGAAACATATATTGGTGACAATAATTTACGCGCACTTGTTTTTGATTTTAAATATTCCAACCACCGAGGTGTTATTGTTTATATTCGAGTTCTAGATGGAAAAGTTTCCAAAGGAGATAGTTTAATTTTTTCTGCTTCAAACGAAAAATTTACTTCACTCGAAGTTGGTACTTTCTCACCAGAAGAAACTCCAAGAGACTTTTTGGCAGCAGGTGACACCGGCTACATCGTGACTGGTATTAAAAAACCAGGTATTGCTTCTGTTGGAGATACTATTACTTTATTAAAAAACCCTTTACCAGCATTAGGAGGTTATATGCAGCCTCGTCCGGTGGTATGGGCTTCGATCTTTCCAGAAGACGCTGATGATTTTACAGAACTAAAAGCCGCCTTGGGAAAACTAAAACTTTCAGACTCTGCGTTTTCTTACGAAGAAGAATCTTCAGGTTCTTTGGGGCGTGGTTTCCGTTGCGGATTTCTTGGAATGCTTCATTTGGAAATAATCTCTGAAAGATTACGAAGAGAGTTTGATTTAGATTTGGTTATTACAACACCTTCTATTACTTATGAGGTTCTTATGAACAATGGAAAAAAGGAAAAAGTATATTCTCCTTATTATTTTCCTGATGATGGTGATATAAAGACTGTATTTGAGCCATGGGTTGCTGTCAAAATAATTTCCCCAGCATCTTATTTGGGAAACATAATGCAGCTTCTTTTTGATCATGAAGCTGAAGTGGGTGAGACGGAAAATTTTGGAGATAGCCGTTCGGCTGTATCTGTTAAAATGCCTTTGCGTGAACTGATGCGTAATTTCTTTGATGAACTAAAAAGTGTTTCTTCTGGTTATGGTTCAATCTCTTACGAAATAGGGGAAATGCGTGAAGCCAATGTTACTCGTCTAGACATTCTTGTGGCCGATGAACCTGTTGCAGCGTTTTCCCGTGTCGTTTCCAGAAAACGAGTAGAAGAGGAAGCTGAGAATGCAGTAGAAAAACTTCACGGTATTTTACCCAAGCAGATGTTTACTACAAAAATCCAAGGTAAAGCTCTTGGTCGTATTATTTCTTCTCGTACAATGCAGGCTTTTAAAAAGGATGTTACTCAACATATGTACGGTGGTGATATAACTCGAAAAATGAAACTTCGCGAAAAGCAAAAAAAAGGCAAGAAGAAAATGCAAGAACGTGGACGTGTAAATATTCCACAGGATGTATTTTTGAAAATGATGCGTACGGGAGATAACTAGTACAACCATTAAAAAACACCTCAAATCTGAGGTGTTTTTTAATGGTTTATTGTGGTAGTAAACTTGGAATGTACAGTAATATCATACTGACAATAACGAGTAAACCAACTACTGCCCAAATCTTCTGTATTCTCTTTTGATTTTTTTTATTGAAAAGCATACAATCATCTTAACAGATTATGAAAAATTTTCAAGAAAAAAGGCGAATTAGGGTTATTCTAGAATCTAGGCCTGCTTTGGTTGTCCTTTTTATTGTAACTATTGTTTTTGCTTGGAGTATGGTTGGCTTCATTGGTAAAGCTGAGGATGCGTCTAGAAATAAAAAAATAGCCGAAGACAAAATAATAGAACTACAAAAAAGTAAAGAAAGATTTTCTTCGGATATTCAAAGATTACAAACAGACCAAGGAAAAGAAGAAGCAATTCGGGAAAAATTTGGTTTAGTAAAAGAAGGAGAGGAACTCATTGTTGTTGTTGATGATAAAAATCCTTCTGATACTGGATTACCAAAAGAATCAGGTCTTTTATTAAAAATAAAAAATTGGTTTAGATAGTCTGCGGGTATTTGCGGATATAGTTAAGTGGTAGAACTGGTACTTCCCAAGTATCAAACGGGAGTTCGATTCTCCCTATCCGCACCATTATGATATAATGAGGTTATTAAAAATAAGTATTTATAATTACATGAAAAATATAACAATTTATTCGACGCCATCTTGTCACTTTTGCCACATGGCCAAAGACTTTTTAAAAGAAAAGAATATTGCCTATACAGAATATGATGTATCTTCTGATTTAGAAAAAAGGAAAGAAATGGTTGAGAAAAGTGGACAAATGGGTGTACCTGTAATAATTATAGGAGATGAATTGACTGTAGGTTTTGACCAATCAAAGATTTCCTCAATGCTGGGTCTCTAGTCTTTATAAAAACAAAATAAAAAAGAGCAGACATTTGTCTGCTCTTTTTTATATTGTGTGCCGAGGACCAGAGTTGAACTGGTGACATCTCCCTCTTCAGGGGAGCGCTCTACCAACTGAGCTACCTCGGCATATTGTCAAAACTTTTTTATATTAACACATTTGCGTATACCTACCAAAACAGCATACCTCGGCATATTTTAAAAAACAAAACTAATTCTTCGGTATTATGTTTCCAAGATTTTTTAATTGATTAAGACTGGATTGAGAACTTTTCATAAGCTCTTGTAGTTTTATTACGTAAGGTTGCATCAAATAATATGAAGCAACAGTAATACCAATAATAATCAACCAATAAACAAAACGCATAAAAGCTGCCCTTTTCTGCGCACTTCTCATACTGTGGAGCATTTTATTGTTCTCCTCAGCTAGTGCAAAAGTCTTCTCAAGTAATTGTTTTGATTCAGGATCCACAGCAGTATTTTAGCATAAGGTGACTAAAAAGCCAATTGTGTCCTCGGCAGGAATCGAACCTACAATTACTCCTTAGGACGGAGTAGTTATATCCATTTAACTACGAGGACTTACTTAATAATCTAACATATTATATGAAAAAATAATAAAAAAATCCGCGTTAAGCGGATTTTTTTTGTTTAACTAAACCGATTTAACTTTTACGCTTGTCTTTTTCTCTTTGTCTATCTTTGGAAGCTTAATAGTAAGCAATCCATGTTTTTCTGTCGCTTCAGCTTCTTCAGGGTCAACTTCTTGGGGAAGGGAAATTGTTCTTGAAAAAGTTCCCCAATAAAGTTCTTTAGTAAAATAATTGTCTTCATCTATTGTACGAGATTCTTCACGTTTACCTCGAATAGTTATCATATCGCGAGCGATAGTTAGTTCTAGGTCTTCCGGTTTAACCCCAGCGACCATTGTTTGCACAATAATATCTGTAGGTGTTTGATATAGGTCCACAGTTAGCTCAGCTTCTTCTGCTTCTTCTTCCATCCAATCGTTGTTGTTCTTGTGGGTTCCTTTAACTGATATTTTTTTTGTTGTAGGCTCATCTAGCTCTTCTTGGGCACGAACACTTCCAGTTAATCTTTCAAAAAATGATTTTCTTTTTTGCATTAATTTTACGAAATTATGTCGCGCAACGACAATTAATGCGCGATTTTATTTTAATAATGAGCAACTAATTTTCTCCGCTCATTTTCCTTACTTTTTCAAAAAGTAACATATTGATAATAGTTGCGACCCACAAGAAAGCGAACACTTTCAAAAAATCGCTCCCGTTATTATTCATTATAAAAAAATTAAAGATACTATGCAAGGCGATTGCTAATATAAGTCCTATCAAGAGACATATTTTTTTGCTCCAGGCACCACCAAAAAAAGAAAGTCCAAGAAAAATACCAACGATTCCGCTCGAGACAGCATGCAGAAGTGTTGAACCCAAAAATCTTAGCTGACTCGTCAAAAGACCGACAGTGGACTGGTTTAATGAGAGTGGTTTTATTAAAAAAAGAATATTTTCGAGTGCTGCAAAACCGAGAGCAACAGTGATTATATATATTGGCCAATCTATCGGACTTTTTATGTTTGATGTTCTAAAAAGGATTATCATAACAGCTAGGAATTTTATTATTTCTTCGGCTGTCGCCCAACTTATGATTTGCCATTCACTGGATTGTATATTTGTTTGAAGAAATTTTTCAACTGGTAGTATAAAAATAACAGCAATCATACCAATGATAAAACAAATAGCTAAAAGCCCTTTTGGCTCCGGTTTTTCTTTGTTTTCACGGAGCCAAAACCACAACCAGAAAAGAGCAGGGGTGACTCCACCCAAAATTGCTAAACCGATGGTTTTAGGGTCTGTTGTCATTTGAAGGTTCATCTAAGGTGAACTCTGTAGGCCATTTTTCAATAATCAAAAGATTTTTGTTGCCAGGAAGTATCGACCAAATTTCTTCGGTAACGAAAGGCATGAATGGGTGAAGTACCTTCAGACAATCTTTCCAGATTAAAATTAATGCAGTTTTTCTTTCCTCAGCTTTTTCTCCTTTAGTTTTTATTATTTCTTTGGTTTCTTCAATTATTTCATCTGCAAATCTGTGCCAGATATATTGATAAATTTTTTCTGACGCAATATGAAAACGATAATTCTCCATGTCGCTCGTAATATCATCAGATATTTTTTTGAATTCTTCAATTATATTTACCCCCTCTCCTTTATAAGGAGAGGGTTGGGGTGAGGTGAGATTATTTTCATCCATAGTATCAAGAACAAATCTTGTGATGTTCCAACACTTATTGGCAAAGTTTTTATAACCTTTTATTTTATTTTCATCAATTCTACTATCAGTACCAGGTGCTGTACCTGTGACGAGCGCAATACGTCCTGCATCAGCACCAAACTTCTGTGCGATATCAAGTGGGTCGATTCCATTGCCGAGAGATTTGGACATTTTTCGTCCCTGACCATCACGAACTGTACCATGAAGATAAATAGTTTTGAATGGAATTTCTCCTAGAACATACTCACTCATCAAGACCATACGAGCAACCCAAAAGAAAAGAATTTCACTTCCAGTTTCTAGTACGTCGGTAGGGTGATAAGTTTTTAAATCTGTAGTTTGTTCTGGCCATCCAAGAGTTGAAAATGTCCACATACCAGATGAGAACCAAGTGTCGAGTGTATCTTCATCTTGTTTCCAACCTTCACCTTCTGGGGCCATAACTCCGCAGTAAACCTCGTCTTCACTACTTGCCGTGAGCGAAGTCGAACGGTACCAAACAGGCACACGGTGACCATACCAGATCTGTCTAGAAATACACCAATCACGCAAGTTTTCAATCCAATGAAAGTATGTCTTATCAAAATATTCAGGAATAATTTTGATCTCACCATTTTTTAACGGTTCACGCATTAATTCTTTTAAGGTCTTATTTCCTCGTTCTTTTATTGGTTTATTTACATTAATGAACCATTGTAGTTTTGGAAGAGGCTCTACTATACCACCAGTACGTTCTGCAGTAGAAACATTTTGTTTCATTTCTTCTTCTTTTTCTAGGAGTCCTTCTGTTCTGAGCCATTCAACAATAACCTCTCTGGCTTCGGTTGTTTTTTTACCGATAATATTTTCTCCACCTACCATCATTTTTGCATATTCATTGATAACTTGTGGGCGAGGTAGGTCGTGTCTGTCAGCTATCTCCCAGTCAATCATCGAGTGTGCAGGAGTGACACCAAGTGCACCAGTACCGAAAGCAGGATCAACTTCTTTGTCAGCAATTATTTTAATATGAATAGGAACTCCACAAAATACTAAATCGTATTCTTTACCGATTATATCTTCATATCTTTTATCTTCGGGATGCACAGCTACCGCTACGTCTCCGACTTTTGTTTCCGGGCGAGTAGTAGAAATTGAAATAGGGAAGTCTTTTGAATATTTGAAGGTGTACATTTTTGCTGTACGTTCTTCATAAACAATTTCATCATCAGAAATAGTTGTCTGTCCTTTTGGATCCCAGTTTATAATTCTGTTACCGCGATAAATTATTCCATCGTCGTACATTTTTTTGAAAACAGTATTAACTGCAAGATTTCTCTTGTCGTCCAAAGTGAAAGCTTCTCGTGACCAATCACAAGATGCACCCATAACTTTTATTTGAGAGATGATAGTGTCATGACTTTGCTGTGCAAAATCACCAATTCGTTTCAACATTTCTTCTCGGCCTAAATCATGGCGAGATTTGCCTTCTTTTTTTTGAATTTCTTTTTCAACTTTGGATTGAGTCGCAATAGCTGCGTGGTCTGTGCCAGGTAGCCAGAGTGTTTTGTGTCCTTGCATTCGTTTATAACGAATCATGATATCTTCGAGAGTAATCATTAAAGCATGACCCATGTGAAGTACTCCAGTGACGTTTGGAGGAGGCATCATTATGGTAAAAGCTTCCTTCCTGTCACCTGGTAAATTATCAGGGTTAAAAAGGCCGCTTTCCTCCCAGAGCTTATAAATCCGAGCTTCTGTCTCGGTTGGGTCGTAAGGTTTTAATAATTTTGGGTTAACTTCCATACTCTAATATACCATTTTCTAGATTTTTTTTAAAGATGCATATGGCCCTCTGCTTTTATTTTAGAACTACTGATTTTTTTGCCTTTTTTAAGAAATCTAAAATATCCAGCTATCCCTATCATTATAGAATTATCGGTAGCAAGTTTTTTCTCAGGGAATAATATCTTTATTTCAGATCCTGCCATTTTTTTCATTTCTTTTCTTAAATATTTATTGGAAGATACTCCACCTGCTGTTATGACAGTTTTGATATTGTATTTTTCTATAGCTTTTTTTGTTTTATGAACTAAAGTCTCAACCACAGCATTTTCGAATTCTGTAGCTATTTGTATTTTCATTTTTTCATCTTTTAAAATATCTGGATTTACTTTTGTTAAATCACGTATTAAATAAAGTACGGCAGTTTTCAATCCAGAAAAAGAAAAATCAAAATTCTTACTGTGCATCATTGGGCGAGGGAGAGAAATAGTAGGAATACAAGAAAAAGCAGGAATACTATTTTTAAAACCGCACATATCCGCCTGCTGGCGGATTGCTATGCTCGGCCCGTCGGCCTGCGCAATGCTTTTAAAAACAGTATTCCTGCTTTTTCTTCCTACCTCTGCAAGCTTCGAAATCTCTGGTCCACCAGGATAGGGAAGACCGAGCATTCTTGCTACTTTATCGAAAGCTTCTCCAGCAGCATCATCAAGTGTCTCACCTAGAACTTTATATTTCATCCAGTCTTGTATTAATACTAATTCAGTATGTCCACCCGAAACGAGCAAAGAAAGAATTGGAAAATTTACTGCACCTTTATTTATTTTTGTTTGTTTACTCTTTGAAGACGAGACGGGGATTATGAATTCTTTTTTATCGTTTCCAAATACTGAAAGAATATGTCCTTCCATATGATTTACTGGAATGACGGGAACATTGTATTTTTTAGCAGTTTCTTGGGCGAAAGTTATACCCGTCCAAAGTGCAGGTTCCAGTCCTGGGCCTGAGGTAACCGCAATTAAATCAAAGGGTTTTTTACTTTTGTCCAATTTTGCCTTTTTAAGTGTTCTTGCAAATAAAATCGGTAGATTCTTTATATGTTCTCGTTTAGCAAGCATCGGGTATACACCACCAAAAGGAGCATGTATTTTTATTTGAGAATTCAAGCTATCTGCCAATATTCTAAAAGAAGGGTTTTTATTTCCTCCTTTAATTTCTAGTATACTTATTCCTGTTTCGTCACAAGATGTTTCGATTGAAAGTATTTTCATATAGTTTTTACTATACCAAGTTGGAGCCAATTTTCAAAATTGAAAATTGTCGCATTTCTAATTAGCCTGTGGTCAGGAATAATTTTGTTTTCGTCAAAAAGGGAATCTCCGACCACGTCGGCAGGTGATTTTCTGGTTTTAGAAAAACATAGAAAATCCTTTCGATATCCTTACATGACTAAATAAATTTAGTCACTATCTCGCTGTGCGCGATAAGGGAATCGAACCCCCGGCCTACCCCACGTCAAGGGGTCGCTCTACCACTGAGCTAACCGCGCATCTTCTGCAACCGTTGAATTATACAGCAAAGTTCTCTAATATCTCAAGTTCTTCTTTTGAGTTCGCTCCCAGAGCTTCATGATTGTTTATTTTTATTGTCTCAATTTTTTCTCCTTCACCTCCAGCTATTTTGAAAAGGTCAGTCAGATAATATTCTTTTTGATTATTGTCGTCTTTAATTTTACTTAAATTTTTCCAAAGCCATTCTGCATCAAAACAATAACATCCAGCATTCACTTCTTTGATATTTTTTTCTTCATCGGTCGCATCTTTTACTTCCTTAATACCAACAACTTCACCATTTTTGCGTAGAATTTTTCCGAAACCAAGAAATGCTTTACGCCAATCAATAAAATCAGAAACCTCAGTAGTCGTGAAAGTTATTTTTGCTTTTGTATTTATTTGTTTTTCAATTAAATCCACAATAGTCTTCGCTGATATAAAAGGTTGATCACCGGATAAAACCACAATTTGTTCCGCATCTTCACACCCGCCTTTAGCACATGATACTGCGTGCCCAGTACCGAGTTGTTCTGCCTGAAGGGCATAAAAACATAAATCACCGAGTTCGGATTGAACCAGTTCGGCTTTATGTCCTATGATAGCAATAGGTTTTTGGTCTGAGATTTTCTGTATTTCTGAAATTATATGGGAGATCATCGGTTTGCCTTTTAAAGATACCAAAACTTTTGGTAGTTCAGATTGCATTCTTTTTCCTTTGCCACCGGCCAAGATAACAATCTTTATTTTTCCTTGATTATTTAACATATAGACAAATCTACCTTTTTTATGGAAAAAAGAAAAGCCCTGTATTTTAGAACAGGGGATTTTGCATTTTAATATAAAAGTGTGTTAATATAATGCATGTAAGTATTTAATCTTTAAGTATATGGCCCCATCGTCTAACGGTTAGGACAGCGGGTTTTCAATCCGTCAATCAGAGTTCGATTCTCTGTGGGGTCACAAAAGTATGAGTATAAAGAGACTGGACTACTCCAGTCTCTTTTACTTTTGTGAAGACAGAAGCATATTTTTTCAGCAGAAAAAATAGCTGAGTCCGGGGCTGGAAATTTCATTTTTGACGAAAAATGAAATATTGTGGCTCACAACAATTCGACTGAACTGCTTCAGTTATTCTTTCTCTCTCTTGAACAATTTTCGA
>JBAQFC010000014.1:0-36602 GCA_049287045.1 Minisyncoccia bacterium | reverse complement strand
GATTTCAAAAAATTCCGAGAAATAGCAGATGCTGTGGTTTACCCTGACGGACGGAAGGGTGCAATTTTTCACGTAGACATGTCTCACTTTGCCGGACTTGTTGCTGGAGGAGAATATCCTTCACCTTTCCCGTATGCGGATAGTGTTATGACTACGACTCATAAAAGTTTACGTGGTCCTCGCCAAGCATTACTTTTTGTAAAAAAGGATGCACGAGAGTTTGATAAGAAACTAGACAAGATGGTCATCCCGGGACTTTTTGGTGGACCACATGAAAACAATATTGCAGGAGTCGCAATTGCTCTGAAAGAAGCTAATACTCCAGAGTTCAAAAAATACGCAAAACAAGTAATAAAAAATGCTAAAGTTCTAGCAGGTGAGTTACAAAAACATGGTTGGCATATTATCTCAGGTGGTACTGATTCTCATTTGATACTTATGGATACTTGGATGGATGGTAAAGGTGTTACTGGTAAGGAGGCAAGTGCTAGACTTGAAAAAGCAGGTATCATTGTGAACATGAATACTATTCCAGGAGACACACGTAGTGTAATGGATCCTTCTGGTATTCGTCTCGGCACTTATGCAGAAACAACTCGTGGTAAAAAAGAAAAAGATATGATTAAAATTGCAGCTAAAATAGATAAAGTTTTGAAAGGAAAGAAATAGTACAAAATGTCTAGTAAATTGAAACATAAAACTCATCTCGCTATCTGTACCGAACCATTCTTGTCTATGATGCTAAGTGGCGAGAAAAAAGTTGAATCCAGATTTTCTAAAAATAAGATAGCTCCTTATGGTAAAGTTTCTAAAAATGATTTGGTAATTTTAAAAAAGTCGGGTGGAAGAGTTATGGGTTCATTTCAGGTAAAACATGTTGAGTATTTTGAAATAAAAAATAAGAAAATCTTTAAAGAATTAGAAAATAAATATTCTAAAATTATCTGTGCTGATGCAGAGCCGTATTTTTGGCAAAAAAGAATTTCTGCTAGATATGTTAGCTTTATATGGATAGAAAAATTAACCCTTTTGAAATCTTTTCCTATAAATAAATCCGGTCGTTCAGGGTGGAGAATCTTAAAATAATTTATGAAGAAAATTAAACTTTTTATTGGAATTGCGGGTAAAATAAGCTCAGGAAAGTCCACAATTGCTCATTTTATTGCAGATACTTATGCTATGCCGTATACTTCTTCTGGGGAATATTTGAAACAATATTGCTTATTAAATGGTTTGTCCGTGGAAAGAAAGACTCTTCAAGATCTAGGGCAGAAATTTGTTGATGAAGATCCAAAAGTATTCTTTCAAAATATTGTCTTCTCTCAAGGAGAACAGGATTATATTGTTTTCGATAGTATTCGTCATACTGCTGGAATAGATTTTATAAAAGAAATAAGTGATAAAAGTATTTTGGTTTATATTGATGTTGATGACAAAATACGTTATGAAAGATATTGCAAAAGACAGAAAGAGGGGGATATAGTAAAAGAATTTAAAGAATTTTTAGAGACAGATAATCATCCGACAGAAAAAGAGATTGACGAAGTTAAGAAATATGCAGACCTTATCATCTATGCTGGTGATGATTATAAAAAAATAATTAGTGAGTATTTCGCAAATAATAAATTAATTTAATATGAAAAAACAAAAAGGAAAACTTATAGTAATAGACGGCACGGATGGAAGCGGAAAGGCGACCCAGGTTGAGTTACTTCGAGCACAATTGGTTAAAGAAGGATTTAAAGTTAAGACTGTAGATTTTCCTGAATATTATAAAAATTTCTTTGGTCAATTTATTGGTCATTGTCTTTCAGAGCAACATTTTAATTTTTTGAAATTACACCCTAAGATTGCTTCTGTTCTTTACGCTGCTGATCGCTGGGAGTCTTCTGAACAAATTTCTAAATGGTTAAAGTCAGGATGTATTGTTATTGCGAATCGTTATGTGAGTGCCAATCAAATTCATCAAGGTGGTAAAATCACAGACTCAAAAAAAAGAAAAGATTTTTTGCGTTGGCTCGATGATATGGAATACAGAGTTTTCGGTATTCCACGCCCAGATGTTGTAGTTTATTTAGAAGTACCAATTAAAATTACTCAAAAGCTGATGATTGAACGTGATTCAAAGAAAACTCGTCAGTATTTAAGACGGAAAACAGATGTACACGAAAACGATCCTATTTTCTTAGAGAATTCCCGCAAGAGTGCATTAAAACTTATTAAAGAATTAAATAATTTCGTAAAAATATCTTGTACAAAAGGTAATACAATGCGAACAAGGGAAGATATTCAGAAAGATGTTTATTCAGAAGTTAGAAAAGTTTTGAAGTAAAAAATGAAAATAAAAATTAAAAAACTTAAAGAGAATGTGAAGCTTCCAAACTATGCTCATCCAGGAGATGTTGGAATGGATTTGTATTCTATTGAAAAAGTAACACTTGCTCCAATGGAACATCATATATTTTGGCATGGGTTTGCAATGGAGTTTGAGGAAGGTTATGCCGCTATTGTAAAAGATAAAAGCAGTATTTCAAAAGCTGGACTTCATACAATGGGTGGAGTTTTTGATGCGGGTTATCGTGGAGAATACAATACTCATTTGGTTAATTTGTCAGATAAACCTTATGCTATTGAAGTGGGGGATAAAGTCAGCCAGCTCATCATTTACCCAGTAATCATTGCGGAATTAGAAGAAACTGATATATTGAATGAATCAGCCCGTGGAGAAGGAAGGTTCGGATCAACAGGAAGATAATTTGCGCTAGGCAAGACCTAACGCAAGGACTTGTTAAATAAAAATAATGGAACAGAAAATAAAAAATTTAATTACAGAAGCATTAAAAAATCTTAATATTGAGGGAGGTGATTTTATTGTTGAACATCCTGCTGATTTAACGAAAGGGGATTATTCCACAAATGTGGCTATGGTTTTTTCTAAAAAATTAAACACTAATCCTAAAGATTTAGCAGAAAAAATAGTAACTGAAATTACTAAATTAAATTTGGATGGTGAAATAGAAAAAATAAGTGTCGCTGGTCCTGGATTTATAAATTTTTATTTATCCAGAGAATTTTTTACTGAAAGTGTTAAAGATATTTTAAACAAAGGTGAGAATTGGGGAAGAAATGAAATACTTACTGGAAAAAAGGTAATGGTGGAATATACTCAGCCGAATCCTTTCAAGCCTTTTCATATTGGTCATTTGATGAGTAATGCTATTGGTGAATCTATTTCCAGGATTGTTGAATTTTCTGGTGCAAAAACTGTTCGCGCCAATTATCAAGGTGATGTCGGTCCTCATGTTGCAAAGGCAATTTACGGTATTTTAAATTCAGATGAGTATGCCAAAAATGGAATCTCTGGCGGAAGTTCAGTTTCTCAATCAGCATTGTGGATAGGTGAGTGTTACTCAAAAGGGAGTGATTTTTATGATAATAATGAAGATGCAAAAAAAGAGATAGATATTTTAAACAAAAAAATCTATGAGAAAAGTGATGAAAAAATAAATGAAATCTATGACTGGGGCAGAAAAATAACTCTTGAAGCATTTGAAGATATTTACAAAATACTTGGCACAAAGTTTGATTATTACTTTTTTGAAAGTGAGATGGCTCCGATAGGCGAGAAGATTGTGCGAGAAAATCTCGGACCGGTTTTTGAAGAGTCTGATGGCGCAATAGTTTTCCATGCAGAAAAATACAACTCAAAATTACATACTCGTGTCTTCATAAATTCGAAAGGATTACCGACGTATGAGACAAAAGAGATCGGTCTGACAACTACAAAATTTATCAAAGAAAATCCTGATCTTTCTATTGTTACGACTGCGATAGAACAAGCAGAATATATGAAAGTTGTGGAGCAAGCATTGATTCTGATACGTCCAGAATATGCTTCCCGTATGAAACACATCACCCACGGTATGATGCGTTTAGCTTCTGGTAAGATGTCTTCCCGAAAAGGAAATGTTGTCACTGGTGAATCATTGTTACGAGACTCGATGGATATTGTTTTAGAAAAAGTAAAAGATAGAGATTTTTCTGAAGCCGAGAAAAAAGAAATATCAGAAAGAGTCGGTGTCGCAGCTTTGAGATATTCTATTCTTCATTCAACAACCGGTTCAGATATTATTTTTGATTTTGAAAAGTCTATTTCTTTTGAAGGTGACTCTGGTCCATATCTACAGTATTCAGCTATTCGTGCACAGTCTGTGTTAAACAAAGCAGGGGAATACAATAACTTTTCTGAAGTACCAGAAATTGTTTCTAGTTTAGAAAAAAGACTTTATCGTTTTCCAGAAGTTGTTACTCGTTCATATCAAGAATTGCAACCGCATTATATCGCTACTTATTTGACTGAGCTTGCTTCAGAGTTCAATTCTTTTTACGCTAATACAAAGATTTTAAATAGTGAAGATAAATGTTCAGAGTATTATCTGGCTTTGACTAAATCATTTTTGCTTACAATGAGCCAAGGACTCCAGCTTCTAGGTATTTCTCTACCAAATAGAATGTAATTTCCACGATGTCAGACATAGGGGAATTCCCTTATGTCTGACATCGGGGAAAAGAATAGTTTCAGATTAGCCCTTTACAAAAAGGGTTTTTTCTGCTATAAAGATTCTAGATATGAACCTCAAAAAAATATAGAAAATGAAAAATAAAGAAGGAAAATCAACTCTTGAATTAATGAGAGACGTTACTAGGTTTGAAAACTTAGAAGAAAAATTAGTAGTCGGTTTGGGGTATGAATTGATTGTACAAATAAATCCTGTAGTGTGTTTTATGAAATCATACAGGAATTATACTGTCGTAGTTCGTACGACCTTTAATCCTAAGCTCGGAAAACGAGGAGAGTTTACTTCAAAAGATGGATGCGGTAGAGTCTCAGTTTTTAATAATATTGGTGAAAGAGTCTACACTAGAAGGTTCCATAAATTTATTATGGATCATTTCGTTGAGAATCTTTTTCTTGAAGCAGCTTTTTTGGAGAACAGGCTATATCAGCGTCCTCGTGTTCCCGGTACCTCTTCGTTTTACGAGATAAAGCAAACGAAGTCGAAAGTTATTTGGATCGCTCCTTTGGAAACAAAAAATCCTGAAGATAAAATAAAAGAGTTTTATTTAGGGAAAATTCCTGCAAATCTTAAAAATCATTTTTTTATTTTTAAAAACAGAACGTGGTACTACCGAACAGTAGTGTGTTCTGAAAAAAAGAAGAAAGCTCTTCGTAAAAAGAAATAGTTATTTTATAGAATTTACTTACTGCATTTAGATGAAAAATCTAGATGCAGTATTTTTTTTACCTTTTTATTTACAGGATGAAATCTAAGATATTTTATGCTAAAATCAGCTAACTATGGATAAAGAAAACAAGCCTGCCCGCCCTCACGAAGGCTCGGGAGCAGGCGGGGAAATAAACAATAAAAGTGAAGCAGCGCTCCGTGAAGAGGCTATTTTAGAATTTTGGAAAGAAAAAGACATTTTTAATAAATCACTTCAGAAACCATCTCCGAGTGGTGAGTTCGTTTTTTATGATGGTCCACCGACAGCCAATGGCATACCCGGTATTCATCACCTAGAACCTAGGTGTTTTAAAGATGCTTTACCTCGTTACAAAACAATGCGTGGCTATCATGTACGACGCAAAGGGGGATGGGATACTCATGGTTTACCTGTCGAGCTAAAAGTTGAAAAAGAACTCGGTCTTAAATCAAAAAAAGAAATTGAAGTTTATGGTATAGAAGCTTTCAATAAAAAATGCAAAGAAAGTGTTTGGAAACATGTGGATGTTTGGGAGAAATTTACCGATCGTACTGGTTACTGGATAGACAAAGAGAATCCGTATGTCACTTATGATAAACATTTTATGGAGTCAGTTTGGAATATTGTTAAAACAGTAGATGAGAAAAAACTTCTCTATAAAGATTATAAAGTTTTGCCTTGGTGTCCACGTTGTGGAACAGCTCTTTCTTCTCATGAATTAGCTCAAGGTTATGAAGATGTAAAAGACCTATCTGTTTTTGTTAAATTTAAATTAATTGGAGAAGAAAATACTTTTGTATTAGCTTGGACGACAACTCCTTGGACTTTACCCGGCAATGTTGGTTTAGCGGTAGGGGAAGATATCGATTATGTAAAAATTAAACAAGGGGATGAATTCCAGATTTTGGCTGAAGCAAAATTGCCTATTTTGGTTGGAGAGTATGAAGTAGTTTCTAAAATGAAAGGCAAAGATTTGCTTGGTTTGGAATATGAACCACTGTATCCATATTTAAAAGACAATATTTCTGGTCCAGAAAAAGAAAAATTAGACAAAGCTTTTAAAATTTATCCAGCTGACTTTGTGACGACCGAAGATGGTACAGGAGTCGTGCATACTGCAGTAATGTATGGTGTAGATGATTTTGACTTGGGTACAAAGATTGGCCTACCAAAATTTCATATGGTTGGAGAAGACGGCAACTTTCTGAAGTTTGCTGGTTTTCTTGCTGGCCTTTTTGTAAAAGATGAAGCCACAGCTGTCGAGATTATTAAAGACTTGTCACACCGTGGATTGCTTTTGAAAAAAGAGAAATATGAACATAGTTATCCTCATTGTTGGCGTTGTCATACTCCTCTTATTTATTTCGCACGAGATTCTTGGTATATCAGTATGTCTTCTCTTCGAAATGAACTCGTAAGTGAAAATGAAAAAATAAATTGGGAGCCAGCTTATATCCGAGATGGTAGATTTGGGGAATGGCTTCGTGAAGTGAAGGATTGGGCCATCTCTCGTGAGAGATATTGGGGGACACCTCTACCTATCTGGAGTTGTGATTTATGCAATGACCGTCATGTTGTTGGTAGTATCAATGACTTAAAAGAAAAGGTTGTAAAATCTGGTAACAGATATATCACCATGCGACATGGACAGTCTGAGAGTAATATTAAAAACAGTATGCACGGTGTAGTTTCTTCACGTGAAGAAAATGAAGATCATCTAACCGAACAAGGCAAGGCTCAAGCATTGCAAGCCGTAGAGTCTTTGAAAGATGAAAAAATTGACCTAGTTTTCGTATCACCATTTATGCGCACTCGTGATACTTTGCAAGTTTTGAAAGAAAATTTAGGTTTTAAAGATGAACAAATTGTTTTTGATAAAAGATTGTCTGAAATAGATGCAGGAGATTTTGAGGGAAAGAATTGGGATGAGTACAAAAATTTATTCAAGGATGCCAAAGAAAGATTTTTCTCTTCGATACACAAAGGAGAATCACTTCTTGATGTAAAAAATAGAGCGATGAGTTTTATTTATGAACTTGAAGAAAAATATAAAAATAAAAATATCTTAATAATCAGTCACGGCTCTCCTTTGTGGA
This sequence comes from Minisyncoccia bacterium, assembly GCA_049287045.1. Lineage (GTDB taxonomy): Bacteria > Patescibacteriota > Minisyncoccia > Phycocordibacterales > UBA9973 > UBA9973. Next base: position 29,241 of record JBAQFC010000014.1, on the reverse strand, counting down.
TGCTTTTTGCAGGGACTTCTGGATACTCCGGAGAAGAGTCAATTGCTATGACAGGCGGTGCTTTTCGTCATTCAGAAGAAATTGAAAAAGGTGTTTTTGGAAGTTTCAAACATTTTACAAATGCTGAGGTGCGTGAACTCGCTTTCGTTCCACTTCCTCATAATGAAAATTATGAACTTGATTTACACCGACCTTTTATTGATGAGGTAAAACTCGTCTGTCATTGTGGGGGAGAGATGAAAAGAACCAAAGAAGTTATGGATGTCTGGTTTGATTCAGGTGCGATGCCTTTTGCTCAAGACCATTATCCTTTTGAAAACAAAGAATGGGTAGAAGGTCCCGGTTATCCAGCAGACTTTATTTCCGAAGCGATAGATCAGACACGCGGATGGTTTTATACTTTGCTTGCGGTAGGTGTCTTGATGGGACGTGGAACACCATACAAAAATGTCATCTGCTTAGGACACATTTTAGATGCAGAAGGTAAAAAGATGTCCAAGTCTATCGGCAACGTTGTTGATCCTTGGATCATGATGGATAAATATGGAGTAGACACTTTGCGTCTTTGGATGTATTCAGTGAATCAGCCAGGTGAGTCAAAGAATTTTGATGAGAGAACAGTGAATGAAACTCATCGTCAGGTTTTTGGTCTGCTTTACAATGTCTTGGCTTTTTATGAACTCTATCGATACAAAGATTTAGAGAAGATAGAATCTTCCACGGAAAAATCAAATATTCTCGACCAATGGATTTTGGCAAGGTTCGATGAATTGACTGTTTTGGTTACAGAAAAAATGGAGAGTTACAAACTTCTTGAATCTGTTCGTGCAATGAAGAGTTTTATTGATGATCTTTCAACTTGGTATGTTCGCCGATCCAGAGACAGAATAAAAGAAGGGGATGTAGAAGCCAAACAAACTTTATATTTTATCTTGAAAAATATTGCGAAACTTTTAGCACCGTTTGCTCCATTTGCTGCAGATGATATTTGGTTGAAATTAAAAAATGAAACAGATTTTGAAAGTGTTCATTTAGCAGATTGGCCAGAAGTTACAAAAAGGTCGGACCTTAAGAATTTAGAAAGGTCCGACCTTGGAGATTCTATTCTAGAAAATATGGTAGCAGTCAGAAAAGTTGTCTCCCTTGGTCTAGAAGCTCGTCAAAAAGCTGGAATGAAAGTGCGTCAGCCTTTAGCAAAGATAGAAGTGAAGGATTACAAACTCGGTGTTGCCTATTCAGAAGTTATTAAAGATGAATTAAATGTAAAAGAAATAGTTGAGAATCAAAATATTGAAACAGAAGTATTGCTTGATATAGATATCACTCCAGAATTAAAAGAAGAAGGGGATTATCGTGAGTTTGTTCGTGGTGTCCAAGATATGCGCAAGAAATCTGGACTTACTCCATCTGATAAGATTTCTCTTTCAATAGAAACTAGCGAAGAAGGTAAGAAACTTATTCAAAAATTTGAAAATGATTTAAAAAAGACAGTGCTTGCTATCAAAATAGACTTTGCTCAAAACGCAGGCGAGGAAATAAAAGTTGATACACTAGTGTTTAAGATTAAAATCCAGAAATAAGTAATGTGTTAAAATAAAGCTATGAATATAGAAAACTTTATAAAACCCATAGAGTCGAAATCTGTTGAGGAACATGAGAGTATTCTTGATGATAAAATCAGTGAAATAAGGCTTCAATACATTGACCTTCTTTCTTCTGGAAAAATTCCTCCTCTCGAACAAAAAGTTAATACCGAGACAGAGGAGAAAAAAGAATCACCTGTCGACAGTTTTGAATTTCTGTTAAGTAAATACACATCAATTTTACGAGACCTAATGGGTTATTATGTTGCTCATAAAAAAAATGAAGGTGCAGAATGGGTACCTTATATGTACGATTCAGTTGAAGCTCAATTCAAAAATAAAATTATTGAATTCCATGAAAAGGACAAAGACCACTGGATTGAAAAGACCATGCAACTTTTAGGGGAAGAGTGTGAAAAGGCGGAGAGTTCTAAAAAAGAAGAGATTGTTCAGTCATCTGATCTCGAGGACAATAGTAAATACCATGGTATGGCCGGACTTATTACCTTTGATGTTGATGGTCATTACAAGTATTGGTTTAATGGTTCGCAGATGCCTTCACCAGTTGAAGACAGTGATACATGCATGAGTATTCATCTAGATCCTCTTTTCAAAAAAACACTTAATAGTACCGATACAAATATTTTTTCTTCCAATTCACTTCAAAAATTGGCAGTAAAGATTGTAGATGATTTTCCAGAAACGAAAGCTATTTTAGCTCATTCATGGCTTATGGATACTCCTATTGCAGAGAGGATTGGTTTTAAAATTTATAAAAGGGAAAATTACAGCGAACAAGGATCTTTTTGGAGTCAGTTTATAAATAGCAATGGACAGATCGACAAAGAGCGTGTAAAGAAATTTTTAGAAACAGGAAAAGCACCTTACAGTGTTGCTCTTGGCGCAATGACGACTGAAGATTTTTTAAGGAAATATCTACCGCCTGAAAGACGTGGAAAAATTATCTTAAAAGAAGTAAACCCAGATTTTGATGAGAAAATCAAAAAAGAAGCTGAAATAATAGAAAGCATATTTATAGATCTTAATAAAATAACAGAAGAAGAGATAGAGAAGAGAATTTCCAAATGTGAAATTTATAGTAAGTTTCTAAAAACAGAACAAGGCTCAGGTCTTATTGAGTTAATTAAAGAACTTAAAGAAAAAGGCGAAAGTGCTGAAAATATTAGAGAAAAAGGTTTATTAAAAAAGTATCAAGAATCTTCCAGAGAGTATATAAAGGGATTAATGTATACCAACAAAGAAGTTATAATTTAATTATGAAAATAAAAAAACTAGGACACTGTTGTTTGGTAATAGAAGAAAATGGAAAAAGGATAATGATTGATCCGGGTTCTTGGACTATTGATAAAAATGAAAAAGAAAATAATATTGATTTGGTAATCATTACTCATGAACACGGTGATCATATTCATATAGAATCACTGAAGAAAATTTTAGAAAATAATCCCAGTGCTATTGTCATCACAAACGAAGGAGTAGGAAAATTACTTGATGGAGCAGGTATTAAATATGAAATTTTAGATTATAAAACCCCCAAAGATTTTTCTGGTATTGAAATCGAAGCACATGATTGTAAACATGAAGAAATTTATCAAGAAATAGGACAGGTTCAAAATACTGGGTTCTTTATTGGTAAAAGATTATTTTATCCTGGTGATTCTTTTTGTAACCCTGGAAAAAATGTTGAAATTCTAGCTTTGCCCGTGGCTGGCCCTTGGACGAATATTAAAGATGCAGTAAATTATGCTTTGGAAATAAAACCAAAAGTTTGTTTTCCTGTGCATGATGGAATGTTGATATCTTTTGGCTCCAATCACGGAGTACCTTTGGTTGTTTTAGAAAAATCAGGTATTACTTTTAAAAGTTTTGAAGAAAACAAAGAAGAAGAATTTTAATGCACCACATTTACCATACTGAAGGAATAATTCTAGGAAGTACAGACTTCGGAGAAACAGGGAAGTTTTATTCTATTTTTACTCGTGACCTGGGGATGATATCAGCTTCCGCACAAGGTGTTCGAAAGATATCTTCCAAGTTACGTTTTGTTCTGCAAGATTTTTCTTATGTGAAAATAGATTTCTTGCGAGGTAAAGATTTCTGGCGTATAACGAGTGCATCGAAAACAAATGAACTTGAAAGTTTGTCGAAAAGACCAGAGACGCTAGAGATAGTAATAAAAATTTCTCAGTTATTAAAACGCTTATTAGCAGGGGAGGACGCCAATAAAGAACTCTTCGCTGATTTATTAAAAGGTCTTGGTACTTTAGAAAAAGCAGAGACACCGGAAGAAATGCGGAATATTGAAGTAGTAATTGTTTTGCGTATGCTTGATAATCTGGGATATATCGGTGGCAGTGAAGCTTTTCAAACTCTTGTGAAATCCCCATTCGAACAAGAGTTGATTTTTGAAGTTTCTAAAAATAGAACTCATATTTTGTCTGAAATAAATAAAGCTTTACGTGAGACGCATTTATAAAATATGGTATAATTTTTAGATGCCCGTGAACGAAAAGGAAAAACTAAATAGATTAGAAGATTTAAAAACAAAACTTTTCAGCAAAGGTTTTCAGTCTAAGATAGAACGTCACGAAGGTTTTGCGCATCATAAAAAAAAAGATGTACCTGACCATTGGAATAAAGAAGCAGTAGACAATGTTGACTCTGTAGAAAAATTTTATATGAAGACATCTATGTTCAAGAAATTTTTTATTTTTTCAGTATCCTTTTTAATCCTAGCAGTAGGGTTCGCTTTTTATACATACTTTTATGGAGGCAACACTGTTTCCAATAGTAACATTGATATTGCTATACTCGGCAACACCTTCACTGCTGGTGGGGAAGAGCTACCACTCCAAATAGAAATTATCAACAAAAACAACGCAGTGCTTGAATTAGCAGATCTTGTTGTTGAGTATCCCAAAGGCACTACAGACCTTTCGGGTGACACACAACACATTCGTGAGTCACTAGGAACTATTCAGGCTGGAGTTATCCATACAGAAAATGTAAAAATTACTTTGTTTGGTGAACAGGGTAGTATCCAACCAATAAAAATTACTCTTGAGTATCGAGTTGAGGGATCCAATGCTATTTTCGTAAAAGAAAAAGATTTTCAAGTTTCAATTAGTTCAGCCCCGATTAATCTTTCTGTCGATGCTCCCACAGAGGCCAGTCCCAACCAAGAAGTAACTCTAAAAGTGAAGGCAATATTAAACGCTACTAAAATAGCATCCAAAATGATGCTCAAGGTTGATTACCCGGTTGGTTTTCAGTATGAAACAGCTAGTCCTGCACCATCGCTCGGCAACAATGTCTGGAACTTAGGGGATCTTGCTCCTGGTTCCGAGACTAATATTTCTATTACCGGTAAAATGGTTGATGTCTTTGATGGAGAAGAAAAAACTTTTCATATCTTGAGTGGTTCTCAGAGTGATAAAGACAAGACGATGATTGGAGTTATTTTTAATTCATTGGGTCATTTGATTACTATCAAAAAACCTTTCATTGAGGCACAACTTTGGATAAATGGTGTGTATCAGAGAGAGTATGCTACAGATTCCAAGACTCCGATTCAAGGAGAAATACGTTGGGTTAATAATTTACCTACAAAAATAAACGACCTCACAATCACAGCAAAAATTTCAGGTAACGCAGTAAACAGAAAAGCCATTGATGCCCGCAACGGATTTTATAATTCCTCTCTTAATTCTATAATTTGGGATAAAAATTCTGACAAAGATTTTTCTGAAGTTAATCCTGGTGATGGTGGTTCAGTCTCATTTTCACTCCCATCGTTACCTATTTTTTCTGGTGCTAGTGGTTTGTTGCCCGACCCAATTATAAACATTGATGTTTCAATTAGTGGTAAACAATCCCTTGAAGGAAATGCTCTACAAGAGTTGACCAATTCAGAATCAAAAGTCGTCAGAATTATTTCTGATTTAGGTCTTTCAGCCAAGGCGTTATATTACTCAGGTGCTTTCACAAATACTGGACCAATGCCTCCAAAAACAGAACAAGAGACTACTTATACTATAGTGTGGACTCTCTCCAACACAGCAAACAGTATTTCAAAAGCAAAAATAGTTTCTTCTCTTCCACCGTGGGTAAAATTTGTTGGATCTATTTTCCCGATAACAGAAGATGTTGCTTACAACCCATCAACCAAAGAAATTGTTTGGAATATTGGAGGTATTCCAAAAGGTACCGGCATTACTAGCACCGACAGAGAGGTTTCTTTCCAAGTTGGATTCTTACCATCGCTTTCACAAGTCGGCACAACTCCTGTTCTTGTTAACGATGCAGTTTTGACCGGACACGATGATTTTGCTAATGTAGAGGTGAGAGTCAATAAAGCCTCTCTTAATATTAGACTTTCGAATGACTCATCTTTCACAGCTGGTTCGGAGAGAGTAACACAATAAAAATATATGGCAAAAGAAAACGAAAAGAATGAGTTAATGGAAAAGATAGTTTCACTTTGTAAAAGACGCGGTTTTATTTTTCCGGGTTCCGAGATTTACGGGGGACTGGCCGGTACTTGGGACTGGGGTCATTTTGGTCTAGCTTTAAAAAATAATGTAAAACAATCTTGGTGGAAGAAATTCGTAGATTCTCGCCGAGACATGTACGGTATTGATGCTGCGATACTTATGCGCCAAGAAGTCTGGCAAGCGACAGGACATGCAGCTCATTTCGCAGATCCGATGGTGGAGTGCGAAAAATGTCACAAAAGATTCCGAGCTGATCAGATTGAAGACAAAATAAAATGTGCTGATTGTGGAGGTAAACTAAGTGAAGCCAGACAGTTTAATATGATGTTCCAGACCAAGGTCGGAGCATCAGAAGATTCTTCTAGTATTTCATATCTTCGCCCCGAGACAGCTCAGGGAATGTTTGTAAATTTCAAAAATACCGTAGATGCTTTCCATCCGAAACTTCCTTTCGGTATGGCACAGATTGGTAAAGCTTTCCGAAACGAAATAACTCCTCGTGATTTTATTTTCCGCCAGAGAGAATTCGAACAGATGGAAATAGAATATTTTGTACGACCGGAAGATTGGGAAAAGTATTTTGAATTTTTTAAAGATGAGATGTTGGAATGGATGGAGGAGATAGGTATCGACATGACCAAGGTTCATGAGCTTGAAGTCCCAGATGAAGACAGAGCATTTTACTCCAAGAAAACAGTAGACTTTGAATTTGATTATTCTTTTGGACGTAAAGAACTTTTTGGTCTTGCGTATAGGACTGACTATGACCTAGGTACTCACAAACTTGAATACATTGATGAAGAAAAAGGGGAGAAGATGACTCCTCATGTTATCGAACCATCGTTTGGTGTTGATCGTGCAATTCTTGCGTTACTTACTTCTGCGTATGCGGAAGATGAAAAAGACGGGGAAGTGCGTTCATATTTAAAATTCAAGCCTAGTATGGCACCAGTTATCTGTGCTGTTTCTCCATTGTTAAAAAACAAACCAGAGCTTGTTGAGTATGCCAATATGAAAGTCTTTGCTCCTTTGAAAGCAGAGTTCGGACGTGTCGCGTGGGATGACAATGGCAACATTGGAAAGCGTTACCGAAGACAGGACGAGATAGGTACTCCATTTTGTATCGTAGTTGATTTCGAAACATTGACTGACAATGAAGTGACCGTAAGAGATAGAGATACAGGTACTCAAGAGAGAGTAAAAGTTTCAGATCTTATTAGTTTTATTAAAAATAAATTCTAATATAGTAGTTTGACACCCTGTAGCACAATTTGCTACACTTTAGAAATGAGAACAACATTAAATATATCAATGCCAGCTGCATTGAAAAAAAACGTTGATTTGGCGGTAAAAGAAGGCAATTACGCTTCAGTTAGTGAGTTTTTTCGTGATGCTATACGAGCTTGGAATGAAGAACAATTATACCAATCTGTTTTACAGAGCGAGAAAGAATTTGCACAAGGAAAGGGTAAAAGACTCCGTTCTCTTAAAGATTTAATGTAATTATTCTATGAATATAGATTATTCACCAGAATTTTATCGTCGTTTTAAAAAATTACCACAGGAACTTAAAATCAAAGCAGTTGAAAGAGAAAAGGTTTTTAGAAAAGATCAGTTTGACCCACGACTGAAAACTCATAAATTGGCTGGCAAACTTGCTGGTAAGTGGGCGTTTTGGATTGATCATAAAAATCGCATAATGTTCTCCTTTGTGGAAAGGAATTTAGTATATTTTCATACAGTCGGCGGCCACGATATTTATAAATAATATGTTAAAATTCATCTTATGAAATTCACCAAAAAAGTTTTACACAATGGTTTACGGGTTATCACTGTACCGATGAAAGACAATCCTACTGCTACCGTTTTAGTTCTAGTCGAAGCTGGTTCTAAATATGAGACGAAAAAGATAAATGGTATTTCACATTTTCTAGAACATATGTGTTTCAAGGGAACAGTAAAGAGACCCAAAGCTATCGATATATCGAAAGAGTTGGATGCTCTTGGTTCTCAATACAATGCTTTTACAGCACAAGAATATACTGGCTATTATGCCAAGTCTGACGCACGTCACTTCAAACAGATTTTTGATGTGGTTTCTGATGTGTATTTGAATTCCACTTTTCCAGATACAGAGATGCAAAAAGAAAAAGGTGTCATCATTGAAGAAATAAACATGTACGAAGATATGCCAAACAGACATGTTCAAGATCTTTTTATGGAGTTATTGTATGGTGACCAGCCAGCAGGTTGGAATATTGCCGGAGAGAAAAAAAATATTTTAAGCATGAAGCGTGATGATTTTGTTGAATACAAAAAGGCACATTATTTACCTGAGGCCACAGTTATTGTTGTAGCAGGTAAGGTGACCGAAAAAGATGTTATGAAAGAAGTTGAAAAAGTGTTTGGTCATATTCCACGTGGTAAAAAATCTCCAAAATTAAAAGTGAAAGAATCTCAGATTAAACCTGAAGCTCTAGTAAAATTCAAAAAGACAGATCAGACCCATTTTGTTTTGGGTGTACGCACTTATGGATTGAAAGATAAAAAGAATCCAGTACTTTCTGTGTTGGGAGGTATCCTAGGTGGAGGAATGAGTTCCAGACTTTTCCAAAAACTACGCGAAGAAATGGGTGTCGGTTATTACGTTCGTAGTTACAATGATGTGTACACTGATCATGGAGTTTTTCAGATTTCTGCCGGGGTAGACAATAAAAGAATTAATGAGGTTGTCGAGGCAGTTTTAGAAGAATGCCGAAAATTAAAAAATGAGAAAGTCTCAGAAGATGAACTTGGTAAAGTAAAAGAATGTTTGATAGGCAACATGAAGCTTTCATTAGAAGCGAGTGATGATATAGCCAATTTTTACGGTGGACAAGAACTCTTGAAAAAAGAAGTTCGTGTGGCTGAGGAAAAAGCTGATGAAATAAGAAAAGTCACTTCAATCCAAATAAAAGACATGGCCAATAAAATCTTTAAAGATGAAATTTTAAACTTAGCTTTGATTGGTCCGTTTAAAGAAAAAGCTAAATTCCTAAAGATTCTCAAGTTTTAAACTTCTCTTTTCTGTGTTATTATATTTTTATGCCTGAAAAAGATAAAACTATGTCTATTTCAATATCAACCGATACGATGATCCGAGCATTTTTGGTAGGGTTAGGTTTTTTCTTGATTTATTTTTTACGTGATTTAGTCTTAGTCATTCTGACTGCGATTGTCATTGCGTCATTTGTCGGGTCAGCTGCTTCAAAAATGAAAAGTTTTGGTATTGGACGAGTTTTTGGGGTAGTGATTATTTATCTTGTTTCGATATTTTTATTAGCTGCAGTATTTTATTTATTTGCTCCTTTGCTGATTACTGAAATATACACTTTCTCTTCTTTTCTTTCAGTTTATATTCCTGACAATAGTTTCTTAAATTATTTCCAAAATGATGCTTTTTCTGGAGCCAAAGATATTGTGGCAAGTCTGTCAAACAATTTATCAGTGGCAAATCTTCTAGATACTTCAAAAGCTTTCATTGGCAATCTTTCCGGTGGTTTCTTTCAGACCCTTTCTTCTGCTTTTGGTAGTTTTGTAAACGTAGGTATGATCATTGTTATCTCTTTTTATTTATCGATTCAAGAGAGAGGTATAGAAAATTTTCTTCGTATTGTTGTACCACCAAAACACGAAGATTATGCTGTTGATTTATGGAACCGTACACACCACAAGATAGCTCTTTGGGTTAAAGGACAAATGCTTCTTGGTCTTCTAATTGCAGTTCTGACATATTTAGTCCTTACTCTTATCGGTATTCAATACTCATTACTTTTGGCTATTATAACTGGAATCATGGAGCTTGTTCCTTATGGATTTATTGTTGCTATTGTACCAGCTGTCTCATTTGCATATCTTTCTGGTGGAGTTTCCAGTTCGTTAATGGTTTTGGGAGCTTATCTTATAATCCATCAGTTTGAAGTTTATTTACTCTATCCTCTAGTCGTAAAAAAAGTAGTCGGACTTTCTCCTTTGATTGTTATTCTTTCTATTTTAATAGGTTTTCAGTTGGCTGGTTTTTGGGGATTAATTCTCGCTATTCCTGCAGCTGTTTCAATAATGGAATTTTTAAATGATATCGAGAAGGACAAAATCTTTGCTCGAATGAAACATGAAACACAATAGTTTTTACATTACTACTACTTTGCCCTACGTAAATGCTGATCTTCACATGGGCCATGCGCTTGAATTCGTGCGTACCGATGTCGTCGCACGTTACAAAAAACTTCAAGGTTTTGATGTATTTTTTAATACCGGTACAGACGAGCATGGTATGAAGATTTATGAGAAAGCTTTGTCTCTAGAGAAGACTACCCAGGAATTCGTAGATGAAAGTTTTTTACGATTTAAACAATCCGTAAAAATTTTGGGAATGGACGAGAGTCTGCATTTTGTTCGCACGACCGATGAACATCACATAAAAGCCGCCCAAGAATTTTGGAAACGCGTGTATGACAATGGGTATATTTATAAAAAAAATTATGAATCCAAATATTGCGTGGGTTGTGAAGAGACAAAGAGTGATTCAGAACTCACAAACGGGGAATGTCCGATGCATCCAGGAAGAACTCTTGAAATTATTCAAGAAGAAAATTATTTTTTCAAATATAGTAGTTTTACTGACAAATTGATGGAATTTTATATTTCACATCCCAATTTTGTTATTCCAGATTTTCGTTTCAATGAGATAAAATCTTTTGTTGAGAGGGGATTACAAGATTTTTCTATCTCACGTTTAAAATCAAAAATGCCTTGGGGTATCGAAGTACCGGGTGACTCGGATCATGTCATGTATGTTTGGTTTGATGCTTTAGTAAATTACATTTCCACTTTAGGCTGGTCGGAAAATACAGAACAGTTTGAGAAATATTGGGTTGATGGCACACCGACACAATACTGTGGCAAGGACAATCTTCGTTTCCAGTCCGCAATGTGGCAAGCGATGTTGATGGCTGCCGAGTTACCAAATTCTCACCAAATAGTTATAAATGGTTTTATTACTGCTGATGGAGGAATTAAAATGTCCAAGACTTTAGGTAATGTTGTGAATCCCAAAGATATTGTTGACGAATTTGGCACCGATGCATTACGTTATTTCCTATTACGTGAAGTGTCTCCTTTTGAAGATAGTCCTTTTACTCTGGCTCGTTTTCTAGAAGTCTACAATGCGAATTTAGCAAACGGTATCGGCAACCTGACTTCTCGTATTATGAAACTGGCTGAGACACATTTATCCGAATCGGTTGTTTTTGAAGATTTACAAATGAAACCAAGTAAAATATTTGATGATGCTATTTCAGAATTTAATTTTAAAGTAGCGATGGACCATATTTGGGTTTTTGTTTCCGGTATGGATGAGAAAATTCAAAAAGAACAACCTTTTAAAGTCATCAAAGAAGACAAAGAAAAGGGAATAGAGATGATTAAAGAATTAGTTTTGGAACTTCTGCATGTAGCCAAACTCCTTGAATGTTTCCTGCCAGAAACTGCTCAAAAAATCCAAGCATTGATTTATAGCAACAAAATGCCTGAAGTTCCTTTATTTTTAAGGAAGTAATCTTATGCTTAAATACATAGACATACACTCACACCTGGGCTTATTGACCCTCGAAGAAGACAAGGAAAAGATCATTTATAAAATGATGGAAAAAGGCGTGGGTACTTTTGTCATTGGTGTTGATTATGAAAGTTCCAAGAAGGCTATAGTTATCGCAGAACAGCACGACTTCATTTGGGCAGGAGTTGGTCTTCACCCAACAGACAACGACAAAGAAGTTTTTGATCTAGAAAAATATCAGAAACTAGCCGAACACGAGAGGGTAGTCTGTATTGGTGAATGTGGTTTGGATTATTTTCGTGACGCAAGAGAAGAAACAAAAATAAAACAAAAAGATCTTTTTGAAAAACATATCCAGATAGCTTTACTTGCTAAAAAGCCTTTGATGATACATTCACGTCCATCAAAGGGGAGTCAGGATGCTTATGAGGATTCACTATCTATCCTAGAAAAACACAAAGGTGAGCTATTAGGCAATTTTCATTTTTTTGTTGGAGATATAGTTATTGCCAAGAGGGTACTCGATATTGGCTTCACAATGTCATTTGATGGTCCAATAACCTTCTCTCATGATTATGATGAAGTTATAAAATTCTTGCCATTAGAATCAATTATGTGTGAGACAGACGCACCTTTTGCTGCTCCAGCCCCTTATCGAGGTAAAACTTGTGAGCCATGGATGGTAGAAGAAGTTTATAAAAAAATAGCAGAAATTAAAGAATTACCAATAGAAAAAGTTATAGAGGTTATAAGGGGTAATGTTAAACGAGTTTTTGGGGTTTAATACACATTTGCTTTTTAAAAGTTTTCTGCTAATATGTAATTTATGGAAGAAATCGAAAATGAAAACGAAGTAGAAGCTCGAGTTTACGAGATAGGTTATATTTTATTGCCTACTATCCCTGAAGAGGGCGTACCGGCTATTTATGGCAATCTAAAAGAGCTTGTCTCATCTTTGGGTGGGGAAGTTATTTCAGACGAAATGCCTAGAATCATGCCTCTTGCTTATACTATGGTTAAAGTTCTTCAGAACATAAACCACAGATTTAATACTGGATATTTTGGTTGGATCAAATTCACCATGGACCCAGATAAAGTTCTAGATTTAAAGAAAAAAATCGAGCTTGATACAAACATCATCCGATCCCTGATTATCAAGACAGTCAAAGAAAATACTGTTGCCTCAAAAAGATTTGTTCGTGGAGATGTTGTTAGACACAAAGCTCCTACTGCAAAGAAAGAAGGAGAGAATGAAGAAGAAGTTCCAATCAACAAAGAAGAGATAGACAAAGAGATTGATGCGATGGTTACAGTTTAATTATTTATTAATTAATTTTTTAAGTAAATATGTATTTAAACAAAGCAATTGTAATAGGAAATCTTACTCGTGATCCAGAGATCCGAGCATTGCCTTCAGGTATCAAAGTTTGCTCGTTCTCACTTGCTACCAATCGTGTCTGGAAAGACAAGAATGGTGCCAAGCAAGAATCCGCTGATTATCACAATGTCGTAGTCTTCGGTCGCCAAGCAGAGACTGTTGCTCAGTATATGAAGAAAGGAAGCTCAATGTTGGTAGAAGGAAGAATGCAGACACGAAGTTGGGATGACAAAGACGGTACAAAGAAATACCGCACCGAGATCGTCGCTGACAGAGTTCAATTTGGATCCAGAGGTACTGCACCAGCAGGGGGAGCCCCAAGTAGTAGTACAGCTTCCAAAGCCCCAGCAGCACAAGCACCAGAAGAGATGGATAGTATCGAGTATCCAGAAGAAGACATTAACCCTGAAGACATCCCATTTTAATTAAAATTATATGAAACAAGATTACTTTTCATCAAACAACATAAAACACATCGACTACAAGGATATTGAAATCTTAAAGAAATTTTTGAATCCAAATGGCAAGATCACAAGTCACAAGCGTTCTGGAGTTACTTCCAAGAACCAACGCGCTCTTACAGTAGCCGTCAAACGCGCTCGCTTCATGGGTCTACTACCTTTCGTCGCTAAATAAGCTTTAAATAACAAACAAAAAATCCCACATGTCCGACATGTGGGATTTTTTGTTTAGTATTTTTAGCTTTCTTGTGTGTTATTCCTGAGAGACATTGCGCAAGCCCGACGGGGCGAGCATAACAAAAATTTAGCAAAATTTTATGAGTGTCTATCAAGAATTACACCAAGAAGAAGCTAAAAACTCTTTTTAATTATTTAAACTCTCTCCACATAATCCCCAGTCTCAGTATTCACTCGAATAGTATCTTCGTCAGTGATAAACATCGGAGCATTTAATTTTGTTCCGTTTTCAAGGATGATAACCTTGATGCCTCCTTTGGAAGTATCTCCGCGTACAGCGGGAGGAGCTTCTTTCACTTTGAATTCCATTTTGATTGGTAGACTTACTTTGATGATTCTTTCTTCTCCGTCATTGTCCCAGACGAGAGCTGTGACAAGACCATTTTCTTTTAAGAATTTTCCAGAGTCACCGAGAAGGGCAGCATCTAGTTTGAATCGATTAGCTGGCTCATCAGGATTACAAAACCAATATTCGCCTTTGTTTTGATAAAGGAATTTTACTTCTTTTCTTTCAATATCTGCTTCGTCTGCTTTGTCAGATACGTGAAAAGTAGCAGGGAATACCTTTCCCGAGATTAAACTTTTTAGTTTCACTTGGTTCTGAGGTTTGCGCTGTTGAGTACGAGCCACATGACTCTCCACAACTTCACAAGGTTCATCACCGTGAAGAATTATTTTCTTTTCTCTTATTTCACTATATTCTAATGTTGCCATATATAATCCAGTTCAATTTATGATAATAATTTGATATTAACTTAAAGTTTAACTATTGTAAACTTCTTCCCAAGACTTCTTTATTACCCTATCCCAGGGATGAGGTCGATTCTGCAGAATCGTGCCGCGCAATGTCGATTGAAGTGCGGCGCAACCCCGCTTCCCTGGGATAGGGTGCATTTTATTAAACTAAACCTCCTCCGCAAACTTCTTGCGTATTTCCTTCAGTATCTGATTTGCTATTTTAGTATCTCCTTTCAAGAAAGTACGAGTGTTGTCATAACCGACACCCAACTTTACTTTCTCCTTGCCTTCACCTTCAGGCACATAGAAATAAGAGTTACCAGTTTTTTCCACTATTTTGAATCTCTCACCAAGAGCGATGATTTCTCCTTCTTTGGAAATACCTTCATTGTAAATAATATCAAATTCTGTTTGTTTGAAAGGTGCTGCTACTTTGTTTTTGACTACCTTCACCCGAGTGCGACTTCCGACGACGTCTTCACCTTTTTTGATCTGAGCGATTTTACGGATATCGAGACGGATAGAAGTATAAAACTTCAAAGCTTTTCCTCCTGGAGTTGTTTCTGGGTTACCAAACATGACGCCTATTTGCATTCGAATCTGGTTAATGAAGATAACAGCTGTTTTTGACTTTGCAACGATTGCTGTGAGCTTACGGAGCGCCTGAGACATAAGTCTAGCTTGCTTGCCGACATGATAAGCTCCCATGTCTCCTTCGATTTCATCCTTTGGAGTCAATGCTGCGACAGAGTCGATAACAATGACATCAATCTTGCCTGTTCGTACTAGACTCTCCACGATTTCAAGCGCTTGTTCTCCGTTATCCGGTTGTGAAATAAGTAAATCATTGATATTTACTCCAAGTTTTTTGGTGTATTCAGGATCCATCGCATGTTCGGCATCGATATAAGCGCAAACTCCTCCCATCTTTTGAGCTTCCGCTACGATGTGCAGGGAAAGGGTAGTCTTACCAGAAGATTCTGGTCCGAATATTTCAATAATTCTTCCACGAGGAATACCACCAACTCCGAGAGCCATATCAAGACCGAGAGAACCAGTTGGTATTGTGTTGATATCCACTTTTGGCGCATCACCAAGCTTCATAATAGAACCCTCTCCAAATTTATTTTGGATAGCTTTCAATGTATCTTCGAGCACTGCTTGACCCATTGTCTTTTCTTCTTTTTTTGCTTTTTTGATCATTTTTTATTTAAATTTTAAAACTCTTTCCTTTTGTTATCACAAAACTTGTTGCAGGTGTAGTTTGCGAGAGACATTGCGCAGGCTGTCGAGCCGAGCATAGCAAATTCCCAGCAGGGAATTATGAGTGTCTATCGGAAACTATACCAAGAAAGAGTTTTGTGTTTCTATTTGAAAGTTTTATAATTTAATACATTAACTTATAATTTTTTTCATCACTATGTCCAAATTTATCTTTGGCCATTATTTCGATTACATTATAACCCGGAAGCAGTATGATTGTCTCGTTGAAATTTCCTTGCTGATCTATTGAAATATCTCGCCCATTCAAGGTCAAATTTATCGCATTTTTAGCAACTCCAGTTATTTTCATCACACTGTCAGCGACTTTTGATCCATCTATTATATTCACATTTTTTATTTTCACCCCAAATATCAAATCTCTAGATATAAAGAAAGCGTAAATAAGAATAAAAAGGAATAAAAGGGAAGTCAGGATTATCTTTAATATTTTTTTTGCGTCTTGTTTCATATTTATTAAACCACGTCTATAAAACTTGTTGCAGGTGTAACTTACGAGAGACATTGCGCAAGCCCGAAGGGGCGAGCATAGCAAATTTTTAGCAAAAAATTATGTCGCGTCTCTCGAAAGTTATACCAAGAAAGAGTTTTATAATTTTTCTTTCCTATTAAATCACATTCTCCCCACTATCAGTCCGTTCAATCTTCTCCATAACCTCTCGTGGTTTTGCACCATCTCCAGGCCCGATAACCCCACGATCCTCCAACATATCCATAAGTCGTGCCGCACGAGCATAACCCAATCGCAGTTTTCTTTGTAGATATGAAGTCGATGCTTTTCCTGCTTCGATGACACAAGCCCGAGCTTCTTCATACATTTCATCTTCATCATCTCCTTTGTCATCTAGTTCACTTTCAAAAATACTCTTGTCAGCTGATATAGAACCTCCAGAAAGAGTAATTTCATCCATGATTTCGTCTTGATAAGCTTCAATCAAATATTTTACGACTTTCTTTACTTCTCCTTCTGAGATAAAGGCTGATTGCAGACGTTCTGGTTGAGCTTCACCGGAAGAGTAGAGCATATCTCCAGCTCCTAGAAGTTTTTCTGCTCCACCCGAGTCGAGAATAGTTCGTGAATCGATTTGTGAAGACACTTTGAGTGCGACACGAGCGGGGACATTGGCTTTGATAAGTCCGGTAATGACACTGACTTCAGGACGTTGGGTGGATAGTATGAGGTGAATACCGACAGCACGAGACATTTGTGCGAGATGCACGATAGCGGATTCAAGTTCTCGAGGATAAGTACTCATGATATCTGCAAGCTCATCGATAATGATGACAATATATGGCATACGGTCTGGAGCCTTCTCTTCTGCCCCCTCAACTGGTATTGGATTCTTTTTCTGATACTTACTATAGACAGTATTATGGTAAGACTCGATATCTCGTACAGATTCCGCTTCCAGGATATTGTAACGGCGATCCATTTCTTTTGCTGCCCATTTCAATGCGAGGATAGCTTTCTTTGCTTCAGTAATAACAGGAGTAAGTAAATGAGGAATCTTGTTGTAGAGAGTGAGCTCGACACGTTTTGGATCGATAAGAATAAGTTTCATATCGTCTGGTCCATTTCTGTAGAGCAGGGAAGTAATGACCGAGTGGATAGTGACAGATTTTCCAGAACCAGTAGTTCCCGCGATGAGGGCATGAGGCATCTTGGCCAAGTTTCCAAAGACCGCTTTGCCGGAGATTCCACGACCCAGAGCGATAGTGAGAGCTTTCTCAGAATTTTGGAACTTATCATCAGACAATAGAGTAGCGAGACCGACAGTGGATTTTATTTTGTTTGGAATTTCGATACCGACGAGTGACTTGCCAGGGATAGGAGCTTCGATACGTATAGGGTGTGCAGCGAGTGCTAGAGCGAGGTCACTTTGCAATCCGACAATACGAGAGAGCTTCACTCCTTCGGCTGGTTTCAATGCATAACGAGTGACGGTTGGTCCGACAGTTATCTCATCCATTTCGACTTCAATACCGAAGTTTGCAAGGGTACGTTTTATGATATTTGAGTTAGCTTTTATGTCTCCGGTATTTGGCTTTCCTTTGTCCTCTTCAAGAAGTGAAAGTGGGGGAGGGACATAGGTAGAAACTAGTCCGACTTTTCTCTTGGTTATTGGTAGTTCTTCCTCCTCTTTTTTTTCTTCTTTCTTTTCTTTTTTACTTACGCTTAGGCTTGTCTTAATCTTTTCAATCAATGGCACTTCTTCTTCATCTTTTTCTTCAGTTTCCGGTTCTGTTTTATTTGAAGTTTCTTCTGTTACTTCTTCATAATCATCCTCCAATTTTTTACCAGTTATCTTGTACCAAACATACTTAACGTAAGGCAAGAGTATTGGTTTCGCATCGAACATTATCAAGATAGAAATTATCAAAATTGCACCGAGTAGGAGGATACTTGCATACGAGTCAAAAAGATATACTAGAGGTGAAGCAGAGATCTCTCCCAATATTCCTCCTGCGTGTGAGGTCGATGCTATGTCTATCATACCGAGACTTGAAAGTAGAAATAAAATTCCACTGAGTGTGCGAGTCCACCCGATATCTGGACGTTCTGATTTTATAAAAGATGATCCAAGTAAAACAAAAAGAATAGGTAATATCGCATAGCCTAATCCCAGAAGAAAATAAAAGTTTTTATAAATGAAATCACCCGCGACACCTGCCATACCGAATGCCGACATAAAAAGAAAAAGAGATAAAACAAAAAACACAACAGCGAGTATTCCGTGTTTTGTTTCTGTTTTCAATCTTTTTGTAGGTTCCACTTTTTTATCATTTACAGTTCCGCGACGGATTGCCGATGAGGTATTTTCTTTACTGTTTTTCTTATTAGAATTTTTTTGATTTTTCGCCATTCGGTTATTTTATCATATTTTACTCATACCAGATATTTCCCCGGCCCAGGGGTGGGGGATTCCCGCTCCCCTGGGCCGGGGAATGCAAAAGTTCCCCTACCCCGGGGATGGGGGTACTCCCGCTTCCCCGGGGTAGGGGAAAAGAGTGGAACAACATTTGCATTTCACTGTCCCTTAGATATATAATGTCCAACATGTCAGGAGAAAATAAAAACCTAAAAGACACTCAAGATTTTATCAAAGACACCAATTCTTCTTTACCCCCTCTCCTTAATAAGGAGAGGGATGGGGTGAGGTTCGGTGAAGGAAATATGTCCTATACCAAAACCAATAAGCTTATTACTGCGTTATATATGGTTACGGACATCATGGACATGGAGGAACCACTTAGAAATAAGTTAAGAAATTTAGGTTCCGATGTTGTATCAGACACCTATATCATCTCCACTCAATCTTCTTTTTTGAAACATACCGCCAACAAAATTTCTGAAATAATTTCTTTCTTGGACATCGCCTCAGCTGTCGGAATGATCTCCGAGATGAACCACAGTATTTTGAAAAAAGAATTTATCGAACTCAAGAATTCTTTGCAAGAAAAATGTGAACAAGGTTTGTCACTCTCTGAGTTATTTCCTTCCTTCGATGAAAGAAATACATCTGAAGAGCAGGGTGGTAATCTAAATTCAGAAAACCAAAATAAATATCTCTCAATCACAAAAAGTATTCCTCCCACACGAAATGTGGATAAACTCGAACCCACTCGGATAGGAGTCCAAAAGGGAAGTACCTTATTAGGAGCATTAAATAGAATTCAAGTGTCCGATAGTCGAGCCAAGATGTCCGATATTAACACTGGTCCTTTAAAAAACAAAACAACACATCAGACCAACGCGAACGATTTCGATGTCCTAAAGAAAAAGAGAAGAGAAGAAGTTTTGAAAATAGTGAGAGAGAACAAAGAAACTAATCCATCCTCTGGTGGAGCGACAATCTCAGACATCAGACTAGCAGCAAAAGGTGTCCTAGTTTCCTGTGGAGAGAAGACCCTTCAGAGAGAATTGGTTTCAATGGTAAAGGACATGATATTAAAAAAAGTTGGCGAAAAACGTTGGAGCAAATATTTCATTTAGCCCTCTCTATCGGACACCAAAATATAGAAAAAAACACACAGGACACCCGTGTGTTTTTTTTGTTTTAACGGACACGTTTTGCATCTTCCCCTCCTTGTGGAGGAGGGGTGTCTGAAGGACGGGGTGGTTCTGAAACTCCCTCGGGAGAGGGTAGGGAATACCGTTGCTTTTTAGTCAAAAATATGATAAGATATACGCATGGATATATTGGAGTTCGAATTCCAATTTGCCCGCTTAAATGCGGGTTATCCACATTAAAATATGTTGCCGTAAGTTGCGGATATATTATAATGTTATTGCGTGTGCGAATTACGTGCTTTAAGAGCCCGTTTCGTATTCGTAATGTTTTATGTTTTCGTTCATGATTTCGTCGAAAAAATCCTGAATGAAAAGACAAGGTCCTTGAAAATTAAATAAAAGATTCTGCACGTATCAGCTGGTATGTGTACGATTTATGTTTATGTTTTCTTGGACAAAAAAGTTTCAGCCGATGAGGTTAAAACTTCTAGTTTATATCTGTCCACTATTTTTAGTTCGTCCCATTATTAACAATATTATTAATTATTGACGAGCGGGAATAGTGATAGAAAAAAAGTGTGCCCTTAGTTTTGTCGAAACTTATTAATGGCACACGGTTCGCATCTAAAATTCTTTTTAGTTTAAAAACTTTCAAAGTTAAAACTAAGATTAGTTCAGAATAGCGAACATGTTTAGAAATATTTTATGAGTAAATTATTAAAATCAAAATTTCTTCTTTCAGTTTTCGCGATGGTTGTTTTGTTCGCAGTAGCTGGTTCAGCTCTTGCAGCAGACGGTTCCATCTCCAAGACTTTAAAGAAAGGAATGAAAGACATTCAAGTTAAGTATCTACAACAGACACTTAACGAGAAAGGATTCACAGTCGCTTCAACAGGTGCTGGATCAGCAGGTTCCGAGACAAGTACTTTCGGACCAGCTACAGTAGCTGCTGTAAAGACTTTCCAAGCTGCTAACAGCCTTACAGCTGACGGTATCTTCGGAGCTCTTTCACGCGCTGCTCTTTCAGTTGCTTCAACAACAACTACAACAACTACAACTACAACAACAACTACTACATCTAACTTCCCAGACGGATGTACTTCCGCTACAGGCTTTAGCTCAACAACAGGTGCATCATGTGCTTCAGGAGTAGTTACAACTACTTTCCCAGACGGATGTACTTCAGCTACTGGCTTTAGTACAACAACAGGCGCATCATGTGCGACTGGAACAACAACTACTACAGTAACAACCGGTGGCGTAACAGTAGCTTTGGCTTCTGATACACCAGTAGCTGGAAGTATTCTTGGTGGACAAGCAATTGCCGACCTTGCACATTTTACTTTCAGTAACGGAACATCTGCAGCTGTTAACGTAACAAACTTAAAATTGTCACGAAACGGCTACTCATCTGATACTGACTTAGTTAATGTATACCTATACAACGGTAACGTTCGCGTTACAGATAGTGCATCAGTTTCAGCTGGCGTAATGTCATTCAATGACTCAGCTGGTTTGTTTGCAATTCCTGCAAACGGAACTATCACAATCGCTGTTAAAGCTGATATCATTGCTGCCTTCGCTGGTACAACTGGTGTTACTTTGACTTCATACACAGTAACAGGAGGTACAGCTGTAACTGCAAGTCTTGCAGGTTTTATCATGAATGGTATTACTGCAACTCTTACAACAGCTAACTTCGGAACTTCTGCTGTACAACCTACAGCAACAACTACCGATCCTGCTACTGACTATATCGTATGGAGAAAGACAGATCTTAACATCGGAGTTCATGATGTTAACTTGAAGTCATTCAGACTTCGCCAGGTTGGTTCAGTTCTATCTGGAGACATCAAAAACTTCCGTTTATATGTTGACGGTGTAGCAGCAGGTACTGCTGTTGCAGATCTAAGTACAGATGGTTATCTAACTTTTGATCTATCATCCGCTCCAGTATTGATGAAATCAGGAAATCGCGACATCAAAGTAGTTGCTGATATAATCAGTGGCTCAAGTCGCACTTTCAGTTTCTCTCTACGCGCAGCTTCTGACTTAAACATCGTTGATGCTCAGCTTAATGCAAACATTTTAGCTCAATACAACGGTGGTTCATTCACTTCTTTGACTTCAGCTACTGCTACTATCAATGCAGGATCTTTGACAATCACTAAAGCAACTGATTCTCCTTCGAGTACTGTTGTTCTAGGTGGTTCAAACATTCTTCTAGGAAAGTGGGATGTTAAAGCTACAGGTGAAGAAATGAAAGTTGAAAACTTATATGTCCGTGTTATTCCATCAGTTGCTGGTACTACTACTCTACGTAATGGTGCTTTCTACTACAATGGAGTACAAGTTGGTTCTACTGCTAACGTAAGTACTGCAGCAGCTGGAACACAATACACATTCGGTTCTTCATTCATAGTTACTCCTGGAACTGCAGGAATCTTAGAGTTCAAGGCTGATAACTATGCCGCTACTGGTACAGCTATCGTTGCTGGCGACACATTCCAAGCTCAGGTTTGTAATGCTGCTTGTAACGCTGCTCAGACTGGATCAAACGTACAAAGAAAAGTTTCTTTGACATATGGTTCATTCCCAACAGTACAAAATTCAGCAAACATTCTAACTTCAACCGCTGGAACATTTAGTATGTCAAAAAATCAGGCTTACGGTGCTCAGACAATCGTCACACCAAAGACTGGTCTATTGCTTGCTCAATTCACATTAATTTCAGGTGCATCTGACACAGTTAATGCTGATACAATCACAGCGACAATCAATTCCACTTCTACAGCTGGTTCAACTGACATTACTAATGTTTTTGTTACTTATGGTACAAAGACATCAAGTACAAAGTCATCAATCACAACAGCTGGTTCAGGTGTTGATTCAGTCAATACATGGTCAATCGGTGAGACAGTTCCTGCTAATACAACCCTAACATTCAGTGTTTACGGTGATATTGGTGCAACTGCAACTAACGGTACTATCACTACAAAATTGCTTGTATCTGGAACATCAAGTTCTGGTTCAGCAGTAACTACTGGTACTATCACTGGTCAAGTTATGACTCCTTCAGCTTCTGGAACTCTTACTGTTTCCTTAGATTCAACCACTCCAACTGCTGCTCAAGTAGTTGCTGGTACTACAGATCCTGTAGGTTCTTTGAAACTTAAGGTTGCTGGTACCAATGAAGATCAGTACGTAAAGGTATTGAAAGTGTATGTCGACACAGTTGCTAACTCAGCAGCTATCGCATCACTTAACCTTTCTGTTTCTTCAACTTCAAACGGTACATACACAACAGTTGGAACTGACCAAACACTTTCAAGTGATGGAACAATCCCTGGTAACTCAACTTGGACACTTTCTGGTTCAAGTAGAATATTGGTTGCCAAGAACAGTTCTGTTTACCTAAAAGTAACCCCAACATACGTTTCAAGTGGTCAAACATCAGTTTCAGGATTAACTCCTATGTTATTCTTGGGTGATCTTCAGGCTGAAGGCACAACTGTATTGTATGCTAAGAGTGCAACTCCAAACTTGGTTAACGATGCTGGTATAATTGTTAAGGCAAATGCTTCAGCAACTTATGCTACTTCAACTGAAACTCTAGCTACTGCTATTGCTTTAGCTTCAACAACTACTGTTGACATGACAGGTACTACTGCTTTCGTTCCTGGAGATGTAATCTTCATCGATACATACAACGCAGCAGGTGCCGCAACTCCAGATGGTTTCTTTAACGCAACAACTGCTATCTCTACAGCATACGAAGAACTAATGGTAGTTCTTAAAAATGATGGAGCTGGTAACTTACTTGTAAAAAGAGGAGCCTTTGGAACTTCCGCTCAAGCTGTCTATGATGCAAATGATACTATTTACTCATTAGGTGGTCTTGTTGCTAATACAAACGGTGTTATTGGTAATTCAATGACTGTTCTTAACACAAAGCTTACTCTTGCCCTAAGTGGAACTTCTCCATCTGGAGCAACTTCAGCTGGAACAGCTAAGATAGTATTTGGTTTCACAGCTTCTGCTGCGAACAATTCTATTGATCCTGCTACAAACACAGCTACACTTACATTCGTAGATGTAACTGCTACAAAGTCAGGAACAACAACAATAAGTAACCTAACTCTTTACCCTTCTGAATACGACACAAACGCAACATACGCTTCTGTATGTGGAGCTGTCACAGCTTCAAAATGGCGTTGTTCTCTAAGTACAGCTGGTGCTACAAACCAAATCGATGAGAACACTTCACGAACATACGTTCTTCGTGGTGATACAGCTTACGCTGCAAACGGTTCTATCGATATAAGTATCGCTGCGCTTGGAACATCTTCTCTAAGCACTTCCCTAAATACTCCTACAACAAACAGTGTTACATGGAGTGATGGTGTTACTGCTCAAAACTGGGTAAATCAATCTTCAACTTACGTTGCAAGTACATCTCCATTAAGTTCTGCAGTTGCCTCTGGTACTGCAGATGCTACAAAGCCTTTAGTTTCTACTGTTGTAGAAGCTAAAGCTGCCGCCGCTGCAAACTCAATTGCAATTGGTGACTCATTTACTATCACATTCAATGAACCTATAGATGCTTCAACAATTAACGCAACTTTGGTTCCTGGTGGTTCTGTAACTGCTGTAGCTTATAACGCAACTGGTGGTGTTCAAATCGTTGATGGTACTGACTTAATCAGAATCACAAATCTATTTGACATTACTGTTGATGGAACATTTGCAGGAGGTGCTGTAACAACAGGTGTTGTCACATTGTCTCTAAGTACAGACAGTAAAGTTCTTACCATCCTTATGACCACAGCTGCGGCTGGTTCAGGTGCTGATGGTACAGATGTTATTACTGCTGGTTCTATGGCTGCTACTCTTACCGATGTAAGTGCTAATGCTTTTGCCGCAACAGGCGCAAATGCTGCTACTCTTACTGAAGTAGACTGGTAACATAGTAAATTTATAGAATTTAAAAATCTATAATTATATCGCACAAAACCCCTTCTCGAAAGAGAGGGGGTTTTTGCGTTTTGCTTTTTTTATTCAAATATTCTAGAATAACCAATATGACAAAACAAAACATACGAAAATATATACCAATTATTGCATTTATCCTTATTATTATAGGAGGTTATTACTTGTCAAAGAGTAAAAAAGTTGAAGTAAAAGAGGTGAGTCCAGTAATCATTAATGAAATAAAGGATCAAGCCTTGATTCCTGAACCAGCCAAGGTTCTAGCTACTGAAGTTACCAATCCACCTGAAGTCAAGGATACTAAACCAGTTGTAAACACCCCAGTATCTACTCTTACCAAAGAACAGCAAACTCTTTTAACACAGCTTAAAAAATCAGCTGATGCTCGTGATTTTGAATCTTTTGCTGTTTCTCTTGATGAAGTATACAAGAACAAATATAGTGAAATTAGAGACTTTATTAAAGTAGAAAGTGATCTTTATGTTTATGCTTATGATACATATTTCCAAAAAGGTGATTTAGCAACTTCATTGAAAGTTTCTTCTACTGTATTTTATAAAGTCCCTGAAGCATGGCGTTTCCGATATTTGCGTATTGTAACACTTGAAAAATATGGAAGAAATGCTTTTGATATTGGTTATCTAACCATCGCAGAAGAGTATGCAAACAAAATACTTCAGATGACATTCCGGCTAGAAGGTACCAATCTTTTGGCTGATGTTTATATCTCAAAGATAAATACTAATATAAAAGAAGGCAATACAGATCTAGCGAAGCAGAACCTTGGTTTTATTTGGGATTATGAAGTAGGTGCTGACCGCAGAACCACTTTGACTGAATTAAAAGCTCAATTAGGCTTATAGAAAATACAAAAAACCACCCCACGAAAAGGGGTGGTTTTTTGTATTTTATGGTATATAATTATATTTATTATAAGTTTAATTTTACTTACCGTTTATCGGGGTATGAACAAAATATGAACAAAAAGAAAATGTTAGTTGTTTTAGGGGTTGCGATAGTTGTCATTTTAGTTGTTTCTTTATTTGCAATGAAAATGTTGAAGAATGATGGTCAATATTCCGTTGTATATCTTACAACAGGGGAGGTATATGTCGGTCAATTGTCTACTTACCGTGGTTTAGAAATGAAAAATGGTTATATTCTACAGGTTACCAAGGATGCTGTTGATCAAAACAAAAACAATTTTCAATTGAATCCTTTAAAGGACGCCATCTGGGCTCCTCAAGAACTTCATTTTACAAAGGACAACGTTGTTTTCTATAGCAAACTAAGTCCAAGTAGTAAAATAGCTGAGACTTTAGCTTCACAGGTAAAATAAAATTAATGTAAAAAAAGACACCACTTTCAGTGGTGTCTTTTTTTTGTGCTTTAATGATGTAAAAAGGGAAGTTATCCACAGATTTATTTTTTTTAAAAAAAAGTTAATTGTATAATGTATGTACATTAGGGTGTCGAATACTCTTTTGTTTTTCTTGATTATTTTTAAATGCATTATTAAATAATTAAGAAATTATTATTATCATTATCAATTAGTTAGTTTTAATTTAATTATGAAAAATACATTAAAAGGTTTAGGTTTGGTTCTTTTTGCTTTAGCTCTTGTTATAGGAGTAGGAGCAAACCAAGCGAATGCTACTCTTACTATGGCAGCTCTTTCTGCAACAAGTAACGGTGCATTGACATTGGATGGAGCAGCCGCTTCAGATATTACTATTGGTTCTGCGACAGCAGCTGGTAACATCGCCATCGGTGGTGCGTTGACCACAGGTACTCTTACTCTTGGTAAGACCACCCAGACTGGTATCACTGTTATAAGTGGTAGTACAAACGGTGCCAACACAATATTTAATAATGTTGCTGGTGGATCTATCGCGATAGGTACTGTCACAACAGGAGCCATCGCCATCGGTGCTGGTTCTGCTGTTCATGCTATTACTATTGGTTCTGCAGATGGAGCAGGATCTCTTTCTCTTCTTTCCGGAACTGGAGATATTGCAATCACATCTGTTGATGACATCTCTATTAACAGTGGATCTACTTCAGGTATCATAAACATTGGTACATCTGCATTCGCACAAGTTTTGAACCTTGGTGTAAATGCTCTTGGTAATACTGTAAACATTGCTACTGGTCCTACAGTTGCTAACGCTGTAAACATTGGTACAGGTGCAATCGACAATGTTGTTACAATCGGTAACGTAACAGGTACAACTGCTGTAAATATAAACGCAGGTACAGGTGCTTCAACTTTTGCTGTCACAAGTACAGGAACTTTGACTCTTGGCGGTGTTGCTGCAACTGGAATAGTTACTGTCTACGGAGGTACATCAGCTGCTAACAAATTATTTACCAACGTTGCTGGTGGTACTATCGCTATCGGTAATGCTGCAGCTACTGGTGCAACTACTATCAATGGTAGTACATTGGCTGGTACAAACAGTCTTTATGACAATGCAACTACTTCATTAATAACTATCGGTGGTGGATTAACAACAGGAACACTTACACTTGGTAAGACTACTCAAACTGGTGTAACTGTTATCAACGGTAGTACAAACGGTGCAAACACATTGTTTGACAACGTAGCTGGTGGATCTATTTCTATCGGTACTGTTGCAACTGGTGCTATTAATATCGGTGCCGGTTCTGCTATTCATGCTATTACTATTGGTTCTACTAACACAACTTCAACAACTACTATTAATTCCGGTTCTACATTAACTGGTCGTGTAATCATGGCTGGTAGTGGTCAATTAAGTTTTGATGCAGCAGCCGCAACTAGTGTTGTTGCTACTGGTGGTGGTGCAGGTGCAGTTACTGCTAATTCTACTGATGCAGTTGGACAAATTGCAGATGATGGTAATGTTCTTACAACTGCTATGGTTATGACTTTTGCTAAGACTTACACAGCTGCTCCTTACTGTGTTGTTTCAGGTGCTGATGCTGGTGGTGCTGCTGCTATTGCAGAAGCTGCTGGTGTAATAGTAACTTCTGATGCAACAACTATGACTCTTACTTACACAGGTGTTGCTGCTGCAAAAACATTCAACTATCACTGTTTCTCAGCTATATAATTATTTTGTTTCTTAAGTAATCCATTATTAACGAAAATAATTATACAGAATTTTTCTCGAAATATTCTCTAGGTCGAATTCTGTATTAACAAATCTTAAAAACAAAATGATTAAAAATATAAAAATTGGTTTTCTGTCGATTATGGCTTTAGCTCTTGTTTTCTCTTTTGGAGTAAACAAGGCAGGTGCCACAGCAGGAGCTTTGTCTTGGACCAATACTCAAACCATTAATCTCTCTTCTCCTGATATGAATATAATTATTCTTCCAGGTTCAAGTGCAGAAGGAATGGATGTCGGCACAGGCACAATCACTCCTACAATCACCCTTGGTGATACTTTCTATGTTTCAACAGAAGGCACTGGTACGATTACTGTTACTCCAACCACTGGTGTTGTTTCTAGTTGTAACTCCGGTAATGTTCAGAGTGTTGTTATTACTGGTGTTGCCAGTCAGGCATACACTGTCACTCCTTCGGCAACTCTTTGTACTTATGTCTCTGGTGGTGCAGGACAATCTTCTAGTTATGTTGCACCAGTAGTTACTGTGACTCCTGTCGTTACTCCAGTTGTAGTCACTCCCGTAGTGACTACAGCAGTTGTGATTGAAGGATGTTCCACAGGAACTTTGTTTAGTGCAACTAGTGGTAAATCTTGTACTGCAACAACTGTAACTACAACTCCTGTAGTTCAGATTGAAGGATGTTCCACAGGAACATTGTTCAGTGCAACTAGTGGAAAAGCTTGTATTGTAGGTGCTACATCTGCAACACCAGCGACTCCTGCTACCCCTGCAGTTCCTGGAGTATCTTCTGCTACTCCCGCAACTCCTGCGACACCAGCTACTCCTGCATCTTCAGCCTCAAAAACTTACAACTTTGGAACTGCGGTTCTAAAGAACGGAAGTAAAGGTGAAGCTGTCAAAGAACTACAAAGATTCTTAAATGAAGTTTTGGATCTTGGTTTAGTAGTAGATGGTAAACTAGGTCCCAAGACTATTGCTGTGATAAAGAAATGGCAAAAGGACAACAATCTAGTAGCCGATGGTTTGATAGGTACAAAAACAAAAGCAAAAATGAACGCACAAGTTCAATAATATCTTTTGTAAAAACTCTTTAAAAACCTCTCGACTCTAAAAAAATCCCCCACATGTCCGACATGTGGGGGATTTTTGATTTCCTTTTATTTTTATTGTTTCCCCTATCCCGGGGATAGGGGAAGGTTTCCCACATGTCCGACATGTGGGAACTTTTCTATCTCTTTTTTGACAAGGTTTAACAAGGTCCGACCTTGTTTTGTTTCCCCTATCCCCGGGATAGGGGAAACTTCCGGACGTCCAACGTCCGGAACGTTGCTACGG
>JBAQFC010000013.1:0-29017 GCA_049287045.1 Minisyncoccia bacterium | reverse complement strand
GGTGTAAATTCTTCTAAAATTTTACCTGTAGAATCTTCGATTTTTAAAATACCAGTAGCTGGATTTCTAATACCATTATTAGCAAAAACACCATAAGCAGAAGTTATATCAAGAAGTTTTACTTCTCCTCCTCCGATAACTAATGTAAGTCCATATCGACTCGAATCGGTTAGGGTGCTAATACCCATGTCTTCAGCAGTTTTTAACGCATCTTTTAGTCCAACCAAATAAAAAAGTTTTACCGCAGGAATGTTTACTGATTGAGCTAATGCATTACGTAAGCTCATAGGTCCACGGAATTTCCCATCATAGTCATCGGGCATATAACAGTCACTTTGATTATGTCCTGGTAACGCTTTACCATAAGCATTACAGGTTGTTTGAAATTCAGTTGGTAGATCAAAGAGTACTGTATCTGGAGTAAAACCTTCGTTAAAAGCTGTAGCATAAATAAAAGGTTTAAAAGAAGAACCAGGCTGTCTTGTCGCTGTCGCAATGTTGTAGTTACCATCAATTTTTTTATCAAAATAATCTCGAGAGCCAACCATCGTCAATATTTGTCCGGTTTTTGGGTCAATTGCTACAAGTCCTGCGTTACTACCGTTCCAATCTTTTTCATTCTGGAGTGCTCCTTCTTTTACAATCTGTTCTCCTTTTTGTTGTAGGTCGTAATTAAGAGTTGTAGTTACTTTCAATCCACCTTGTTCCACCATATCCACACCATATTTATTTTCTAAATAATCTTTAATAAAAAAAACAAAATGGGGAGCTTTGATACCTCCAGTTGTTTGAGGAAGAAAAGTTACAACTTCATTTTTTGCTTTATTATAGATATCTTCCGTAATGAAGTTTACATCTTTCATTCTAGAAAGTACGAAATTTTTTCTTTCTTCAAGTTTATCTTTATTTTTTCCATAAGGAGATAGGGTTGTGGGGGACTGAGGTATTGCTGCCAAATATGCAGCTTCGGCCAAAGTTAGATCACTCGCATTTTTCCCAAAATATGTTTTTGCTGCTTCTTGTATACCATAGACAGCTCCACCATAAGGAACTTCGTTCAAATAATATTCCAAGATTTTTTCTTTTGGCATTGATCGGTCAATCTTGATTGCCAATACCCATTCCTTTATTTTTCTGATGTAAGTTTTATTTCGTGTTAGAAGTGTATTTTTAACCAACTGTTGTGTAATGGTTGACCCACCCCCACCTATCCCAACATGAAATAAATTAGAATAAATAGCTCGAACAATAGAGGTTACTCGTATTCCACTATGATTATAAAAATCCGAATCTTCCACTGCGACTGTTGCATTTTTTATATTCGAACCCATTTCTGAAAAAGTAATGTTGGTTCTTTTTACGTCTTGGTGAATATTATAAAGAAGAATTTCACCTGTACGATCGTATATTTTGGTAGAGTTTGCAACTTTTCTGTCTTCAAAAGAACGAAAGTCAGGTATTTTTATACTAGAAACTAAAATTATTAATGCACCTAATAAAATAATAAGACCCCCAGTACAAAACAGTACTAAGTTTTTCAAAAATTGTTTATTCTTTAGTTTTTTATTCATCCTCTTTATCATATCAGAAAACATGTTATATAGAGTACTATATAACAGCTGCTCTCGGACATTAAACAAGTGAACTTGTTTATGCTCCTCGATTGCTGTTATAATCCATATTATGCAAATAAGCAAGGATAAGGAAATGATAGACGAGCTGTTTACTCGCGGAGTAGGTCAATTTATTGATCCAGATGGCATTTTTCGTAAAAAATTAGAAAATAACCCTGAAAAAATAGTTATAAAGTTCGGTGTTGACCCAACACGTCCAGATATTCATCTAGGACACGCAGTAGTGTTGCGTAAACTACGCCAATTCCAAAATATGGGGTGTAAGATAGTTTTTCTGATTGGTGATATAACAGCTCAAATTGGAGACCCTACTGGTAAAAGTAAAATACGACCTGAAATAAATATTGATGAAATCCAAAAAAATATGGAGACTTATTTAAATCAAGTTGATAAAATTTTACTCAAAGACGAAAAACTTTTTTCATGGACCATGAACTCAGATTGGTTTGTTTCTATCAATGACATTATAGCTCCTGTTCGACGAGTTGATATTTTCAAAGAATATTCTCAAAAACAATATGGAACAGAAACTTTACCTGAAAATGATATTTACAATAAGGCCTTAAACTGGGTAGAAACACGCAGACAAAAAAATGTTATAAAAAATTACACTCTGATAAATTTTCTAGCGATTCTTAGACATGTCTCTCATGGAAGATTGATTGAAAGAGATATGTTCCAAGATCGTATAAAAAATAGAGAGCCGATCTTCATGCATGAGATGATGTACCCAGTTATTCAAGGAATTGATTCCGATGCGATTTATGATATTTATGGTTCGTGCGATTTAGAAGTTGGTGGTACTGATCAACATTTCAATATGTTGGTAGGGCGTGAGGTTATGGAAATGAATAATAAAGAACCTCAAGCAGTATTGTCTTTTAAACTCCTAGAAGGAACTGATGGTAATGCAAAGATGTCCAAGAGTCTTGATAATTACGTCGGTATTACCGATGAACCAAATGATATGTATGGAAAAATAATGTCTATTCCAGATTCTTCTATCTGTAATTATTTTGAGTTGTGTACTTTCACTCCACTTGAAGAAGTTGAAGAAATACGCAAAATACTCGGAGTAGGGGAAGTTAACCCGAAAGATTTAAAAATGAGACTTGCTAGAGAAGTCGTTGTTATCTACTACGGAGAATCTAAGGCAAATGAAGCCCAGGAAAATTTTGTTAATACTTTTCAGAAAAAAGAGATTCCAGACGATCTAGAAGAAGTAAAATATAAAGATGGAGATTTGTTGGTTGATGTTCTTTTTGAAAATAAAGTTTTTGCCTCAAAAAGTGAATGGCGCAGACTTGTTGAAGAAGGAGCTGTCAAAATACTAAGTGAAGGAAAAGAACCTGCCCGCCCTCACGATAGCTCGGGAGCAGGCGGGGAAAAGGTTACTGATTTTAAAATTTTAGCTACTCCTGGAGTCTACAAGATTGGAAAGAGAAGATTCATAAAAATCGTATAAATAAAAAATCCTCCGATCAGATCGGAGGATTTTTTATTATTTTTCTATATCGTCTGTGTCGTCATCATCTTCAAGTCCCAAATCAGAAACTTCTAACGGATCTAATGTATCACCAAGATCATCATTAAAATTTTCATCATCGATACTACTTGAACTAAAACTCTTTTCTTCGATTGACTCTTCTTCTTCGTCCATATTATTTTTATTTTTTAAACTTTTAAAAACGACCCATTAACAACAATTATTTTTAATTTATATTTTGTACCAAATCTAGAAAACTTTCGCAATACTTTAAAAATAAAACTGTGGATAACCCCACTTCGCCAAGGCCCCGCGGGGTAAAACCCTTAAAATTTTAGATGTGCAAAAGCAGTGAGAGCAATAGCTATTGCGTCTAGTTCGTCGTCTTGTTTTTTTGAATTATCTATATCAACTAGCATCTTAACCATTTTTATTACTTGAGATTTGTCAGCTTTACCGTAGCCTGTAGTAGCTATTTTTATCTGAGGAGGGGAAGCTTCAAATATTTTTAAACCAGCATCAGAGGCTTCATATATCACAACTCCACGTGCTTCCGCGACATGCATAACTGTTTTATGGTTGGTAGTTAGAAATAAAGTTTCAATCGAAAGAACTTCAGGTTTATATTCTTTTATTATTTTTTTAACTTCTTTCCCAATCAAAAGTAATCTTTCTGAAAATTCTAATTTGGCTGAAGTTTTAAAACACTCAGAAAAAAGAACCTTTTCTTTTCTGTCACCTTTATTCTTTTCGAGCACCGCGACACCAAGTCTTTCAAAACCTGGATCAATTCCTAAAATTATCATAGTTAAAGTTTAGCACGCACCCTACCCCCGGGATAGGGGAAATCCCCTATCCCGGGGTAGGGTTCTATTCTGCGTTAGTAAAAACTTCCTGCACATCATCATTCGCTTCTAGTTCATCAACTAGCTTCTCTAGGAGTTCTAGGTCTGCATCTGAAGGGGAGATTGTGGTGGTTGGTTTCCAGTTAAGACCTTCAGGAGAAATTTCTTTTTCAAAAGCCCAGGCAACAGAACCAATACCCGCCAAAGAACATTCATTCTTAACAAGAATATGTTTTATATCTTGAGCAGTTCTATTTTTGCTGTCGGTGAGGGTTTCAATAATAATACCGACACCTCCTGGTCCGTAGGCTTCGTAAGTAATAGAACTCATACTTTCTCCTGGCTCACTCGCTTTCTTTATTGCTCGGTCGATATTTTCAGATGGTAAGCTAACACTTTTTGCCTTAGCTATGGCAGCCTTAAGTCCATCAGAATTTCTGTCTCCATTACATTTTTTTGCTTCAGACATTATCAAACGCACTATTTTTGTAAAGATTTTGTGTGTGTCTTTACCGTTGGCAGCTTTCTTCAATTTTTTCTTTTCCCATTGTGAATGGCTCATAAATATAATTTAGTTGAAAGTTTATAAAGTTGAAACGAATAGCTTAATTCTAACGTTTTTACTAAAAAGAGCAAATTTGGGTGTTTATTTGTCACACAAAAAAGTCTAAAAAAATTTAGACAAAAGTGCCTTTTTGTGCCATCATATAAATATGAAACTAGATTCGTATAAATTTATATCGCTAGATGGAAAAGAAAAAGATGTAATTATAGAGCCGGTGGAAAAACATAGCAGTATTACTGAATCTGAGGATCAGAAATCTTTCGAATCTGTCGTAAATAATCTTAATATTGATAAGTCAGAAAATTATGCTCGCACAGCAGAGATGCTAGAATATATAAAGAATGTAATAGTTCAAGACATCGGCTTCTACGCAGGTATTGGTGATAAGGATTTTCTAAAGATGGCAGAAAAATCAGAAAAAATTTTAGAAGAAAAAATAAAAACCGAGAATGGCAACTATTTATTAAAGTCTCGTATTGCGGAACTTTTGGTAGAAATTAGAAAAATAAAAAAATCTCTGGATATAGAAGATTCAGAGCAGGAGTACGACTATCGATATGATAATCGTTTAAAGGGGATTGGTGAATATGCTCATGTGTCTGAGCCATACATAATATCTCCTGATACAATAGCTTTTATTAAAGAATCACAAATTTATTTTATAAAGAACACTAGTAAGCATAGATTTGAAGAAGCTTTTGATGAAGATGGATTAAGCTACACTCTGCAAGAACTACTACAAAAACTAGAAGACGTAAAAGATAATATTGTATTTCTTTCTGGAAAATATAATGAGGTAAAATCTGAAGAAAAGGAAGAGGAAATATATAATGAGGTTGTTTTAGAATGCAGGAAAAGAGATAGAATTTATGAAGATTTAGAGCACCATTCTGAAGCTTTAAGCGAAAAAAATATTTATCTATCTAATAAAAATATAGGAGAAGAGAAAGTCTTTAAAGACTATTTATTTCTCCAGCAAGAATTTATGCGAGAGAAAATTGAAAAAGATTTTAATCTTAAGTTGGCTACTTTTACTATTCCGGAGCAATTCCAGTTTTTGAATTTTCTTAAAACAAGAGAGTATAAAGATATAAATAAATTAAAGGATTTTACTGAAAAATTCAGTACCCAAGGATTTCGGACTTTTCTTTCTATTGAACAAGGTGGCAAAGAAATGGGAGATAAAATACTAGAACTAGGTGAAAAATTACCAGAAAATATAGCCAAAGAAGTTTTTAATAAATATGGAGAAATTGTAGAAGCCGCCAATAAAGCCGAAGAAGAAATTAAAAATTTATACGAAAAAGAAAACATACCTAGTGATGTGTTTGAAAAAATTAGAGAGACTTTATTAAAAAGAGGCGTAATCCTCCTTTCATGTTTGGCTGATAAAAAAGATGTTTCTGTTGACGAGCAAAGTATTTTAAAAGAGCTCGAAGACATCAAAACCCAGACTATTATAATGGGTTCTTCGTATTTGGAATTGCATAAACAAGGTATAAAAATACCAATCGAAGATATCAGCAACACAACGTTAGATAAAGTTTCTGCACAGGACATGACAGATAAAGAAAAAAAAGAACTTTTAGAAGCTTATGAAAAAGGCCGCCCAAAAGAAACTTATGAAAACAAGGAACACATTGAAGGTCTTAAAAAAGAATTTGAACAAACTTTAAACAATAAAGATACTTTTGTGTTTAATGTACGTTTTAATAATGAGATTGTGGCGTTCGCCACCTTTTATAAAGAAAATGAAGACACCTTGCATATCGGTGGACTTACTTACTTGGAAGATGTTAGAAACCCAGCAATAGGTTTAGCTGTCATGAATTCAATAATGAATGAGCTGGGTGATTACAATATTAAAGCAGAAGTGCATAGTAAAAATAAAATATTCCAAATGTATCAAAAACGTTTTGGATTTAAGGTAACGAAAGAAATGCCACTTGAGGAGAATGCAGGGGAGTTGTACTACGAAATTGAAAGACCTAAGAATATAAAAGAAGAAAAACAAGAGCTCAATATAGCAGCTTAGATTTTTTCAGCTGTTTTCCACTCGTGCTCAAATATTGCTTTGTGTGTTTTGTAGATGTCAGGATCTTCTATGATGACACCTATTTGTTTATCTTTACTTAAAGTAATATAGCTTATTTTATTGTCATAAATTTGCATAACTGTAGCAAAACGAAAATCTGCACCCAAAACTCTAGTTTCTGTAAATTCATTGTCACTATCTTTAGCTAAACCCCTCTCAAATTCTGAGTCAGGAGAGATAATTTTTTTGTGTATTTTTTGTTTCATTCTCTTTCCTACGTACTCTTTATTTAAATCAGGATACAGACTTTCAACAGCCTCTGAGTCTATGTACGCATATATTTCAGTCTTGGATGAAAGAGTGTCGTTTGTCACCTCAGAAATTCCTTCTTTCCCTTCAAAAAAACGTACGTTTGGTTTACCTGTGATTAAATTGTATTTAGAAGCAAAACTTCCCAAACCAGCTTGGACTATTTCTTTGGATAGTTCAAGGTTTTTTTTATCTCTTTCTATCTTGTCCATAAGAAGGGAAGGGTGATTGGGGTAAAAAACGGCCACCGTGCCTGCGCCACCTTTCTTTTCAATTAGATTCATATTTTCTAATTGTTCCAAAACCTTATAAATAAGCCCGCGTTTTATTCCAGTCCAAGTAGAGAGAGGGCTGGCTTTTTGTGGACCCTTATCTAATAGAGCTTGATAAACAATTGCTTGTTCTTCGGAGAGGCCGGCTTGTTTTAAAATGTTTTCTTCATTATTCATACAATAAGTGTATCATTTGTGTTTTTGTTACACAAATATGACAAAGTGGATAACTATTTTATCCTTTATATATAAGGTTTAAAGTTTTATATAAATAAGTCTATCATGTCATATTGACAAATATAAATAATAATGCTATACTATATCCAGAGTTAGATAAGTTCATTGAAGTCTCAAGCGAAAGTTTGAGAAGACATAGGCAGACCATAAGAGTTTAACCCTCTCTCGTGATCTGAAATGTCTTTATGAAGGAGCTGAGTGTTTGAGGAAACATTCAGAGCACAAAGAGGAGAGAGACTTGCTTTGTGATAAAGATAATATCTTTGACAATAAAATATTTTGAATTTAAAAGCGCCTTAGGTTTTTCCTAGGTCGCAATGAAATGGAGAACTAGGTAATTCCTGGGGCACCACTTCTTTTGAATGCAAATAAGCCCCACAAAGTTTTGTGGGGTAAATAAATTATTAATAACTAAAAAAGGTTCCCGTCATTAGTCGTGACGGGTCATAAAAAATGAAAATATTAATAGAGCTTTTAATGATCAATGTAATAATTTCATTGCTCACATCTATTGTATTTACGGTTTTAATTGTTGAAACCAGTAAAGATACAATAGAGAAGTTGTATACCAAATATGGTATTAAGAAGACCATTAAAAGTATTTGGGGAATTTTATTTGTACTATTTTTTCTTATTCTAATTCTGATTAGAATAATAGTATTTTTGTTTGGTTAGGGTTAAATTTTAGGAAAGGCGTGATACAAAAAATCTTCGCCTTTCCTTTCTTATTGAATTCGGGAGGATAAATCTTCGTGGATTCATAGGAAAAAAATTATAAACTAAAAAAAGTTCCTGTCATTAGTCGTGGCAGGTCAAAAAAAATGAAAAAAATAATAGATATTACAAAATTTGCGATGCTGTCACTGTATTTTTTTTGGGCGGCTATAATGTGTGTCACATTAAGTTTTTTTTGTGACGAAAAATATTTTTTCACCTTAATGAAGGTGTGGTTGTGCCTCTTTACTTTTGGTTGGGTCATACTTTTGTTCTGTACTTGTTTGGCTATAATAAATACTGGAAGGTTGATTCAAAATAAATTTCCAGCTTGTCGAGTTGGCACAAAAGGGAGCGATATCTCATACCGGTTAAAGGCTGGTAAAAAAATGTTCAAAATATTAAAAAACTTTTTCACCAGCACCTCAGTGTTGGTGAAAACCTCTATTGAAGGAAAAGAGTCTTTCACGAGAAGGGTTCAAGTTCCTCCGTTCACCTTTAATGCTCTTAGAGCCTTGGCTCAAGAAGGCAAAAAAAGAGGTGCAACCAACTTTAGTTTCAGCGAAAAGTCATTTTCGTGTGAAGTTAAAGGCGAAAAAATTACTCAAGAAATTCTTTAAACTTGAGTGTAGGTCTTGTAGGACGACACTCGAAAGAAAAACAAATCAATTAATGAAAAAAATGGGGAAAGCAATGGTTTCAATACTAGCATTATTGATGTTAGTTGTTGGAATATGTAACCTTATAGGTTATGTATTTAAATCTTCAGGACCAGATTCGGACATAGGGACAGCAATTTTTTGCTTAACTATAAGCGGTATTGTGTTTTTTCTTTTAAATAAAAAATAAAAAGGAACACAAAATATCAAATTAGAACTTGGGGGGTTAAGGGTTAAAAATTGGAAAGGGGCGATAATTTCAAACCTTTCCTTTCTTATTCAGATTTTCATTGGCTCACCATGAGCGAAGTAGAATGGAAGTTTGATAGGGGATATTTTCATTTTTGTAAATTGCCATCGGACTCTAGTAATAAAGATTCAGCTCTCCTTTTTTGTTTATTTATAAAAGTAAATAGGAAAGGGGGTGCCGAAAACCTTTAAAAGAGTAGGCAATATTAAAAATTAAAAAATGAAAAAAACAATTATTATATTCGGGGCAACAGACCTTGAGTACGTAAGGGCACGTGCAATTGCAGTTGCCAATGGATTGGTAGTTGCGATGGCGACCGCTCCGGATCAAAAATCCGAAATCCAAAAGGTGAATCCGTTCTCGGCCTACAAGGCCACCGGGTATGAAGTAGTTGAGGGTGATGCAATAGGAGCAACTCAATGTATCATTTTCGAATGCAGTCCTGTGGCTGCCAACGGATTGGAAGTGGTTGCACAATGTGACCACCATAACCCTGGTGATGCAGGGTATGGCCTCGGTCCTGAAAAGTCTTTCGAGGCTTCGAGTCTGGGCCAGCTCATTACCTTTTTGGGTATTGAGCCTACCCAGCAGGACCGCGTAGTAGCAGCTGCAGACCATTGCTTGGCAGCTGCGTATGCCGGCAAATGTCCTGGTGTCACAGCCCAGGAAGTCCTCGAATCTCGCATTGACGAAATTATGAGAAGAGACGGTTTTTCTGATCGTCAGTTGGCGATGGAAGCTATCCAAAAAACGCTTCAAATTTTGAAAAACCCTCCAGCAACTGTGGTGCTTGGAGGTGAGGTAGTGGCTGATATTCGTGAATTGGGTAAAGTGCCATTCACGGTGGAGGCTGGTGTTATGACTGGCACTAACTACTTGGCAAAGGGGGGCGACGAACGCTTCCCCGACAAAGTGAACTGTTCCGGTTCACAGGAAGTAATCCAGGAATTCCTGGGTGAGCCTGTTGGATCAGGACGGGACACTACCTACCCGAACGGGTGGGCGGTAACAAATGGATTGTTTAATGCCTACGGTGATGCCAAAAGAGGCTTCGCTGGAGCATATGAAAATCCTCAGAAATAGTTTTTTACCAAACCCCGTAAGGTTTGGTGTGTAGGGTTAGGGTTAAATTTTAGGAAAGGCGCGATGATTAAAAATCTCCGCCTTTCCTTTCTTATTCAGTTTGGAATTTTTAGCAAGGAACGACCTTTTTGAAGACTTAAGGTCGCACCTTTCTAAAAATTATGGATTGATAGGGAAGTTTCGTCTCTAGTGAAATGCTCAGCTTGAAAATGTTAAATAGGAGAGAACTAAAATCTCTCTCCTCTCTCCGACCTCAGTCGGAGCGTTCTCTTTTGTTTAACTCAAGCCGAGCAGTTCAGTGGAGTAGAGATTTGTTCTTGAAGAAAGTTTTAAAATAAAGAAGAACGAATTGAGTTTTTGTTTGAGTTGTATAAGATGTATACAAAATAGTATTATTTACATTTTTACATTATCCACAGTCAAGTTGATAAAAGTGTTAATATTATGTTAATATCTAGATATGTCTACTTGGATTAAAACAAAGCGCAAAGAAGCAGGTTTTTCTCAGTCTTTTGTTTCTGAAAGTTTAGGTATTTCAAGGCCTACTTATACTAATCTTGAAAATGGTAAATCAAAGTTAACTGAAGAGCAAAAAAATACTCTTGCCCGGCTTTTTAGTATGTCAGAAAAAAAAGTTGAACAATACTCAAAAATCACAGTTAATAATAAAGAAGATGTTGTTGATTTTATTCGAGAAGTTCCAAAAGAAAATGTTGAAAAGTTTCAAGAGGTATTATTATATATTCTTGGAAAAGTTGGTAGTCGCCCTAATATAGGGCAAACAGCTTTATATAAATTATTGTATTTTATTGATTTTGATTATTATGAAAAATTCAATAAATATTTAATCGGAGCTACTTATATAAAAAACACTTATGGACCTACACCAGTGTCTTTCAAAAAAATCACAAGAGAAATGGAAGAGAATGGGGAGTTGGTTGAGGTTAAAAGTAAATATTTTAATCATGATCAAACGAAATATGTGCCAGTAAAAGAAGCAAACGTAGATATTTTAACTGGTAGAGAGTTAAAACATATTGATGATGAATTAGAAAAATTAGCACATCTAACAGCAAAAGAGCTTTCTGAACGTTCCCATATAGATACCCCTTGGCTCGTAGCAGAAGAAAGACAAGTTTTAAATTATAGACATGTTTTTTATCGTCCAGAAGAAACTTCTGTGGGAGAATATGAAACTCTTTAATCAACTACCTGAATTTGAGCGTGAATTAAAACAACTTTCTAAAAAATATAGAAGTCTTACTTATGATATAGCAGATTTTGAGGATATCATTAAAAGCAGCCCAACTGGTTTTGGTAATAATTTTGTTATTATTCATAGCACACCGACTTTAAAGATTGTAAAAGTACGTTTAGCTTGTGAGTCTTTAAAAAATAGAAATATAAGAATTATTTACGCATACCATGGTGATAAATTCGAGTTTATGTATATTGAAATTTATTTTAAGGGAGAGAAAGTTAATGAAGACAAGGCTAGAATAAAAGAATATCTTTCAAAAATAATTTAATCCTGTTTCTCAATAAAATCAACCCTGTCACTCGTGAGCGACGGGGTCAAACCCCATATGCTCATAAGCTTTCTGGTTGGCGACTCTGCCTTTGGCTGTACGTTCCAATAATCCTAGCTGGATTAAGTAGGGTTCAATAACTTCTTCGACAGTTGCTTCTTCCTCCGAGAGTGCAGCTGCTATTGTTTTCAATCCGACTGGTCCACCACTAAATTTTTCAATCAAGACTTCCAAGAATTTTCTATCGGAAGCATTCAATCCTATTTCATCGATTGAAAGCATTGAGAGAGCTCTCTTTACTGTGTCTTTGTCTAAACTTTTTTTATTTACCTGAGCATAGTCGCGCGCTCTTTTCAAAAAGTAGTTTGCAGTACGAGGAGTGAATCTACTTCTTTTTGCTATTTCTAGTAATGCTTCTTCTTCGAGTTCTGTTTCTAAAAGTTTACTCGAGCGTCGGACAATTTCAGCAATCTCTTCGTTGGAGTAAAATTCTAATCGGAAAACTCCACCTGAGAAACGAGAACGAAGAGGAGATGAGACCATCGCGACACGAGTTGTCGCAGCAATCAAAGTAAAAGGAGGTAAGTCGAGCTGAATGGTACGAGCTGAAGGGCCTTTCCCAATGATAATATCAAGAACTCCAGACTCCATAGCAGGGTAAAGGACCTCTTCCACCATCTTATTTAGGCGGTGAATCTCGTCGATAAAGATAATATCTCCTGGAGCGAGGTTTGTCAGAATTGAAGCCAAATCCCCAACTTTTTCGATAGCGGGGCCGGAAGTTATCTTCATTTGTCGGCCAGTTTCCTTGGCAATCAGGTGAGCAATGGTTGTTTTTCCCAAGCCCGGAGGACCATAAAATAGGAGATGTTCAGGCGTATGACCACGTTCTTCAGCAGCCTTTAATAGAATTTTAACGTTGTCTTTTATGTGTTTTTGACCAATATACTCCTCCCAACGCGAAGGACGAAGGGTCTTATCAAGGGAAGACTCTTCGGGGGTATTCTTTATTTCTTTGTCTAATTCACTTGACATTGGTTTAGTAGTATGATATACTTTCTTTGTTGCTTTATTAACACGGTATCCACTCTGGTATCCACATTGTAACATTTACTTGGTTTTGAATATAGTATAATAGTTTTACAGGTTAAGACCCTATTAAGTTAAGAAGGCACTAATCTCTAAGCAATCAGCCCCCGGTTATACAATTTTGCGTAGGACGTCTCGGTACTTTTATTAGTTCACGGGGACCATCCTTCAAGAATTTGTTACTTTCGAAGCTTAGCTTTGAAAGGATTGTTTAGAGATTAGTGTTTTTTTATTTCTAATTTTGAAAAATAAAAATATAAATGAATATTAATTAAAGAGCACGGATATTTTTTTGCTAAAAAATTCCTCGTACTCGCGCCGTCGCGCTCCCAAGTCTCTTTAATCAATATTCATTTATATTTTTCAAAATATCTATTCTTCTTTTAAGTCAACGACACTCTGTACTTCCTCGAGAGAGGTGACACCATTCAAAATTTTTACTACACCATCTTGGCGCATGGAAAGTATTCCTTGTGTTCGAGCTACTTTTTTAATTTCACGTTCACTTGGGTTTTCTGGAATTATTTTTTCAATAGCTTCATCAGTTTTGATAGCTTCAAAAATACCTATTCGTCCTTTGTATCCCGTCATGTTGCATTTTTCGCAACCAACAACAGAAAATATTTTGAAAGGAACATCAGGGTTTATATTATAATTTTTAAGATCTTTGTTTTCTGCTTTGATACTATCTACTACTAGCTTGATACTAGCTGCTTCTTCGGCAGTTGGGGATGCTTCCTTTTTGCATTCTTGGCAAAGCTTACGGACAAGACGCTGAGCAATAGAAAGAGACAAAGCTGAGACCATAATCTTTGGGTTAACATCAAGGTCAATAAGACGAGGGATAACACCCGCTGCGTTATTTGTGTGGAGAGTTGAAAAAACCAAGTGTCCTGTCAAAGCAGATTCGACTGCTATCTTTGCTGTCTCAGCATCTCGTATTTCTCCAACCATTACCACATCTGGGTCCTGACGGAGAGCGGAACGTAAACCTTCCAAGAAGGTGTAACCCTTTTTTGCGTCTGTCTGTGTCTGAGTTATTCCAGTTAGGTGATATTCTACTGGGTCTTCGATTGTTATTATTTTTATTTCGGAAGAATATATTTTTCTTAAAAAGGCATAAAGAGTCGTGGTTTTTCCTGATCCTGTCGGACCAGTAACCAAAATAAGGCCGTTTGGTTTAGCTATCTCTTCTTGAATCGTTGCAAAAAGAAAAGGTTCAATACCCATGTCTTCTAGTTTCACTTGAATAGATTTTGGATCCAAGATACGCATGACAATCGATTCACCATAAGTGCCGGGTATCATAGAAGCACGAATACTTATTTC
This sequence comes from Minisyncoccia bacterium, assembly GCA_049287045.1. GTDB lineage: Bacteria > Patescibacteriota > Minisyncoccia > Phycocordibacterales > UBA9973 > UBA9973. Next base: position 14,981 of record JBAQFC010000013.1, on the reverse strand, counting down.
TTCGTTTCCTTCTTCAATACTAAAGCGTCCGTCTTGAGCAATTCTTGTTGCTAGTTTCATTCCGGAAAGAAGTTTTAGACGAGAATTTAATAGACGATAAATATCCATTCCAAAAAACATAACATCTTGGAGAACACCATCGAGTCTAAGACGAAGTCTTCCACGATTTTCTTCTGGTTCAATATGGATGTCAGAAGCTTTGATTGAAATTGCACCCGCTAGTATTATTTCAAGAATATGAGAAATTTTGTGTTTCTGGTTTCCAGTCAGTGCCCCTGTAATCAGGACTTCAATGTCCTGCATTTTTTTAATATCTTTTGCAGTCTCTGACAAAACTTCACCAGAAATATCTAACCCACCAACTTTTGAACTCTCAGCCAAAGAAATTTCTTTATATCTGTCCCAAACTTTGTTTAGACTCGCCATCGATACCATATAAAAAGTAGCGACTAGATTTTTTCTTTCCATTGCATCTTTTAATTTTCCCAAAAGGTCTTCTGAAGGGGAGCGGACCGCGATGAAAATATTCTTGCCAGAAAGTCTAAAAGGAGCGACTTTCATTTCGCGTGCTTCGGTCTCGGATATTGCACGAAGAGCTTCGTTGTCTATACCCAAACGAGATAAGTCTATATAAGGTAGATTATATTTTGATTCTGCTAGAACTTCGATTAACTGCTCCTCTTCTAGCTTGTGTAAATCATCAAGTTGTTTGTTTTGTTTTTCTTCGTCAAATGGTGCCATTACCTGAAATCATACCGCATTTTGTCTTCAAAACAAAGGGTTCTTACTAAATTTTGGCTAGGTTGTAGGGCTTGACTTTTGTGCAAAAAGGTGCTATACTTGTTGCATAGATAAGTTGTTCGAAAAACATTTTGGTTGGTTGCCAGAAATCCATAATATATAGGGTTTGCGGCAACCAACTTTAAAATAATAACAAATGAAGAAAATTCTTTTTATCCTAGCTGTTCTCCTATTCGTAGGATCGAGCAAAGCACAACGTTTACAACCAATCCAATCGTATAACGAAAATGGTTACACGATCGATCAAGTAAAAAATTTCTTAATGGGAACTTCGGAATTATCCAAGAACTACCGTAAAGAGTTTTTACACATCGTAAACTTTGGTTTAGTAACCGCTGGTGAAACAGTAAAAGTGGACGAGAATAATATTTTTTGGGTATTGGATCATGTTCAATATTCTGAAATGAAACTTGAAGGTTTTACCAATTCAGGTAGAAAAGGAAATACAATCCAATTTTATCCTGATAAAAATTTTCAAGGAACAGTTGGCATCTTCCAATATGGAAAGTGCAAGCTAATTATTTTCAAAACAATTTGTATGAATTTATTGGAGGTTCCGGTAATTATTCAACAAACTGCTCCTGCTCCAGTACCGAGTCCTGTTGTAAAGGATGATAATCAATATCAAAGGGTTCAACCACAAAACCAAAATCAATGTACTTGTTACAAAAATCTTGGTGATTGTATTGAACACCCAACAGTTTCAACCGGACCGTATTATTACGGACCTGTTTATTACAACGAAGGACCTTTACAAAGAAGAATTTGGAATGAACCAAGTTGTGGAAATGGTTTTGGAATGAATTTCCAAGCAGGTGTTAGTTTTAATACTGGTTACAACAATGGTTGTGGAAATATGGTTGTTCAAAACCATCACAATCAAAATTATAACGGTCATGGAAATGGTGGTGGAAACATTCACCATAATTCAAACAATTCCAATAATGGCGGTTCGTATTATGGAAGAAGAAGATAGTATATTTATTTAGTGAGACCCCAAACATTTGGGGTCTTTTTTTATGCTAAAATGTAAAATATATGCCAAATAAGATAATTTCAAAAAATCAAAAAGAAACAGAAAAAATAGCACAAGATTTCCTGGACACAATTTTAAAAAAGGAATGTAAGAATGCTTGTGTTGTCGGTTTGTCTGGAGATTTAGGCACTGGCAAGACTACTTTTACCCAATCTGTTGCTAAACTTTTGGGAATTAAAGGAAAAATTAAAAGTCCTACTTTTGTGATTATGAAGAGGTATCCATTGTCCTCCCGCCCGACCTCCCCTTCAAAAAAGGGGAGGTCGGGCGGGTTCAAGAATCTTTTTCACCTAGACGCCTACCGATTAAAAAACGCAGAAGAATTATTTAATCTAGGCTGGAAAGAAATTATTTCCAACCCGGAGCATTTAGTCCTTATCGAATGGCCCGAGAATGTGAAAAAAGCTATGCCGAAAAAACATCACAAGATTTTAATCGCACATACCAAAGAAGGACACAGGAGCTTCAAAATAAAACAGTAGAAGCGGTAGGCAAGACCTACCGCTTTTTTAATAAAATCACTATAAATGTTATAATCCATTTTATGGCAAGTATAAAACCTAAAACATTAGTGTTGCTCGATTCTCACGCGATAATACATCGTGCTTATCATGCCTTGCCCGAGTTTATGTCTTCCAAAGGTGAACCGACTGGTGCACTTTATGGCCTTTCAACCATGTTGATGAAGATTATCACTGATTTGAAGCCAGATTATATTGTGGCTTGTTATGATCTCCCACAGAAAACTTTCCGACATGAAGCTTATGATGAATACAAAGCTGGAAGAGCGAAAGCGGATGAAGGATTGATCTCACAATTAAAAAGCTCCCGTCAAATTTTTGAAGCTTTTAATATTCCTATTTATGACGCACCAGGTTTCGAAGCGGATGATGTACTTGGCACAATTGTTGAGAAATTAAAAAAAGACAAAACTATAAACATTATTATTGCCTCAGGTGATATGGATACAATGCAGCTCGTAGATGGTAAAAAAGTGCAGGTCTTTACTCTCAAGAAGGGAATCAATGACACTATTTTATATGATGAAGAAAAAATGAAAGAAAGATTTGGTTTCGAACCAAGACTCTTGCCGGACTACAAAGGTCTACGAGGTGACCCATCTGATAATATTATCGGTATCAAAGGTATTGGAGAAAAGACTGCGACGGATCTGATTGTTAACTTTGGAACTATCGAAGAAATTTATAAAAAAATAAAGAAAGACCCTGAGGCTTTTATTAAAGCAGGCATCAAACCTAGAATCATCGAACTGATAAAAAACAATGAAGAAGAAGCTGAGTTTTCAAAAGTTCTAGCCAAGATTAGAACGGACGCTCCGGTAGATTTCACTATGCCAGAAAAAACTTTCTGGGAGGTTGCTGATTTGAAAAAAGTTGAGCATGTTTTTTCTGAGTTTGAATTTAGGAGTTTACTCTCGAGAGTAAGAGGTTTTTTTAATAAAGGTGACGGGAAGGCCCCTGAAAATTTAGCAGATTTTACCGAGGTCCTCGGATCTCCTTCGCTAGTAAGCTCGGCCAGACCATCGGAAAAACCTCTAAATTTACAGAGTCCTTCTGTGGCAGAGAGTATTGAAGAGATATATCCAAATGAGCTACAGGAAGCCTCTATTGCTTTGTGGCTTATCAATTCTGATATGACGAACCCAAGCTTGGATGATATTTTATTTTATGCCAAGACTGATTCTTTTAAGGTGGCACATGAATATGTATTTAAAAAACTTCATGAAGAAAAACTAACTCTTGTTTTTGATGAGGTAGAAAAACCAATTATGCCGATAGTAAAGGAAATGCAGGATCATGGAATCCTTATTGATAAAAAATATTTTGAAAGTTTGTCAGCTGAGTATCATATTGAGTTGGATAAGTTGACCAAAAAGATTTATGAAATAGCTGGCACAGAATTTAATATAAATTCTCCCAAACAACTTGCCGAAGTTCTTTTTGAAAAAATGGGAATTAAAACTACCAAGAAAAAAGGTGCGAGTGGTTCTTTTTCAACCAAGATTTCAGTTCTCGAAGAACTAGAAGAGGGGAACCCAATCATAAAAGAAATAATGAGTTACCGAGAATTACAAAAATTACTTTCAACTTATATTGATGTGATTCCAAAGATGACCACCGAAGATAATAGACTGCATGCAAAGTTTTTGCAGAATGGCACAACGACTGGAAGATTCTCTTCTCAAGATCCGAATTTGCAAAACTTACCAATTAAATCAGAACTCGGACGTAGAATCCGAGGAGGGTTTATTGCAGAGAAAGGGTACAAACTAGCAGCCTTTGATTATAGTCAGATTGAGCTTCGGGTTGCCGCGATACTTTCCGGTGATAAAAAAATGACCCAGATTTTTAAAGAAAAAAAAGATATTCACTCTGGGGTAGCCTCTTTTGTGTTTGGTGTACCAATGGATAAAATCGACAAAGAAATGCGTCGTCGGGCGAAAGTTATCAACTTCGGTATTATTTATGGTATGGGAGTTTCGAGTCTAAAGAAAAATCTCGGAGGTACTCTAGCAGAAGCACAAACTTTTTACGATAATTATTTTAATCAATTCTCAGGTGTGCGAGATTATTTAGAAGAGGTCAAGGCTGTTGCCACAAAAAATGCTTATACCGAGACCTTGTTCGGCAGAAAAAGATATTTTCCAAATATAAAATCTAGAATTCCATTTTTGCAGAAAATGGCAGAACGCACTGCTACGAATGCCCCTTTGCAGGGGACTGCCGCGGATCTTATTAAGCTAGCAATGCGTTACAGCTGTGAAGACCTAAAAGAGGCTGGTTTATTAGAAAAGGCCCATTTAGTCCTTCAAATACATGATGAAATTGTTTATGAAATAGAGGAAAGCGTTTTACCAAAAGCTGAAAAAATAATATTAAATGCTATGGAAACAGTACTTGAAAGGTCATATCTGCACTTCAAAACAGACGTCCCACTAGAGGTTCATTCTGGATCTGGCAATAATTTTGGAGAGGTTAAATAATATACTTGACCAATTTTTCGTGGTATAATTAATCTTGTATGCGTCTGGAAGAAAAAACTCAAACAAATATATGTAGCCCGGATACAAAGGCTTCCTCGAACAAAAATATTCATATTATATTCGCGTATTCCTATATATTTTATTTTACCGCTCTTTTGCTCGGAGTCTTTTTTGATTTTATTTTTCCATACAAATTTTTTGATCAATCAATCATGACACCTGTCGGTTTTGTCCTACTTGTTTTGTCTTCCGTTCTAATTCTTTGGGCGCAAAGAACTTTGAGAGATTTTAAAAAAGAAACTGTAACCAAGGAAGCTTTTTGTCATGGTCCTTATTATTTTACTCGTACACCGACATATTTCGGTCTTTTCCTTTTGATTTTAAGTTTTGGTTTTATTGTTAATGCTACATTTGTTATTTTATTTTCTGTTATTTCTTTTTTTATTACTAAATCTGTCTTTTCAAGAAAAGAAGAATTGATTCTTGTTGATAAATACGGTACCCCATATCTCGAGTACAAAAAATTATTTAGATTTTAATATATGATATATCTTTTTGCTGGTGATGATACTAAGACCAAGCGTAGTACTTACGAGAAATTCATAAAGTCTCTGTCTAAAGATATGGAGACTTTTTTTATTGGGAAAAATGATTTTAATCAAATGCAAACAGAAAGTTTTTATTCTGGTGCTGGTCTTTTTTTTACACAGTGTGCGGTAGTGTATGAAAATATTTTTGAGCGTGAGGAGACTCTTGATTTTATATTAAAGAGATTAGAATTTATGGGACGTTCCAAAAACTATTTTATTTTCCTTGAAGGTAAACTAAACAAACCAGTTCTGGATACTTTTAAAAAAGCACGAGCAGAATTGAATATTTTTGAATTACCGAAAGAAAAAAAAGAAAAGTTCAATAGTTTTCTTTTAGCTTATGCTTTTGAAGATAGAGATAAGCTAAACCTTTGGGTCCATTTCAGACAAGCGATGGATAAAGGGGTAGGGATGGAAGAACTTATTGGTATCTTGTTTTGGAAAGCGAAAGATATGATTTTGAAAAGAAATTTCAGGAAATTCTCGGAAGATGAATTGAAAAATTTTGCTACTAAGCTCTCATACCTTTTACCGGAATCCCGTAAACTCGGTCTTGATGATGAATCAGCTTTTGAACAGTTCTTGCTTAAAGCTTTCTAGAAAATGAAGTATAATTTATCTTATGGAAAGATTTAAAAAATGGCATTTAGTTTTAATTATAGTAGTCCTCGTTATTATTTTAGTCGGTATGTTTCGTTATTATCAAAATAAACAGAATAATGAATTATTATTAATAAATAGCAAAGCTCATATGCCATATATAACAAATATCGTTAAAGAAACAGAAGCAAACACTTATTTTAGAAAAGTACTTTTCACTGGGACTAAAAGCCAGCTCGTTGTGATGGATATTCCTCCTAGTGGGGAAGTTGGGGAAGAGACACACAAGTTTACTGAACAGACACTGTTCTTTTTGAGCGGTGTTGGCAAAGCAGTCTTGGATGGAAAAGAAAGTCCTATCGCTGCGGGTGATGTTGTGGTTGTTACGCCTGGTACAAAACATAATTTTATAAATACTGGTACGAGTTCACTAAAGATTTATACAGTTTACGCTCCACCAAATCATATTGATGGACGTATTCATCTTACTAAGGCAGATGCGGACAAAGATGTAGAGGATGAAGCTGTGGGGGAGGAGATGAGATAATTTTTTATAGAAATAAAAAAACAGTATTACATTTATGTAATACTGTTTTTAATTTTTGTCTTTAATTAAAGAAATTTTTCCCCAATCTCAATCCAGCTGTAAAAGCGGTTGTTTATTCCTGTTAAATTTTCATGCAACTTGCTTGGGTCAAAAAGATAAGAGGGAATAATCGATTGTATTTTTAATATCTCTTTTGGAGAATCATCAATGAATGCAACTTTTTCTCCAGAAATGCTTTCAATAAAATCCTTTTTTGATGTTTCTATGGAAATGCCACTAGCTTTACGTTCCCATACACAGTGGATACCACTGATACATCCTGGGATATGTTTGTCGAGTAGGTATTTAATGACATGCATACCTTCTTTTTGTCGAGCTGTTACAGTCCATAGTGTGTATTTTTTTGAAAGTAATTTTATAACCCTACGCATATTTTTTATAGGGGGAACGTCTTTTTGTCGAATAATAGATTCATTGTAATCTCTTCCAAGATCTTCGTATACTTCATCACGATTAATTTCAATATCGGTTCTGTATTTTCCCACGACTAATTCTAAATCATCGTTTTTGCCTATATAGTCAGATTCGACGGAGTTTATATTCCACCTTTGGTTTATATATAACATTAAAGCAGGGGTGGTGTTGAATTTTGTATTATCAAAATCAAAAAATAGGTTGGGTTTCATATTGTGGGGGATTAAGTTTGGTTTATTTCAAGCAACAAATATATCGTCACATTACCAAACATTCTTTGACTCGTCAATGTTTCTGTGATATTGTTTGGGTAAATAAATTTGAGTTAAACTGTTCCTAAAAATTATAGAAATGAAAAAGAAAATCTCGTTTATCAGACTTACCTTGTTAAGAGTATTCGTCAATAAGACAACAATCAAAATACCTATTTTTATTGAGGCTGTGTTTACATCTCCTAGAGGAGAAATTATGGAAAATTACAGACAGAATTATGGTGTGTTTATCTTTGCGAAAGCATTTATCGGTTCAAAAAAATAAATATTTAAATAAACTGCAAAATACAAAACTACAATTCTCTGCGTTGTAGTTTTTTTAATTAAAATTAGGTTGTTTCCGGATCTTAAATCTCCGGAAACTAGAATTAGTTTGTGGTCAGGAATAATTTTTCTTTCGACAAAGAAAAATTTTCACGACCCTGCCTCAGTTGTTTTGTTTACTAACAAAACATACTTCCGGCTCGCACAAAACAAACAAAAGCACCGCAGGGTGCTTTTGTTGGGTACTTGTTTTGTGCGCTCGGTTGGAATCGAACCAACGACAATCTCCTTAAAAGGGAGCTGCTCTACCGACTGAGCTACGAGCGCATATATTTATTTTTCAACAGACCACAAACACAAATCTATTGCGTACTTATGATAGTATAAGAAATATGGTAAAAAATCAACCCATTGGCAAACAAAACCAAGAAAACGTTTTAATATTGCTTGATATTCGCAGTACTGAGAACGTCGGAGCGATGTTCCGCACAGCTGATGCAGCTGGTATTTCCAAGATTTATTTGACTGGTTACACTCCGGCACCTTTGGATCGTTTCGGTATAAAGCGTAAAGACATAGCCAAGTCTGCTCTCGGTGCGGAAGAATTCGTGCAGTGGGAACAAAAGAAAAGTATTTTGCCACTTATTACAAAATTAAAAAAAGAAGGATTTTTAATTATTGCTATTGAACAAGCTGAAAATTCTATTGATTACAAAAAAGTTATTACAAAAAATAAAAATGCTTTTATTGTCGGCACAGAAGTTTCTGGAATACCAAAAAATATTTTAGCGAAGTGCGATATTGTTGCAGAGATTCCAATGAGAGGGAAGAAGGAATCATTGAATGTTTCTGTTTCTCTTGGTATTGCACTTTTTAGAATGCTTAGTATATAAAATATAAAATATAAAATATAAAATATAAAATTACAAGATTTGTATTTTAAAAACCGCACATATCCGCCTGCTGGCGGATTGCTATGCTCGGCTCGTCAGCCTGCGCAATGCTTTTAAAAACACAAATACTTATAATTTTATATAAAAAATTTAAAGAAACTGCACTACTTAGCTTTAGGTCCGTAAATTTCACCAGTATCTATCGGAGCAGGTGGTCTAAGGAAAGGTCCTTGGTTGCTACTATATCTTTGAGGCCCACCAGTAAAAAACCATACAAACCAAAGTCCGATAAGAACAAAGATTAACCATTTTAAGTGATCCCATGCCATATATTTTTTGTTTAATTAAATTTGGTGAATAGAGCAAAAATGTGCGCTCCGACTATTAATAACTTTTCTTATTATAACACCCTTGCATCCTTTTCTTCTGCATTTCTCCCCAGTTCTACGATATGCTTCATGGTGCAGTTGAAATTTACCTGGAAGACCATAAATATTGCGGTAATCTGACATCGAGTCTCCCCCGAAATCTATACCTTTGGTTAAGGTATCTTTGGTTACTTGGAACATTTTTTTAAATTCATTTTCTTTTATATTACTCATTCTTCTTTCTGGATGAATTCCAACATACCAAAGTATTTCATCAGAATAAATATTTCCGATACCAGTAACTACACTTTGGTCTACTAGGACCGTTTTTATTTTACCGTTCGGTTTTTTAAAAAGTCTTTCTTTAAATTTTTCCAAACTAAAATCTTTAGATAGGGGATCTGGTCCTAAATTTTTTAGGTGTCTTGAATCATGAGCTGTTTTAGTATCAAGCAAAGTTATTTTTCCAAATTTGCGTGCATCTGAAAAAGCTAAATGTTTTTTATTGGATAAAGTAAATACGACGTGTATAAATCTATTGTAAGGGTCTTGTAGTGGTCCCTGTTCGTCTGGAATCCACCCTTGTCTAAGGTCCGACCTTCTTTCATTAAATTTATATTTACCATAAAGTAGATGACCAGTCATTTTCAAGTGAATTAAAATTGTTTTATTTCCTGATAAATTTATCAAAATATTTTTTGCCTGTCTTTCTACGGATATTATTTTTTTGTTCGCGACTTCTTTTTTAAAAATAGTAAAATACTTCGGGTTCGCGACCGCATCATGTTGACGTTTGTCTTTGGTGTTCAAATCTGTCCAAACGTCTTTTATTTTAAGGCCTACAGTCTCTTTTCTCAGGCCCCTAGTGGTTGTCTCTACTTCTGGTAATTCAGGCATGGTATTATTGTACTACAATGAAGAAAGTATTATTCATACTAATAATGTTTTTATTTCCTGTATTTTTTATACAGGCAGCTAAACCTATTGTAAAAACTACACCAAAACCAGTGGTGCCTATTAAAATATTGCTTGTTCCAGGACATGATAATGAAGTCTGGGGTGCACAGTATGGCAATATAAAAGAAGCAGACATGAACCTGGTTTTAGCAACACAAATATACAACCTCCTTAAAAAAGATAAAAGATTTAAGGTTTATATTACTCGCAATAGTTTGGGTTATTCGAAAGAATTTGCTAGTTACTTGTCCTTACATGAAGCAGAAATTGTCTCTTTTAGAGACAACGCTAAAAAGGAGATGAAGAAAAAAGTTTCCAGTGGAGCCTTTGTCAATAATGTGGTTGTTGTACACAATTCAGTCGCTAAAAATACTTCTATTCAATTGTATGGAATAAACAAATGGGCGAATGAAAATAAAATGGATGCCGTAATTCATATTCATTTTAATGATATTCCTCGTTCTAGCGTTTGGAAAATAGGGGATTATAAGGGCTTTAGTATTTATATGCCAGATGGACAGTTTTCTAATTCCTTGAAGAGTGCCAAGTTGGCAGGTAATGTTTTTGCTCAACTTTCTAAAAAATACAAAACGAGTACTCTTCCAGAAGAAGAAGGTGGATTGATTCCAGATCAAAAACTGATAGCACTTGGATCTAGTAATACTTTGTTGTCAAATGTCCGTTCTATTCTTGTTGAGTACGGGTATGTCTACGAAAAAATATTCCGCAATAGTTCTACTCGTCGTCAGGCTTATAAGACAATGGCTGATATGACTGTTAAGGGGATTAAAAATAATTTCTTTCCGTAAACGTAAAAATGTGCAAACATAAAAACACACAGGTTTGTGTTTTAGAAAGCCTTGCACAGGCCGACGGGCCGAGCAGAGCAATCCGCCAGCAGGCGGATATGTGTGCTTTATAAAATACAAACCTGGGCGTTTTTAATTATCTTCCTCCAAGAATCTTTAAAGCCTCTTTTATTTTTGTATTAGTATCTGTTGCTTTAGTTTGTTTGAGTGCGTCACGTGCTTCAGACTGCGAATAACCAAGAGCTTTCAGGGCTTCCAGTGTATCCATCTCTTCTTGAAGAGAACCATCAGATTCTTCTTTGCCCATTTTGTCTCTTAGTTCAATAACAATTTTCTCTGCTGTCTTTCTGCCAATACCAGAAATTTTTGTGAGGTAAGAAGTATCACTTGTTCCGATAGCTTTTCTTAAAGTTTCAATTGAAGCAATACCTAAAATTGCGAGACCACTTCTAGGTCCGATTCCTGAGACGCTGATAAGCATTTCGAAAAATTCCAATTCTTTTATGTCGAGGAAACCATAAAGGTCCATCGCATCTTCTCTTATATGAGTATGAATCCAAAGAAAAACTTCTTGATTGATTTTGAAAACCATTAATGAAGCATCAGGAGAGACGTTTATTTTGTATCCGACTCCACCTGTTTCCACTATCAGGTATTTGTCTGCTTTAAATATTATTTTACCTTTTATGCTACCGATCATGGTTTTATCATATCAGATTTGCCTTTTTAAAGCATTTTTGGTATTGTGTGTTTATGCCTATAACACAATCAGCTAAAAAAGCGATCCGCGGTTCACTTCGAAAGAAGGCTATTAATGACCGCCGAAAGCGAACAATGAAGGAAGTAGTTAAAAAGATTGAAAAAACATCTAAGTCAGACAAAGCTGAAGCACAGAAAATGCTTTCAGAAGCTTATCAAGCTATTGATAAAGCTGCAAAGAACGGTGCAATCAAGAAGAATACTGCTTCTCGCAAGAAATCTCGTTTAACTAGATTAGTAAAGTAGCACCATAAAGAACTTTGTTTTCTAGGGTACGAATTTTTAAAGCTTTAAAAATTCTGAAGTTTTCGTGCCGACGCACGAAAAACCCCCTAAAAACAAAATTCTTTATTTGCTGAAAATTTAACTTTAAATATGTCACACCTATTAGAATTTTATGGAACTGAATGCCCACACTGTGTGGAGATGCATGAGCTCGTGGACAAACTAGAAAAAGAAGAGGGTATTAAGGTTCAATCTTTGGAAGTTTGGCATAATGAAGAAAATGCTAAAAGACTTGAAGAGTTAGACAAAACCTTTTGTGGAGGTGTTCCTTTTTTCTATAATGAAAAAACTGGTAAATGGATTTGTGGTGAAGCAGATTACCAAGAGCTAAAAGACTGGGCACAAGACAAATAAATTAAACAAATAAAAAACACCTCCTTACGGAGGTGTTTTTTATTATTGAATACTATGCGCGTTGTACGTTTACAGCGTTCAATCCTTTTGGAGATTCTTCTGTTTCGAAAGAAACAGCGTCACCTTCGTGTAACTCATCGAAATTTACTCCGACAAGAGAATTACTGTGGAAGAATAAATCTTTTGAAAGACCCTCTCCAGTAATGAAGCCAAAACCTTTATCAGTTAATCTTTTGATTATACCAGTCATGATTTTTTTTGTTATATGATTAAATTACAAAATAAGTATTTCGAGAAATCGACTCTTTTCGAACCCCTTGAGTATTTCACCCTTAGGCTCAGGACTTATTTATGCCCTACAAGTGTAGTACATTGCAGGGTATTTGTCAAAGAGTCTATTTGGATTATCCACACCTAGTAGGTTGTTTGTGCCAATTGAGATAAAAAGCTTTCAATTTTGGCTCAAATAGGATAGATTGTATCAATGGCCCAAGAAACTATAGTTCGATTCGACGATGTCTCATTTGAGTTCGGCATAAACAAACCTATTTTAGAAGAGGTTAGTTTTTCTATTCGCCGTGGTGCGAAGTTCACTTTGATGGGTCAAAATGGTGCTGGAAAAAGTACTATCTTCGGACTTATCTCTGGAAGTTTTAAGCCAGAGTCTGGAATCATTAATGTTGTGAAAGGTTTAACTATAGCTTCTGCACGACAGGTTATCCCTCGTGTAGAGCTTGACTTGACCGTCCGAGAATTTTTTGAAAAATGTTTTGATAAAAAGATTTATGATATTGATGTAAAGATTGATGATGTTTTAGAAGTGGTAAATTTGAAAGGTCACGACAAAGTACACGATAGAATAATTAAAACTTTTTCCGGCGGACAGCAAGCACGTTTGCTCTTGGCTTCTGCTCTTATTCAAGACCCTGATTTACTTTTGCTTGATGAGCCAACAAACAATCTCGACAAAGCTGGTATCGCACACCTAACTAAATTCTTGATGAGTTATACAAAAACAGTTTTGGTTATTTCCCACGATGCGGAATTCTTGAATGCTTTCACCGAAGGAGTTCTTTACCTAGATGTTTACACTCGCAAGATTGAACAATATGTCGGTAACTATTTTAATGTGGTAAAAGATATCACAGCTCGAGTAGAAAGAGAAAACGCAAAGAACGCTCAACTCGCAAAAGAAATTCAAGCCAAGAAAGACCAGGCCAATGTCTTCGCGCACAAAGGAGGACGACTAAGATTAGTTGCGCGACGTATGCGTGAGAAAGCGGAAGAACTCGAAGAAGATATTGTGGAAGTTCGCAAAGAAGATAGAACTATCCGACCTTTTACTATTCCATCTCAGCCTGACATGATTGGTGAAATATTCAGTATCAATTCTTTTTCGATAATGGATCCCAAGAAACATAAAATAGTAAAACATAAAGCGAATATTTCATTGAAGAAAAATCAACATTTACTTTTGACCGGACCGAACGGTATCGGTAAGAGTACTTTGTTGGAAAAACTCGCGAGTGGTAAATCTGAAGGGGAGACAGTCAAAGAAGGTATCCGTATCGGGTATTACCGACAGGACTTCTCTACACTCAATTTTGATGACACCGTGTATCAATCTCTTGCGAGTGCAATGCTCGATGGAGGAGAAAAATTGGATGAAGAAAGAATGCGTTCTATTGCTGCTGGATTTTTAATCACTGGAGAATTTATCCGCACACGAATCGGTAGCTTGTCTGAAGGACAAAAAGGTTTAGTAGCTTTTGCTAGACTAGTGCTTCAAAAGCCAGGCTTGCTTATACTCGATGAACCAACAAACCATATTAATTTCCGTCACTTACCGGTCATTGCTGAAGCGTTGGACAAATACCAAGGCGCGATGATTCTTGTTTCTCACGTACCTGAATTCGTAAAACAAATTAGGATTGATGAAATATTGGATTTGGAAAAATAGAATAAAAAAAACCCACATGTCGCCATGTGGGTTTTTTTTATTCTTGAGTTTTTAGTATTGGATCCAGGAAAGCCTTCAATTCTTCGCCCTCGAGTTTTCTGAAACCATTTGGTTTCAACGTACCGAGTTTGATATTCATAAATCTTACACGTTTCAAGTCTCCTATTTCTTGGAAGAGAGCCGAACACATTCTACGAATTTGGTGCTTTTTTCCTTCGGTTAAGATTACTTTAAAAGCAAAATCATTTACGATTGTAACCTTGCAAGGTTTAGTCATGTAGCCTTCGATATCTACCCCAGCTTCCATTTTTTGTTTGAAGTTGGCACGGAGTTTGTTGGAAGTTTTTACAATATATTCTTTTTCGTGAGTGTATTTTGGGTTCAATAATTGGTCAGTGATTCTGCCATCGTTGGTCAGGATCATAAGTCCATGAGAATTTTTGTCGAGTCGTCCAATAGGGAAGACATCGTCCGGTAGACCAGTTTTTTTAATACTTTCCTTGATATCTTTTTCTTCTCTTTGTGGAGAGTGAGTTATGATATCGACTGGTTTATTGTAGGCAAAATAAACATAAGCTTTTTGGTGTTTATTTCCTTTTACTTCTACTTTATCTTTTTCTAGTACCTTACTTCCAAGAATGGCTAATCTGCCATTTATAAAAACCTGTCTGTCTTCAATAATTTTGTCGGCACCTCGGCGAGTGGAAATCTTCTTCCATGCTAGGTATTTGTTTATACGCATAGGGAAGGTTGGTTCCTTTTCTTCTTCCACTACAGCTTCAACCTTCCTTATTATTTTCTTTTGTTTTTTGTTGGTTCGCATTGGTTTTTTTATATTAGCACAGATTTTGGAATAAAGGGTCCCCTCAGTAGGGTAATCTTTCCCTACGGGAACAGTATACCTTTTCAATTTAGCTATGCTAAATAATGAAAAGCTTTTCGCTTCCTACACGAAGCCAAGCAGTTGGCTTCTTGAGGGCACAAATAAAATTCCCCTATGTCAGACAT
>JBAQFC010000012.1:0-12595 GCA_049287045.1 Minisyncoccia bacterium | reverse complement strand
AGCCATTACAGCTAAAACAAATATAGCTTTAGCACAAACAGGGCCTTCTATTGGTTGTTCCTCAACACAAACAACTCCATGTTTCAATGTTACATCAATGAATGTGTCGCAAGATGCTGCTATTTTTAATGTCACAGTCAAAAATTCACTTCCAGAAGAAGACATGATTTTAGAAGGTATTTTACGAAAAAAAGTTAATGGTGCTATTTCTCAAACAGCGGACGCTGATGTTGAAAAAGCACTTACCAGGAGTACGCCGACAGCATTATCACAAAATGTTTCTTTAACTTTCAATCAAAACTTAAACGTTGCTTTAGTACCAAATACTGAATACAACGTAGAAATAAAAATTAAAAAAGTAATAGCGCCTGGTATTGATGAATTTCAAAAAAGTACTTTTGACTTTACTTCAGGAACTACTACAAGTTCAATTAACACAACAGTAGACCCAACAGCAACAACAGAGACTGCTACCCCTGCAGATGATGCCTTTGGTTGTACAATAAGTCCTTTAACTTGGTTTAAGCAGTGTATTGTTGGAGCAATTTATTATTTAATTTGGACACCTATTTCTTGGGTAACAAAACTAGCTGCTTCGATTCTTGATTTCTTTATTTACTACTCAACCCTTAGTACTTCTTATTCTGGAAGTTTTATCGGTTCAGCTTGGGCGACAGTACGAGATATTGCCAATATCTTTTTCATTATTGCTTTGCTTTATGTCGCAATACAAACTATTTTAGGACTGGGAGGACATGGGGGTAAGAAAATGATAGCAACGATAGTCATCGTAGCTCTTCTAATAAATTTCAGTATGTTTTTTACTCAAGTAATAATCGATGGATCAAATATCCTGGCAAAAGTTTTTTATAATCATATTGATTCCAAGGGAGCCAACGGGGAGATATTACCAGCTGGTGGTGCCGGGCAAAAATCCATCACAGTGCTCTTGGTTAATACTTTTGACCCACAAACCGTAATAGCAGAAAAAGCAAAACAACCTGGAATGACACTTATAATAATCCTGATATCAATCATACTGATGGTATACATGATATATATTTTTATGTCAGTGGCTCTTTTGTTTGTCGGACGAGTCGCAGGGCTTTGGGTCGCAATGATTATGGCACCGATAGCCTTTGCCTCTTACACATTACCTTTTGATATTCCTGGTGTAGGACACAAAAAATGGTGGGATGATCTTTTGAAACAAGCTTTCATGGCACCACTTTTTATTTTTTTCCTTTATGTAATACTTTTACTTGGTAAATCATTTCATCTTATTGCTTATGATGTTGCAACCAATGATGGTGTATTAGACAATATGATGAGAGTTGTTGTTCCTTTCCTAATTATTTTCGTTCTTCTGCAAAAAGCAAAGAAACTCGCAGTAGAATACTCTGGTGATATTGGAGAGGCAATAACTAAAGCTGGATCAGCTGTTACAGGACTTGCATTGGGTGTGGCGACAGGAGGAGCAGCGATGGCTATGCGTAATACCATAGGTAAAAAAGCTTTAGGAGTTGCTAATGATGACAATCTAAAATCAATGGCATCTGGAGACAAAGAAGCATTTGCTCGAGCAGGAATAAAAGAAGATGATATTGCAGGTCAGAAAAAAGCACAAGCCGACGCACAAAAGAAACTAGCGGCAGCAAACAAGACAGCAAGTAAGAGTTTTGATTTCCGACAAACAGACATTGGAAAACAATTTGGTGGAGCAACCGGTTTAAATCTTGATAAAGGAACTGGCACAATGGGAGTCGGCACAGCAAACCTAAAGGGTGGAATGAAAGCTCAGCTTGAACACGAAAAAGAAGAAGCACAAAAGACAATGGCAACTTATGAAATATCCGGAGCTGCTGCACAAAAACAAGATAAAAAAGCTAGTGACCAAAAAGCTGCTTATGCAGGTGATGAAAAACAAGCATTAGAAAATGCCAAGACAACAGCAACTGCAGCACTCGCAGGAGATAATGAAAAATGGAAAAATGAATATACTAAACAAATGACTGCAGCAAAAGAGGCTGAGGCAGCTAAACCAACAAAACCTTTTGAAGTTAAACAAGCTTTTGATGAAAAGAAGTTTAAAGAAGAGTACGAAGCAAAAGTAGGAACTCCACCTCCTCCAACTCTTGTGTCATTTGATGAAGAAGGATTCAAAAAGAAATTCAAAAAAGATTATCATGAAGAAGGAAAAGACCTTGGTAGTTATGGACTAACAGAAGGAAATGTAGAGGGAGCAAAAGCTAAAGATATCAAAGGGGTAGTTGAAGAAAAAGATTCAAAGAAAATAAATGCAGAACGAAGAGAATCATATGCAGTAAGTTTGGAAGACCAAGGAAAAAAGGACCATGATAAATCTGCAATAAAAAGCTTTTGGGCTGATTGGAATGACAGTATGAAGAAAATGGCTACAAAAACCAACGCGACATTAGCCGGTGCAGCGATAGTGGGATCAGGAGGAATGGCAGCTCCATTAGTCGTTGGTGCAGTTGTGGGTGGAGGATTCTTGAGTGCCTTAAAGAAAGCCGTTTCTCATGTAGAAATCGGAGGTTATTCACTCAGTGAGATTCACAAAACAAATCCCGAAGTTGTAGCAGCTGTACGAAAAGGAATCAGTAAAGACAAGTCACTTCTAGACGCACTTAAAAAAATGAGTAAAGAAGATAAACATAAAGTAGAAGATCTTACAAAACATGTGGAAGTAGATGTAAAAGTAAATGATTCACATGCTGCCACACACACTGCAGATACACACGCAGCACCAGCGGGAGGTGGAGGAGGACACGCACATTAAAACTAAAGTCGATTATTAATAATAAAATAAAAATATGGACGACAACACACAAAAAATAATAAAAGAAAAATTTGATTCTTTACCTAAAACTATTCAAGAGGTTATCCTTTCTTCCAACTATCAAGAAACTCTATTTGAAATTGGAAAGAGATACCAACTAACCGTCGAACAAATGGGTATTCTTGAACAAGAAGCAACTCTTGTAATGATGGGTCTGACTCAAACAAAAAACTTTGAAACAGAGCTCATCAGCGAACTTAAAATAGATCCGGTAAAAGGTGCAGCTATTGTCGGAGAAATAAATGAAAAAGTATTTTTAGCTATTCGTGAATTACTAAAACTAATGAATACACCACTTGGTGAACAGCCTGTAATTGAAACTGAAGTAGAAACAAAAAAAATAGAAAGTACACCAATACCAAAACCAGCTGAAATAAAAACTACAGAACCAAAAGAAGAAATACGATACAACATAGAGAAACCAGTTGAAAAAATAGAAGACATCCTAGCCAAACTAGAAAAACCAGAATTTGCAAACGCTCCAGCTAAAATCCCAAATCTAACCGAAGTCCAGAAAGAAGTAGTACCTGCTGTAATTCTTTCAAAACTCTCAGGTTCTTTCCAAATACCAAGTAAAACAACAGAATATTCTCTACAAAATATTTCTAAATCAGGACTACCGACAACATCCACTCCTACGCCTGTACCAGCAATACCAATTTCACAACTACCCACAGCACCAAAAACACTCAAAGTAGACCCTTATAGAGAAGCTACAGAATAAAAACTAATCAATATGCAATTCAAAGTCCCACAATTTTTAGATATAGAGGACAAAATCTTCGGACCATTCACTTTTAGGGAATTCGTTTACCTTGTGGGTGGGGGAGGTTTGTGTTTTGTTATTTATAAATTACTCGGACTTCTTTGGGGGATAATCCCAATAATTTTAGTAGGAGGGTTCGCTGGTATGCTCACTTTCTACAGACCAAACAATAAACCTTTTATATATATGCTAGAAGCCGGTTTCAAATATGCTTTCCAAGACAAACTTTATATTTGGAAAAGAAGAAGAAAAAGTACAGAAACTAAAGCACAAGAAAGAATGGCTGCAGAGACAAAAACACAAATGTTGAAACAAGGAACAAATTATCCTGGTATAACTGAACCAAGATTGGGTGGAAGTAAATTAAAGGATTTAGCTTGGAGTCTGGACGTTTTAGATACAAAAAAAGAAGAAAAATAAGACAATTTTTAATTTTAATTTATAATTAGTATATGGCATTATCAGCAAAAGCAACTCAAGAGTTTGTCCCCATCAAGGAAGTCCGAGATGGTATGATCGTTCTAAAAGACGGGGGACTTCGAGCTATTGTTTTAGCTAATTCCACAAACCTATCTTTGAAATCATTTGATGAACAAAGAGCGACGATTCTTCAGTTTCAAAACTTTTTGAATACCATAGACTTTTCTGTTCAAATATCAATCCAATCAAGAAAGCTTGATATTAGACCTTATCTTTTGCTTTTAGAAAATAGAATGAAAGTTCAAAATGAACCATTACTTAAACTACAAACAAGAGAATATATTGAATTCATTAAAAATTTTACAGAGACTGTAAGTATTATGACCAAAAGTTTTTTTGTGGTTGTGCCTTATACTGCGACAGCTTTTAAAGCTGATGCAGGATTTTTTTCAGGCATTTTTTCAAGAAAAAACAAAGAAGAAGCAAGAGCCGCAGAACAAATCGATTTTGAAGAAAAGAGGTCTCAGCTCGAACAAAGAGTGAGTGTTATTCAACAAGGTCTTGCTCGTTGCGGCGTAAAATCTGCTCAACTAGGAACAGAAGAAGTAGTAGAAGTTTTCTACAAAGTATTCAACCCGGGAGAGATTGAAGGTAAAATAGAACTAGAAACAAAGTAATAAGAATTTTTTGGCTTTCAGCTTTTAAGTTTTTAAGTTATAATATACTAATAAATATGGGTATTTTTGATTCATTATTTGGAAAAAAGAAAAATCAAGGAAGCAATGCTAGTGCTTCTATTTTATCCGTATTACCTGAAGAAATATACGAATCAGCGACACTCGAACTCCAAGATGTTATCGCACCGTCAGCCCTAAAAATAGAACCAAAATCAATAAACCTAGGAGACAAAATCGCACGAACATTTTTTATCATATCTTACCCAAGATTCCTGACAGACAACTGGTTTTCTCCTATTATTAACTTGGACAAAATCTTTGATGTTTCTATTTTTATCCATCCGATAGACACTTCGATTGCACTCCGTGAGTTCCAGAAAAAAGTAGCAGAAGTACAAAGTCAGATTTCTACTCGAGAATCAAAAGGCATGGTACGTGATCCAATGTTGGACATTGCGTTTCAAGACTTAGAAGGTCTTCGAGACAATCTAATGCAAGCACAAGAAAAAATGTTTGATGTAGGTGTATATATCACAGTTTACGCCGACAATGAACTAGAACTTTACAAAGTTGAGAATGAAATAAAATCAATTCTAGAATCAAAACTTATTTATATTAAACCAGCACTATTTCAACAAGAAGAGGGATTCAAGAGTGTCATCCCAATAGGGAATGACTTACTAAACATTCACCAAAAGCTTAATTCTGAACCACTTTCTAGTATTTTTCCATTCGTTTCTTTCGACTTAACTTCAGACAAGGGGATACTTTATGGTATCAACCGACACAACTCCAGTCTGGTTATTTTCGACCGATTTTCATTGGAAAATTATAACTCAGTAACCTTCGCAAAATCTGGTTCAGGAAAATCTTATGCTATCAAGCTCGAAATTTTAAGATCCTTGATGTTTGATGTAGATGTTATTGTTATCGACCCAGAACGAGAATATGAATTCTTGGCTGAAGCTGTTGGTGGAAGATATTTTAATATTTCTCTTTCTTCTGATCACCATATCAATCCTTTTGATTTGCCAATGCCTCGTGAAGATGAAACAGCTGAGGATGTGCTACGTTCAAATACTATCAACTTGGTCGGTCTTTTCCGTCTAATGCTCGGTGGTCTTACTCCAGAAGAAGATTCAATGGTTGATCGTGCGATTTCTGAGACTTATGCAATAAAAGATATTACCCCAGAATCAGATTTCTCAAATATCGAACCTCCGCTTCTTTCCGATTTTGAAATGGTACTTTCAGGAATGGAAGGTAGTGATTCCGTAGTGCAAAGACTTATAAAATACACTCGAGGTTCTTGGGCAACATTCTTAAACAGACCATCAAATGTCGACATAAACAAAAAATTTGTGGTTTTCTCTGTGCGTGACATGGAAGATGAACTAAAACCTATCGCAATGTATATCGTTATGCATTATATCTGGAACGCTATTCGTAAAAATCTAAAAAAGCGTTTACTTGTCGTTGATGAGGCATGGTGGATGATGAAATCAGAAGATACTGCTTCGTTCTTATATTCTATTGCAAAAAGAGGCAGAAAATACTATCTTGGACTTTCTACTATCACCCAAGATGCAGCTGACTTTATGAAATCACCTTATGGTGTTCCTATTGTTTCCAATTCTTCTATCCAGCTTCTTCTAAAACAATCTCCAACAACAATCGATATTTTACAAAAAACATTCAATCTGACAGATGAAGAAAAATATCTTCTTTTAGAGTCTGGAGTGGGGGAGGGTATCTTCTTTGCGGGACTAAAACACGTCGCGATTAAAATAATTGCTTCTTATACCGAAGACCAAATAATCACTTCAGATCCATCCCAAATTCTATCTATTAAAAAAGCAAAAGAAGATCTGCAAACAGAAGCAGAAGCACCACATTAGTATCTAGAAATAGAAATATATTTTCAGTAAATGGGGTATGCCATTCAAGCAAATGGGAGTATAATAGAACAATAATATGATAAGTTTGATTAAAAAATCAATATTCGTTGCCATCATTTTATTTGGTTCTTTTTTAGGAACAGTCTTTGCTCAGGTTCAAAATACTGATGTTACTTTGAATATCAACCCAACATACCCAGCTCCAAACCAAAACGTAAACGCCACTTTGGGTAGTTATGTTTTTGATCTTAATAAAGCAAATATTTCCTGGTCAGTAAATGGTAAAGAAATAATCTCAGGTGTTGGCAAAAAATCATTTTCTTTTAATACAGGCAATATGGGATCCTCATTAATATTAGAAGCAAGAATGAACACTATCGACGGGCAAAGCATACTAAAAAATATAACTCTAACACCTACAGAAATGGACATGTTGTGGGAGGCTTATGATTCATATACTCCGCCTTTTTACAAAGGCAAGGCATTGGCTCCTAGTCAAGGAATTTTTAAAGTAGTAGCAATACCAAACCTAATAACATCAACAGGTAAATCAAATGCTAGCAATCTTTCTTATTCCTGGTCCAAAGACGCTACAAGTCAACCAGACTATTCTGGATGGGGTAAAAGTTATTTTATTTTCAAAAATAGTTATTTAGACACAGACAATGTTGTACAAGTAACTGCATCAGATATCACTGGAACTACAAACACTACGGGTACTATTACCTTAAAGACAGTCAAGCCTCAAATACTTTTTTATAAAAAAAATCTATCCCTTGGTACACAATGGGAAAAAGCGTTAACTAACGGTTTACAAATAAATGCAAACGGAGAAATCCTTGTTGTGGAACCATATTTCTTTTCACCAAAAAATATTCAGTCACCAGACCTGACTTTTGACTGGTCTTTTAATGGTCAACCAACACAAACACCTGATCCTAAAAACATACTAGCAATCAAGCCAGTCAGTGGACAAACAGGATCAGCTAGGATCAAAATAGCAATTAATAATACCTTAACTCTTTTCCAAAGTAAGGAAAAAGAACTTTTTATAAATTTTTAATATATGAAAAAGTTAAATTTAAAAAATAAAATATTGGTTATCATAATTTTATTTTTAGGTATTTTTTCTTTTTTTGGTAAAGCTTTAGCACAAACAACAACTGAACCACTTACAGATAATGTTTTAGAATGCAAACTATCAAGTGTAGACAAAAACAATCCAACCAATATGTCAGGGCCAAAATATTGGTTTTTACCACCAGAAGGTGTTTATTCTCATGTATGGAAAAGTTTTAATACTTTAGCGGAGTGTGAAGCAGGATTAAAATTATACGCACCGGTGCCAATACCTGGAGCTGGTGGTTCTGTTAACACAGATACTACTTACACTCCACTTGCTTCACTTCCTGGATTAGAAAAATTTGACTCTGCAAAAGCTAATTCTTTTGGGGATTACTTAAATATATTAATTAGATTATTTATTGGTATTTGTGCTGTATTGGCAATGATCATGATCGTCATTGGCGGTATCGAATACATGACTAGTGAAATTTCAGGACACAAAGAAGAAGGGAAGGAGAGAATCACTAATGCTATCTTTGGTCTTATAATTGCATTAGGTGCTTATGCATTACTTTTCACAATCAACCCGCAACTCTTAGATGTGAGTCTAAGTGGTGTTCCGCAAGCAATAATATCACCCGATGAAGCAAACTTTATAAAAACAGAACAGCCTATAACTTCTGCAGGAGCAGGGTACAAAATGAACGGGACTTTTTTGAGTCCTGCTCCAAGCGTTGGTGTTCTTGATTTTAAGAATAATTATTTAAAGAATGGGTATTCTTTAACAGGAATAACTGTTAACACTTCTGCGAAACAAGCGACCTTTATGGCAAAAAAAGGTTCTGCGTTTAAAGCAGTATCTGTTTCTATAAACACAGGGCAGAGTGGAGTTTCGGAAATAGGACAAGCAAAAGAAGGGGATTTAAAAACACCAAAAGGGACTACCAGTATAACTTCGGACAGAAGACCAACACCAGAACCACCAATCGAAGGTAAGGCGGCCTTAACAAGAGACGGAAAATATAACATGGGTGCTGCTTTTATTAATTTAGGTGCAACTACAGGTGGACGTGATAGAGGTATAGGATTTCATGGTGCACCTGACAATGGCCTAGGATCAACAAACGCTTGTATTAGAATGCGCAATGATGATTTAGTTGTATTATCACCATATATGGTTGCTGGGTTACAAGTAATTATTCAATAAAATGCAAAAAAGAAACTTTACACTTTTAATAATCATTCTAATAGCCATATTGGCTATTGGTTTAGGTTTTTTCTATTTTTATAATACTAACCAAACAGCCACAACAGCCAGCTCACCTGGATCAAACTTTGTCTCCAAATTTTTTCCTTTCTTTAAAAGTACTCCAGCACCAGTCGAAACAACTGCACCAGCTGATGTTTCAGGATTTCAGCCCGCACCTGTAGTAGAAGCACCTAAACTTAGGTTGACCAAAGTATCAAGCATGCCTATTGCAGGATTTGGAATATTTATGAAAGAGAGATTCAAAGAATTACCAGTAGTAGTACCTATCGTAGCACCAGTCGATACAACAGTACCAGTTGTCACAACAACAACAACCAGTACAACAAAAAAAACTACCACAAAAACAAAAACTCCAGTTAAACCAACATCTCCGCCAACAGAATTTGTACCGGCAATAAGATACGTAGAACGTGCAACAGGAAATATTTACCAAACTTTCGCAGATAAAATAGAAGAACGTAAGTTCACTACAACAATAATTCCAATTATTTATGAAGCTCACTTTGGAAACAAAGGTGAGTCTGTAATCATGCGATATTTAAAAACAGATGACAGAACCATCGAGACTTTCACTGGTAGTTTACCAAAAGAAGTATTGGGAGCAGACACAACAGGGGAGAATCAAATAAAGGGGTCTTTCTTCCCAGAAAATATTTCAGACTTAAGTATGTCAGCTGATACCTTAAAACTATTTTATTTTTTTAACATTGGAGATGGCACTGTAGGTATAACCTCCGGTTCACTCGGTGACAAAAAATCTCAAATATTTAATTCTCCTTTCACAGAATGGTTGTCTCAATGGCCTAATGCAAAGATGATTACTTTAACAACAAAACCAGCAGCTACTGTTCCAGGTTATATGTATGCAGTTGATCCAAACAAAAAAGATTTTAATAAAATACTAGGAAATATAAACGGACTTACTACCTTAACTAGTCCAAATGGTAAATTGGTTCTTTATAGCAACAATAACTTAGCACTTAATATCTATAGTCTAGATTCAAGAAGTTCAAATCCTCTTGGATTAAAGACTCTTCCAGAAAAATGCGTTTGGGGTAAAAATAGTGATTCACTTTATTGTTCGGTGCCAAAATTTGTTGACCAATTGGGATATCCAGATGTTTGGTATCAAGGACAAGTTTCTTTCTCAGATCAAATATGGAAAATAAATGTTACAAACAATAATGCATCATTGATTCTCGACCCTGCTTCAACACTAGGAGGGGAGGATATGGATGGAATAAAACTAGCATTGGATGATGGAGAAAATTATCTATTTTTTGTGAACAAAAATAACTCTTATCTTTGGAAATTAGACCTCAAATAGAACCCAACTCTAAAATAAAGATTTATATTTTATAAACCGCACATAATTTTCTGCTGAAAATTTGCTATGCTCGGCCCGTCGGCCTGCGCAATGCTTTCTAAAACAAAAATCTTTATTTTAGAGTTCTCCAATATATTTAATAACAACTCGGCGAGTAGGACCAAAACCAGATGACTCTGTTTTAAGGTCTGTAGCATTTGAAAGATGCTCGTGCACAATACGACGGTCAAAAGCAGACATTGGGTCAACTTCTATATTTGATTTGAAATAACGAGCTCTCTCAGCCATCATATGAGCAATTGTTTTAATATTTTCTACTCTTTTCTTTTGGAAATCACCAATATCAATGAGGATAGGATTATATTGTGCATTTTTAGCTTCCCCTATGTCTGACATAGAGGTTTTAGATTCAATAATCCTTCTAACAAGGTGATTAAGAGAAGCAAGAGCCTCTCCTTCGCGAGTAGTAAAGAAATGTGGTTCAGAAACACTTACTGAATACCAAACGGTTTTAGAATCATCTTCTTGGGAAACAACGATTTCCTTAACGGAAATTGCCATATTTTCAATCAATTCTTTTATTAAGTTTTGTATTTCTGTTTTATCCATATGTTTTATTTGTTATCTCCTAATGTTTCTAACTTATGACCATGAACAACAATACTAATCTTTTTCTTATTAGCATAAATTTGTTGAACTACAGTAAACATATTACTTGTAATCCAATACAGAGCAACTGCACCTGAGATACTGTAAGCAATAAACACGATTAGAATTGGTAAAAAATATTTCATTTGCATTTGCATGCTTTGAGCAAAACTTTCTTGGAAAGAAGCTTTATCGGAAGATTTAGAAGGTGCTATTTTAGGCATATAATATGCCTGCAAGAATTGGGAGACACCCGCAAGAACGGCTAATAACATACTCTTTTGACCAAGATCCATTCCAAGGAAAAACATATTGATTCTTTCTGGAACATGAACAAAAGAATAAAGAAGACCATCATCAAATTTTATACCTTTATAAAATACATAATAAAGAGCAAAAATTATTGGTATTTGAATCAAAACTAGAAGACACCCGGAGAAAGGATTGGTTTTGTGCTTTTTATAAAGCTCCATTGTTTGTTTAGCTTGTTCTTCTTTGGTCGCTCCACTAGCTTTGATACTCTTCATTTCAGGTTCCAAGAGTTTCATCTTGGCCTGACTCTCAATAGAACGCTGAGAAAGGGGAATAAGGGCTGTTTTAACGAGCATTGTTAGGACAATAATAGCTACACCAACATTTCCACCAGGGACGACAGAAACCAAAAAAGCTAAAGTGTTTACAAGAGGTTTATATAAAACAATGTTCCAAATTTCAGTCATTAATTCATTCTATATGAAAATAAGTAAAATGCAAAATAGTAAAAACCTAGTTATCAAAAATTTTCTGGCGGCCAAAACGCAGCCAGTGGCCGCAGGCGAAAACTTTTATAACTAGGTTTTTATATAACCGGATCTATATGGTTCTTTTGCCAAGGATGGCAACGTAAAATACGTCGAGTACCTAGAAAAATACCTTTAAAAATACCATATTTATTTATTGCTTCTTTGGTATATTCAGAACAAGTAGGATAAAAAACACAACTGGGCCGTTTTAAAGGGCTTATATGTTTTTGATAAAAATTAATGAAGCTTATTAAGTATAGTTTTAATTTCATTTTCTAGATCTTTAATAGGATTTCTTGTCTTGTTTTTCCTTCCACCGAAAATATCCTTACTTTTCTTACCAAAAAGAAAGACACCAGTAAAACCAGAAGGGAAGACACTTAAATAAGGCTTTAAGGCAGCATACCCCCGTCGTCTTAATAGATTACGTACTACCGCCTTCTTACTGACTATTTTAGGTGCCACGAAAGAAATCTGTGGGGAAACAAAAGAGGCAAAACCTGGTAAACCAGGTTTTGCCTCTTTATTAGCAATGAATTTAAGTGTTAAATTTTGAGAATTAACAAATCTACCTTCTTTAAAGATCTTTTCAACTGCCTTTCTATCGGCTCTATTCTTTTTGGGAAGCATAAAAAGATTAAACTGTTGAAAGTTGTGCGCGTCCTTTTCTTCTTCGGCTCTGAATAACCTTCTTGCCAGTACTTGTCTTGGATCTAACTAGAAATCCGTGAGTTTTAGCTCTTTTTCTTTTTTTAGGTTGGTATGTCTGTGACATGAGTACATACTATAACATTATTTATAATAAATCAAATCTTCCGTCCCCGCACCGAGTCTAGCGTTCCCCCACCCCGGGGATAGGGGAATTCCCCTATCCCCGGGGTG
>JBAQFC010000011.1:0-96224 GCA_049287045.1 Minisyncoccia bacterium | reverse complement strand
GTAATGGCTAGATTACTATCATTATTTTTTTGAAAACTAGTACTGACAGGCGCTAGAAAAATAGCGACCATCACTGCTGACAAAATAATTTTTGTGAAAATATTCTTCATTAGATGTTATAAATTATAACATTGTTTTTAACAAAAAGCCTTTAATAACTTTTTTATTTCTTGAAATAATACTCATATCCACTGGTGTTTTTCAAGCCAGAAGTTAAATTTTGGATATTTATGATTCTTGAATTGTAATACTCGTAAACGGTTATCTTGTTTGCAACAACTTTGATTTGATAAGCAGCAATATCGGGTTGACTGACGCGTACTTCTTTACCACTTGCACTGACATAACCGAATACCTTTGCAAAAAAGTCTGCGAGGGTCCAAGCAAAAGATGTAAGGTTCTCCCCTTCTTTGTAACCATATAATTTTGCTAGAGTTTTGTCTGCAATAATCTGTCGAGCGAAAACTGTTTCAATACCTTCACGATAATGCACAGTGGCGTCTCCTGGTGGAGTTGCGATTGTTCCTATTGTTAATGTTGTTGTCGTTGTGGTAGTTGTTCCAGTTCCAGTACCTCCACCACTATTTGGACCAACACAGTTAGGATAAGTACCAGTCCATCCACTTGGACAGACACCATTAGTATTATTTGGACCAACACAGTTAGGATAAGTACCAGTCCATCCACTTGGACAAATGTTACCACTACCATTATTTGGGTCTACACAATTTGGATAAGTACCTTCCCATCCACTTGGACAGTTGGTGGTATCAATCAAACCATCTCCTCCATCAGTTGCTCTGGTTTTAAAACTTAAAATTCCACCGTCAAAAGTTTGTACACCATCAGCTGTCTCTGCTTTGAATACATAATTATATTTTGTGTTTGGTGTTAATCCAGTTAAAGGGAAAGTGACAGTTCCAAAAGTATTTGCCACATGAGTTTCATCACCTACTCTTGTCCACGGTGATGCAGGGTGTGCTCCACCTATTGTATTTGCATTTGATAAAGTTCCATAAGTATACGAGTTGTTTTGTGCATTAAGTAATGCTGCAAATGTTTGGGAATTCATACCTATCGTGCCTTGGTTAACAGTGTTTATTGTATTAGTATTATATTGAGTATTGAGTATAGAAGGTTCTAGCTGAGAATTCATGCTTACAGGGTTAATATTCAAAGGATTAGTATTGTTTTGTCCGTTAAGTAACACTGCTACTTGAGCATTATTGCTTGTTGTTGCTTCACCGATAGCTATGTTGGGATTAAATATAAAACTAGTGTCTTTTTTATACTCGAAATAAGTATTAACAGAATCTACTGATCTGTATGATCCTCTTATATTAGTAGATGTTGTGTCTGTACTCGACGCGTTGATTGTTGTTGCGACAGTTTGGGCACAAGTTGGACATGGGTCGGTGGTAAAACTTTTAACTTCTCCGTATACAATTCCACCAGAGCTAGCTGGTCTTTTGTTTGAAACAATACTGCAGTAATGGTAAGTTGTACTCGGTTCTAGATCAGTTATATGCTGGCTAAAAGATTGTGCCCCACCATTTTCATTAAAGTTTTTAATATCTTTAGTTGAGACCATATTGTTTCCATAAATTTCATTGCAAAAAACAGGTGCTATTTCTGTGTCAGAATATCTGAAATATGCAGTTGTTGTTAGTTTTGGATTTAAACTTAAATCTGGTGATGCTGTGCCGTGTAGTGTTGCTTCTGAATCGGTAATAACATCGGCTGTTCCAGTGGTTACACTGAGTGCCGCATGAGAAACAAACGGCTTGAAAAACATAAGGGTCACAAATACTATAAATATTATTGTTTTTATATTTTTCATATTTTAATAAATACTTAAAACATTTTGTTCATAGTAATTTGTGAGCATGTAATGACCTTCACCACAATCAATTCCTAAATCTGAACAATAAGCAGCATCAGTAATATTTGGTTCTACCATAGCAGCATCTTGTACTCGGAACATTCCAAGGAAGGTGGCGGCCCCATGAGTGAATGCTTGTTGGTTATTCCAAGGAAGGTTTGTATAAGGAGAGATTGCAGAAAATTCTACACCTGGTATAGGGGTTATGGTTTTGTTTAATGGCCATCCAGTGTTGTATGATATGGGTGTATTAGGAAGAATCTCACCTTCGTTCCAAACATTGTAATCATATAATATTGGATAAGGATAATGCATTCTATTTAGGGCATACAATTGCCATAGGTTCCATCCGTTAGGTCCGATAATAGTACCCCAATTATTTCGTAAATCTCTTTCACAGCCATCGGGTCCTTTCAAAAGATCTCCCCAAACATAATTTCTTTCTCCTTGTGTTTGCTCATATAGACTATTCATATTTGCTATATCATTTCCACTTACTAAATATTGTGATATTCTTGCAAATTGTTTTATAACATAACTTGTAGGAGAAAAATCAGTCAAAGATCCATTGTCAATTGCCTCTTTTAAAGTTTTTAGTTTTGTAATATTTGCGTTTTGAAAAATTATTTCTGATTTATTGTTTTCAATTATTTGCTGATAACCTGGGACCTGATTGAATTTTTGAACTGATTCTTTCCATGTAATAGGCATTTTATTTGGATCAGTATAATATTTATCTATTGTCTTTTTATATGCATCATACATTCCATTCAGGAAAGTAACTGCACTCTCTCTTGTAAGTTTGTCGTTTGTTTCTGTGTCTCCAAAACCATTTGCACCAATCATTGTTTTTAAAAGTTGTGCTATGTAGGCGCTAATTTCTTTTTTCTCTTTTTTGTCCGAAAGATAACCAAAAATTATTCCAGAAGGATCTAAAATTTTTCCTGCGATTGTAGCCACATCCGATAATGGAGGTTGTATGTCGGAAAGTATAGTATTTCCAATAATTTCTAGATTTGCACTAGAATCTTCTTCCCACTCAGGATGAGGTCCAGGCATACAATAATCAAGTTGATAAATTGTTCTTATCAAAGCTTCTAGTTCTTTGTTGTAATTTTCAATTTTAGAAACGTATGTTCTTTGTGTGTCTATTAATGCTTGAGTAATATCTGTTTGTATATTAAAATCAGGGTTTTCTGATAACCAAGTAGTATTACTTCCAGGAGGAAAATCTTGTTCTACTTGGGTTTGTCCGTTATTCCCTGTAGGGTCAGTTAAATCAAATTGTTCGTTTGCACTTACTGGTGATAATGAGGCCAAGCCTTGATCCATGAGCTCTCCTCCCCATTTACTTATTGCGGCATCTAATATAGCTGCGATAGCATCGTTGAGATCTGTTACAGAAAGAAGCTGGTCTTTCTCGTCATCCATTAATTTTGTAGCAGCTTGAGCTATCATTCCTCCTGGTGTGACATACTCCCATTTCTGACAGACATTATCATTGTTCCAATTGTCGTAATCAGAGGTACCTGGTACTAAATGCGGATTGCCTTCTATAAGAGCTTGTTTTTCTGTTTGTCTGGTTATTGCATGATTACTAGCACACTGTTCTTGTCCCAAGAAACCGCCGGCTTCTTTTAATGTATCACGAACATTTTGCGCAGCTGTTTGTACAGTACCTTCTAGCCTTGCTTGTAGTTCATTTGAGGCTTGTAAATTGAAACCAATTGGATTATTGGCCGGTACTTGTGTTAATGCACTCCAGGCGTTCCATCCTCCGGCAGAGAAATCTGTAGTAAAACTAAGGCTTGTGTACTCTGGGGTAGTATCTTGGATTACTTTATTTAAAGAGTATTGAGCATTTTGTGCAAAATGACTTTTTAGTGAGAGAGCTTGGTTTTGCATAAAAGCTCGTCCAAAAGGATACAGTGTTGCGTTGTTTATTTCTGAGTTAAATTTTAGAATTTCATTTTTAGCAAAATCTTGAAAGAAAGTTTGACGATCCTTGGGCCAGAATGATTCACCAAAATTTCCAGTATTTATCCATTTGATAGTGCTATCTGTAAGTGTTTTGATAAGCATTTTCGCAATCATTTTTCCTACGCTGTCTAGACAAAGTTTATTTGAAGCAGTTAAATCGGCTGTGCTTTTTACCCCTTTAGTGGTTGAGTTTATGTCCCCCAATTTATTGTTTGCGGTCTCACTATCCGTTGGTACTGATTGAACAATAGTAGTAGCCAAACCAAGTTTATCTTGTAGTTTGTCGGTAACTTTGTTTTCACCTTTGTTAAATAAACCTTTAATAGCATTTACTCCCTTTGCTATTCCATTTTTCATGACATCCTTACACCCTTGTAGTTTTGGTATCATTGGGCCAGCCATCTTCATATAATAACTGACACCTTGTTGTCCTGATGTGGTGTTTCCTGAACCGTAATTAAATTGCGCATAAGCATTTTGGGCTGTACCGAAATATGGCACTAAAATTGCTCCTACTAAAAGAAATGAAATTATAGATTTTTTGAAATATTGTTTATGTTTCATTTTTTTTGTTTATGACTTAGCCATAAATTTATTAATTAGAATCATACTTGGTTCATCTAGCCCGCTTATTATATCACTTTTATTGCATAGCTGCTTCCATGTCTGCCACTGCACCAACCAATTCCCCACTGTATTTTTGATATTGAGAAAGACCAGAGAGTCCTATGATTGGGTCAACTATTGTTTTTGCCATATTTCGTACACTTATTCCCGTGTTATTAGAACTGTTGATTATTTGTAGATGATACTGCGCTAAGACGCTAGGGACTGTTATTCTTATTGCTTTTTTAGCAAAATCTTGATATGCATCAGCTATTATTTGTAACTCTTTTGATTGAGTTCCTGTACCTAATGCTGAATATACAGAAAGATCACTGCTGACAATATCCAACTCGTCTCCTAATCCTGTTGATTTGTAACCTTCAAACAGTTTTTTCATTGATGAGTAATATTTTTCTTGGTTTTTTGTGCTATTGTCGGTACTTATATTTATTTCTTGCTCTGTATAAAGATCGATTAATAAAGGGTCTATCATTTGTTGACCTAAAGCATTTGAAAAATTATTAATTGTAGTGTTATCTACTTGTCCGGATTCTTTCATAGACATAAATGCAGCAAAAAACTCCCTTGAGAATTTATCTGTTTCGGTCAAGTTTTCATCGCTTGGAGTTTGTTCTGTTCCCAGTTCAATTTTTTTATTCTGTATATAAGTAGCGTCTGGTGTGTTATTGAAAGTTACTCTATTGTTTTTGTCAGTACCCCAAAGAGCCTCTTCCCAGTCAGGAATCCCATCACTGTCAGAGTCTTTTAATACAAGTTCATTTATAGTTAGTTTTCCCGTTTCCTGTATCAGGGCATTTTTCTCAGCTTGAGATATAAATTTTTCTTTTGCAGATATTCTAAAAAATATAAAAAGACCAACTATAACAACAAAACAAATAGCTATTATTTTTATAAATTTTCTGCTTGGTAGATATTTTGAGTATTTTTCTAAGACGTTTTTAATTTTCATTAAGTTTTTTTATTTTTTGGAAGTTCCAAAAAGAGTTATTGTGTCTAGTATTACTGTTTGGGGAGTGAATGGGGTTATTTTAAGTGTACAAATTATCGGGGTTTTACCAGTATACATCCCTAGAATTTGTTGATTTGAGGAAATTCTGGAATTTGTTTTAGGAAGTGTAGAATAACTTATAAAATAGCTGATAGGTCCTTTTATTGATTTTATATCAATTGTGTCACCTGGCACAACACAAGTATGAGTGGCTTCTAGTGTTTGTATTTGAGTAGCTTTTGTCTTAATTATTTTTCCACCAAATGGTTGCCCTAAAGAAAAAGCATAAGCAACATTTATTGTTATTAACACAAAAAATAACACTAATATGGTTCGTGCAAAAATCTTAATCATTCTTTTATTATACTCCAAATATTAAAATTTAAAAGGATTTTGTTACTCTTGTGCAAGAGTAATCCAATCCTCTAATTTTAATTCTTCAGCTCGTTTGTTTCCTAGCTCGGTTTTTTTGTATTTGACACCCGCATCTGCAAGATTTTTGGAAAGTTTCTTTCTTTTGTGCGCAAAACCAGCCTTTACTATCTCCCAGAACTTACCTTCGTTAATTCCCCCTAGGCCTTGCCTCAGGAAATTTTTCCTAGAGATATTTTTGATAGCTATCACAGCTGAATCCACTTTAGGTGCTGGTGAAAAATATCTTGCTGGTACTTTCATTATTATTTTTGGTTCTCCATAAGCCTTTACTGAAATAGATAAAATACTTTCTTTGCCGTCACGTGCCACGATTCTTTTTGCTACTTCGTGTTGAACCATCAAGACCATTGTTTCTGGTTGATGTTCAGTTGTTAAGAATTTTTTTAGTATTGCTCCGGTGATATTATACGGGATATTGGCGATTATTTTATAATCTTGAAGGATATTACTTTGAAAACCGCACATATTTCCCTGCTGGGAAATTGCTATGCTCGGCCCGTCGGCCTCCGCAATGCTTTTCAAAGCAATATCCTTCAAGATTATCTCAAGATTTAGCTCTAAAATATCTCCTCTAATTAAAACTAATTTTTTGGTAACTATTTCTTCACTAAATTTTTCAGTAAGTGTCTCTATAAGGTCACGATCTTTCTCGACGGCTATTACTGTGCAACTCTTTTCTAGAAGCTTCTCAGTGAGAGCTCCTTTGCCTGGGCCGATTTCTAAAATGATGTCAGTAGGTATTATGTCCCCCGCTTCTACTATAGCCCGTAAGGCTGGTTCTGATTTTAGGAAATTTTGACCTAATGATTTTTTTGCTTTATGTATCATGAATTTATTAATTATAGGTTTACAGATAGATTGTTTTCACTCCACTTTCCTCTCCTTCTTTTTCTAGTATATCATCTGGAATATTGGAAATAAATTCTGACGGAGTATTGATTTGTCGTGAACCGAAAATAGTTCGGTAGTTTGCATATGATAAAAACAATTTTTCTTTCGCACGAGTAAGAGCAACATAAAAAAGTCTTCTTTCTTCTTCAGAATCCTCTCCTGATCTTGTCTCACCAAATTTTCGATGAGGAAAGAGTCCATCTTCGAGTCCAGTTATAAAAACATATTTAAATTCAAGACCTTTCGATGCATGGACAGTCATTAATTTTACCCCAGTCTTGACCTCCTTCTTCTTATCATCATTTATCATGATACTGTCTTGGTCTGACGCAAGTGACGCATCTTCTAAAAGTTTTTCTACGCCTGTTCCATTCTCTAGTGCATCATATTTAAGAGCCAAGGTTACCAATTCTTTTATATTTTCTAATCTTTCAGTATCTTCTTCTGTTCCAGTCATAAGTTCATTTTCTATACCAGATCTTTTGACTGCGAATTTTATAACATCGGAGACTTTTGAATTTTCTATTTTTTCTTTTATTTCTTCCAATGTTTTATAAAAGTTATCCACTTTTATTTTTACTTTGATTGGTAGAGTTTCTTTTTCTCCACTAAATATTTTTGCCATTGTGACTTTTCCAATTCCTCTGACTGGGAAGTTTATGATACGTCTAATGTCCGATAGACTTTCTGGATTGAGTGCGGCGCGGAGGTATGAGAGCGTGTCCTTTATCTCTTTTCTTTCAAAGAATTTAACACCTAGAACTTGATAAGGGACATTGTATCTAAGTAACGCTTCTTCTAAGGCACGGGATTGGAAATTGGCTCTGTATAATATAGCTATTTCAGGGAAAACACTATTCTGAAAACCGCACATATTTCCCTGCTGGGAAATTGCTATGCTCGGCCCGTCGGCCTCCGCAATGCTTTTCAGAACAGTATTTTCCCTTTCACTTGAGCTGTCCATAATCTCTAAAATTTTAGTCGCCACGAAATCCGCTTCATCATTTTCCGCCAATCCTTCATATAAAGTTATTTTTTCACCAGCTGAATTTTGAGTAAATAGATTTTTTTCCGGTCGATATTTATTTTTCTTAATAACTTCGTTGGCGGCTTCTAAAATATTTTTAGTAGATCGGTAATTTTCTTCTAATAAAACTATTTTTGCATTTGGGTAATCTTTTTCAAAATTTAATATATTTTTTAAATTTGCTCCACGCCAAGAATAAATATTTTGATCAGCATCTCCGACAACACAAATGTTTTTATTATTTTCCGAAAGTATTTTTGACATCAAGTACTGCACTTCGTTTGTGTCCTGGTACTCATCGATGTGTATGTATTCCCATTTTTCTTGATAACTTTTTCTTATCTGTTCGTTTTCTTTTAATAGTTTAACTGCCTTTAAAAGTAAATCATCAAAGTCTAAAGAATTCTCTTTGTTTTTTTTACTTTCATATAGGGCCCAGACCTGTGCCACGATTTTACTAAGATAATCACTAGCATTTTCAGAGTAATCTGATAGATTGGTAAATTTACCTTTTTCTCTACTGATAATACCCTTTATTTTTTTAGGTTCGTATTGTTTTGGATCTAAACTTATTTCTAGTATTGCTTCTTTTACGAGTGCGACAGAACTTGATTCGTCTAAAATAGTGAAATATTTTGTAAGCCCTAGAATTCTCGCATTTTCTTTGATTATAAATACCCCTAGAGAGTGGAAAGTACTAACAAAAGGAATAGTATCATGCCCTTTAGCATTTTTTTCTATTTCTAATATTACACGTTCTCTCATTTCTTTTGCTGCTTTGTTTGTGAAAGTAACAGCCAGAATTTTTTCTGGAGCAGTTCCCTCTTTAATTAAATTAACGATTCGGTGTGTAATCGTCTTTGTTTTTCCAGCTCCTGCACCAGCCACAATAAGAAGCGGCCCATTCATGTGAATAGCCGCTTCTTTTTGTGCATTATTAAGTCCTTTCAAATGTTCCATCCCCTATAATATAGCACAGTTTAGTTCCCAATCTGATCCATTATATTTGAAGTTTTATTTTTGAATTTTTCTGTTTCTTCGATTATGATTTTTTCGAAATCTTCTACTTTATCTTTTAAGAAACTGAAAATTTCTTCAGGTTTTGCTTCATTATCTAGCATTTTTTCAAAATCATCCTGATCTTTATCAGTCATTTTCTCAACTGCACGCATTAAAACATTTTGATATATCAAAGCTCCGGTTCGAATTAATATTTCTTCAGCTTCTTCTTTGGGAAGATTATCAAGTTCAAGTATGTCAATTATATTATTTTGTATTGGATTCATAAATTTTTTGTTAATTATAATTTAACTTCGTCTAATACTCCCATTTCAGCTGCTTTTTCTAAACTTCGTGTAATAAATTCATCATTTGTTTCAGCTGCAGAAACTAAAGTCTCCTCTAGAGGACTAAGTCCTGTAACTTCATGCAGTTTGTTAAGATATGAAACAAGTTTTTTTGTATCTTCAGTCATACCTTCAGTTTTCAAATGCATCATTTTGTCTGCTGTTAGACTTGGTGAGTGTGAATTTTTCACATTGTCCCATAAGGTGGTGTTTTTACCAAAAAGATGATTAATATTTTCTGCACGTACTAGATGAGCTTGTTCCAGGTGTTGTTTTAGAAGGCTTTGAAGGATTTCTCCAGTTGGTTCTATTGGACTTTCTGGTATATGTTTTCCAGATGCAGTATTTTGAGCTTGAGTTTCAGTTGGATTTACTTGATTTTGTTTAAGATGTTCATCGATTGCAGGAGTTTCTGCTGGGCTTACCTGGTTTTGTTCTAGTTGTTGATCTATTTCTCCGTCTTCAGGAGTTGCGTGTGTTGAACCTTCTTGAGATCCTGCATGTTGACCCTGATGATCTGAATTAAACATGTCACCTTTAAATTGTTCAACATCAGCTCCTTTGATTAGAACCTGGTCATGCTCAACACCTTTCATATCAAGGTAGTGTGTTTTTAAAGTTCCATTCTCAAAAGAAAGTGTTCCTTTTTGGACAGTCATACTTTCTGCCGGAGAATTTGGGTTGTACATACCGAGTCTAATAGCCTCTTGTGTCGAGTCTGTCTTCATAAATTCTTGCACACTTGCTGGAGCTTTTGAAATATCTGGATAATCATGACTAATCTGTGTTTTTAGGTCATGAATAGTTTGTATTGCTCCTCTTGAACTATAGTCTACGCTCTCTGTTTTTAATTCTATTTTTATTTCAGGTGCTTTAGGTGTTTCTGGTGCGTTGTCTATTTTTACTGTTCCATGACCGCCAGCTCCAGATTTTTGTAGGTCACCATTAGCAAGTGCTTGTTCGGGTGAGATAGTATGTAAAACATTTCCCATTTCATAAGAAGCGATTCCACCAGCTGCAACTGTAATCAAAGCCTTGGTAATCAATCTTTCTCTTTTTGCTTTTCGTTCTTTTTCTGATATTTCATCAAATTCTTTTTTGTTTTTTGCAAAACTTGTATCAAAAGATTCCTCAGAAAATTGTTTAGCCAAGTTTCTTTCTTCCATTTCTCTGTTTTCTGCAGATTTTGATTTAAGTAACCAATCATAAGCATAAGATGCACCCTGTCCAACAAAACTTCCTGTTAGCGCTCTTGCGTATTTAGTACCTAAATATGTAGCTGTCACTCCTCCTGCCGCGATAGAACTGGGTAGAAAAGCAGCAATTGCTGCAGTAGACAACGCGGTAGAAATTGCAATTTTTTTCCATCTAGGTTGTTTCAAATACCAATCCATACCTTGTCTCCAAAGAGCTTTTTCTTTCAACGGTAGATTTTCTGCCTTAAGAGCGTTTAATTTTATCTGTTCTTCGGCTATTACTTTTGTGAAAATCTCATTACCCTTGTATCTCTTTAATTCTGTCTTTTGTTGTTCTGAAGTTAGTTTGGAATTTTTTAATTCTGCCTCTTTTTCAGAATACATGTTTTTACCATATTCGATTGTATTTTTTTCATATTCTTTTTCTAGGTCTTTCAAATATTGTGGAGTTTCAGATTCTGTTACTTTTGATCCAAAGATTTTTCTACCAAGATTTTTATACCAACTAGAATCTTTCTTTCTGTCTGCAAGAAACTTTTTATAACCATCTGCATATTGTA
The DNA here is from genome assembly GCA_049287045.1 of Minisyncoccia bacterium. Classification (GTDB taxonomy): domain Bacteria; phylum Patescibacteriota; class Minisyncoccia; order Phycocordibacterales; family UBA9973; genus UBA9973. The sequence goes on along the minus strand of JBAQFC010000011.1, from coordinate 85,292 downwards.
TTCTGGCGTTATTTAATTGTGCTAGAAGTACTTGTTCAGATACTTTTTCAACAACTTTCTCTTCTGGCTTTTTTTCTGAAATTTTTGTATCTTCAACTTTTGCTATAGGATTTTTTAATTTTTCTTTTTCAGCTTTAAGTTCTATCTTTAGAGCTTTTATTTTTTCAATTTCATTTAGCTCTACATCCACGTGGGTGTTTTCTTTTTTCTCTACTGTTGCAGTTGCTGTTTCTTTAGTTATTTCTTTTTTTTCTGTTATTGCACTATCTTTTGTGTCTTTATAACCATCATCAATTTTATTTTTTATCTCTTCCATTTTTTTATCAAATTTTTCTTTCGCTTCTGTGATCATCTTTTCTGATTTTTCATGGATATTTTTTATATTTTCTTCAAACTTTGTATTGTCTTCTGCTATTATTCGTTCTGAATTTTCATTGATTCTTTTCATTATGTCTTCATTTTCTTCGGCTTCTGTCTTTTCAACTTTTTCTGTTGGTATAGCTGCTGTTTCTGCTACTGGGTTTACAGTATCCTTTGTTTCTACTACGTTTTCAGTACCCGCAGTTTTTTTCTCTCCTTTTTCTGCAAGAAGTTCTCCTAGTCTTATTGTATTTTCAGACAAGACATCATCTTTTTTAAACAATTCCTCTTCTTTTTCCTCATCCTTTAAAGAAGGATCATTTGCTGTTGCTTCTCTACGAGCTTTTGTCGCCATAATAACAAACTCAACATCTGCTATTTTCGCAGCAGTTTCTTTGGTATATCCACCTTCAACTAACTCTAAAACTCTTTTATCAATTTTTTCTTTGTTTCTTTTGAAGTCTTTGTTTTTAGGTGGTATATCTTTCATAAATTTGTTTATTATATTAACCTTGTAATTTTGTATTAATGTTTTTTGTTTGTTGTGTTTGGGCTATACTTTTGTTTTCGACTTTTCCTGTTTTAGGGTTTACTGCGTATTGATGGATTAATGTTTGTTTTCCAATCTTTCCTGTTTGTGGGTTCAAGGACAAACTCGGGTTATCCGTGGTGATAAACAATGTCGTATTTTCTGGAAGATTGTCGAGATACTTGAAGTTTTCTTTGTCTGCATTAACACACCCGAAGGTTGCTTTGTTGTCACTAGAGGTAGGAGTATTGAGTGCTTTTGTTCTTTTTGCATATTCTCCAGGGTAAGTCATATGTATACCCAGATCATCACTTCCATAGATACTAAATATTTTTCCTTGGTATTCTACATAGTCACTTCTGTTTATTTCTTTACGTCCTATTTTGTATTTACCGGCTGGTGTCGTTGCGTGTGGTCCAGCTAAATCACTATCTACATCAGATCTGTTTGGCGCTTCTCCTTTTGTTTTTCCAACGAGCACAGGGAATGAACCGATCAATTTTTTGTCTTTTCCAATTACGTACATAGTTGCTGTTGGCTTATCAAGAATAAGAAAACTTGAGTCAACTATATTTTTGAAAGAGTAAAGATAAATCTCTTGAGCATTTGGTGAAAGTTTGTAATAAAACGATGCATCAATAGTCTTTTTGTCTTGTTCCAAAGCCACCTTTGCTACTTTTTCATGGCTGATTGTTGTTACCTTTCCATTTACATTGTCTGGCAATACGGTTTTTCCTTCTTTGCCAAGGACTGAAGGCCAAAGAACAAGTATTCCTGTACCCAACAAAACCCCTCGTCTCATTTTCTGAGAGATAGCTTTCATTTTTTCTGAAACCTTGAATCCTGATGCAAGTTTTACTACTTGGTTGCGCAAAAATAAACCAAGGTTGGTTTTAACTTGTTCTGGTTCGAACTCTTCTAGAGTTGATGTCTTTATTTCTTCTTGAACAGTCTTTATCTCTTCTTTTGAAAGACTTTCTACCAATTTTTCTTCTTGTTTTTGTTTGACAACTTCCTGTGTTTCAAGTGTTTCTGTAGGTTTTATTTCTTCTGTTTCGGTAAGTACTTTTTCTGTCTCTTTTGGTGTTTCCTCTTTAGTAAGTAATACTTCTTCTTTTTCAATATTAATAACTTCATCTGGGGCTGCCTGCTCACTTACAGCCTCAGTTTTTATTTCTGTAGATTGTTCTATTACTTCTTGAACTGTTTCTTTTTTAGAAAGTGAATTTTCTTTTTCTTGAATTAAACCTAGAAGTTTTTGAGCTCTATTTCTTAAATATTCGGATTCTGATTTTAGGTCTTCTGTAAATAAATTTTTCCAATGATCTATATTGGCTTTTGATGGATCAGAAAAAATCTTTTCGATTCTTTTTGTTTCAAAAGTTTCCTTTTTATTATCTATTGTATTTTCTTTTGATTTTTCCATTTTATTTATTTCTACAAAATGTTTTCAACAAATTTTCTTTTTTTATTGTAATTTGATTATACCAATTAAATCGTTTTTTGTTGTATATTACTTCTTAAGTATATCATACTTTAACCAAATAGTCAAGCTAAATATGTCCACAATATCTCTTAATATATTGTTATTTCTGTATGAAAAATAAAAAAAACCGCCTTTTTGGGGCGGTTTGGATTTTAAGTGTAATTCTTTATTTTCTTTTACACTTATGTGATTTTTTTTCAGGTGCAGCTGCGGTTGGTTCTATGTGCGTTGGGCTGGGAGCCTGGGTTTGTGTTTCCTTCTCTTCTGTTTTTGATCCATATTTTGATGCATACAATTGTTTAGCCATCGAATCGGCTTCTACTTTGTTTGCATTAGCTATGGCTTGCAGGCGTAGGTTTTCTGCATTTTTTTCAGAAAGTTGTTTTTGAAGTTCCGCAATTTTTGGATCTTCTTTTTTTTCAGCAACTATAGGAACTACAGGTGCTGAACTTTCTGTTTTTTTAACTTCAGCAGTAGTGGTAGTGTTTGAAGCTACCGGTTTTTTTGCAGCAGTTTTGGTATTAGTTGATTTTTTGGCTGTAGCATCATTTTTTGTAAAATTTTGTACTTTTTCTTTAAAGGTCGTCTTTTTTTCAGGTTCTTTTGCTTTTTGTGCATTACATACTGTGCTCAATCCAAAAAGGAGAGCAATTGCCATAAAGGCAGAAAAAAATGATTTTTTCATTGGAAACGGTTTTTTTTGGTTAATATTTTTGATTATTTATAGAAACTCCTTACTTATTACAGTTTTGGGGTTTCATTTAAATAACCAATAACCTTTTTCAAAGACCTACAGTACTGCATCAAGTATAACATATTATTGAGCCATTTGTCAAGCATTAACACAAAACACCCTATATATTAGGGTGTTTTGTGTTTTTTTATATTTCTATAGACTATCTTGTTTTTGTTGGTGCAAATTCGCTCTCTTCGTACATTTTTTTCAATAAATCCTTTTTCTTGTCCAGATCCCCTGTTTTAATAGCTTCCATAATCTCTGGGTTTTCTGGTTTATTCTTTATATCTATAAAGAACTTTTCGAAATTATCTAGCTCATCTATGTTTTGGTTTGGCATCCCTTTCATAAGCACCGCTATTTTGTTCTCTAAATCTTTTATTTTCTTTTCTGTTTCAGACGTCTCCTGTTTTGGTAGTTCTTCCATCTCTTCTTTTTTTATTGGCTCGTTTGTTTTTGATTCGTCCTTTGTTTGTATTTCAAGCTCTTTTTCTTTCATGTGTTTAGTAAAAGAATAAGGTTCTTTTGCTTCCACTGAAGCATCAGGGTTTTTTATGATATCCAAAAATTGTTTCTCGGTTAGATTTTTTATTTTTCCAAAAACCATCACACCTCTTATTTCTGATGCACAACCAGGATCAACTTCATTTAATTTTTCAATAACTTTACCTAGATTAGGGTGTTTTGAATTTATGAAAAATGTTTTATTGCTCTTGTTTTTGCTCCAACTTACAAAAGTATCATAACCAAGAGCTTTGGTTCCAATAAAAGCTCGGTTGTTTGGAATTTGGTTTGGTTTATAACTATTTCCATCTTTTTCTTTTATTGGTCGGAAGTCATGATAAACAACTTTTCCTAAAGAAGTATTTTCTATTTTTTTTGCATTTTTAATACCGGTGATTGTTTGTTCTACATCTTCTGTGCGTGATTTTTTACATAATTCTGCAATACTAAATTCCCCTACTTTGGTTTTTCCAAGTTCACCTTCCAGTTCTTCTTGAGTGAACGGAACAGAAGGATCTTTTATCTTTCCAGATCTTACCAATTCAAGCAAGGTATTGTAAGGGATTTTCTCGGCCATAGAGTAAAGAGAATCAGGCCATTTGTTTCTAAAATAGTTCTCGTTAAAAGTTCTTGGTTTTTTTGCATCTTCATTTTCTAGGTAAGATAAATTATCAAAATCATTAACAAAATTAACAAATTTATTCAACCATTCTGGTTTCTCTTTCAATAAACCTGCTTTTTCCAATATCCGATACATCATCTTTGTTCCTGATGTTGGTTTTCTTTGCCCTGTTCCATGATGGTCAATACGAAGTGTGGTTGTCTTTCCATCTTCTTCGAGCTTCAACCAGCTGCCTCCGGTATCAAGAAAAACTCTCACGCCTTCTACTTTTTCTTTTGGTTCCATTTCTCCTTTTCGAATATCGATTATTGTGGATTTGGCACCTTCATTGTAAATTTCCTCAGGTTTATTTTTATTGAAATCATTCAAAAGTAATAAAGAAGTTTGTGAATCTAAATCTTGATTAAAAGTCGCAATGGGGTCGCCTATTTTTCCACCAAGAAGTTTAGCTTGTTTTTCATTTTTAATTCTTTTGTTTCCAGCACTGACGATAACCTCACTGATTTTGTTGTTTTTTAGTATTTCAACAATTCTTTCTTCTGTCTCTTCTTCGGTTTCTATTTTACTTTCTGTTTTTAGATCAACTGAATTTTCTATAACAACAGGAGTCTCCTCTTTGTTGTCGTCCATAAGTGGCTCATTTGTTTCAGTTTTAACCTCAACCTTGTCTTCTTCCTTGGTTACTATTGTTTTTTTTGAATTTTCTTTCTCAAATTTATTTAATGCTTCCTGTCTTTTGTCTGATGCTGTGAATAAGATACCGTCTTTTTTAAAGTATTGCTCAAATTGAGCTCGTGTCAGCTCTAGAGGTTTCTCGTTTTTGTCGTTCGCATTTTTTTTAGATTGGATTAAAAGAATATTGTCTTTGGCAGTAGTTCTGGTTCCGACAATCATATAACTACCACTACGCACTTTTTCTTTATTATGGCCTACTGTTCCTCTTAAGGTGAATTTACTTCCAATACCGATTTTCTTCTTTTCGCCATCTTTTAAAGCAAGCTCCAATAGCTCTTTTCTGGGTGTTGCTTCTTCCTCGTTTGGTCTTTTTGTATATTCTCCAAAAAAAGCTTGTACTACTTTGTCTATGGATCCTTTTTGAGGATTTATATTTCCCATTTTGTCTTCGTTTCCTTTTGGTTTTATACCCCCTTTCTTCCCCTTTTCATTAAAAGAGGTTTCTTGTGCCTTTGTTCGACTTATTCTTTCTTTGATTGCTTCGGGTGTTGTCTCAACTGTAATTTTTATAGATGTATCATCTTCTACCTCTTCTTCATTTTGTTGCAGCATTGGTTGACTGTATTGAGGTACAGCCCCTTCTTTCTTGTATACTTTTTTAGATTGTTTATTATTTTCTAACATAATTTTATTATAAAGTCTTTGCTCTTTTTTTACTAATTTCGATAAAAAATTGCTCTTTAACTCACTAAATTGTATGTATTTTTAGGTATTTTGTCAATAGGAGTTTTCCACAAATGGGTTGACTTTTGACCCCTATCACGCTACCATTTAGGTATAGCTCTGAATAGAAGCGGGAAATAAGTTGACCGAACACAGATAAAAGACAGTAACCATCGTGAGAACCTTTGTTTGCAGTACTATTGGTCGTCCTGTAATTTCTACCCTTATTTTAAAAGGCTAGAAAAGGAATTCTTGCGGTAATTAGTTTATCTCATAAAACCTCAAATAAAAATCTATAGCCTGTTTTTAGCGTTTTCCCTTGTGTTTGGGGCCTTTTCTGTGCCAGTCCAAGCTCAGGCGGGTTTTTTCTCCTCAATCTTCGGGATTAACGCTTCTGCTGAAGAAGAGGTTCCAGATTCTACTAAAATAAATAATTCTCAAAATATGGTCCTCCTACAAGCCAACGCTTCCTCTGCTTTGGATTTTCAGGCCAAAACAAGTAAGGATGATGAAATAAAAGACAACGCCAATGTTAACATTCTTTCTGATAGTGCCCTTGTCCCTTCAACAGGATTAATGGGTGTTTCTGATAGTACCGATTCCGCTGATCTTTCTTCTGAAGATACAAGTGTTTATGTTGTTAGAAAAGGAGACACTGTCGCAGCTGTAGCAAAAATGTTTGATGTTTCAATAAATACTATTCTTTGGGCGAATGATATGAAGAAAGGCGAAAAGCTTGTGGAAGGTGATATCCTTTTGATTTTACCGATAGATGGAGTTAATCATGTTGTTATTAAAGGAGATACCTTGAAAAAGATTGCTAAAAAATATAATGCAGATGTGTCAGATATTATTGCTGTGAATGATGTAACTTTAGACTCAGATTTAGTGATAGGACAAGAACTTATCATTCCTGATGCTGAAATAATCAGCGAGAGCGATAAACCTGCACCTAACTTAGAAATAAGTGCAAAGAAAGACCAGGATTATTATATTAAAAATCCTGTGAAGAATGCTTCTGGATATTATATAAACCCAGTACCTACAGGTCATAAAACCCAAGGGCTTCACGATAAAGGTAGAGCTATCGATATAGGAGCACCAACAGGTACACCTATCTATGCTGCAGCTTCTGGTACTGTTATCTTTGCAAAAGCAGGTACTAAAAGTAGATATTCAAATGGAGGTTTTGGTGGGTTAGTTATTATTAAGCATCCAAACGGAACAGAAACTTATTATGCGCACCAATCAAAAATTGGAACTTCTGTAGGACAAAATGTTATACAGGGACAAGTCATTGGTTATGTTGGTTCAACAGGACACTCAACTGGCCCACATATCCACTTCGAGGTTCGTGGTGCAAGAAACCCAGGAGTTGATTGGTCTTGGAAGAAGTAAATTAAAATAAACTAAAAGCCCCCGACTATGTCGGGGGCTTTTAGTTTTTGTTATTTATAAAAACAAAGTAACAATAGCGGCAATTCCTGAAACAGCCATAAGCCCAATAGTCATCCATCCGATAGTTGATGCAGTCTTATTATTTTTGTAATGCCCCATAACCTCTTTGTTGTTACTGATTCTAATTATAAAGAATAAAATAACAGGAGCAATGATGCCATTTGCAACAGCTGAGTATATCAAGGTTTTTATTGGATCTAATCCAATAAAGTTCAAACCAATTCCGATTATTATTGATACTATTATGACGCCATAAAAAGAATAAGCTTCTTTTAGTTTACGGTATAAACCATGTTTCCATCCGAAACTCTCAGAGATTGCATATGAGGTAGATCCAGCAAGTACTGGTATTGCAAGCATTCCTGTACCAACGATACCAATTGCAAATAAAAAGAACGCAAAGTCCCCTGCGAGTGGGCGTAGAGCGAGAGCAGCATCAGCTGCTGATGTTATGTTAGTTATTCCATTTGTGAATAGAGTACTAGCACAAGCCGCGATGATAAAAAACATAACAAGATTTGAAAAAAACATTCCACTCCACACATCGGAACGGATATGTCGGATTTCTTTTTTGAAAACAGGTTGATGCCAATTGGCTTCATTCTCTCTTCCTTTAAGATTTTGTTCTTCTACTTCTTGTGATGTTTGCCAAAAGAATAAATAAGGAGAGATTGTTGTTCCTAAAATAGCACAGATTAGAAAAATTTGGTCTTTACTGAATGTAATAGAAGGGATAAATGAGTGTTTAAGAATTTCAGACCAATTCATGTGGCTCATTAATGCGGAGAAGATGTAAGCAAGTAAAACAAAAGCTAAATATTTTAAATATTTAGCATATCTAGCGTAGGTAGTAAAAATTTGAAGTAACAAGCTTACTGTACCTAGACCAATAATGAGAAAAACAAAATTAGCATTGGGCAATACAAGTTGCACACCTTTTGCCATTACCCCTAAATCAGCTCCGATGTTGAACGTGTTAGCAATAAAAAGAAGCGAGGTAATTAAATAAAGTGTCCATTTCGGATAATTATGGCGGATATTTGCTGCAAGTCCATGTCCTGTCACAACTCCGATACGAGCACACATTTCCTGGACTACTGCCATAAGAGGAAAAGTAAACCATGAGAGCCAAAGAAGCTGTGGTCCATATTGAGCTCCTGCTTGAGAATATGTCGCTATTCCTGATGGATCGTCGTCTGACGCTCCTGTGACAAGCCCAGGACCTAAGGTGTTCCAGTATTCTTCTGCTAGCTTGAAAGGTTTCTTGTTAACAATTATTTTTTCTTCCTTTTTAAGGAATTCAATTCCCTCTTCTAGAAGTTCTGCTGGTTCTTCAAATATTTTTTCTATATTACTTTTTTCGTGTTTTTTTGGCATAATAAAATATAATTATCTGGAATTTTATCAAATATAGAATTATCATAACATTTAAATAGATAAACAAAAAACCCCACTAACCATTTGATTGGTAAGCAGGGGTGTATTTAGTTAAATAATTTTAATGTTTTATGTAATCCTATGAGAATTTCTTCATGTTTTGTGATCTTAGTAAGAATTTTTATTTTGGCATCAGTATTTATAACTTCGTGGTAATCTTTAATTTTTGAAATCAATTTTTGATTGATTAGATTTGTGGTTTCGTAACTAAGATTATTTTCAATCATTTCATTATTAATTCTTTCTTTTGTTTCTTTGTTATTACGTTCAATAGAATTTCTATAATGACGAATTTGAGATTTTTCATCTTCTATTAATCCTTTTAGATGTTCCAATTGAAGTTTTTTATTATAATAACCAAATAAAAATAAAACACTTGGTATCAAAATAACAACAAAAAGCACTGCAACAAGTGACATCACTTTAAATGATTCATTGGAAAAAGCACTGATATCAAAATAAATTGGGAAAAAAATAATAGTAAATATCCAGGCAACAAATGCAACAATTAACATAATGAATGCATAAACAAGTGTTGATTTGCCAGCTCCAATTTTTACTTGGCGAAGTGAAGTTTGTTTTTTCATTTTTTTATTTATTTGTAAACGAGCCTTATATAGCTTGTCTGATTAATATTAGATTATCTGTAGTTCTTTACATACAATAGAGTATTTTTAAAAAAAGTCAAGATAAAAACTAAAAAAGAGCAACGAAAGTTGCTCTTTTTTATCTGTGCGGGATGGGAGAATCGAACTCCCAACCTCAGTTTGGAAAACTGACGTTTTACCATTAAACTAATCCCGCAATAGTCGGGCTGCTGGGAATTGGCTATTACATAGCCAGGTGCTTTTCCATTTAGCAAAGCTAAATAAGGAAAAGCCTTTCAATACCCAACACGAGCAAATAAATTTGCTCGCTGCTCCCCTCCTATGTCGGGCTGCTGGGAATTGAACCCAGTCTAAATGCTCCCAAAGCACTTGTACTACCGGTATACTACAGCCCGAAAAACTTATTTATTTTAGCATATTCAAACAAAATAACAAGATTTATAAATTCTTAAAAAAGAAATCACGAATACTGTCTTTTACCCCTTCTATTTCTTTGATTTCTATTAAAAAATCCGTGACCTTTTCTGTAGAACTTTTTTCTATTTTTTCTATTTTATCCATGAACCTAGAAAGTTCCTTTTGTCTTTCATCTTGTCCTTCGTTATTTGAAGGTGATGCTGAAATATCTTCTAGAATTGATTTTAAGATTTTTATCTTACTATTTTTTTCAATTTTACAATCAGTAACATTTTTTTCTTCACTTTTATTGTCATGAAAAATATTCCATTTTTCTAATACCATTTCTTTCCAATGTTCCATTTTTGCTTCAATTGCAGGGTTTAATTTGCTTGGATTCTCTGGTTGAGAATCCACTTTGTTTGCACTTAGTGAATTTGTAGCAATCTTTTTATAACCACCTCCATCTATTCCAAATGTCCCTCCTTTTTCTGTCATACATGAGATTATATCATAAAATTATGTCATTTACAACCTTAACTTTAGCTTTTTTGTCCTTTAGATCTAGGAAAATAACCAATAAATCAACTTGCCATTCCATTTCTTCTGGTATTTTCTTAGAAACTAGATAGGTTTGAATGGTTCTTGATAAACGTTTTAGTTTCCAAGGATGCATGTTATCTTCTGGTTGATATTCGTCTAATGTTCTTTGTGAAACAGAGGTTAAATTCCTAGAAACAGATTTTACTTCAATAAAGTATAACTTTCCGGTTTTTCTAGCAACAATATCTATTTCTCCCCATTTCTTTGTGTAATTTCGATCGATGATTGAAAAACCGTGTTTTGAAAGAAACCTGCAGGCAATGTTCTCACCTATTTCCCCTGTTTTTTGTTTTTCAGAAGTGAAAACCTTGGGCATTTTAATGGTGTTTCATGTATAACATAACTAAAAATGTTTCACGTGAAACTATTTTAGTATATTTTGTGTCCTTTAATATAATATCCATATTTATATAGCTATTTTTAATAAAAAGCACCTTTGACTTTTGTCCAATATATGTCTCTTATAAACATTACACACATAGTTATCCACAGTTTTTAGTATAATATCTTTAATTAAAAGGGGATGTAACTTTTGGCATTTTAGTGTGCACCCGCCAGGATTCGAACCTGGAACAACTGCTTCGAAGGCAGGCATGATATCCATTTCACTACGGGTGCATTAAGGACAATTATACAAAATTATTTGATTTAAACAAAGTTATTATTTTTGTAATAGATAAGCTTGTATAAATTGCATTCTGGTATAAAAAATATTATAATAGTTTTTGTTAGTAAAGTTATTTAAATTATAAAGATTAACTACTGCGGTTATGGTTTAGGGGTTTATCGTGTCATAAAAGCCCTGGTGGTAGGTTTAATAAAATATTAGTAGTTAACTACTGCGGCTATGGTTTAGTGGTAGAACACGTCCTTGCCAAGGATGAGACGGGAGTTCGATTCTCCCTAGCCGCACTAAATTTAGTGGAAACACTTATAAAAAATATAATAACAAAAATACCCAAAGAAGTTTCATATGTAACTGAAACTTTAGAGAAAGCTGGTTTCGAAGCATACCTTGTCGGTGGCTGTGTCCGTGATCTTGTGATGTCTCAGGTTTTAAGTGAAACAGAGGGGAATAGAACACCAAAGGATTGGGATGTGACGACAAATGCTAAACCAGAGCAAATAATTGCCTTGTTCGAGAAAACTGTGTATGAGAATACCTTTGGTACTGTTGGGGTGTGTGTTCTAAGGAATAACGTTTCCCATGAAACAACTGAGGAGGTTAATCGTGAAACAATAAGAACCTCACCTCAATCCTCTCCTTATAAAAGAGAGGAGGAAAGAAAAGACGTTAATCGTGAAACAAGAGATAACGTTACCTGTGAAACTGAAGAATATGTTAAACGTGAAACAAAATACGAGATTATTGAGGTTACACCATATAGAATTGAATCAAAATATAGTGACTTCAGACATCCAGATGATGTAAAGTTTAGCGATAAGCTAGAGGACGACTTAAAAAGACGTGATTTTACTATTAATGCTCTAGCTTTTCGACCTTCAGCATCAGGTGAGGAGTCTAAAGGACATCTGATTGATCTATTTGACGGTCTAAAGGACATCAATTCCAAAGTATTGAGAACCGTAGGGAGTCCCGATGATCGTTTCCAAGAGGATGCTCTCAGAATGCTCCGAGCTGTTCGTTTTAGTGTGCAACTCGGTTTCACTGTTTCTCATGAAACATCAGAAAGTATATTTAAAAATGCGAACCTTATAAAAGAGGTTTCACAGGAACGAATCAATAATGAGTTTGTAAAAATTATTATGTCTGCAACTCCTGCTAGTGGTGTTGTAATGCTTCAAAAGTTTGGATTGTTGAAAAACATTATTCCTGAACTAGAGGAGGGAATAGGTTGTGAACAACTAGGAGAACATATTTATGATGTCTGGGATCATTTATTGCACGCTCTCCAACATGCGGCAGATAAAAATTGGCCTTTAGAAATAAGACTGACTGCACTCTTTCATGATATTGGTAAACCTCGAACTCGCAGATATGATGCTACGAAAGCAGGTGGAAAAGGAAAATATACTTTTTATGGACATGAAGTTGTCGGTGCAAGAATGGCAAAGGTAATCATGGAAAGAATGAAGTTCCCAAAAAAGGAAATTGAGCTTGTTGAGAAACTTGTTCGTAGTCATATGTTTTTCTCAGATACGGAACAAATAACACTTTCAGCTGTGAGAAGAATTATTGCAAAGGTGGGTGTGGAAAACATTTGGTATCTGATGAATGTCCGTGAGTGTGATAGGGTAGGAATGAAAAAGAAAGAAGCACCTTATCGTTTGCGAAAATATTTTGGAATGATAGAAGAAGCTCTGCATGATCCGATATCTGTCGGACAGCTAAAAATAAATGGAGAGTTTATGATAAAGGACATAGGCATGAAACCCGGACCAAGAATGGGTTGGATTTTAAATGCTTTATTGGAAGAGGTATTGGAAGATCCAACAAAGAATGAAGTTAGTATCCTAAAGGACAGAGTTCTGGAGTTGGATAAACTATCTGATAAAGAATTAAGGAGTTTAGGTGAAAAAGCGAAAGAAAAAAAGGAAGAATTAGAAGAAGAGGAGGTTGCAAAGTTACACGAGAAACATGGAGTAAAGAAATAAAAAAATCCCCACATGTCGGACATGTGGGGATTTTGCATTTTAATTAATCTGTTAGATAACTAGCGATTTTTTCTAATTTTTTCTCATCTTTGATCTTGTTTTCATTTTCTACGTTCTTTTTTTCAAGGAAATTACTGAAATTAATTTCCAGTAGCTTTCGATGTTCTCTAAAAAAATTAGCTATTACTCTGGGGCTTGGAACATCAATATTGTTTTCAGATTGATTGTCGGCTTTTTCAATATAAAAAAAGCTAACATATTCAAACTTGAATTTTTCTTTTTTTGCCCTTTCCAAAAAATCACTCTTAACCAACTTTTCAACTTCTTTGGAAGTTAATCCGTATGTTTTTATTTCAAAACTTAGGTGATTAAAAACAGATGACCAAAAGGATAAAGCGAAGAGACAAAAAAAGAGGACTATACCAACGATAATAAATCCGACACCAAATAGCTGATTTAAATTACTATTATCTGCTAGTGAAGGAAAAAAATTATAAGTAAGTAGTCCTTCAAAAAATATTCCAATAATTAGCAAAATTACTCCGTCAATTGTTGGATTTTCAATTTTTATTTCTATCCTTCCCAACTCTTTTTGATTTAGCAGCCAGATACTACTTTCTTGTCTTTTGTATAATAAACTAAGTTTTCTCTCTGTTTTAAGGAAACGAACAATAGAGATACTCGCTAGAACAAAAATAGCAATATATGACAATAAACAAATTTGTTTGTAATTTCCAGTCAACGCTGAGGTTGTGAAAACCAAGCTACAAATTACTAAGCAGTAAGCTGCTTTTTTGAGGATTAATTTTTTCATGTTATTTTGTTTTTTAGGAACGATTTATACTGTATTTAAATTCTGAATTTTTATTACTTTACAATAAAAGTATATTTTATGCAAGAAATATCGGTAATATGCAAACACACATAAATTCCCACATGTCGGACATGTGGGTGCTATCTAAAAAGTTTATTTAGTTTAACCAAGAAGTGGGTACTGTAGTGAGAGAAATTAAATAGAATAGATATTGCCAAAAGAGCTAGAGCTGCTTGTTTATAGAAGAAACAAAGAGGGATAGCTATAAGAGCAGAAAATACTGGTACTAGCATACGGATTGTTCCACGTATTATTTCATCGTGGCTTACTTCAATATTTTTAATATGCTCAGAATGAAATATATAGTCTCTCATCCAGTAAAGACAAAGACCTATAAGGATAATGTTTGTAGAAAAGATTATTATTGGTAGTTCTAATCCACCTGCTCGTCCTAAAAGTGATGTGGAGAAGGGTACAAGTCCAACGAAAAGGAAAAAGAGTGCATTTATATTGGTAAGAGTCATGTCTATATTTTTGGCATAAACAGAAATGAAAAAATGGTGTGCTCTCCAATAAGTGAAAAGCATTGCGAAAGAAAGGATGTAACTCATAAAAAGAGGAGACATAGATACAAGAGCACGCCAAACATCTAAATTTCCTGTGCCTATAGGTAACGCAGGTACTTTTAATTCGAAAACAATGATTGTCATTACGATTGCAAAAATACCGTCGGATAATTGTTCTAATCTTGAAGCTTTCATATTGAAATAATAGCATAAATTTAGGATAAAAATAATATGCTTAATACGTGCTAAAATAAAAGGATGAAAATCGGTATTTTTGATTCAGGTCTTGGTGGTCTTTTGGTTACAAAAAGAATAATCAAAGAATTACCTGAATATGATTATATTTATTTGGGTGATACAAAAAGAGTGCCTTACGGAAACAGATCAGCAGATACTGTTTATGAATTCTTGAAAGAAGCATTGAATTTTTTGTACAAAAAGGATTGTAAACTAGTTGTGGTTGCCTGTAACACGGCTTCGGCAGAAGGTATTGATAGAGTAAGAAAAGAATATCTACCTAAATATTGGCCAGACAGAAAAGTTCTTGGTATTTTAGTTCCAACGATTGAAAAGGTAGTAGAAAATAAAGATTTAAAAAAAATTGGTGTGTTGGCAACTCCAGGTACTGTCATTTCCAATAAATACCCACAAGAATTCCGAAAAGCCAACAAAAAAATAAAAGTCTACCAGCAAGAAGCTCCACTCTTGGTCCCAATGATTGAGAATGGAGGAATTAAATGGGTGAAGCCTATATTAAAAGAGTATGTTGAAAAATTAATGCGACATAAAGTACAAGCAATCATTTTGGGTTGCACTCATTACCCAATATTAAAAAAAGAGATCCGTGAAATGGTGGGTAAAGATGTAATAGTTTTTTCTCAAGATGAATTAATAGCTCAGCGACTTAAAAAGTATCTTGCGAATAAAGATGAAGTTAGAGAAATGCTTCAAAAAAATGGAAAGAGAGAATTCCTTGTAACTGATATTACTAAAAGCTTTAAAAAACATGCTCAAGACTGGTTTGGATCAGGTATTAAACTCAAATTGGTAAAACTTTAATTAATTTAAAAAAAGAGTCGGACATTGTTATGTCCGACTCGTGGATGATTTTACTTCGAGGCTCATCTATTTCCTTGTTTTTTTTGTTAATTATCACCATACCATTTACCAAAAGCAGATTGATATTTTGCAGATTCACCATTGCTATACCTATCTATTTTGTTGTCGTAATAATCTAATCCAGGGAGTGGTTCGCAAATTCCTATGTAACCTCCTTTATTACTCAGCTGATTTTTAATGGCATAATTTACCATTTTGGTAACAAATTTACTTAATGAAATTTTTTCACCGGAAAGTTGTAATACTAAATCAAAATCCAGAGAAATTTCAAAGAAATTTTCTTTGAGAAATAATTTAACATCTATTTCTGGAATTATGTTTCTTTTATGTAATAAAAGATTAATTTTTTCTTTCCATTTTATTTCTAATTCTATTTTAGTCATGATGTATAAGTTTGAAGGTTAGACAGAATTTTTATTGTAAACTACAATTAGTTATGTTTACAAATACCAACCCTGCAAAGATGTACATCTTTTTCATTTTCCTCCAATAAAATAAAAACTTCGTAATATTCTTCATCTTTTTTTTGAAAAATCTTTTCGTCTTTAACATTTACATTATTAAGATAACTTTTTGTTTCACTGGATACTTGAGATTTTAATATCTCATAACCATTTAGAAAAGCCATAGCTCTTGCAGAATCGAGGTCACTATTTTTCGAGTGACCAACTGCTTTAAAAATAAAATAACCATCTTTTCTTTCGGTTTGATAATCAGACCGTTTGAATGGCATCATTACTACTTTAAAGGCAGTATCTTTGTAAATACTAACGGTGTCATGCGCCATAAGATGACTCTTTGCATTTTTAAAAGAGGATTTTATCCTGCTAGTAAATGTTTCTTGAGCTAAAATAATTGGTGCTTGTAAAAGCATTAAAAAAATAATTAAATTTTTCATTTTATTTGGGGAGTTAAATTGTTTAAGAACTATGCAATGAATATTCTATTTTAGAATTTCGAATATACAATAACACTTTTGGATTAAAAAGTAAAGTAATCCAGAGGATTAGGAGTTTTAAATTTATACAACGGTCTAATCAGTCTTTCCTGGCTTGGCTCCATGCAATTTCAAACATTTGCTTCATAAATTCAGCAATAGCTTTGTTTTTTATTATTATGGAGTGGAGGCCTTTGTCCCAAATAGTTATTGTTACGTTGTCAGCCCAGACAGAAGTTTGAGTGTTTGGATTGTAGACTTCTTTTGGTAAAATTCTAGCCTCACGCATTTTAAAACGAGCATCTTTAATTTCTTCCTTTGAATATTCTGATTCCGTTAACAACAAGCGAGTATAAATCTTTTTTTTCATTCTTTCTTCTCTATATTCTACAAGTCTATTTCTTGCAACAGTAAACATAGCCGGGTCAGCTCCAAATCTTAAAACTTCTCCATTTTTAGGCTGATCCAAGGAACGGTAAAATATCTCTACGAGTCCGTCTTCTCCCTGAAGTTCTTCTATGTCGATGGGCTCGGATTCTTGGGATGTTGCGTATGTTGCAATTAGTCGAGGTAGAATCTCATTCAGTGAATTCTTTTTAGAAGAAATACTGTTCTCCTGTTGTACTAAAAAATTTCCAATATCTTTTGGATGCTCAATATAAAAAGTTCGTCTTTTGCCTAATTTAGTTATCTTTACGATTCCTTTGTCGACTAAACTTTCACACGCAAGATGTACCGAAGAACGTGGAAGCTTGAGTTCGTTTGAAATGTCTTGAATACCCAGAAGACTTTTTTTTAGAAGAGCTACGTAAACTTGGGATTCTGTGCGATCCAATCCTATTTCTCTTAATACTTTTTTAATTTCTTGTGGTATTTCAATCATAAAATGACAAAAATTCTTGTTAGATTAATAATAAATTGTTTATATGCTTACTTTATATGATTTTAACAGAAATAACATGACAAAACTAGTTGACAAAGTAAATAATTATTGCTAAATTAAATTCAGAAGTTTGATAAAGGTTATTTCAAAAATTCAAACTTGTTCATTTTATAAAGGTTTGATTGGTTACTATTGTCTCTATATATGGAGATATTAGTAACCAATCAAACCCCAAGTGTATGAAAGACACAAAAGAGTTGGACAGAATGGCTAATAAGCTACTTGCCCAAAATGGTTTTACTGCCGACGGATCCCCTAAAAAGGCGATGTCACGCAGCCAGAGGTTCTTCGAAAGAAGAATTCTGAAGACCCCAATGGGTAATGGTTCTAGATAAGAACTCAGGTAGTACGAACTAATTAGCTCATCGTATAAAAAGGCAAAGATGTGCCCAATAAAAACATCCAAGGAAAACCCGGGTGACACCTTTAGTAAAAGTCACCCACATTATTCAGTTCATGAAATGTTTCGTGGATTGATAGTGTAAATGTTTTTTAAAAATAATTCTAGGGTGGAAATTGAAATTTGGAGCCTGTGTTTAGTTGACGATTCACAGTGCAACTTCTTTTAAACCAAATTTCAATTTCCACTCTGGAATATGAGCAAAGAAGCAAGTTCCGGGAGCCAGCGCCGGAGAGACCAGTAGGGAGCAGATCTTCTTCTTGGTTGTGTATGGTTTTCCAAACCAAGCACAGCTAAGAATTTATGACAAAAACGTATTGTCAGAGATATTGTGCAATTTGGAATACACAATCGTTGTAATCCAGAAATCTAATCGACATTTGTCGGTTATCCTAATCCTAGGGTGTGGTAGGTAAAAACCTTCACGGTGGAACGTGATGCCTCTCTGGTAACAGAGAAAAGTTTAATTTTGGAGAAACAAATGCTACGGCAAATGTTTCTCCTCTTTATCAGAACTGTGATTTGTTTGCTTGTCATGAGCGAAGTCGAATGATCGTTCTGTAGAGATTGTTCTTTAATATATTGTCTAACTTAAAATTATACAGATATGAAAAAAAGTATATGTCCAGAATGCGGAAAAGAAATTTCCGCTCAGGAAACTGAGATTCAGGGTAAATTTAAATTATTATCTCACACAAGAGTAGCACCTCGCGAACTAGATGATTCAGACGAGGGTGTCCACTTGAGGAATGTTAGAGATATACCTTGTAGTGGGTCAGGAAAAGTTGTTGAGTAAATCAAGGAATATGGTTGAGTATTCTCACCTCACCGCTTAATATTAAAAAGGAAACGGACAAGCCTCAAAGTAAAATTATCCAAATAGTGGTGAAAATATTTTTGCCACACTGTCTCGAAATGTGTATTTCGACTGATGAGTCTAAAAAGACGAAACAGATGTTCTTTGTTAAATCTAAAACTAAATAGCCATGAAAAAAATAGATAAACTTCCCGTTTTGACTCAAAGCATTAACGTACTGTTTTTACTTAAGCAGGAAAATCACGAAGCTTTACTTAAGCATTTCAATTCGGGCAGAGATTCTCGCAGTATCGCCCCAGATTCCCTAGAGCCAAGGGGTGGTTATATTTATACTGGATCGACAAGACCATATAAACAATTAGCCGCCAATGCGCTTAAAAGTATTTCGGATGTTTTTGGTACAGATTGGAATAATCAAGCAGGGGTTGCTGTGTATGTGCATTATCCGAAAGAAGATGTATTAACTGTATCTACTCAATCTATAACTCAACCATCACAGTTCTGCTGTGCTGCTCTGAATAAAGATAGAAAAGTAACAGGGAATAATATTCTTGCAGGTTATGGCGAGAAAGGGAAACCTCTCGCACGTGGTTATGACCACTACATGCCTAAGGCATCATGTCTCATGATTATTTCCGACTGCCTGGAGGAAATGCGTGAATCCAAACGTGGGTATTTAATTGAAGAAGCAATTGATTTAGCTCAGGAAGTAATTGCGATTACCCCCGATATTATCAATATGCATTTCAAGGCAATACAAACGGTAAGAGATGGAGTCTTTCGAGTTGAGGCTAAGAAAAAACCCAAACAAAGTTGAGCGAATAGAGTAACTCAAACCTCTGGTTAGGAACGCAACATCCTGAAACTGAAAAGTGTATGCAGTGAGAAAAAATACTCACTGCTCTGTCTCGAAATGTGTATTTCGACTGATGAGTCCAAAAGGACGAAACAGATGCACTTAAACAATTTAAAAATACAGATATATGGGATCTTTTAAATTCAAAACAGACAAAGGAATTAAATATATTTCTAGTCGAACAATTTCTTTTAAAAATCTTTTGAAAGAAATTGATAGTCATAAACCAATTAGTTGCGATGAGGAAATAGAATTAATTAAAAAAGTTAAAAAGGGAGATGAAAAATCTCTTAAAAATCTTTTAAAACTTCATATTTTTTTTATTATCTCTGTTGCGAAAAAATATCAAGCTAATAAATGCTTATTGAACTTAGATGATTTGATTAATGAGGGTTGTATTGGTTTAATTAAAGCTGCTTTCAGATATGATGACACCAGAGGAGCAAAATTTTTGTCCTATGCTGTATGGGGTATCCAAGCAAGCATGTTAGATGCATCAATTAAATTTGATAAATTCTTTCGGTTGCCACAGAACATAGCTTCAACAAGATCAAAGGCTGAGAAAATAAGTAACATATTTTTTGTAGAGAATGGTTATTACCCAGAAAATGAGTATATCTCCAAAGAATTAGAAATGTGTGAGCATGAATTAAACTTGATTTTAGGAGTTCCTAAAAGGATTGTTTCCACTAATGAGCCATATAAAGTTTTTTTAAATTTAGACACGTTTGAATCTGTTGAATTTGAAGCAACTGATTTATTTGGTACTGATGAATTTTCTCCTTTCGAGATTCTTCATAAAGAATCTCTTGGTATTGAAATAGAAAGAGCATTGAATACTATTGCTGAACGTGAAAAAGATGTTATTAAATTTTATTTTGGCATTGGCTCTCCTCGTTTGTCTTTTGAGGAAATAGCAGAAAAATTTAATTTAACACGAGAACGAGTTTCTCAAATAAAAGAGAAAGCCATTAGAAGATTAAAACAGAGTAGTCGCAGTAAATTTTTAAAGGAATATCTCGGACAGGATGAAATTGGTAATAAGGTCTTAGATTGAAAAAGGAAATAGACAAAGCCTTGAAGTAAAATAATCTTCGAGCCAGACATTAAAACGTCTGGCTTATTTTTTTATTCAATTTCCATCCAGATAGGGCAGTGGTCAGAGCCCATATAGTCAGTATCTATACCAGTTTTTTTTATTTTAGAAACTATTTCATTACTAGCAAAGAAATAATCAATTCTCCAGCCTACATTTCGGTCTCTCGCGAAGGTTTTCATATCCCAATATGTATAGGCATCTTTTTTGGTTGGGTAAAAATGCCTGAAAACGTCAGAAAATCCATTATTTATAACTTCATCAATCCATTCACGTTCTATTGGTAGGAAACCAGTATTTTCTTCGTTGGCTTTTGGTCGAGCTAGATCAATAGCTGTGTGGGCTGTGTTTACGTCCCCACAAAATATTACATGTTCACCTTTTTTTCTTAGTTTCAAGACAAATTTCAAGAATTCATCATAAAACTCAAGTTTGTACTTTAGTCTCTCTGGGTCTGTGCCAGCATTTGGAAAGTAAACGTTTATTAGAGTGAAGTCTTCATATTTGGTTCCGACTATTCGTCCTTCAATATCAAATCTTTCTATACCTATACCGTAAAAAATTTCTATTGGTTTTATTTTTGAATATATTGCTACGCCACTATAACCTTTTCGTAATTTAGAATGAGAAAAGTAAGAAGAGTAGCCTGGGACATCTCGTACTTCTAGAGGGAGTTGGTCAGCTTCTGCTTTTGTTTCTTGCAAGCACAAAATATCCATTTTTTTATTTTTAAATAATGGAGCAAAAAAACCATTTTTGGCTGTGGCTCGTAGACCGTTTGTATTCCAGGAAACTATCTTTGTCATGCATATATTGTACACCAAAGTTTGCTTTTTTATATGAAGCAGGTATACTAGTCTTCCGTCCTAGTTAGGATTGGATTCGTTCTTTAAATACAATAGTATTCACAATTAAAAAAACAAACCAAATGAAAAAAGGGAAAGAAACTAATGTAATAGTTTCAATTTTAATGCTTTTTGCCCCGGCTCCGGTAAAAGTTAAAGTAAAAGAGCCTGTAATTCCTGTTGCAGAAAAAGAAGATAGATGTTTTATCTCCTTGTGTTATGGTGGAACAAGAAAATGGGAAGGTCAAAGAATTTCCTTTTTATCTTATTAAACTTTTTGGTTTTATCGTATCAATCTCTTTCGTTGTTTATTCAACGAAGGAGATTTTTTTTATTCTCTTTTAGAATGAAATTTTTTATGAACCTCTCTTAGTTGTTTATCGGTTATATGTGTGTAGATCTGTGTGGTGGAAATACTTGAATGTCCTAGCATTATTTGTACACTGCGGATGTCTGCGCCATTTTGCAGGAGATCAGTCGCGAAACAGTGGCGTATGATATGGGGAGTAACTTTTTTAGAAATACCTGCTTTGATCGCATAATATTTTACAATTCTTTCTATTGATCTACGAGCAAGAGCTTCCTTTTCTTTCGTCGCTTTTTCAAGATCAACTTTTACGAACAAAGCATCATCCATATCATCTCGTTTTTTTAAATAATTATTTACATCCCTTCTCGCTTCATCTGAAATAAAAACAACTCGCACTTTGCCACCTTTTCCTCTGATTGAAAATTCATCTGTCGAAAAATCAATGTCTCGTGTCAGTGAACATAATTCTGAAACACGAAGACCAGTTGAAAACAATAATTGTAAAATGGCTCGATCACGAAGAGATTTTAAATCGTTACCTTCGGGTGCAGCGAGCAGTCTGTCTAAATCTTGTGAAGAGATGAGATCGAGAGAACGCTCGGGAACTTTTGCTAAATCGATGCGTTCAGCTGATAGGGAAGTGATGTCTCTCTTTGCAAGATATTTCAAAAATGAACGTAGAGCAATCAAATAATAATTTTGAGTTTTTTTCTTGAGAGTCGCTCCAGTCGCGCGATTGTTGCCGGCAGATTGGCGGTTTAAAAATAATCGGAAGTTTCGAACTAGCTCGTCAGTGATTTCTTTTGCAGTTTTTATTTTTGCGAAATCCAAAAAACGTGTCATGTATCGTTCATAGTTTTCTATGGTCTTCAAACTGGAACCCTTTTCGATTTCCATGTGTTCCAAGTATTCTCTTTTTAGCTGTTCGATTTCAGAAACCATAATTTAATTATAACAGAAATATTGTGCGACATACTTTTGTTTCTTATTTTTTGAGAAAACAAAATATCTTTTAAAAACCGCACATAATTTTCTGCTGAAAATTTGCTATGCTCGGCCCGTCGGCCTGTGCAATGCTTTTTAAAAAATACTTTATTTCTCAAAATTCCCCTACACCAGGTGTAGGGGAAGGTCAGAAAGACTATTTTCTATCATTTGCAATTTTTACGTGTTTGTGCTAAGATATGCACATGTTAACTACAAAGAAAAAGCAAGCAGTTATAAAGAAAAATCAAGTTCACGACAAAGACACAGGATCTTCCGAGGTTCAGGTTGCTGTTTTGTCCACTCAGATTGATGAACTAGCAAAACACTTAAAGAAACATAAAAAGGATCTTCATTCTCGTCGTGGTTTAATCAAAATGGTTGCCGACAGAAGAACTCACTTAAAGTATCTAATGAGAAAGAGTAAACCTCGTTATGACGCTCTAATGAAGAAAATGGGTTTAGCTTAAATCAAACAATAAAAAATCTCCGCTTCTGGCGGAGATTTTTTGTTTGGTTTTTTTAGGTTAATTTCAAAGTAAAGTATCTTTTAAAAACCACACATAAAAAAATACTGGCCGCGCCTCAATGGACATTGCGCGGCATGATTCTGCAGAATCAAAAATTTGCTATGCTCGGCCCGTCGGCCTGGCACATCGGATATTGATGTGCACCTGTGGACGGCGTAATGCTTTTTAAAAAATACTTTACTTCTCATTAACAGTGGTTTTTATAAAAGTGCTATAATCTTGATAGGTCGGTATTTTTTATTATTAGAATAATTTTTATATATGACAGTAATTAAACATAAAGAACAGAGAGTTGGAGTTTTTATTGATACACAAAATTTGTATCACAGTGCACGAAATTTATATAAAGCTAGAGTGAATTTCGGAGCAGTTTTAAAAGAAGCGGTGGCAGGAAGAAAACTTGTCCGAGCCGTAGCATATGTCATCACGACAGAAGCTGGTGAGGAAAAGAATTTTTTTGAAGCATTGACCAAGCTTGGTATTGAAACCAAAACCAAGGATTTACAAATTTTTCATACTGGAACAAAGAAGGGAGATTGGGATGTTGGTCTAGCTGTTGATGCGATTAAAAACGCTCCACGCCTAGATACTATTGTTATTGTTTCGGGTGATGGGGACTTCGTACCATTAGTAGAATATCTTCAGACTATGACACAGGTGGAAGTGATTTCCTTTGGGAAATCTACTTCTGCAAAACTTCGTGAAGTGGCTGATGACTTCGTAGATCTATCTGAAAATCCTAGAAAATATTTGTTTGGTGTGAAATAAAAAAGAGTCTCTCCGAAAGGGGAGATTTTTTTTGCGTTTTATCTTAAAAATGCTAACATTATCAGTAGTTTATTAGTTAATCAGTTCGCGTCTAGACATAAGGTAGTGTTCCATATTTGGGTATTCGAAATGTTAATCAACCGAGGTAATCAAGGTGTTAATCACTTAGGTAATCAGGATGTTCCACATTCGGGTATTCAGTACAGAGAACAATACTGCAGTCTGGATACGAACTAAACCTCTCCAATTTGAAGTTGGAGAGAATAAAAAATTATGCAAAAGAAAGAGTATGAAGTAGAAATCGGTGGAAAAATCATGACCGCTATTTTTTCAGATTTAGCTGACCAAGCTCATGGTTCAGTGATGTTGAAATATGGTGAGACGATAGTTCTCGCTACTGCTTGTATGTCAAAAGACAAACAAGCAGGTCTTGGATTTTTTAATTTGACTGTCGACTATGCAGAAAAGTTTTATGCTGCAGGAAAAATATTGGGATCACAATATGTCCGACGTGAAGGCAGACCTTCCAATGAAGCCATTCTTGCATGTCGTGTTATCGACAGAACTATTCGTCCACTCTTTGACCAAAACTTGAGACATGCAGTACAGATCATCGTCACTGTTATTGCTTGTGATGATAACGATCCTGCGATGCTCGCTGTGAATGCTGCGTCACTTGCACTCGTTGTTTCCAATATTCCATGGAAGGGTCCGATCGGTTGTGTCCGTGTCGGAAAGTATGACACTGAAATATTAAAAATAAATCCATCAACTAATCTTCGACAAGAAGAATACCCATACAAATTTGATCTGACTGTTTGTGGAAGAGAGGGTACTATCAATATGATCGAGGCAGCTGCTCGACAAGTAAAAGAAGAGGAACTTACCGAAGCTCTTCAACTAGCAAGTCTTGAAATAACCAAGCTTGAAGATTTTCAGAAAAAAATAATTGCAGAAATCGGTAAAGAAAAAAGAGTAATAATCCATGACAAAATTTCTGAAGAATCTGTTGCGTTGTTCAATGAAAATATTTTACCAAAAATGGAGGAAGCAATTTTTGCTGGACCAGGAAAAAAGAAAATCGATGCACTTCATAATGAATGGAATAACTTGGTAAAAGAGAAATATATAAATGGTGATCGAAAAGATTTTCAACTTGAGGATGACATTTTTGATGATACAGAAAATGACATGCTTCATGAAAAAGCTGTCAAAGAAAACAAGAGAGCTGATGGTCGTGCGATGGATGAAGTTCGTGAACTTTACGCACAGGCTGGAGGTCTCTCAAAAATTTTGCATGGCTCAGGAATATTTTACCGCGGAGGTACACACGTGCTCTCAGCACTCACTCTCGGTGGACCTGGTGATAAACAAGAAGTGAATGGAATGGACTTACAAGCTTCAAGAAGATTTATGCACCACTACAATTTCCCTCCATTCTCAGCCGGAGAAACTGGACGTAGTGGATTTACAAATCGCAGAGAAATCGGACACGGTGCTCTCGCTGAAAAAGCTCTTGCGATGGTTCTTCCAAGTAAAGAAGATTTCCCTTACACTATTCGTATCGTCTCTGAATCAATGGCATCGAATGGTTCTACTTCACAAGCAAGTATTTGTGCGTCCACTCTCGCACTCATGGATGCTGGTGTTCCGATTAAAAATCCTGTCGCAGGTATTGCGATGGGTTTGATGTATGAACATGATGATGCGTATAAAGTTTTGACAGATATTCAAGGACCAGAAGATCATCACGGTGATATGGATTTCAAAGTTGCTGGTACTCGTGAAGGTGTTACTGCAATTCAGCTCGATGTGAAGGTGGATGGTGTTTCAATTAAAATATTATCCGAAGCAATGGTACAGGGAAAGAAAGCTCGTTTAACTTTGCTCGATGCTATCGAAAAAGAAATTCCAAAACCTCGTGAAAATATTTCTCCAAGTGCTCCAGAAATTTTAGTTATCAAAATCAAACCAGAACAAATCGGAGGAGTTATTGGTTCTGGTGGAAAAGTGATTAAAGATATCAAAGAGAGAACAGGTGCAGAAATAACTATCGAAGACGATGGTACTGTGTACTTCACAGGTAGAGACGGTTCTGCAGGAAAGGCAAAGAAAATCGTAGAAGAAATGACACATGAGTTCAAGCCTGGAGAAATCCTACAAGGTGAAGTCGTAAAGATTGCAGACTTCGGAGCTTTCGTTCGCTTGAATTCTGCGACTGACGGTATGGTTCATATTTCTGAAATAGCACCATTTAGAGTAGAAAGAGTGAGTGATCTAATAAAGGAAGGTATGATTGTTCCAGTGAAAGTTATCGCTATTGATGCACAAAGAGGCAAGATAAGTCTTTCAATCAAAGAAGCAAATAAAGATTTCTTCGCACCGAAGGTTTAATACTTAATCTAAAAAACAAAGACAAATAAAAAAGGGCATGTCATTTATGACATGCCCTTTAATATAGTTCTATCCAATCTTTAAAAGAATTATACCCACAATACTTATTAGTGCTAGAATTATTTTCTTTTTCGTTAGTTTTTCTTTAAAGAAAACAAAACCAAAAATTGCTGCTATAAAAGTATAAGCTGGGTGAATTGCATACACTCCAGAAAGTGGACCAATAGAAAGTGCTTTAAATATTGCATAACCTCCTAAAACAGAAAATAAACCAATAAGCGCGGAACCTTTCCAGTATTTACCCAAGTGCGTTATTTCTTTAAATTTTCTTTTCTCAAAAATGTAAGCAATAAAAATGGCAAAAATTGCTGCTCCTAAATATTGCCATAACATAAAATGAGTAACTGAATCATTGACTGCTCCTAATTTTTGAACATATTTTGATGCTGTTGATGAAGCGATAATTCCAAGAGAAAGCAAAATTGTCTTTTGATCCAACGGGAATGAACCACTTTTTCTTGTAAAAAGAAAAACGGAAAGCAAAATAATAATAACTCCTAATGCTTGTACAAGGGAGACATGTTCAGAAAGAACAGTTATACCGATCAAAACAGTAACAATACTTCCAATAGAAGATGTAACTGGATATGCTGAATTTGTTTCAACACTATGAAGTAAAATCTTTTGCAGTACCATATTGATAGCAAAGAATCCTCCCCAAATTATTGCATACCAAGAAATACTTAATAATCCGGACAAGTAACTTTGGCCGAAGATTATTAGAGATAATAAAACAAAAAAGGCAGAGAAAATATTTGTCCAAAAAGTAGAAAAGAAACTACTATACCCTTTAAATGAGGGCATTTTATATAAGGACATTGAAATTCCCAATAATATTGTTGATGCAATTGAATATGGAAGCCAATTCATATTGGTAAAGCTTATCATTGATTCAATTTTATTACTAAAAAATAATATAACAACTAAAGCCGTTATAACTGTAGTTAAAATTAAAGTTGGTTTTTTCATTATTATAAAGTTTTAGATTGTTGATGCTTATTTGGATTACTTTAAATTCCAAAATGGAAATACAAAATAACCCAAACAAGTAAAACTAAAACAAGATATTAAAGAACTGACACTAAAACACAATATCATTTATATGTTAACTTGTCAATAAATGTGTGTGCACATTACCTTTTCATATTGACAAAACTATACCAAAATATATACTTGAGTATATGAATACAACAATGCTTATAAAAACAGATAAGGTATTAAAAACAAAAGCTCAAAAGCTCGCAAAAGAGATGGGGCTTCCGCTTGGTACTTTGGTGAATAATTATTTAAAGACTTTTGTCATAGAAAGACAGGCATTGTTTACCGCACCGATGCCTAATAAAAAAACTATTAAGGTTATCGAAGAGGCAAGAAGAGATATTAAGGCTGGTAAGAATTTGTCTGGGCCTTTTAGTACAACAAAAGAAGCAATTGATTTTCTAAAGAAATTATGAGAATTACTTTTCATAAAAAGTTTAACAAAAAGTTTGAGAAACTTCCTATAAAAATCCAGGAAAAATTTTATGAGAGATTGACTATTTTCGGAATTGACCAGTTTTCCGAAATATTAAATAATCATTATGTGCATTATCCATACGAAGGATGCAGAAGTGTAAATATAACAGGTGATGTTCGTGCTTTATATGAAGCAGTGGGTGACACTGTTATATTTACTCATATTGGTACACATAGTGAATTGTACAATTAATTTGTATAATAAGGATGTATTGGAATAGTTAAAAATAATGATACCAGAAAATAAGAAACAGAATAAGATTGTTCAAACTTATGCCGGGGATATGGCGAAGGTTATTGAAATTAATGAAGGAGGACTTATTAAGAAAATAATTCACGAAAAAGAAGAGCAGGAACAAGAAAAAGAAAATTTATCTCCTGAAAGTAGAAGAAATAAAACTTTTATGTTGATTAGTATTGTGTTTGTTATTCTGGCTGTTGGATCCGTCGCTTTTATTCTTATCTTGAAACAACAAATCTCTACAGTGCCAGTGGCTTTGCAATTTTCACCTTTAATTTTTACAGACGAGGCAAAAATTGTAGAAGTTGGTGGATTGAATGTTGAAAATGTTGTTAAAACAATTTATAGCCAAGTAAATGCCACAAAAGTTAAAAAGGGTGGAGTAGAGGGAATTTATCTAACAGAAAATAAATCTGCACCTATAGGATTAAAGAAGTTTTTAAGTTTGATTAACGCGAATCTTAATCAAAGTCAGATTCCACTCGTAAGTGATAATTTCCTAATAGGAATCACAAAAAATGATACAAACGATTTATTTATTTTGTTAAAAACACGTTCTTTCTTTGATATTTTTTCAGCATTACAGGCTTGGGAAGGTAAAATGTTTTTTGATTTACATGGATTATTTGGTGTTGATATCTCAACAGATACGAGCTATTTATTGACCAAAAATTTTGAAGATGGAATTGTTGTGAATAAAAATGCTCGTATCCTTTATGATAAAGACGGTAAGATAGTATTAATGTATGTCTTTGCAGACGAAAACTCTGTGATTATTACAAATAAAGAGGATGTTGCCAATGAAGTAATGCTTCGATTGGCTTCTAGTAAAATCAAGAAATAATTTTTTACAAAAAAGGGTTATTTGCCATTAGTATTTAAAATGTTATCATGTTCAGTATGACATTAGACAAGAAAAAAATAAAAGAAGACCTAGAAAAAGAGAGAGATGTTCTATTAGAAGAAGTCCGTGATATGGGTAAATTAAACCCAGAAACAGGCGAATGGGAGGCAACTCCAATGGAACAGGACATCCCTGAAGCTGATCAGAATGATATGGCAGATAGATTTGCTGATTATGAAGAAAAGAGTTCAATGTTAAGAGAACTTGGCTCAAGACTAAATAGTATATTGCGTGCTCTTAAAGGAATTAGTAGAGAGTCTTTTGGAAAGTGTGAAGTATGTAAAAAAGAAATCGAGGCAGCTCGCATGGAAGCTAATCCAGCAGCTCGAACTTGTAAAGAACATTTAAACGGATAATTTTTTTTAAAAATGAGTTTTGCGAAAGTTTACTCAGCACAAGTAAATTTACTCACCGGGGTTGTCGTGACTATTGAAGTGGACCTTTCTAAAGGGCTCCACTCTTTTAGTCTTGTTGGTTTACCAGATAAAGCCGTAGATGAATCAAAAGACCGTGTCAGCTCAGCTATAAAAAATTCTGGTTTTAAATCTCCAAAAGCAAAGAATCAAAAAATAATAGTTTCTCTTTCACCAGCAGACCTTAAAAAAGAAGGATCTTTTTTTGACCTTGGTATTGCACTTTCTTATATGCTCGCTGCTGGCGATATTAAATTTAATCCAGAGAAAAAGATTTTCTTGGGAGAACTTGGACTCGATGGAACATTGAGGAGGATTAAAGGTGCTTTGCCTCTAGCCCAGGAAGCCAAGAAAATGGGTTTCGAAGAAATATATTTACCAAAAGAAAATGCTGTCGAAGCGGCACTTGTAGATGGTATTAAAATTTTTGGTGCTAGTAGTTTAAAAGAAGTAGTAGAACACACAGATGAAATCCCACTTCGCTCAAAGAGCTCCGCGGGACAGGGCAAAATTTCGGTTCAACCAAAAACAGAAATAAATTACAGCAAAGAAAGAAAAGGTTCTGACTTTGCAGATGTTCGCGGACAAGAAGGTGCAAAACGTGGTTTGGAAATAGCTGCAGCTGGTGGACATAATATTGCGATGTATGGCCCACCAGGGACTGGTAAGACCATGCTCGCTCGAGCTTTCTCGGGACTTTTACCTGACCTTGGTTTAGAAGAAGTTTTAGAAATTACCGGTATACATTCTGTGGCAGGAGCAACACATGGAGAACTTGTTTCAGCTCCACCTTTTCGTGCACCGCATCATACCTCGTCTTATGTATCACTTATTGGTGGAGGGTCATATCCAAAACCCGGAGAAGTGACACTCGCACATAGAGGTGTTTTGTTTCTAGATGAGTTTCCTGAATTTGAAAAACGGGTGATTGAATCCTTGCGACAGCCATTGGAAGATAATATTGTTTCGATTTCTCGTGCACGAGGGTCAGCAATATTTCCATCAAATTTTATTTTAGTCGCTGCAATGAATCCTTGTCCGTGTGGTAATGCTGGATCAAAACAAAAAGCTTGTATTTGTAAACCATCAGACCTTGATAGGTATAAAAGAAAACTTTCGGGTCCAATAATGGATCGTATTGATTTGTGGGTCTCAGTAAATAATATTGATTATAAAAAATTGGGTGAAGAAGGTGGGGGAGAGAAGAGTGAAAAAATAAAAGACAGAGTAACTAATGCTCGAGAAATACAGAAAAAAAGATTTGAAAAATTTGATCGAAATATAAAAACAAACAGCGAGATGAATGTGAAAGATTTGTCGAATATTGTGAAGCTAACGGATGAAGTCAGAAATCTTTTAGATAATAGCGCAGAAAGATTAGCGCTCTCTGCAAGAGCATATCACCGTGTAATAAAAATAGCTCGCACAATAGCTGACTTGGAAAACTCAGACGATATTTCCGCCAATCACATTCTTGAGGCTATACAATATAGACCAAAAGTAAATTCCTGATCGAAAATAAAGGTGTTATAATACAACTATGGATAAAAATTTTTTTAAAAAAATCGGGCTTGCTGTTGGTATCACTACAGCAGTAGCAGCCACACCCGATAAAGCAATTTCTCAAAATTTGGCAGACACTAAAGAAAAAGACACTATTGAAGTTGTTGCTCCTGATAGTAAATTAGAAAAAAGTTTTACTATAAATATCTCTGACGAGAAAAAAATAACCGGAGACAAGATAAATCAACAAGAGCTTATTGTAAACCCCGGAGCTTCAGGTCTTAGGAATAATTTATTACAAGAAAGTAAATCTATTAATTTTGATTATACTTTAGCAAAGAAAGATTCAAGTGACGTTGCACTTAAACTAGAAGGGGGCATTGGAGTAGATAATTACAATGATTACTCAGGTAAAACTATAATGCCAGTTGGGCCTGATGGTTTTATCTCTGAAACACCTACAATCACCTCTGAAGGAAATAAAACAATACCATCGGCCCATGTTGGAATATCAGTAAAAAGCAAAGAAGACCCAACAAAAAAAGTGCACTTTAATTATGAAGCAGGACCAGAGATAAATTATAAAAATAATAATGTTTACGGTTCTTTTAAGGTTAACCCGTCTATAAAGCTTGATATAAAAAAAGGTGGAGAAAAATATGGAAGTATTGAAGGAGGTGTTAAAGTAACATTACCAATAAAAAATTTTAGTGGAACCGACCAAGAACTTTATAATATGCAACAGTCTGGTGTAGGAAAGATGAATGCGTATGTTGAAGGGACTGGAAGATTAACAAAAAATATTTCAGTGAAAGGGTCTATACAAGAAGAGACTACTGGGGACGTGAGTGTGACAGGGGGATTAAGCTTCAAAATTGATGGAAAGAATAAAAAGGATGAAGAACGAAAAAAAATAGAAGATTTTGAGAAAAACAACAAAAAAGACTAGGTAAAACCTAGTCTTTTTTGTTGTTTAGGTTATCCACAACTATTTTGTTGACAGTGAACGAGCGTTCACCTATACTATGTATAGGTCACTTATCAATAAATAACTTATAAAAATCAATGTCACAAACACAATATCTTAAGTTACTAGAAAGAGAGATACAAAACATCAATAAGAAAATTGATTTGAAGATCATGCAGGGTGAAGTTTATATCAAAGAGGCGAGAGACCATAAATTACTTCTAAAGAAGGTTCGTTATAATTCTAAAAAAGGTTTTTTGAGTAAATTTTTCCTAAAACTAGCTTTCAGCTAGTTCGAACGAGCATTTTATAAAAATGCTTTAGTTCCCAAATTTTTTTAATTCAAATTATTTAATTTATGCAGAATGTTTATCAAACTAAAATAGAATCCTTTTACTTGGAAAATAAAAGAATGCCCACTTACTCTGAGATGATGAACCTTTTTGGTTTCAAGTCAAAGAATGCTATTTTTAAAATTGTGAATAAACTTCTTGAGGCAGGTGTCGTTGCAAAAGATCATCTTGGTAGATTAATTCCTGCAGAATCTTTTGGAGAAATTCCTATGCTTGGTTATGTGACAGCTGGATTACCAGCGAGCGTAGAAGAAGAACTGACTGATAAGATAAAACTCGACGATCTTTTGATCCAGAACAAATCTCTTACTTATATGTTGGAAGTTGATGGTGATTCAATGATTGATGCACACATAGAAAAAGGTGATATGGTTCTTGTTGAGAAGGCAAATCAAGCCAAAGATATGCAGATTGTTATCGCTGAAGTAGATGGAGAATTTACAATGAAATATTTCCGTAAAGAGGGCAGTAAGGTCTGGCTTCAGCCTGCTAATAAAAATTATAAACCTATCTACCCAGAAAATAGTCTCAATGTTATTGCTGTTTTAAAAGCAGTAATCCGAAAATATTAGTTTGACTTTTATATATAAAGTGTGTTACAATATGGTCAGTTATATAGAACCTCGTAATAAATACTAACCTTAAATAAAACCAGACATATGAAAAAGTTAATCTTTTTTGTTGAGTTACTTTTAATAGTAACCAGCATTTCTTCTTTTAGTTGTGCTGGTCAAAAAAGTGTACCAGCCCTACCGAACCAGACTCCTGTTAAGTTTTTTGTTAATTACAAAAATACAGTTGAGCAATTAAGTACTACTGGAGGCTATTTCTTTTATAAAAATGAAATTTCAAATATTTTATTTAAAAAAGAAAAATCTATTGGCAAAGATTCACTCACTGGTATCCTTGTTTCTTTACCTGGTTTCATAACATCAAAGAATGTTTTAGATTCTATGCAAAGTCATGGCTTACGTCCTGCAACAATCAAAGAACTTCAATCATTTGGAATTGAAACTCATTTAATTGAAGGGTTCGGAGTTGTAGCTCTGGGATCTGAAGTTGTGTTTGATGGTTTCAAAAGTGTACCATTGATCCTTGATCCCAAGAGAGGATTGGCTTTAGGCTTGTACCCTTCAGAGGGTAAATGGAATGGAAATTATTACTATTTCCTTGGTATCACTAAAAAGGTACTAAAAAAATAAAAACCCGACATCTAGAATGATGTCGGTTTTTTTATTTGCAAAACAAAAACCACCTTTCGGTGGCTTTTGTTTTTTATCTCGAGATAAAATATTATTCTACTGCGTCCTTCAAAGCCTTTGCAGCTCTGAATTTTGGAACTTTCTTAGCAGCTACTTTGACTTGTTCTCCAGTCTTTGGATTGCGAGCCATTCTAGCAGCACGAGCTTTTACGGAAAAGATTCCGAATCCAGCTATTGATACTTCACCTCCTTTTTTCATTGTACCAACGATTGCACCAAACATCGCATCTACGATTTCTTCAGCTTGTACCTTTGTACCTCCTAATTTTTCATGAACTAATTCAACTAATGCTTGTTTATTCATATATTTTTTTTCGTTTTATCACACAATTGTGAGACAAGTAACGAGTAATTAAAATTTAATTATTAATATTTTCGACCCCTTCTTGTAAAATTCCTACATCCCTATTATATAACAAGGGTTTTTTAAGGGCAACCTTTTCAGGTTAGGAGAATATGTTGACTTTTTTGTTATATGTGATATATTATTGTTGGTTCAAGTTCTTTTCAATAGTAGTTTTATGAGATTTTTTACTCTTTCTAGGGATTTTTGATCCTTAAAAAGAGTAAATAATCTAATAATTACTAATTAAAATCATGAATCATGAAAAACATCGTTACTAGCCCTGTGGCTTACGTTACTATTGCGGGTAATTTCCTTTGCCGTATGAATGGAAAGGTTATCTATATTAATTCAGGAGGAGAGTATTGGCCCTCTAAGTTCGAAAAGGAAAAGTTGCTTCCAAATACTGATGAGGAATGGACTTATGGTGGAACTTGGGGTAAAGAACTTATTTTTTTAAACCCAAAACAAATTTCCTGGGTGGAAAAAGCCTTTATTAAGCGTGAGAAATATTTAAATGCTCGAATGTCAGCAATTAATTACATCTCTCCGCAAGAATTAAACAATTTGGCTGATTTGTCTCCCGATCAATTCTTTGATAAGGTAATGGCTTGGTTTAAACACTTTGTTATTTCTTTGGAAAACAAAAAATTCAGAGATAAAATCGGATTTATGATTTTTGGTGGACCTAAATATCTGGTAAACCAGTTGAATGTCGAACAGAAAGATCAGATTTTGAAATCCTTTAGAGTTTTCAATCCAGATTTATCTAAAGACTTAGAAAAATTAGTAAAATGGGTAGAATCGAATAATGGAAATTTAAAACGTACCATTTTCAACAATATACCGGAAGGAAAAGAAAAGGTTAAACTGCTAAAAGAAGCAGCTGTAAATTAAAAAAGCCCTGTGCACACAATGTTGCACAGGGCTTTTTCTTTTTGTCTATTGTATTTTGTATGGAGCAGATATTTCAAAATCTTTTGATAATTCTATTCTTAATTCTTCAGCTTTTTGTTTGTTTTTGTATACAGTTAATCTATTTTCTCCATTTTTAGAGACTATATCCTTTAATTCTTTAACTAATTCTGGGTTAACTTCTTTATTTTTTATAAAAAAGTTATCTATTTCATTTGATGTATTTTTATCAAAAGTTACCTCAATTATAAAGTCATCATAAATATTAAGATTGTAATTATTTTCAAATTTTGTAGAGGTAGAAATATTAAATTTATGTCGATATTTTATAAGTTCCTTTTCTAGTGTTGTTTTATCTAAATACGTATTTGAACCACAAGTTAAAAGAACCAGATAACCTTCATCATTAAGAACTGAAAAAACTTCATGTTCTGTTTTGTTTCTTACTATAAAAAACCAAGGATGTGGATTATAAAAAATAACTGGCTGTGTTTTTTTATGTTGTCTAGAGAGTAATATAGTTAAATCACCCCAAAGTTTATCCATATGAAATGGGTTATTAAAGCTAAATGAAATGTTATCTCCTTCTGATAGATTTAATATATCTTTGTGTTCAAACGCAAGAGTATCATATATTTCTTTTCCTCTTCTTTCTTTATATTTACTTAAACTAAAATGATCTGGTGAAATATTTGGCCATTTTTTATATAATTCTTCTTCATGAAGTCCTGTTTTTATCGATTTGGTATATTCATCGATAAACTTTGCTATTTCTGTGGGAGGTAACCAGTATCGCATATCCGCATTTGTTTTTAGTGAAACATAAGGTCTGTCAGTCAGTTCTTTTGGAGTTAGGACAGATGAAACATTTAATATTAAGGCATTAAAGTTTTTATTATTATCAGAAATCTTTTTAAGATCATTTTTTAATAAATCCATAGATTTGACCCATGAACCATGAATATCAATCTTATATTTATCAGAAAGTGATCCTATTTGAATAAAGGTTGTTGGAGATTTTCGTTTACCTAGTTTTTTTGCAAATATTATTGGAACTTCATAAGTTAGACGTTTTACGTTGTCGTTAATTCCGTCGCCATCATTGTCATTTTCTACTTGTAATTTACCATCTCTAGTCATTTCAGTAACATATTCTCCCATTGTATGAATAAAAACTATAGGAAGGTCCGGTAATGCATCAATAAAACTATCTATATCGATTTCGTAATTTTCTTTTTTATAATCCGCAAGAGAAAAAACTATATCTTTTTGAGGAAGTTCTCCACTGCTATCTACATATTCTTCAAAATAAAATCCTCGGCGACTTATACCATAAATAAAATTCTCTCCTTGCTCAGCAAAGTATGAAAAAATAGGGGAACCTATAACTCCCATTACTCCATTTATAATAATGATTTTCTTATCAGAAGTATCCATAAAAATATGTTAACATTTACGGTTTTTAATTCCTAATTGTATCAAAACAGCCCGCGACTACTGTCGCGGGCTGTTTCTTTTTTATTGTTTTAATTTATTCTACCGGGCGTATTCTATTATTCGAGTTTCACGTATCATCGTAACCTTGATTTCTCCTGGATATTTCAATTCTTGTTCTATTTTTACCGCAATATCACGAGCCATCAATTTTGCTTCGGCATCGGATATTTTTTCGGGTGTGACGAAGATACGGATTTCACGTCCGGCTTGAAGAGCATATGATTTTTCAACAGCAGGGAAGCCATTTACTAATGCTTCAAGTTCTTGCAAACGTTTCAAGTAGTTCTCAACTGAGTCTCGGCGAGCTCCAGGGCGACCACCAGAGATAGCGTCAGCTGTTTGCACGATGATGGATTCAATAGTTTCATAAGGATAATCCTCATGGTGAGATTTCATAGCAGTAATGATTCTTTCATCTGCTCCGAACTTCTGAAGGATACGCATACCAATCTCGACATGTGTACCTTGCACTTCATGGTCTAAAGCTTTTCCGATATCGTGTACCAAAGCACCGGCCTTGGCTATCGCGACATCAGCTCCTAATTCTTCGGCAATCATACCAGCAATATGAGCCATTTCGATAGAGTGTTGGAGAACATTCTGACCATAACTGGTACGGAAATAAAGTCTTCCGATAATCGCGACAATACGTGGATCAAAGTTGAAGATTCCACATTCGTAGACTGCTTGTTCACCTTTTTCTTTAATGATTTTATTTATTTCTTCTTTTGCTTTTTCAACTACTTCTTCTATTTTGGCTGGTTGAATACGTCCGTCCAAGATAAGATTCTCAAGAGCAAAACGAGCAACTTGTCTGCGAACTGGATCAAATGAAGAAATTACGATTGTACCTGGAGTATCATCGACAATAAGTTCAACACCGGAAGCTCTTTCAAAAGCTCGGATGTTGCGTCCTTCTTTTCCAATAATTTTTCCTTTTATTTCATTGTTTGGAATAGCCACGACAGTTGTCATTATGTCAGAGGCAGTACTGGATGCTAAACGTTGGATGGATGTGGCAAGGATATCCTTTGCACGTCTATCCAACTTTTCATCATTTGAGTTTTCAAACTTCTGCATTCTTACCAAAAGATCTTGTTCATATTTCTTTTCAATATCACTAAACAAAACTTCCTTTGCTTCTTCTTCTGAAAGTTTTGCTACTTTTTCAAGTTCGCCTCTCTTTTCAGCTTCGATACCTACAACTCTTTCTTGAATCTTTTTTATTTCCTCAACCTTTGATTTTATATTTTCAACCTCTTTGTCTATTTCAGATTGTCGAGCGTCTAAAAGCTCATCTTTTTTAATGAGTCTTTTTTCTGTCTCTTTAGCTTCTTGTTCTTTCTTTTTCTCTTCTTCTTTTAATTCCGCGTAAACTTTTTCAGACTTTGCTTTTGCTTCGTCTGTGATTTTTTGTGCTTCTTCTTTTGCACCGACCATCATGTCTTTGATGTCGATCTCGATAGATCTCTTTTTCCCCAAGGCGATGATTAATCGTAAGTAGTATCCTACGCCAACGCCTAAAAGGAGTGCTACGACTCCAAGTAAGATTATTGTTATTGTGCTCATAAGTCTAATGTCGACTTACAAGAACGCTCACTATATGTGTGATTTCGTCTCTTTACTGCAAAATATTTGAAAGTTTTTTGTGAAGCACATAATATAAAGGGTATTCCTGTAAACCGAGTGTAAATAAATTTGTAAAATCCAACATCTTTAATATAACAGATGCTGGATTTTTTGTCTATTTTGAAATTTTTAGATAGTTTAATCTTTGTTGGTGACGGCTTTGGATTTTGTAACGATTTCGTCGATGATACCGTATTTTTTACCTTCTTCTGCGTCCATGTAGAAATCACGCTCTACATCTTTTTCTATTTGGGCAAGAGTTTTTCCTGTGTTTTTGGCCAATAGTTTATTTAAGTTGTTTCTTGTTTTTAGGATATGCTTAGCAGTGATTTCTATATCTGTGGCCTGACCTTCCACTCCGCCTGAAGGTTGATGAATCATAATTTCAGCATTTGGTAATATAAATCTTTTACCTTTTTTACCGGCTGACAAAACAATAGCTGCACCAGAAGCTGCGATACCTACACAGAAAGTGGCAATAT
Source organism: Minisyncoccia bacterium (assembly GCA_049287045.1). Taxonomy (GTDB): domain Bacteria; phylum Patescibacteriota; class Minisyncoccia; order Phycocordibacterales; family UBA9973; genus UBA9973. Next base: position 47,076 of record JBAQFC010000011.1, on the reverse strand, counting down.
CAGGACGAACATGGTTCATGGTGTCTACCATTGCCATAGTTGAAGTGACTGATCCACCGGGTGAGTTTATGTAAAGATAAATATCCTTTTTTGCATCTTCAGATTCAAGAAACAGAAGCTGAGCGATGACAATGTTTGCAGTATTATCATCAATAGGACCACTTAAAAATATGATTCGATCTCGTAAAAGACGTGAATAAATGTCATAAGCTCTCTCTCCAAATTGGCTTTTCTCAATAACGGTTGGTATTAACATGTCTATATAATATATCTTAGTCCAAATTTTGCAAGTTTGGTGTTTTTATTTGAAAGAATATTTTAGAAGTATATCTTTTAAAAACCGCACATAATTTTCTGCTGAAAATTTGCTATGCTCGGCCCGTCGGCCTGTGCAATGCTTTTTAAAAGTTACACTTCTTAAATATTCTACGATGGGTAACCTTCAGTAGCCCTGTCTGGTCTTGACTTTTTGTCAAAAAAGATATATAATGCAAAGGTTGAAGGTAGAAACCGCCTTCAATACCTACGGGTTTAAATCGGCTCAAATTTGCCCTTTGAAAAATTAAAAATATATAAATATGAAATCAACAATATTATGGGTACTACGGTACCTTTTAATTCCTGTTGGCTTCATATGGACCACAGGAATATTTACACAGTTTCATAAATTTAATTTTGGTGAATCTGAAAAGTACAGTATTCACACATTTGATAGTTCAGAAATTGCGACACTTGAAATGAATCCAAACAATGCTATTGCTTATGGAGACAGTTTGGTGCAAGAAAGAACACGATTAATACAAAAAACCGGAGTATATGATCCGTATCTGTATTTTCGTGACCTTAAACAATATGAAATGTTTGAAAAAGTTTATCTAGATTCATTAAATAAAACAGGGAATGGAAGGTGTGTAATAATTTCATGTATTTCAGGTATGGGTATGAGTTCAAAAGGTCAATTAGTTAATCTCCGCGATGAGAATTGGAGAAAAATTGATGTAGACGGACTTGCTGCTCAAAATCATACACAGCACTCGGGATATATGAGAAAAATCATGAGTATAGAAGAAGCTAGACGATATTGGTTTCCTTCTGACGTAGCAAGAGAATTATTGGTTCCACCTGTAAGATTTTGGTCTGATATTTTTATGCCTATTATTACTTGGCTTAAAAATATTTATATGAGAGGATTGCCGGTTGCTTTCTTATTGTTTCTTATTTGGAGAATTAAATTCAAAAAGGAAGTTGAAGAAACTTATTGGCAGTATATAGATAGGAAAAAACCAGAATTTAATTTTGGTTTTGCACCTTTATCTTTTATAGTTTCTCTTTTATTTTGGCCTATAATTTTGTGGATAGATATCCGAAATCGTCTGAACGAAACCTTAAGAAAGGTTGAAGTTTTATCAAGACGCAAGAATATGTTTTCTCTCCTTTCAAGATCAGATAAAAAACTGGTTGAGATTGGTAAAAAAATGTCACTTAAAGAATTTCGTGAACATTTGGAAAATATTGGCATGGTGCGGAAGCATTCATTTGCTTTAGCACTTGTTGTTATTTTGTGTCTGGTAATTACACCGAGAATGATAATTCCAGCAGCTTCTTTTGGTACTATTATTCATATTACAAATATTGATAATGGAGGAATTGATCATGATGTGGGGAATAGCTTTCATATCGATGTTTCATATTATGAAGCTGTTATTGTTCCATTGGTCCGGATTGTTAATTCGTCAACAATATATATTATTTATTTTACGAATCAAGTTTGGAAAACCATGAAAGGTTTTTTGCTTGATATCGATGGTGTTCCTAAAGTTATAATCAATCTAATTTAAAATTAAATTGATTTATTAACTTTTAAATACTTTAAAAAATGAAAAATATAGCAATATTGTTTACAACGATTATTTCTGTTTGTTCTTATGGACAAGTGGTATATAACGATTCGATTAATCATACTAGTGCAACGACATATCTTGGGGTGCTTGGTGGTCCAAAATTATCCACTGAAAATTCAAAAGCACTTGGGTTTGTGACGTTGAGAGCTGGTGGCATGGTTACATGGAAGCCTAACAAGTTTTTTTTATTGACTGGATTAGGAGCAGGTGAAATTGATCAAACAGGAACAGTAACACCTTTTTCTCTTATTGGTGCAAAGTTTTCTCCTTGCAAAACTGTTTTTATAACAGTCGGGAAAATAGCAACACCGATGACAGAACTTCGCCCAATACCAACTTCTGGAAGTGGTCAGTTTGAACCATGGACAAAAGCTCAGATATTGGGCTCAGCAATGGGTGGAAAAGTTACTTTGAATGCAAAAAACTTTTCACTTATTGCAGGAGAGTTCTGGAGAAGCAACGATGCTTCAACTGAATTTGGTATAAAGATTCCTAATGCGCAAATTGCTGGTTATTACATGGCGCAGTCGAAAACATTTGGTGGAGCTTTAAATTTAAGCTACAAATTTTTCTCAACTGTCGTTGTGTTTAATAATAAACAGAATGCAGGAGTTCTTGATATTTTGGAAATTCCAAAAACACATGGGTTGTCAGTTTATTCAGATGTTGGTTTTAATTCCAACAATTGGAAATTGATCCGAGGTGAATGGGGAATTTTTAAAAGTTTTTCAATTGAGCATTTAGGTGCTTTATTGGGAATCGGATATAGTCAAGAATCCAAGTCGATAAAGGGCTACGTATTTTTACATTTATAGTTCAAATCCCAGGATTGTCTTATGACAGTCTTGGGATTTTTTTATTTTAATTTATTAAAACTAAAAACCGACCTAATGGCCGGTTTTTTTGTTAATCAGTACATGTTCCTCAGTCCTATTGTGTTTCCAAGAATTGGAAAACCTTTTCGTTTATCAAAACATTTTGAGCATGAAGAGTAGCTCTTTCTGGGTCGGCATCTTTGTAGTGTTCTATTAAATGAGCGACTTCTTTTTCAACTTGCTCAGGATCTGCTTCTATCTTTTCAACTTCAGAAAGTTTGTTTAGAACTAAGCCAAGTTTTGCTTTCTTTTCAGCATCACCTCTAAAATCTTTTCTTAAGTCTTCAACACTTTTGTTTAAGTGTTTTAGATAATCTTCAAACTTCAAACCCATCTGAGTTATATCAGATTCCATACGGAATAAAATTTTATCTAGTTCGGCTTCAACTAAAACTTCAGGCATATCAATCTCTGTTTCATCGATTATTTTTTCAACAATTTTAAGTCTTGTTTTTTCTTTTTGCTGATTCTCTTTTTCAAGTTTTATATTTATTTTAAGTTTTTCTTTGAAATCTTCTACGTTTTCAAAGGGTCCAAGCTGTTGTACAAATTCATCATTGAAAGCCGGTAACTCATCTTCTTTTGGTTCTTCATGGGTATGTTCTTCATCTTCTTTATGCTCGTGTACCTTTTCAGAAACATGTTTCTTTGGAGCGCGAGACTTGCGAATATCCATGATGGTATTTTCTACATCTTCATCAGTAACAACGATATTTTTTTCAGCATCAGTAATTTTAGATGTGATGTCTTTTGCAAGGCTTTTATAATCAGGAAGTTTTACTTCTGGCATGACGGAAGTTTTTATTTTGAAACCTAGTGGGCTATTACGTTCAAGTTTTGTGATTGAGATTTCTGGACGGCTGATGACATCAATTTTATTTTCTTCAACTATCTTTGGATAATGTTCACCAAGAGCCATTTGCGCCATCTCTTCCAAGATATGTAATTCTTGAACATGAGAAAGTAAAACATTTTCAGGTGCTTTTCCTTTTCGGAAACCATCAAGCTCGACAGTTTCACCGATCTTTTTAAGTGCTTTATGATAAAAGCTTTCAAAAGCTTCGGCTTCTAATTCTCCTTCGATTTCGATCTCACTATTGGGTAGTTTTTTTATATTTGTTTTAAGCATCTTCGTATATTATATTTATTGGTCTTTTTTGTCAAAAAATAGCCCCGTCGCTCTTGAGCGACGGGGCTATTTTTATTTTTTATTTAGATGGCTTCATCAGGATTATTTGAATTGATATTGTTTAAATCTTTTTGAATATTTAAAGGAAGACCAGAAGTATCAGTAGTATTTTCTAAATTTGTATTTGCAGGCGCTTGATCTAATTTTTCTTTTAAACTTGTTTGCCAGAAATAAATTCCACCAACAATGAGAATTATTATAATAATAACCGAACCTATTAAAGCACCACTTGTTCTTTCTTCATGTTGTATTTTATTTGGCTCCATGAGTTAATTATACAACAAACATAAAATGTTTATCAAACCTATGTTGTTAATACAAAAATACCCCGACTAGGTCGAGGTATTTTTGTATTTTATATAAATTTTGGAGCGTAGTCTTTTTTGTATCTTTCTTCACATTCTTTGATGACCTTGATTGCTTCTTCGGGTCCAAAAAATGTTTCAACGACACCAGTACCGGGCTTCTTTAAAGCTTTGTAATTTTCCCAGTAGTATCTGGTTTCTTTTTCCCAGTACTCACCAAGGTCAGTGTAACTTTTAATATGGTCGGATCTTTTGTCATCATTTAGTACAGCAATGATTTTGTCATCTACTTCACCACCATCGATGAATTTCATAACACCGATAATGCGTGCTTCTACCAATGATCCTGCAACAAGAGGTTCTGTAATATTTACAATCTCTACATCAAGAGGATCACCATCATAATCCCAAGTCATAGGGATTGCTCCGTAAGTGAAAGGATAAGAAAGAGAAGAATAACCAACACGGTCAAGCTTCAGCTGTCCACTTTCAGTAATTATTTCGTATTTGTTGATTGAACCAGTTGATACTTCAATTATTGCATTAATGACTCCTTCCTTTCCTTCGGTCAAAGGTGGAAGAATGTGTAAAAGATTCAACATGTATTTACTTGGAGGAACGTTTATATTTGCCATAAATTTTTAGTTAAATAAGTAATAAATCACTTTACTATTCAGCCTTTTCAACTTCTTCTTCAACTTCCTTTGAGATTTTGACTTTTTCTCCGTCAGTCGCAGCGACAGCTTTGCCATCTCCTTGAATGTCGATTCTCCAACCAGTTAGCTTGGCAGCAAGGCGTACGTTTTGTCCACCTTTACCGATTGCTAATGAAAGCTGATCATCAGCTACTTCTACGACAGCTTTATGTTCTTTTTCATCAATTTCAATAGAAATAACTTTTGCTGGTGAAAGGGAATTAGAAACAAATTCTTTTGGATCGGCTGACCAAGGGATGATGTCGATTTTTTCTCCAGAAAGTTCTCCAGTAACAGTATTTACGCGTGTACCTTTTTGTCCGACACATGAACCAACTGGATCAATGTGTTCATCATTGGAATGTACAGCGATTTTGGAACGAGTTCCAGCTTCTCGAGCGATAGCCTTGATTTCCACGATACCACTTTGTACTTCAGGAGCTTCAGCTGCAAAAAGTTTCTCCAAGAATTTTGGATGAGTGTGTGAAAGGCGAAGGTTGATTCCTCTTGCTGTGTCTTCTACAGAGTAAAGATAAGCACGGACACGTTGACCTCTCTGGAAAAATTCACCAGGAATCTGTTCTTCAGCTGGCAAGATACCAGTCGCACGACTAAAATCAACATAAACATTACCTCTTTCTACCTTTTGGACGATACCAGAAACTATCTCACCTTCCTTGATTCCATACTCATCTATAATAGATGTACGTTCAGCTTCTCGGATTCTCTGGATTATAACTTGTTTAGCAGTCTGTGCAGCAATACGTCCGTAATCTTCTTTTGGTTCCAATGGGAAAATAACCTCATCATTGAGTTCTACTCCCTTTTTCATTTTTTGAGCGTCTTCAAGAAGGATATGATGTTCTGAGTTAAAATGTGCACGTTCATCGCCTTCTTCTCTTACTGAATACTCTTTTCCTTCACCTTCTTCTTCATCCATTTTAACAATAGACTCATCAACAACGATTTTAACCTGGAAAAAGTCTGTTTTTCCAGTTTCTAAGTCAAACTTGGCACGTATTATCTGACCTTTTTTGCCGTAATCTTTTTTATAAGCGGCAGCCATAGCTTGTTCGATTGCATCCAAGATTTTTTCTTTTGGAATCTTCCTTTCTTCTTCTAGTTGTTCTAACGCTGATTTAAATGTTTTTATATCTAACATTGATTTTGTGAAATCATGTCGTGCAACCTTTATATTGGCACGACCAATTTTTATTAAATTTTACTAAAAAAGCCCGTTTCGTGACGGACTAATACTTAATATGTTATTTTATTTGGTCAAAAAAGTCAATATCTTTAAAAGACCAACTTCCCCGACCCCCGGGATAGGGGAATCCCCTATCCCGGGGGTCGGGGAAAGTTTCGTGTGATGAATTTTGTGAACAGTTTTCCACATCCTTGTTAATTTTTATTGTTTTGTTTTTTTAAAAAGTATATAATTATGTTGTGAGTATTCTAAAAAACTTAAAGACCAAAGTTTTGTCAGTGAATATTACAAAAAAGTTTTTTGTAATTTCATTTTTTGTAGTTCTGATGGTCTTTTCAGTTTTCTCTTCGTTGGATAAAAAAGTACAAGCTTCTTCTACTGACAATGTTGCTGGCTGGGCTTGGTCTTCAAATATCGGTTGGATCAGTTTAAATTGTACAAACACCAATACTTGTGGAACTTCTAACTACGGACTAACTATTGCCAACAATGGAGATGTCACTGGTTATGCCTGGTCTTCAAATATCGGATGGATAAAGTTTGGTGGTTTTGCAAACTCAAGTTTCCCCAACACTACTGGTGATGGTACTTCACCAATAAACGCAAACTTATCCGGTTCTAAAATTACCGGTTGGGCGAGAGCTTGCAATGGATTAAACAGTGTTATTACTAATCCTCAAATCAATCAAACTCTTCCTAGTGGTACTGCTTGTACTGGTGTAACTCGTACGGATGGTTGGGATGGTTGGATAAGCTTACACAATAGTAACGATGATTATGGTGTAGTTGTTGATTCGTCTACCAATACTATTACAGGTTATGCTTGGGGTTCAGATGTTATTGGCTGGATTCAGTTCAATGGAACTACTTCCAGTCTTCCACCATCTCTGACTCTTGCTGCTAGTGCAACGACAATCAACTCAGGAGATATTGTTACCCTTACTTCAAGCGGTGTGTCTATTAATTCTACAATAAATGGTACTGCAACTAGTACTTTGAATACTGTTGTAAGTTCTGATTGGACCGGTGCTAAAACATGTCCTGGAACAACTCCAGTCAATTATTCAGTTCAACTGACTAACCCTAGTACGACAACTACAGCCGTCTATACCTTTAAACTAAATTGTACAAAATCCACCACTGGTACTGTTGATTCTAATATTATTACGATAAATGTGAATCCAACTCCTCCTTCAACTTTTGTTCTTTATGCAAATGGTATTGCGCGCGAAATTACTATTCATTCAGGAGATGTAGTTAAACTTTCCTCCGTTGCAACTCCTGGATATTTAAAACCAGCTGATTTTGGAGTTAGTTCTGATGAACCAAATGCAGATGTAAATTGGAAGTACCCCAAAGGATGTCCTCAGTCATTGAGTCCTGAAACTACCTACACGCCTTCAGCGTGGACTCTAACTAATCCAAGTACAACAGTTACAACTACTTATCTATATCATCTTACTTGTAATACAATAGATACAGGAGAAACTCTTACTGAGACAGTTGCAGTTAATGTTCTACCAGCTGAGTCTGTCGTTTCTCTTTCTTTGAAGGTTAGTGCAAATGGTTCTACTCCTTCTGTTGGGCCTATTACCATCAATACCGGAGACACGATTACTTTATCTTCCACCGGTTCTCTTTTGAATACAACTGCAAACAATGGTCTTGCAAGTATCGACTGGACCGGAGCTGTGACATGTCCTTCTTCATTAACTATTCCACTTGATTATGCTCCACGCACACTAACCAATACAAGTACCTCTTTTGCAAATACCTACTCCTATAAAATTACTTGTCATAAAGCGAGTGATGGAACTGATGTTATTAGTAACACCGTCCAGGTTGTTGTGAGTCCATCAGCCATGCCTACTGTCACTTTGAAAGCTTATAGTGATCCTTCTTTCATAAACAGAATTATTACTCCATTACCCGCAGTCGGAGGAAATGTTTATTTACAATGGAGTTCAACAGGTGCAACAAGCTGTGTTTCTTCAAATTTGAATATTCCTACCAACCTCACTTATTCAGGTTGGAGTGGAGCAACTCAAGCCGTTACTGGTTCTACTGGTGCAATAAATACTACTAACGACACTACTTTTGAAATAAATTGTAGTTTGGGTGGTACTACAGTTGGTGATTCTGCTCCTGTGCAAGTCGGTCCAAGTGGTCCTCTTCCAAAATGTCCTGCCCTTGGCACTCCTCCTTGTCCAAAGAGACAACCTGGTTATATAGAGATTTAAAAGTTTGCATCATGTTATAATTAAAGAACGTTTTGGTAAAATCGTATGAAAAAAGAAATAATTCAAACATTTAAAATAGTTTCTCTTGGTCTGATAATCAGTGCCAGTTTTGCTTATGCAAATATATGGAATATTAAACCAGCAAACCCTGTTGCACCTGCGTTACCGAGTACTAATGTTTCAATTCCTATTGATGTTGGTTCAGTTTCTCAATTAAAAAAAGGGTCTCTCGGTATTGGACCGTTAGTTGTTGCTGGTCCATCTGAAATGACTGGTAATATAAATATCAATGGACCAGATCCTTTTTCATTGCCATCTCCAGATAATTCTAATGATTTATATGTAACTGGTAAAGTTGGTGTAGGTGTTTCACCCACAACAGTTAAATTCGAGGTATCTGGTAATGCTAAAATAAGTGACGTTGCTCACACTACAGCTGGGCAGGCTAAAGTTTGTGCTGATACAAATGGTGTGCTTCTTATTTGCCCCCCTACTTTTACTTTTGGTTCAATAACTTTTGCAACTCCAGGTACATACTCATGGTCAATTCCTTCAAATGTAACAACAGCTACTTTCAAAGTATGGGGTGGTGGCGGCGGAGGTGGTGCTGGTAGTGCAAGTGGATTAATTACTGGCGCAGGTGGCGCAGGCGGCGGAGGTGGTGCTTATTATTCAACTACTATTCCTGTAACTGAAGGAGAAACTATTTCAATCATTGTTGGCTCGGGTGGTGCCGCTGGATCTAGAGTGTCCCAGTCTATTGGTAATCCTGGTGCAGCTGGAACCGTAAGTAAAGTCACAAGAGTTAGTAATGGAGTTATTATCGCTCTTGGTAATGGTGGTGGCGGCGGAGGTGGTGCTGGCGTTCCAACTTACTCTGGTACAACCTTAACTGGATTACCTGCTCCAGCTTCTGCTGGTGTTGGAGGATCATTCTCTGGTCTTGGAGGTGGAGGAACTATTTTTAACTCTCAAAGTCCTGCTGCTGGCAATATGCCTCCTGGTCCAGTTACTTCTTGGGTTTGTGGTTCTAATGGTGCTTCCAGTGGTGGAATAGCTTTTTTTGATACAGAGAATTGTATGTCTCCATATAGTGGTTCCAATGTTAATATAATTGTTCCAGATGCAGGTGTAGCTTCTTCTCCAGGTGCTGGTGGTGGCGGTGGTACTGGAATCACTTATTTCCTTGCAAGTGGAACTAGCGGTAAAAGTAGTGCTGGTGCCAATGGCAGAGTAACAATATCTTGGTAATTTATAAAATTTATGAAAAAAGATTTAATTAAAATAATAAAAATATCTACTCTTGGCTTACTATTAAGTAGTAATTTTGCTTTCGGCTGGACAGCACCAATAACCTTACCTCCTACTGCTAACCAAGATTTGGATGTTTCTTCTGTCCCAATAACTCAAGGAGTAATAAATACTTCTCAGCTTAAAGAAGGTGGTTTGGCTGTTGGCCCGTTGACTGTTACTGGTACTACAAATTTTTACGGCCATGTGAGTATTTATCTTTGTACTACCTGTGGTTCTGGTGGTTCACAGGGAATGAAACCTTCCAATAATATTTTTGCTGGTCTTAGCTTGGATAAAATAACAAAACCTATCAATGATTTTTTTGCATCTTTATTAAAGGTAAATATTGCTTATGCTATACAGTATGGTCCACCACAAGGACCAGATATAGATTTTGTTTATCCACAAAGTACTTCAGATGTTCTTATAAATTACCCAAATGGTAATACTGATTGTCCTATTGGGAATTATGTTAGTGGAACTGATGAATGGGTATGTTCTACTTCAGCTTATAATCCTAAATTTAAAATTAAATCATTTGTAGGTGGAGGTCTTACCGTTTCAAACGGCTGTTCAAGCTCTGCTACTTCTATTCCTGCAAGTACCAATAATTCTCCTGTTACTACTGAAATTACCCTCAATCACTTGTATAGTGGTGATTATGGAGATCCAAATCCAGTAAGTAGAGGTTATTCTTGTAAGGTAACTTTGACTAATAACTCCAGTCAACTTCCATCAACAACAATATATTTAAATTTCGCTGTTACAGGTTCCGCAAACAAACTACCAGCACCACTCCCAGGTGGAAATTTGTATGTGTCAGGTAAAATAGGTATCGGTACAACAGCACCAACAGAAAAGTTGGATGTCGTAGGTAGTGTCAAAATTGGTGCTTTTGAAGATCCTGATGAATCAGCAATAAATCATCTTTGTTCCGACACATTGGGCAAGATTGTTTTTTGTCCAAAGGGTTATCAACCGTTTTCTGGTAATGAAGGTAATGACCCTAGTTTACCTTTAGGTTATTTTAATGTACCTGATGGAGTTTTTAAAATAAATGTTTCTGGACGTAATATATATGTTTCTCCTGGACAACAAATTCCTATTTTCTTTGAGTTTATTAGTGTTACTGGTGGAACTACTTCATTTGGTACTTATTCATTTGGTACTTATTTTTCTTTGGTAGGTATGGGTATTTATGTAAGTTATTAATGTTGTATAAATTTATGAAAAAACATTTGATTCAATCAATAAAAATTATAACTCTCTGTTTGGTGTTTAGTACCAGCGTTGTTTTCGCCTCGGTTGTTACAGATTTCACTTTCACACCACCATCTGTATCTCCACCTATATATCTCGATCCTGTTGGTGTTTCTGCTCCAATAAATTCAAGTTCATTCAACCAATTAAAAAAGGGTGGTTTAGGAATAGTTAATGGAACTGGAACTGTAAATTTATTTGTTTTTGGAAATTCTGAGTTTCATGGTGATCAAAGTATCCTATCTGCAAACAATTTGTACGTCTCAGGAAGAATGGGTGTAGGACAAGGTGGAAGTGGAACTTATGTTGGTGGTTGGTTTGGCCCAGGTCCTACTTTCCCTGGTACTCTTGTTCCTTATGACGGAGGAGAAAATCCAACTAGAAACTTGGAGATAGTCAACGAAAATAATACTACTACTAATCCAGTAGGTCCTTTTGTAAAGAGTTATATGAAGGTTTCTTCTTTGGCTCATACTCTTGCTTTTAGTTCGCCATACTCTGGTTCGAGTAAATTGAGAGAAGTTTGTTCAGATACTTCTGGTAAACTTATCTTATGTACTATCCCAACTTTGACTCCTATTCCAGCTGCCTGTATTCCTTCTAATGCTAATCCTTGTTCTTTTACTTGGAATATTCCAGGAACTTATTATTTTATTGTGCCGTATAATACTGTAAAATTAACAATAAAAACATGGGGTGCCGGTGGTGGTGGAAGTGGTGGTAGTAAATCTAGTAATGCTAACCTCGGAAGCGGTGGTGATTTTGGATACGGTGGTGCTGGTGGTGCTGGAGGTGCTTATACTACTCAAATTATCAATATTCCTAAAGCAACTTATCCTCAAATTTCTGCAATTTCGACTGTATTGGCAGTCAAAGTTGGTGGTGGCGGCGGAGGTAGTAATGGTGAGCCTCATGATGGTAGTGGTATTGGCCCCGGAGCAGCTGGAAACCCATCTAGTGTATCAGTAGACGCTACCGCTATAGTTACTGCCGCTGGAGGTGCTGGAGCTCCAATTCCTACAGTGCCTGCAAATAATAACAATTCTGATATGGGTCTTAGTACTACTCAAAATGGTGCCGCTGGTGCCGCTGGTTCTTCGGGTGGCGCAGGTGGCGCAGGTGGAACCGATCAGGGTTGTAAACATGCAGGCTATCCAGGGAATCCCGGAACTGCTCCTGGTGGTGGAGGAGGAGGTGGAGCTGGTGGTCACACTTGTGACTACGCAGGTCACTTTAGTGGAGGAGGTGGAGCCAATGGTGCTAATGGTCAGGTTACAATATCTTGGGAGTAGATTTAAATTAGTTAGTTAATATTTGAAATAAAAAAATGGACAGAAAAAAAATTTATATAATCTCTATAGTAATACTATCGCTCATCTTACTTTCAGTTGGTGCTTTTTATTACTACAAAAATAAAAATGTGACAACAGACAAACAAAAGATTGATCTTCTAGATCAACTTAGTAAAGATGCAGAAGGGAGTTTGACTGACCAGCAAAAGGTTATTATTTTAGATAAAGTAGCAGCACCTTCATCTTCTGGAAGTGCTAGTAGTCTTACCCGGGAACAAAAACTAAAGCTTATGTCAGGTGGTCAATAATCTCTTATATTAATAAAAACACCTCTCTAATCTAGATTAGAGAGGTGTTTTTATTCTTGCTTTTTTTGCTGATTCGTGTTAGACTATGCGGGTAGTAAGTTGTTTGAAAAAAATTTGTTTTTTAGGTTTTGTTGCTAGTTTTAGGGATTTTATAATTCTTGAAACTAGTAACAAAGCTAGGTTAAACAAAAAATAAAATAAAAATGAAAAAACTCGTATTCTTATTTTGGGTTATTGCAACCACGTTGCATGCTCAATCAATCCTTGCTCCACAAGTAAAATGGCAGTTTATTAAAAATGACAGTATACATGGACCATCATATGGTGTAGTGGAAACTAATAACAAACATTTTGTTATTGTTTTCAGAAACAGTATCAATGAGTACCTTTTAGAAGAAATTGATTCTACGGGAAATATATTCTGGCAGACATTCTTAGGTGGTTTAGGTAATTCTTTTTTTAATCTTAAGGATACTCCTGATGGATATATTGTTTGTGGTTCGAAAACTTCAGGCAATCAACGTCTGATTGTTATTAAAACAGATAAAAATGGCAATATATTATGGAACCATAACTACGGTAGTTCATCAAATTACCTTGCTCCATCTATCGATATAGTTGGGGATAGTTACATTGTTTCAGGAACAAGAAAAACAGGGACTAACTCTTATTCACAAAGAAATTCATTTTTAATGAAAATTGATTCTATTGGAACTATGTTGTGGTATAAAAATCACTACTTAGATAGTAGTGCCACTCTTTATCATAGTATTAATTTAGGTTTAGTTGGTAAGGTTGTTGTGTTAAACAATGGTTTCGGACAGTTAATTAGATTGAAGTATAATACTACTCTTGGTTATAATTCAAGAACTGGAGAAGACTTTTTTTTAAAGACAAATGCTGCAGGTGATAGTGTTTATTCATATCATTTTTCAGATACGTTCAAACCAACTTCTTTTACTAAAAGTAAAATTGATGGATCATTTATGTTTGTTGGTCTGAATTCTACTGATACTCTTTCCCTTCATAGTTATTCTACCGTTAAATTAGATTCTAATGGATTATTTTTATCTCGCAAGAATTTTAATTTATCAGTAGAAAATGGTGGGTTTGGAAATATTGTTGCTAAAAATAATTCTGGTTTTGTTGCTTTTGGTGTTTTAGGGGGATATGGTCCTGAGGTTAATTCTGATTATTGTTCTTTTGTTATGAGAATCACGGAAGATGGTGATACCCTTTGGACCAAAAAAATAGGTGGTGTTCCCGGGCACTCATTTGTGTCTACTAGTTCTTGTCTAACTGCAGATGGTGGGTGTGTAATTGCGGGTATAGAACAGGATTCATTGGCATCTGTTGATTGGCGTACACTTTTTTTAAAACTCGGACCGGATTCTTTGGATTTACAAATTTCAGTAAATACATCAGAACACGAAAGTTTTGGTTGGAGCATATACCCAAACCCGTCTTTAGGTGAAGTAACATTAAAACTGAAAAATTTTACAGGGAAAGAAGATATCAATTTTTCTCTGTACGATATTGCAGGTAAGTTATTGATGAGCCGAAAAGTTCAAGATGAGAAGAATGTTTTTTCATTTGAAGGCCTTTCTCCCGGTTGTTATTTTTATGAAATAAAAAATCATGAAAATAATAAATCTGGAACAGGGAAGCTGATTTTGATGAAGTAGTAAAGCTACTTCAACCCCCGACAACAATCGTTGTCGGGGGTTTTTATTTACCTAATTATTTATAAGCCCCGTCATTTGCGAGCGACGGGGTTTTATTTTTGGTATAATGCTTTTATGCAAAAGAAGAAAATAGTCATAGGTAACTGGAAAATGAACCCCTCTACAAAAAAGGAAGCAGAGAATATTTTCAAGCTAATTTTAAAAAATTTAGACACAAAAACAAAAACTGAAGTAGTGGTTTGTCCTCCATTTATATATTTAGAAAACTTAAAGAAATTATCAAAGAAGGTCAGTCTGGGTGGGCAAGATACTTTCTGGGAAGAGAAGGGTGCTTATACCGGAGAAGTATCTGCTGATATGCTTTTAAATATCGGTGCAAAGTATGTTATTTTAGGACACTCTGAAAGACGAGCTCTTGGTGAAATAAATGAAGATATAAATAAAAAAATAAAACAATCCATGTCTGTTGGATTGATACCAATTTTGTGTGTTGGAGAAAGTGTTCGAGATGAAAATCATGAATATTTAAATTTTGTAACGACTCAGATTGAGGAATGTTTGGCAGGAGTTTCTAGAAATTTAATTTCAAAAATTATTATTGCTTATGAACCTGTTTGGGCTATTGGTAAAAATGCTACCAGAGAAGCGACCCCTGAAGAATTTAGAGAAATGAGCATTTTTATAAAGAAAATTTTGAATGATAAATTTGGAGCTAAGATGATTGAACAAACTAGAATAATTTATGGAGGATCGGTTCATCCAGAGAATGCACTTGGATTTTTACAAGAAGGCGCAGATGGTTTCCTTGTCGGACGTGATAGTTTAGACCCAAAAAAGTTTACAGAAATTATAAGTATTACTACGAAAAGTATCTTTTAAAAACCGCACATATCCGCCTGCTGGCGGATTGCTATGCTCGGCCCGTCGGCCTGTGCAATGCTTTTTAAAAAATACTTTTCGTGTAATACAACGCTAGTGTGAAATTTTTAAAAAATAATTTTCGTAGAAAATAAAATATATGCAATCAATTAAACAAATAAAAAATATTAAAGGCAAAGTCGTATTAGTACGAGTTGATTTTAATGTACCGATTAAAGATGGAAAGGTGCAGGATGATTTTAGAATAAGAAAATCTTTACCTACAATAGAATTCTTGTATAAGAAAGGTGCAAAAATAGTTTTGATAACTCATTTAGGTAAAGATGGTAGTGATAGTCTTGAGCCAGTCATAAAATCATTTTTTAAGATATCTAAATTCAAGAAATCAGAAATAATTTTTTACGAAAATATTAGAAAATCCCCAGGAGAAGAAAAGAACGATCCAGCTTTTGCTAAAGAGCTGGCTTCTCTTGGTGATATATACGTAAATGATGCTTTTTCTGTTTCACATAGAGCACATGCTTCGATTGTTGGTTTACCTAAGTATTTGCCATCTTATGCTGGTTTTCAACTAGAACTGGAAGTAAAAAATCTATCAAAAGCCATTAAAAATCCAAAACACCCATTTCTTTTTATTTTAGGTGGAGCAAAGTTTTCTACGAAAATGCCTTTGATTAAAAAATATTTAAAACTAGCTGATTACGTCTTTATTGGTGGCGCGTTACTGGATGACTTTTTAAAAGCAGAAGGGTATGAAGTAGGCAAGTCACTTGTAGATGATACAGGCTATGGGATTGAGAAAATCTTAAAAAATAAAAAATTAATTTTACCTATTGATGTAGTAGTCAAAGATGGTGACAAACTAATAAATAAAAAAGTTAGTGAAGTAACAAAAAGTGAAACTATTTTAGACATTGGTAGTGAATCAATCAAAATGATTGAGCCATACATAAAAAAATCAAAACTCGTTCTTTGGAACGGACCCCTTGGTAAATATGAAGCGATAGGTGGAGGAGCAACTAAAAAAATTCTTAAAATAGTAGCTAGCTCAAAAGCTGAAAGCATTATTGGGGGAGGCGATACTGTTGCTCTTATTTCTCAAAATAAAATGGAAAAAGATTTTACTTTTGTTTCTACTGGTGGAGGAGCCACTTTGGATTTTTTGGCTAATGGAACTTTGCCGGGTATCAAGGCTCTAAAATAGCAAGAACTAATTTCATAATGACTTGCGAGCGCGACGGCGTGAGTACGAGGAATTTTTCAGCAGAAAAATATCCGTGCATTATGAAATTAGGTTCTTGTTATTTTAGAGCAGCGATAATTTCCTCCACTACTTTACTCATTTCTCCTTCGTTATATGGACGTTTGCCATGCCAATGAGTAAAACCATCATCTCCGAAACGGGGGACGATATGCCAGTGAGCATGCATTATAATCTGACCTGCAGATTTTTCATTATTCATTTCAATATTTATACCGTCAGCATGCATTGAACTTTTTATCGCAATACTTAGTTTCTTGGTTAGTTTCATCATCTCACAGAGAATTTCGTCGGGAGTATCATAAAGGTTGTCATAATGATTTTTAGGAACAATCAGAGTGTGACCGATATTCACTGGGTGAAGATCTAAAAAGGCGATGATATCTTCATTTTCATAAACTTTTGCGCTGGGTATTTCTCCTTTTATTATTTTACAGAAAAGACAGTCTTCCATAGAGCCATTATAGCAAAGATTTTTAGATAATAAAAAACACCCCGAGTTATGTCGGGGTGTTGATATTAAAATTTATTTTAACTTAGTTGCGCATGTATCTTTTTGCAAGCCTTCTGATTCCTGTGTGCCATTCAGCGGTATCTTTGGCTAATGAATGAAATACAGAACCAAATTTCTTTTCTTTTACTTCTGCTATTTTATCTTCAGGTAAAGACGAAACATCGTTATTATCAAGAAAATTTGATAATGCATGCATACGTTCTTTTAACTTCTTTTCGTCAATTGAAGGAACACGTGATTTCTTGTCGAGCTTCTGACTTTTTCTTGTTTCAAAAGCATTTATGATTTCTTCTTCAGTTAAAAATGGTACAGCCTTCACCATTTCATGAGTTCTAACATTTTGAAGAATTTTCTCTCTTTCTTTTTGATGTTTTGTTCTGGGTGTTTTTGTGTTTTCTACTTCTGTATTCAATTTATCTTGAACACCGGTGATTAAAATAATCGGTCCAACACCGATTGCAATTCGAGCAACTTTTTTCATACTTTTTATTATTAGTTTATTTTTATTTCGAGGCACTATTTACCTTCGTTATGATATTACCTTTATTTTACTTTTTGTCAAGCATAAGTTTGTACAACTAATTGCTATACTCTGCTTATATGGAAAAGTATTCAGAACTCATACAAACCCTTTTGCAAAAAAGAGGAATCACCGATGAAGCATCGGCTGAGATTTTTTTGAATCCTAGTTATGAACGTGACTTACATGACCCATTTTTGATGCGTGATATGGAAAAGGCATGTGTACGAATCTTTGAAGCGATGGAAGCTAGAGAAAAGATTGTAATCTATGCGGATTATGATTGTGACGGTATTCCTGGGGCAGTTATCTTGCAAGACTTATTTAAAAAGATTGGTTACTCAAATTTTGAAGTGTATATTCCTCAAAGAAATTCTGAAGGTTATGGTTTGAATCTTACAGCTATAAAACAATTTTCTGAAAGTGGAGTAAATCTTTTAATAACCGTAGATCTCGGTATTACTGCAGTAGAAGAGGTGGCCCAAGCAAAAGTAGATGGTATTGATGTAATCATCACCGACCATCATATCCCACAAGCGACCCTCCCACACGCATACGCTATTTTAAATCCGAAAGTGGATGAATATCCCGAGCAGATGCTATGCGGTGCTGGCGTGGCTTTTAAACTTGTACAGGGTTTTTTAAAAAAGTACGGTAGTTATTATCGAGGAGAGAGCGGGGTTAGTAATTTTTTGCCTGCGGAACTCGCTACGCTCAAACAGTCCTCGTCTGCAAAATTACTAACCCCGCTCTCTCTTGGCTGGGAAAAATGGCTATTAGATATGGCAGGTCTTGCAACTCTTTCAGATATGGTGCCACTTTTGGGTGAGAATCGCGCAATTGCGAGTTTTGGTATAAAAGTTTTAAGAAAATCTCCTAGACCAGGGTTGGTTAAACTTTTAGCAAAAATGAGTATCGACCAGAGATACCTTACAGAAGATGATGTTGGTTTTATGATTGCCCCACGTTTGAATGCTGCTTCTCGTATGGATAACCCTCTGAGAGCTTTTGAATTACTCGCGACAAATGACTTAGTTGAGGCTGATATGCTCGCCAAACATCTTTCTAAAATAAATGACGATAGAAAATTAATCGTTGCAAACATAATGCGTGAGGTTGGTAAAAAATTTGAACTGCGTGAAATGAGAGAGGTTATAGTTATTGGTAACCCAGAATGGCGAGTAGGGGTTTTGGGATTAGTGGCAGGTAAAATATGTGATGAATATAAAAGACCAGTTTTCGTATGGGGTAGGGATGAGAATGACTGCATAAAAGGGTCTTGTCGTTCGGAAGGTTCAGTCTCTGTTGTAGAACTGATGACTGAGACAAGAGAATATTTTATGGAGTTCGGTGGGCATGAGATGGCAGGTGGTTTTACTGTCGATAACAAAAAAATACATTTTCTAGAAGAAAGTTTATCATTAGCCTTTGGAAAATTAAAACGTGATCAAAAAGAAACAGAGATATCTTTCGATGTAAAAGCAGGTCTGAGTATTGTTAATATGAGGAGTTGGAGAGATTTAGAAAAGTTAGCACCGTTCGGTCTAGCCAACCCTAAACCAATATTTTTCTTTGAAGGGGTAAAAATCGAAAATTTAAAAAAATTCGGTAAAAATAATTCCGGTGAGCATTTAGAGATAATTTTTTCTGATGCAAGTAATAATGGAAAAAATAAAATTAAAGCAATTTCCTTTTTCTCAAGTATTGATTCTTTTAAAGCTCCTCTGGCTGTAGGGCTTAGTGTAAATTTACTGGCTACTTTTGATTTGTCTCATTTTGCCGGTAGGGAAGAGTTAAGATTAAGAATTACTGATATACTATAAAAATGTCTATTAATGAAATCATAATCCATACAGACGGAGCAGCAAAAGGTAACCCAGGCAAGGGTGGCTGGGGAACTATAATAATTATTGATGACAAAGAAGTCATGGAACTTGGAGGCGGAGTTAAGTTGGCAACCAACAACCAAATGGAGCTACAGGCTATGATTGAAGGCATTAAATATGTCGCTACAAAAATAAAACCTAAAAATGCAGAGGTAAACATATATTCAGATTCGAATTATCTTTTAAATGGAATAACCTCCTGGATAGAAGGATGGCGAGCAAATGGTTGGAAGACTAAAGCCAAACAGGATGTTTTAAATAAAGAATACTGGGAAGAGTTGAGTTTATATAAAGAAAAGCTTTCTCTTGAAAACACTCTCATTTTTAATAAAGTAAAAGGACACAACGGTGATCCTTTAAACGAAAGATGTGACGATATTGCTTCTGATTTTGGTCTTGAAGAAAAAGTAAAACTTTTTTCTGGTAGTTTAAAAGAATATAAAAAAGTTTATGAATTGCCAGAGAATGTCGAGCACGCTGTCGCAAAAAAAATATCAACAAAGAAATCAAGTTCAAGTAAACAGGCTTATTCCTATATATCAATGGTTGCTGATAAAGTTTTCGCTGACAAAACTTGGGCGGAGTGCGAAAAACGCGTAAAAGGTAAATCAGGTGCCAAATATAAGAAAGTTTTTTCTAAAGAAGAAGAGTTGGACCTGATTGCATTGTGGACATTGAAGTCTCTTTTTTAGTATAAGACCACACTATTCGTAATAGTATTTAATCTATAATTTGACATTACATTTAAATTTGCTAATATGATTCGAGGCTCATGGAGAGCCTTTTGTTTACTTAATTTATGACAAGATCAATCAAAAAAGGAATATTCGTTGACGAAAGACTAATGAAAAAGATAGCTGGCAAAAACCCGCTTCAAACTCCCATGGTAAAAACATGGAAAAGAGCGTGTCAGATTCCTCCAGAAATGGTTGGTTTTACTTTTGGTGTTTACAACGGTAAAGTTCACGTTGAGGTTATTGTTACTGAAGATATGGTTGGACACAGACTAGGAGAATTTTCCCCAACTAAGAAATTCATTAAACACGGAGGAAAGATGCAGAAGGAGCTTGAACAAAAGAAGAAAGAGGCTGAAATAACAGCAGCAAAGGGTGCAACAGCAGCCGCAGCTGACTCAAAAAAGAAATAATTAAAATATAATGAAAGCATTTTTAAAAAACTACAGACAGTCACCACGAAAAGTTCGCTTAGTAGCGGGCTTAATCAGAGGAAAAGACGTTAATGAAGCTCTTGCAGAGTTGAACTTTTTAGCGAAACGTGCAAGTGATCCTGTCAGAAAGCTTTTACTTTCAGCTGTTGCAAATGCTAAACAAACTGGTGCAGAAGTTGAAAATTTGTTTGTTAAAGAAATACGTGTGGACAAAGGTGTTGTAATGAAAAGAATGATGCCAGCAGCCATGGGTACCGGACACAGAATCAATAAGCGTACTAGTCATATTTTACTTGTACTTGCTGAAAAGGTTGCAAAAGAAGTTAAAAAGATTAAAAAAGAAGCAAAGGTTGTAAAAGCTAAAATAACAAAACCAGCCGCAAAGCCCGCAAAGGCAAAAGCTGTAAAGAAGACCAAATAATTATATGTCAAAAATAGTTCACCCATATGCACATAGATTAGTAATCCTAAGAGACTGGAAGTCCCGCTGGTTTGCTGAGCCTAAAAAATACGTTGATTACTTGAAAGGTGATGTGCTTATTCGCGAGTTTCTAGAAAAGAAACTACGTGGTAACTATGTTTCCACTATTGAAATCGAGAGAAACCAAAAGACTACTCGTTTTATCATCAATACTTCTCGCCCTGGAATGATCATCGGACGCACTGGTGAAGGCGCAACAAAATTAAAAGCTGACATCTTGAAAAAGATGCAAAAGTTAGGCCTAACAAAGTCAGAAGATTTCAAGCTTGAAATCGTTGAAGTTTCAAACCCAGAAGCTGATGCTGCTATCGTTGCATATATGGTTGCTGAAGGTTTAGAAAAAAGAATGCCATATCGCCGAGTTATCAAGCAAGTTATTGAAAAATGTATGACTACTCGTGGAGTAGAAGGAGCAAGAGTTGTTCTTTCAGGAAGACTTGGTGGTGCTGAAATTGCTCGTACGGAAGAGCTTAAGAGAGGTTCTATTCCTCTTCAGACTTTCCGCGCGGACATTGATTTCAAGCGTGAAAAGGCGCATTTACCATACGGTGATGTCGGTATAAAGGTCTGGATTTATCGTGGTAAAATCTTTTCCCAAAAGAAAAAAGGAGAAGAAAAAACCTTAAACTAATATAAATATATGTTACTACCCAAAAAAGTAAAATTCAGAAAGTGGCACACTATGCGTATCAACCCAAAGGCCATGACACCAGAAACAAGAGGTACAAAACTTGCTTTCGGTTCATTTGGTCTTAAGGCTGAAACACAAGCGCGTGTCAAATCAAACCAGATCGAGTCTGCTCGTAAAGCAATGACTCGTACTCTAACAAAGGCTGGTAAGTATTGGATTCGTATTTTCCCCGACAGACCATATACAGCTAAGGCGGCAGAGGTGGGCATGGGAAAGGGAAAAGGAGATCCACAAGGATATTGTTTCGAAGTTTTCCCTGGACGTGTTATTTTCGAGGTTGACGGTGTAGACGAAGTAATTGCTCGTGAGTGCCTAAGAAAAGCTGGTACAAAACTTCCAGTTAAGACTAGAATCATCTCAAGAGTTCATAAACAATAATTATATGGCAAAAAAGACAGAAAATAATTCAATAAAGGGAATGGCAACAGGGGATCTTAAAAAGAAGCTTGTTGACTTACAGGAAAGTATCCGAGTTTTGAGATTCAAAGCACAGGGATCAAAAGTAAAGAATGTCAAAGAATCTTCAACTTTGAGAAAAGAAGTTGCTCGAGTCTTGACAGAAATGAATAAAAATATAAAGTAACAGTAATAGAATTAATATATGGTAACAAAAAATAAAAAAGAAATAATAGAGTCAAAAGGCAATATCCTAAAGGGGGTAGTTGTTTCAGACAAGATGGACAAGACTGTTGTTGTTTCTGTTTCACGTTTTGTTAAACATCCAAAATACGGAAAATTCCTAAAAGTTAGTAAGAAATTCAAAGCTCATGACGAAGAAAATAAATACAAAGTAGGAGATAATGTTGAAATTCAAGAAACACGACCAATTTCAAAAGATAAAAACTTTAAAGTAATAAAATAATTTTATGATCCAAACAGAAACATTAGTAAAAATAACAGACAATGCTGGAGGCACCGTAGGAAAGGTGTTTAAGGTTTTAGGCAGTGCAAAGAAGAGATACGCTAGCTTAGGAGATCTAGTTATTATTGCTGTTAAAGTAGCAAGTCCTAGAAAAGGTGTTAAAAAGAAAGATGTTTGCCAGGCCGTAGTTGTCAGACAGCGTAATGCTTTCAGAAGAAAAGACGGTTCTTACATAAGATTTGACGACAATGCTGTGGTTATTTTAGAAAAAGGAAAGAAAGACCCTAAAGCAGGACGTGTATTCGGACCTATTCCAAGAGAGCTTGCTGAAAAAGGATTCCAGAAAATCATTTCCTTGGCGCAAGAAGTAATTTAAACAAAGTCCCTATCCCCGGTTTAGGGGAATCCCCTAAACCGGGGATAGGGACAAAAAATAAAAATATATGAAATTAAAAAAAGGAGACAACGTAATAATTATAACTGGAAAAGACAAAGGCAAGAAAGGTAAAATTGCTCGTGTTTTGGTTGAGAAAAACAGAGTTGTAGTAGAAGGCGCAAATATGATGAAGAAACATCAGCGTCCTAG
The DNA here is from genome assembly GCA_049287045.1 of Minisyncoccia bacterium. Taxonomy (GTDB): domain Bacteria; phylum Patescibacteriota; class Minisyncoccia; order Phycocordibacterales; family UBA9973; genus UBA9973. Next base: position 23,978 of record JBAQFC010000011.1, on the reverse strand, counting down.
AAAGTCTGGTGAAAAAGGCCAGATGATCGACATTGCAATGCCAATCCATGCTTCAAATGTTATGATTGCAGATCCAAAGACTGGAAAACCTTCACGTTTAGGTAAAAAGAAAATTGGTGAAAAGTTAGTTAGAATTTCAAAAAAGAGTGGTCAAGAGATTTAATAAGTAAACAAAAGAAATAAATGAAACACTTAACCGTAAAAGAAAAAGAAGCACAGGCATTTGAAAAAATGAAAGGCGCTTTCCACTATAAGAATGTTATGGCTTCTCCTAAGTTGAAGAAGATAGTTCTTAACGTGGGTACTGGAACTGCTGTAAAGAAAGATAAAAATAAAAATGAAGCTATCTCAGAACGTCTAGCAAAGATTACAGGACAGAAGCCATCTCAAAGAGGTGCAAAACAATCAATCGCTTCTTTTAAAATAAGACAAGGTGATCCTGTAGGAGTTATGGTAACTCTTCGTGGAAAGAGAATGTATGCTTTTCTTGAAAAACTTATCAATGTTGCTCTTCCTCGTACAAAAGACTTCCGTGGTATCAACCGCAGAGCAGTAGATAGTATTGGTAATCTTACTATCGGTATCAAAGAGCATACTATTTTTCCTGAAACAGCGGATGAAGATATCAAAGATGTTTTCGGTCTAGCTATTACTTTGGTTTCAAGTGCTAAAACAAAACCTGAAGGATTCGCATTCTTTGAACTCCTAGGTATTCCTTTCAAGAAAGAAGACGACGTAAAGAAAAAGAGAGCAAGAGAGTAAGAAAATAATTTAAATAAAAATAAAAAGTCCCCGCCATTGGTGGGGACTTTTATTTGTTTATATTACTTTTTAACCTTTATACCTAACTCGTTAAACAATGGTAGTATCTCGTTTCGGTAAAATGTTTCCATTGTGGAAGTAGATTTAGAGAATTCTGACAATCCTTCTAAGATTTTTTCTTGATTCTCTGCCTTTTGTTTAGCACGAGATTCACTATGATATTTAGCCATAAGTGAAATGGGTTTTAAATTAATTTAAAAATTTACTGATCTAGTTAAAGTTTATTCTTACTTTGCTATTAAGTCAACTTATTTATATATTACTCGTTAATAATATGTTTGACCCTGCCACTAGCGAGCGACAGGGTTTGACTTATGATATCCGTTCTGCTAGTATGGCAAGTAAGGGAATAGGAGTTTGATTAATCCGTTTTTCTCCTTGTTTTTTCAGGCAACTGAGGTAACAAGAAAAAAAATGAGATATTGCAAATTTCATCCTGATAATATTTATTTATGGCAAAAACATCAGTAATAGCACGAAGTAAAAAAACACCAAAGTTTTCAACCCGACAAAAGAATCGATGTTTTCGTTGCGGCCGTGGTAACGGTTTCATGAGAGATTTCGGTCTATGTCGTATTTGTTTTAGAGAATTAGCTAACGAAGGTATGTTACCAGGTATTAGAAAGTCTTCTTGGTAGTTTCAAAAAATTTATGGATTCAATTTCAAACATGATAATAATGTTAAAGAACGCAAGCCGCGCAGGCAAGGGTTCTATCTCTTTGCCTTATTCTAAGCTTAAGGCTTCTATTGCAGAATGCTTAAAGAAAGAAGGTTACGCATCTGATATTTCAAAGAAAACAAAAAAAGGACAACCATTGCTTGAAGTGGGTTTGGTTTATGTAGACAAAAAACCAAAGATTACAGAAGTAGAAAGAATTTCTAAACAATCCAGAAGAGTTTATTTTGGAATGAAAGAAATACATTCAGTAAGAAATGGTTCAGGACTTTTAGTTCTTTCCACACCAAAGGGTATTATGTCAGGTAAACAAGCTAGAAAAGAACAAGTAGGAGGTGAGGCCTTATTTAAAATTTGGTAATTCACTTAAATAATAAAATTATACAAAAAAATTTATGAGTAGAATAGGAAAAAAAGAAATAATAATACCAGCTGGAGTAGAAGTCACAAAGAATGGCCCTACTTTGACAGTGAAGGGACCAAAAGGAACTTTGACTAAAATTTTTCGTGATGATGTTGATGTAGCTATTGCAGACAAAACAATCAACCTAAGTATCAAAAGAAATGATAAATTTTCAAAATCTCTTTGGGGTACCTACGCTTCTCATATCAAAAATATGATCGTTGGAGTAGAAACACCTTATCAAAAGAAATTGATTTTGGAAGGAGTTGGATTCAAGTCTGAAGTAAAAGGAAAAGAAATTCATTTTGCTTTAGGATTCTCTCATCCTGTTATCGTTCCAATTCCAGAAGGTCTTACTGTTACCGCTGAAAAAAATGTTATTACAGTTACCGGTATTGATAAGGAAATTGTTGGTGGTTTTACTGCAGCAGTTCGTTCATTAAAGAAACCAGAACCATATAAAGGTAAAGGTATGCGTTATGAAGGTGAAGTAATAAGAAGAAAACAAGGTAAGAAAACAGCATAGTAATAAGTAATTTAAATATATGATAAATAAAGACGAAAAAAGAACAAGATTAAAGGCAAAGATCAGAGCAAGGATCAATGGTACTTCTGAGCGCCCAAGACTTTCTGTTTTTCGTTCAAATAAATTTATTTACGCACAGGTTATTGACGACACTACAGGCAAGACTTTAGTTCAGGCAAGTGATATCAAAACAACAAAAGGTACAAAATCTGAAAGAGCTATACAGCTAGGTAAAGACATTGCTGCAGCTGCTGTTGCCAAGAAAATCAGCCAAGTTGTTTTCGATAGAAACGGATTTAAATACACTGGACGTATCAAATTAGTAGCTGACGAAGCAAGAGCTTCCGGATTGAAATTTTAATTTAAACATATGGAAAAAGGAAACGAAAAAAGAAATACCGGTCGCCGTCCATCTTCATTTGATCGACCAAAGCCAGAATTTGATCAAAAGATCTTAAACATTCGCCGCGTGACTCGTGTTGTCGCTGGAGGACGAAGATTCTCTTTTTCTGTTGCTCTAGTAGCAGGAGATAGAAAGGGTGCTATTGGTTTGGGTCTAGGAAAGGCAGGAGATACTTCTCTTGCTATCAACAAGGCACTAAGAAACGCAAAGAAAAATATGGTCAAGTTAAATCTAACTAAAACCATGTCTATCCCTCACGAAGTTTCTGCTAAATTCTCAGCTTCAAGTGTTAAACTTATACCAAACAAAGGACGTGGATTAGTCGCTGGATCAATCATGCGTGATATCATTAAATTAGCCGGCATGAAAGACATAACAGGTAAAATTTTATCTGGTACAAAAAACAAACTAAACAATTCCAAAGCAGTTATGATGGCTCTTGAACAAATCTCTACAAAATATTCCAAGCCAGTTGAAACTGTCGTAATTGCTGGAAAAGAAGAAGTTAAGAAATAATAATTTTATGCAGACACATAACCTAAAAAGATTACATAAAAATAAAAAAGACCGTTTAGTTGGTCGTGGAGGTAAACACGCAAAGACTTCAGGCCGTGGAGGTAAGGGTCAGACAGCTCGTGCTGGTAACAAGCGTCGCCCAGAACTTCGTGATATCATCAAGAAATTACCTAAAATGAGAGGATATCAGTTCAATTCTTTCCAGGTCAAGCCTGTTACTGTATCTCTTGACAGAGTAGCTGCATTTTACCCAAAGGGTGGAGCAGTTAATCCTGTAAGTCTATTAGAGTTAAATGTAATCAAAAGAAAGAAGGGTGTAATCCCAATGATCAAAATCTTGAATGGTAAGGAAGATTTTAATATCAAAATACAAGTTTCTAATTGTTTAGTTTCAAGTACTGCCAACGAAAACATAACCAAAGCAGGAGGAGAAGTTACTCCATTTTTACCTGAAGTTATCGGTTCAAAAAAGGCGAAATAGAATATGCAAAATTTTTGGAATAAAATAAAGTTAGTATGGAGAGACGCCACTTTAAGGAATAGAATCTTATTTGTATTCTTCTCACTGGTAGTTTTTAGATTGCTTGCTGCTATTCCAATCCCTGGTATCGATACTCTTGAATTAAATAGATTTTTAAATAATAACCAATTTTTTGGTATCTTGAACATTTTTTCTGGAGGTGGACTTTCTAATCTTTCAATAATCATGCTTGGTGTTGGACCTTATATCACTAGTTCAATCATTATGCAGTTGATTACTATCATGATTCCTTCTCTAAAGAGACTTTATCATGAAGAAGGTGAGGCTGGTAAGAAAAAGTTTACTCAATACTCAAGACTTATCACTATTCCTTTAGCTGCTATCCAAGGATTTAGTTTGCTTTTGATCCTTCAGAATCAACATATTTTAGTTACTTTAAGTAAGTTTGCTTTTATTTCCAATTTACTTGTAGTTATTGCTGGTTCAATTCTTTTGATGTGGCTTGGAGAACTTATGTCTGAGTTTGGTATTGGAAACGGTGTTTCTCTTATCATTTTCGCTGGTATTATCGCTGGTATTCCTGCACACGTCAGTCAGTTAATCTTTACTTTTGATGTTTCCCAGATACCTCTTTATATTTTGTTTATCGTAATGGGTACTCTTGTTATTGCAGGTGTTGTTGTTGTTACAGAAGCAGAACGCCCTATTCCTGTTACTTATGCTAAGCGTGTACGTGGTGTTAAATCATACGGTGGGGGATCAACTTATTTACCTCTTCGTGTAAACCAGGCTGGAGTTATTCCAATTATTTTTGCTTTATCCATATTGCTTTTCCCTCAAATGATCGGTAATTTCCTTTCAACTTCTTCAAACGCAATATTACTTAAGATTTCACACGTGCTTTCATCTTTCTCACAAACAACTGTACTTTACTCTGTACTCTACTTTATTTTGGTTTTCTTATTTACTTACTTCTACACCGCTGTTACTTTCGATCCAGAAGCTTTGTCTTCTAATCTTCAGAAGAACGGTGCATTCATCCCAGGAGTTCGTCCAGGAGCTGCTACTGCAGAATATATCTCTAAAGTATTAAATCGTATTACTATGTTGGGTGCAGTATTCCTTGGATTAATCGCTGTCCTTCCTCTTGTAATGCGTGCAGCGACTGGTATTACCGCGATAGCCCTTGGAGGTACAGCATTGCTTATCGTTGTCTCTGTGGTTCTTGATTTGATCAAGAAAGTGGACGCTCAAATCTCAATGAGAGAATACTAATTTCAATAAGACTTTAAACAAAAAAACTCCCTTTCGGGAGTTTTTTTTGTTGTTTGACTTTTAAATTACATTGTATATACTTTAGGTATTATGAAAACATCAGCATTAAGTATTAAAATAGACCCGAAAGTAAAAAATGAAGCACAGAAGATTGCTGACCAACTTGGTTTTACTCTTTCCGCTATTATAAATGCTTCTCTTAAGAACATGGTTCGTACTAAAGGTATCTCTTATTCGCTTCTTGAGCCTACCCCACTTTTGAAAAATGCTATTAATTCTGCTCGTGCAGATCGGGCTAGTGGGAAGATTGTCGGACCGTTTCATTCTTCTAAAGATATGATGAAATCACTTTTGTCTTAATTCTTTATGACTGTTACTTACAGCAGGATTTTTAAGAAAATGTTTAGAAAAAAGGATTCTTGGGTGCAAGATAAATTTGGAGAGCGTTTAACATTGTTTATGCAAGACAAAAATCATCCGTCGTTAGGTAATCATTCATTGGATGGTGAATGGGCAGGGTTCAGAAGTATAAATATAACTGGTGATTTTCGTGCTGTGTACGAAGAATTAGGTAATAATCATTTTGAATTTGTTTCAATCGGTACACATAGTGAGCTATATTCTTAATTAGCTTCAGATAAAAAGTCAAAACAAGATTGAACTTTGTCAAAATTAGTTGACATTTTGTAAAAAAACTGCTATAAATATAGCAAGTTTTTTGTTTTTTGAAATAAAGGTTATATAGATTATATTTGTTTTGTTTATTGAGTTTCTTGTTCTTGCAGGTAATTCATCAAACAAAATAAATTCTAACCATAAAACCCTAGAAACATGAATAATATACAACAAGAAAAAACAGCGAAAAACAGACTATTCTCTGCTTTGTTTCAAGGTCAGAATCCTGTTTTTAAAAACCAAACCGATTTGGTTCAAAAGCTAATAGAAAACGAAAAATCCTTTTTTAAAGTTGAAAAGGAGGAATCTCCTGAAAAAATAAACATAAAAATAGCGAATCTAAAATCTTTACTTTCTCAAATTCTTAATTCTAACGCAAGACGAAAAATAAAGGATGAGTTTATAGAGTCAGTTTGCCTGGTGGTAACCGAAGAGTTGAAATCAAGACAATTATCTGATCAAAAAACAGAAGAAATAGTTTCTTCTATTAAAAATTCTTTAATTGACATTAGGCAAACACCAAAATCTTCAAAGGAAGATAAACAAGTAATGAATATCGAATTTTTCTTTAAAGAATGCAAACGTTTTTATTTTATTATTTCTTCATGCGATCCTTTTGAAGTTATGCCAGGCCTGGAAAATTATGAATTGTCAAAAGGAAATTTTTTTGTATCAACAATCTGGCCGGGAGTGAAGAAAAAACTGATTGAAAAAAATTCAAAACTTTTTCAGATGAAAGGAAATTTTCTGAATCTTGTTTTCTTTAAAAATTACAATTGGAAACCAGAAATCCGAGGGTTTATCCTTAGAGGGGGAAATGAGCTAATTGAATTAACTGAATATGAAGCAATAATGTGGGATCTGCAGGTTTGCCGTTCAGAAATATATGACATTGTTCATGATTTTGTATAGCTAAAACAACTATCTAAAAAACAGCCCCAAGGAGAAATTCTTGTGGGCTGTATTTATTTTATTAAAATAAGGCTAAACACTATTTAGTTATTAGCTAACCACTTTTGATATTCCGAAACAACTTCATTTACAACCTGATAAAGATTATTTTTGTCCGTGTCTATTACTAAGTCAAAATTTTTCTTGTCGGTATGGTCAACTCCATAATATTGCATATATCTTTTCTTTTCACTTTCTAATCGATGAGTTATTTTTTGGTATATTTCATCTAGATTAGCTGAACCTTCACTTTCTTGTCTGAGTTTATTAATTTTTAGATTGTTGAGAATTCTTTGTTGGGCAATTTCTGGAGGAAGATCTAAATAAACCTTAAAAGATTCAGGTATCCAATGAAAAGCTAATCTTGAGTCAATTACAACTTTGTTCATCTCACCAACTTTTTTTACCTCAGCATCTATTTTTAGATCTATTGAGTGGTCAGTTTCTGCCATAATAGAAAGCTCATTTAAAGAAATACCCATATCCGTGGCAATTTTGCGCATGAAATCCCCAGAAGAGAATCTTGTATAGCCTAGTTTTTTCGCTACTAAATCAGCAGTACTAGATTTGCCACCACCAAGGCAACCATTTATAGTTATTATTTCTTTTTTCTCCATAGCTATACTAATTAGAACATATTTTTAGTTAAAAAGATAACCTTGATTATTAAGTTAAAATTCTGTATTCTTAGGGAATGCAAGGTGATACATACGTATTTTTTGGAATGGTTGGCTCTGGAAAAGGGACTCAAATTAAATTACTTATTGATTTATTGAAGAAAAGAGATGGAAAAGAAACAGTCTATGCTTACCCAGGTCATGAATATAGAAATTTAGTAAGATCTGGTAGTTATACTGGTTCTTTGGTGAAGGATTCTATGGAACGCGGGGAACTCCAGCCAAATTTTTTAACAATTTCAATTTTTGTAAATGTTCTGATTACTTCTTTAACTTTTGAGAAGCATTTTATTGCTGATGGTTACCCACGAACATTATTTCAGGCGGAGAGTTTTGAAGAGATGATGGATTTTTATAAGAGAAATAATGTAAAGATAATTTATTTGGATGTAAGTAAAGAAGAATCCGTAAAGCGCAATATGTTACGAGGTAGAGGTGATGATACAGAGAAAGGTTTAGCAAAAAGATTTGATGAATATGTAAACAAAGTTGTCCCAGCTATGAATTACCTTAAAGGGATAGAAAGATATGAACTTCTTCCTATAAATGGTGAGCAGTCAGTCGAAGATGTTCACAAAGATATTATTAAAGCGTTAAATTTTTAATGATATGAAAACAGAAGAAATTATTGTCATTTCATTAGGTGGATCGCTTATTGTGCCAGACACTATTGATACAGGCTTTTTGAAAGATTTTAAAAAATTGATTTTATCTGAAGTAAAGAAAGGAAAAAAGTTTATTATCATAACGGGTGGCGGAAAAATTTGTCGCAGATATCAAGAAGCAGCCAAAGAGGTTTCTAGTTCATCTGATTACGATCTTGATTTAATTGGTATTGCTTCTTTGAAATTAAACGCCGAATTACTAAGAGTTGTTTTTGGTGATCAGGCTTACGGTGAAGTTATTTTAAATATGAATACTAGTCTCTCTCTTGAAAAACCAATAATTGTTGGTGCAGCTTATAAGCCGGGAAGTAGTACAGATTTAGATGCAATCTGGGCAGCCAAATCAGTCGGTGCGAAAAGAGTAATCAACTTATCTAATACTGATTATGTTTACGATTCTGATCCGAAGACTAATCCAGATGCTAAAAAAATTGAAAAAATTTCTTGGGCTGATTATCGAGACCTTATTCCAAAAGTATGGAATCCAGGACTTAGTTCACCATTTGATCCTATTGCTTCTGAATTGGCAGAGAAAGAAAATATTACAGTTATTACAATGAATGGCAGACCGATTGAAAATCTTGCAAAGTGTTTAGGTAGGGAAGAGTTTATGGGTACGACGATTTCTTAATAAATTTTTGATTCTGCAGAATCATGTCGCGCAGTGTCCATTGAGGCGCGACCAGTATTAATTATGTCGTGTTCTAGAAAATATATACCAAGGAATTTACGAGATAAACAAAATTTATGAATATAAATATATGGCAATAATAATTAAAACAAAAGAAGAGATAGAAAAAATAAGAGAAGCTAGTAAAAGGCTAGCTTTTGTTTTAGATGAGGTCAAAAAGATAGTTAAACCAGGAGTTTCTACAAAAGAACTCGATAAATATGCAGAAAAACTAATTCGTGAAAAAGGTGATTCTCCGGCCTTTTTAAACTACCGTCCAATCGGAGCAAAGAAACCTTTCCCTGCTTCCTTGTGTGTTTCAGTAAACGAAGAAGTTGTTCACGGTATTCCAAGGGAAGATAAAATTTTACAAGATGGTGATATTGTTTGTATTGATTTAGGTTTAAACCATAAAGGAGTTTTTTCAGATATGGCTTATACAGTACCCGTCGGGGATGTGTCTGCAGCGTCCCAAAAGCTCATGGATACAACGCAACGTTGTTTAATGGTGGGTATTGATGCAGCGCGAGGAGGAAACAGGGTGGGAGACATTGGCTTCGCTATTGAAACTTTTGTTAAGAAACAAGGAAGATTTGGTATTGTGGAGGTTTTATCAGGGCACGGGGTTGGACGAGAAATTCATGAAGATCCATATATTCCAAACTTTGGTAAAAAGGGGACAGGTGCGAAGTTAGTTCCTGGAATGATTATTGCTATCGAACCAATGTTAAACAATGGAACAAAAAATGTAGTTATCGGGAAAGATGATTGGACTATCTCAACGGCTGATAAGAAGCGCAGTGCACACTTTGAGCATACGATTTTGATTACTGAGGGTGAACCAGAAATCCTAACAATTCAATAAAAAACCTCCACCAGATGGTGGAGGTTTTTTATTTCACTATTATTGATTAATTTCTTTTTTCAATTCAAGTAACTTCTTTGTTATTTCTTGTCCTTCTATAACATCTAAAATCTTACTGATTGATACTTCAAAAGATTTAAAATTAATATTTTTAGCTAGTTCTTCGTTTTCTCTGATAAATCTATTTTGGAAAGCTGTTAGATCGATTGCTTTTTTAATAAGATCTGGACCGGATATTTTTCCAGGAACAATGTTCTGGATCTCTTCCAGTGACATTTTTGGTTTTACCATTTCGTGCTCAACAGCTGTCTTTTTTAAAGCCTCCATTTCAGCAACTAAATCCATCTCTTCATCATATAGTTCTTTTTGGGCTTTTTTAGCCATTTCTATGATACTTTCTTTTCCTTCTTTTTCAGCATTTTTCAGTAATTCTGCAACTTCACGACTATCTTTTTTGTGTGTTTCCCAACTTCCATTAAGTTCATCAACTGCTTTTTGTAGATCTTCCGTCTTACCGTGATAAGAAAGTTCTTTACCAATATCTAAAAGCTTGTCGACAGTTATGTTAAGAGGTAACTCCTTTCTCATTTGGACTATCTCAGCTTTCTTTTGTTGGAGTTTTTCTAGACGATTTTGAAAAGATTCTTTTATTTTATTTTCTACTGTTTTTTCTTTTTCAATATTTGTTAGAACGGTTCCTTCCATATCAATGGTTCCATCGCTCTTTATTCCCCTTTGAACAACATCACTAGTGTCTGGAACAGCCGTGTACTCCACCTTTTCTACTATTTTTTCTTGTGTTTTTGTTGGAAATCCTTCTTGCATATATTTTTTAAAAAATTAGTTAATAAAAACGACTTTTTATACTTATTAATATTATATACTTTACCAGTTAATTGTCTATATACATTATACTAAATTTTATTAGAAAAGTCAAGTACAAAAAAGACTTAATAATTAAAATATTGCTGTATAATAAATGGAATGGAAGGATTATTTTCGAGAGAAATGCCAAAATTCAAAACTCCTGAAGAGGAGCTGGATTATTTGCGTGCTCATGTTGCTAAACGTGAACAAGAACTTATTGATACAGGGCGTTTTGAAAATGCAAAAGAAAATGCAGTCCAAGAAGTTATAACAGAATATGAAAAAGTTCCAGCCGAGCAAGCTGTCCATGAAGCCAATATAATAAAAAGAGAAGAAACAGAAGCTATAGTTCTCCGTCTAAAACCAGAATCTCATGATACTATCATGGAGGAACTATTGGGTGTTGTTATGACCAAAGGTATCAGGAATGCTTTGTCTGTTGCTGAAACCATGAACAACCCACACGTTGATGATGATTTTCATAGATTATTAATTCAATATTTAAAAATAGGGCAAGTAATACCCGATCTAAAAGAAGGTTCACCACTTTGGAACCAGTTGAATATTACTCTTTACGAGGTGACTTTGCCTGAGCAAGAAGAAGGGGATAAAAAGGGTTTCAAAGAATTTATTGGTGCAATGGAACAATTCTATGCCGGCATGCAGTCTATTTCTTCAAATAGAGGTAATGAGAACAGAAATTATTTCACATTAGAAGTAGCTCTAAGTAATAATACTGATCATGTTGTTGTTTATGTTGCTGTGCCCAACGATTATGTTTCTCTTTTTGAAAAACAAATATTGTCTTTTTATCATGACGCCAAAGTGAAGGAAGTTGAAGATGATTACAATGTGTTTACAGATGGAGGATATTCTATAGGGGCATACGCGAATCTTTCTGAACGAGCGGTGTTGCCTTTGAAAACTTATGATGTGATAGATCATGATCCAATGGGTACTATTTTAGGTGTTTTTACTAAACTAAAAAAAGTAGGAGAGGGTGCAGCGATACAACTCGTGGTTGCCCCAGCAGGAGAAAAATACATAAAAGAATTTCATCTTATTCTGGATGATGTGAAAGATGGGATGTCTGTCAAGAATGCCGCTGATAATTTTTATAAATTCAATAAGGCTCTCATGAAGGCGTCTCGAGAATTATTTTTTGGAACAAAAAAAACAGAAGAAAAAAAAGAGAAATATATTGCAGGACGAACTGAAGTTGATGAAGGGGCAGTAGAAAAGATAGGTAATAAATTAAAAAGTACGATTATGGAAGCGAATATCCGTATTATTGCTTCAGCTGAAACCAAAGACAGAGCAGAAGCTATTTTGAGAGAAGTGGAGTCTTCTTTTAACCAATTTACTGAAACAGCCAGTAACTCGATTGTTTTCCAAAAAGTACAGGGAAGTGAGGTTAAGGAATTTTTTCATGATTTTTCTTATCGTTCTTTTTCTAAAGATAAATCCATGCCACTCAATTTAAAAGAGCTTTCTTCTATTTTTCATTTCCCAATTGGAGTAGAAGGTGTGGCACAATTAAAAGAAGCTAGATCTGGTGCGGCTCCTGCTCCTATGGAGATGGGCAATGAAGGAATACTTCTTGGTATCAATAGTTATAGAGGGCGTGATACAGAGATACGAATGTCTCGAGAAGACAGAATGCGTCATATGTATGTCATTGGTCAAACTGGTACTGGTAAGACCACTATTTTGAAAAATATGATTGCTCAAGATATCAGAAATGGTGATGGGTGTTGTTTTATCGACCCACACGGTACAGATATTCAAGAGATTTTGTCTTATGTTCCAAAAGAACGTATTGATGATGTTATTTATTTTGATCCAGCTTACACTGCACGTCCGATGGGACTAAATATGCTTGAGTATAACCCTGATTATCCGGAACAAAAGACTTTCGTTGTAAACGAGTTGATGGGTATTTTTAATAAACTTTTTGATATGAAAGCGGGAGGTGGTGCGATGTTTGAACAATATTTTAGAAATAGTGCCTTCCTTGTGATGGAAGATCCTGAATCTGGTTCGACAATGCTTGAGATTACTAGAGTTTTGGCAGATAAAGCTTTCCGTGATATGAAGCTCTCAAAATGTAAGAACCCAATCATTAAACAGTTTTGGATTTCTGCTGAACAAACTTCTGGAGACCAATCTCTTGCAAACTTCGTGCCATATATTTCTTCAAAGTTTGATAACTTTATTTCCAACGACATCATGCGACCTGTTGTTTTGCAGCAAAATTCAGTTTTTGATTTCCGAAAAATAATGGACGAGAAAAAAATTCTTTTAGTGAACCTATCAAAAGGTAGACTAGGGGATATTAATGCGAACCTAATCGGTCTCGTGTTGGTAGGAAAAATTCAGATGGCTGCATTGTCTCGTGTAGATATGTTTGGTAAACAGATGAATGATTTTTATCTTTATATTGACGAGTTCCAAAACGTCACGACAGATTCTATCTCATCAATTCTTTCAGAAGCTCGAAAATACAGACTTTCTCTTAATATTGCTCATCAATATATTTCTCAATTAGAAGAAGGTATTAAGAATGCTGTTTTCGGAAACGTCGGATCGATGGTTGTGTATCGTGTCAGTACTGAGGATGCAAATTTCCTTGAACCTAAATTCAAACCAACTTTTTCTGCGAAAGATATTATGAAGTTAGATAATTTCAATTCGTGCGTGAGTATGCTAGTCAAAGGTGCACCAACAAAACCTTTTAGTATGACTTCTCATTGGAGTTTGAATCAAAAAGGTAACCCAGATATCGTTGATAGTTTGAAAGAGCTATCATACTTAAAATACGGCCGTGACCGTGATGAAGTAGAAGCAGAAATCATGGCACGATTCTCTTCGATGTAATTAAACCCCTAGGCAAGACCTAGGGGTTTTTGTTATAATATTTTTATGAGTATACGCAAAATATCTTTTGCAGAAGGGGAATATTATCATTTATATAATAGGGGAAATTCTAAACAAATTATTTTTATAGATGATTTAGATTATAATCGTTTTTTGTCTTTAATTTTTCTTTGTAATTCTCGTAAAAATATAAATTTTAGAGATGCATTTGAAATAAATGAAGATATATTTAATTTTGATCGAGACGAGACCATTGTTGATATAGGTTCTTACTGTTTAATGACTAATCATTTTCATTTATTGGTTAAAGAAAAATCAGAAGGAGGTATTAGTTTATTTATGCAAAAGTTATCAACGGCATATGTTATGTATTTCAATAAAAAATATACAAGGAGTGGTTCTTTGTTTGAAGGAAAATTTAAATCTCAACATGTCGATAGTGACAAGTATTTAAAATATATATTTTCTTATATTCATTTGAATCCTGTTAAGTTAATATTTTCTAAGTGGAAAAAAGAGGGGATAAGAGATAAAAATGAAGCTTATAATTTTTCTAAACAATATAAGTATTCAAGTTTTTTCCTTTTCAATAAGGAAAAAGAAGAAAAATTTAGTTATATACTTAACATTCTTTCTTTTCCAAAATATTTTAATAATGCCTCTGAATACAAAAAAGAGATTTTCGAATGGTTAAATTACCCCTAGGTCTTGCCTAGGGGTGCAGTATTTTTATATTCTGTTATTATAATTAGATGCCAGCACAAAAAATTTCAATTGAAAAAGCTAAGTCAGATAAGCTATTTTATTTCGTTGCGAATGGAATTATCTTTCGTGAATCTGACGGACGGTGTTTAATTTTAAAAAGAAGTGAAAGAGAAATAGCACATCCGGGACGTTATGGTGTCGTTGGCGGTAAGCTGGAGTGGAAAGATACCCCTATTGAAAATCCAGACCACATAAATGGAGATGTTTTGGATTTTAATGATGCGATCGAGAAGTTGATTTATCGTGAAGCGAAAGAAGAATCTGGACTAGATATTTTTCCAGAAATTAAATATATAAATAGTAAAGCTTTTATTCGTCCCGATGAAGTTCCTGTTATTATGGTTAAGTTTACTGTGAAATATAAAAGTGGGGAAGTTGTTCTGGAAGAAGGCTCATTTACTGACCATGCTTGGGTGAATGAAGAGGAAGTAAAAGGCTATGAGTGTATTGATGGCATTATTGAAGAGGTTGCTCAGGCTATAGAGTCTTGGAAAAAATAAATTATGCAAAATAGCTCTTTTCTGTTAATATATCACTATTATAATTTTAATTTAAGATAAAAGATTTTATGTCACATCAAGAAAAAACACTTATCATATTTAAGCCTGATGCAGTACAGAGAGGTTTAGTAGGAGAAATCCTTACTCGTTTTGAAAAAGTTGGTTTGAAAATTATTGGCTCAAAAATGCTAAAGCCTGACTATGAGAAATTTTATCATCACTATGAAAATATTGGTAAAGTTATTTCTCGCCGCGGACAAAAGGTTTTTGATATTACATTAGAGATGATGAGTTCCGGCCCAGTAATAGCTTTTGTTTTAGAAGGTGTTGAAGCTGCTGCTCTTGTTCGTAAGATGGTAGGTGCCACAGAACCAAAATCAGCCCTTCCTGGTACTATCCGAGGAGATTACTCACATATGAGTTATGGTTATGCTGATGTAAATGAAGTTGGTATTCCTAATTTGATTCATGCTTCAGGTGATAGTGAAGAAGCAAAATTAGAAATAGCTCACTGGTTTTCAGAAAATGAATTGTTTGATTACGAAACAGCTCACGAGAAATTCACTCAGACAAAAAAAACTCATAAATAATTTTTTAAAAATCCTTCGCCATTCGGCGGAGGATTTTTGTTTAATTTTAAAATGTCAAACTTGTTTTAAATTATTTTCTGTGGTTTTTTGAAAAAATTGTTGCGGAAAGATTTTAAGATAGTATACTTTTAGTAGGGTTATTTCTGATTATTACCTAGAACAATATTTTATGGGAGCTTCGATCGTTTCGGGCTTTGGCCCTTGATGTCTAGCACCCACTTAGCTTTACGGCTATGGTAATATATTAGAAATAGTCCTAAGAAAAAAACGCACAAATTTATTTTGAGCGTTTTTTTCTTTAAAAATGATACAATTAAAAAATGGACAAGGAAATAAACAAAGAAAAACTTTTAAAAAGCATGACACTCATGATTTTTTTTGTTTTTATCCTAAATTCTCTTGCGTTGAAGTTTCATTGGTATTCTTCAGTTTGGTGGTTTGATATACCGATGCATTTTATGGGCGGATTTTGGATTGGGCTTGCTTGGATTTGGCTTTTTGTGCCTTCCAACCTCCCCAACCTCCCCAAAAAAGTGGGAGGTTGGGGTAAGTCAATTTTAAAGATAATTTTGGGAGTTTTGCTGATAGGGGTTCTGTGGGAAATATTTGAAATCATTGTGAATGAAACTATTACTAAAAACCAATTTAATTATTTAGATACTTTCTCGGATATTTGTTTTGATTTAGCTGGTGGTTTTACTGCTTTGTATTATTGCTTGAAAAGAATTGTATATACGAAATAAATTTTGCTATAATAGGTCAATGGAAAAAACTGCTAAAATAACTTTCTGTGGGGGAACAGGTTCTGTAACAGGTGCGAACTTCTTATTGGAAATCGAAAACAAAAAAATATTAATTGATTGCGGTCTTACTCAAGGATCAAAATTGGCAGATGATATAAACTGGGAACCTTTTACTTATGATCCAAAAGAGATAGAGATTCTTTTTATCACTCATGGTCATATTGACCACATCGGTCGTATTCCAAAACTCGTGCATGACGGATTTCGTGGAAAAATTTATTCTACCGAACCTACCAAGGCTTTAGCCAATCCAATGCTTGAAGATACAATGGGTATTCTTTCTAAAAACAGGGAGCATGATTTAGATCAAATTTATACCGAAGAAAATCTAAGACTCACTTTGTCTCTATGGCAAGGGTTTGAATATAATGAAAAAATACAACTCGCTGATGATTTAGAAGTTTCTTTTAGAAATGCCGGACATATTCTAGGGTCTGCTATGGTTGAATTTGTTTATAATAATAAAAAGATTCTCTTTACTGGAGACTTGGGTAATTCACCATCTCCAATACTTCCTGATACTGAAAAAGTTGTTGATATTGATTATTTAATAATGGAAAGTGTTTATGGTGACAGGAATCATGAATCCAGGGAAGAGAGAAGGAAATTTTTAGAAGAAGTCATTGAAGATAATTACAAAAGAAAGGGGACTCTTATTATTCCGACCTTTTCGCTTGAGCGTTCACAAGAGCTGTTGTTTGAGTTGGATGCTTTAGTAGAGGATGACCGTATTCCAGTAATGCCTATATATCTTGATTCACCTTTGGCTATAAGACTGACTGATGTCTTTAAACAATACAAAAGTTATTTTAATGAAAATGCTCAAAAGGCAATTTCTGATGGTAAACACTTATTCGATTTTCCCGGTCTTCATTCTACTTTACTTTCAGAAGACTCGAGAAAGATTTTGGCAGTACCAAATCCAAAGATTATTATTGCAGGTTCAGGAATGTCTTCTGGTGGTAGAGTGGTGCATCATGAAAAAATGTATTTACCTGATCCAAATAATACACTCCTACTTACTGGTTATCAGGCTGTGGGCACAATGGGACGTTTAATTGAAGAAGGTCTAAAAACAGTTCATATTTCTGGTGAGGATGTGTCTGTGCGTTCACATATTGCCAATATTTCCGGATATTCTGGGCACAAAGACTCTGATCATTTAATATCATTTGTCGAAGACACCCAAGATACTCTGAAAAAGATTTTTGTGGTTATGGGTGAACCAAAATCTTCATTATTTTTAGTCCAAAAACTTAGAGACAATTTAGCCCTTGATGCATGTGCACCTGACCGGGGAGATGTTGTTATATTGAACTGTTAATTATTAATTAATAAATAAATTTATGGATGTACTATCATTAAACCCTTATACAAAACACGGTCATCGTCAATTGAAACTTTGTGTTTCTGGTGCTGCAGAGACAGGTCACTGCGGACCAAATGCTTTAACAAAAGCCAAGGAGCTCGGTGCTGAAATCGCACGACAAGGAGGAATTTTAGTTTCTGGTGCAACAACAGGTTTTCCTTTATGGTCAGCGATGGGAGCGAAAGAGGCTGGAGGAATTTCTATTGGACTTTCACCAGCAGCAACTGAGAGAGAACATACTGAGGTTTATAAACTCCCAGTAGATTATATGGATATTCTTATCTATACAGGTTTCGGTTATCCTATGAGAGATATTTTGTTGACCCGTTCTACAGATGCTGTATTTATTGGTTGTGGACGTATTGGTACTATCCATGAATTCACTGTGGCTTTTGAAGACGGAAAACCAATCGGGATTCTAGAAGATGAAGGTTGGGAAATGGGTGAGGAAATAAAAATGATACTAGAAAAAGGTCATCGACCAAATGCAAAGATTATTTTCGACACTGATCCTAAAAGACTTGTAGAGAAGGTGATAGAAATGATTATGAAAGATAAAGTTGGAGAGTTTAAAATCTAGCATTTTTATTAAAATTTTTACAAAATAAAAAACACCTCATACGAGGTGTTTTTTATTATATACTATTTTAGTGTTGCTAGAACTCTTGAGAATACTTCTGGGTTGTTTTCAGCTAACTCAGCAAGCATTTTTCTGTTTAGAAGAATCTCTTTCTTTACCAAAGCACCGATAAGGGTGGAATAAGTCATTCCAAGCTCACGTGATCCAGCATTGATTTTGATATTCCAAAGTGTACGATTGTGTGACTTCTTGTCTTTTCTGTGGGCGAAAGAATAATTTCCTGCGTGTAGAAGAGCTTCTTTAGCCTGTCTTTCTTTGGTACTTCGTCCATGACGAAAACCTTTGGTTTGTTTCAAGATACTTCTTCTTCTTTTTAACGCATGTACTCCTTTTTTAACTCTTGTCATATTATTTTTAGATTATTTTTAAATTATGCGAACGGTAACAAGTGACTCATCGGCTTGTTCTTGATTTTAAATTCTTGACCCTTGCGACCAGCTAACTGGGTTGTTCGTGATTGTTTAGCATTAAAGTGGTTGAAACCCGGCTTACGGCCAATTATCTTACCAGTTTTGGTAACCTTTAATCTTTTTGAAAATGATTTGTTTGTTTTCATCATAAATTTATTTTGCTTTCTCTATTGTTATAATCAAACCTTTTGGACCTCTTTTGTATGAATCTGAAACTTTGTAATTCTCAGTGATAAAGTGGAGGACTCTGTCTAAACGCTCTTTTAGGAATTTTTCATCCATGTACTTTGCGCGTCCAGAAAGAAAGAGTTCAACTTTGATTCTGTGTCCTTCTTTTAACCATTTGGAAGCAGTTTTAGCTTTTAGTTCTAAATCGTGGTCACCGGTGCCGATCTTTACTTGGATTGACTTGGTTTCTGTAGGTTTAGCACCTGCTTTTGCTTTCTTTAGTTTTTTACTAGCCTCGTACTGATACTTGCCGAAGTCCATTATCTTCCCTATTGGAGGGGTTGCGTTAGGGGATATCTCAATCAAGTCCAAGCCTTTACTCTGTGCGAGTTCTAACGCATCTTTAATGCTTAAAACTCCGAGGTTCTGATTTTCACTATCTAAGACTCGTAGTTCTTTGGCTCTTATTTGATTGTTTATTCTTTCACGCAATGTATCTAAAATAATGCTTTAGCTCTGAAGATAATAGCTTATTAGGAGTTTAAAGTCAACCTAACTTGGTCAAAAAGCGAGTTTATACGGTTTTCGTCTTTTGCTTCACCAATAATACGTACAATCGGCTCAGTATTGGATGGTCGAATATGAATCCAACTTGAATCTGCCCAGTCAAACCTTACTCCATCCAAAGTATTTAAAGTAGCATCTCTAAAAGTAATTTTAAGTTTTTCGTAAAAATTATTAAGGTCTCCAGAAAAAGTCAGTTTATCTTTCTTCATAAAGTATTTGGGTAGACTGTCGGCTATTTCAGAAATTAGTTTGTTTTCATTTGCCATCAGTTCGAGGGTGAGGGCAATACCGACGAGACTATCACGTGCCGTATTTATTCTCGGATAAATTACTCCACCTCCGCCTTCACCTCCCATGATTGAATTTGTGGTTTGAATCATTTCTACCACATTCGCTTCGCCAACTTTCGAGTAATAAGTTTTACCTCCATATTGTTTGGCAATGTCTTCATTGATTCGAGAAGTAGACATGTTGATGACAATGTCACCAGGATTTTTTGAAAGGACACTTTTTACCGAGAGAGCCAAAGTGTATTCTTCATTTAAAACTTCTCCTTTTTCATTTACGATAACTAGACGGTCTGCATCAGGATCTTGAGCAAAGCCAACGTCTGACTTGCTATCTAAAACAGCTTTACCAATTTGTCCCAAGTTCTTTGGAAGTGGTTCAGGTTCATGTGCAAACTCACCATTTTGTTCTGTGTTTATTGCGTATACTTCACAACTGAGTTCTTTCAATAATTCTTGGGTGATAATACTCCCAGCACTATTGATTGGATCCAGAGCGACTTTGAATTTTTTATTTTTTATCAAATCTACGTCAATATTTTTTAATATTTCATCAATATGTAGTTTCCTGAATTTAGAGTTATCAGTTTCCACATTTTCCCCTATCCCGGGGATAGGGGAAACTTGTGCAGGCAGTTTTTCTTTATTTTTGGTAATTTCTTCAATTTCTTTTTGGGTCGCAAAAAGTCCGGAGCTGTTTATAAACTTTAAACCATTATATTCTGGTGGGTTGTGCGAAGCAGTGATCATGACTCCGCCATCGAATCCTAATTTCCTGATTAAGAAAAGCATTGAAGGGGTAGGTATGATACCAGCATATTCGATTTCTAATCCTTCATTTTGAAAAGCACTTTGTAACGCTCCAAAAATAGCTTCACCAGTCTTGCGAGCATCTCGGCCAACTAAAATTTTGTGGCCACCGTGATTTTTAATAAATTGAGCGAAAGCAATTCCGAACTCATAAGCTATTTGTTCATTCAAGTCTGTACCCCAAATTCCTCGGTATCCGGAAACGTTTAATATAGGCATAAATACATTTTATCATAACAAAATTTAAATATGATATTATAAATACGTGGCTAATTATACGGAAAATAGAAAAGTTCATTTTGACTACGAGATCCTAGAAAAATACGAAGCGGGGATTGAACTTCTAGGGGACGAGGTCAAATCAGTTCGAGGCGGACGCATGTCACTCGAAGGGGCTTTTGTTATTATTCGTGGGGGAGAATGTTTCTTGATAAACTCAAATATCCCACCATATCAGGTCAAAAATGCAGCTAAGGATTATGACCCTATCAGGAATCGAAAACTTCTTTTGACCAAAAAAGAGATCACGGAGCTAGCAGGAAGCGAGAAAAACAAAGCCTTGACGATAGTCCCTCTTGCAGTGTATAATAAAGCTAGGAAAATTAAGATTTCAATCGCATTGGCGAAAGGAAAAAAGTTGAGAGACAAGCGTGAGAGTATCAAGAAGCGTGATACGGATCGAGAGATTCGACGCGAATACAAAGGTCATTGAAAATAAAATACAATCATGACTTATTTTGTTTACATACTTTATAGTCAAAAGGATCATAAACTTTATGTAGGCTGCACAAGTAATCTGGAAAATAGAATTAAAGAACATAATTCCAGAAAAGTGACAGCTACAAAAAATAGGGTTCCTTTAGTTGTAATTCATTTTGAAAAATTTGAAGATAAGGCTGAAGCTTTTAATAGGGAAAGATTTTTAAAAAGTTTATGGTCTGGAAGATTTAAAAAAAAGATTTTAAATGAGTACTTAAACAAAATAGGTCATGATTGATCTATGGGTGTGGCTAAATCCGCCAAGGGCGGATCGCCCGAACATTTGCTCGCAAATGTTTTAGGGGGATGCAAGGCATAGACAGTCAGCCATTTACCATTGATGCATGCCGAGTATGGACGTAATCTCGTTAAAATTCGTTCAAATGTTAATTGCAAAATTAGCTTCTAAGGCAGTTCGTTCTCCTTACTTCGGTAATGCGAACGCATTTGCTCCAGCTTTCGCGTAAGCCAAACTGGTGTCTCTCTTGTAGACTTCCGATATACAAGTTGAGGCATAATATTATCGGGATAGGGAGGAGAGGGTCTCGACTCTTTCCCGAAACAAAGAGAATCGGTTCTGGGATATTTCGTTCGCTTAAGAATTTCAGAACTTAAACAAAAAAGCGCGCTAAGCATGTAGACTTCCTTGTAACTACTTTCTGCACGCGGGTTCAATTCCCGCCATCTCCACCAGTACAAAAATGAGCCCGCATAAGCGGGCCTTTTTTGTTTGGTGGAGATGAGCAAGCCAACTGCTTGGCTTGTGAGCGGGGATTGAAAGACGGAACCGTGTTTTTTCAGTAGAAAAAACTGGTGAGTCAGGGTTGTGAAAATTTTCTTTTGACGAAAAGAAAATTATTCCTGACCAATTCCCTCCATCTGTTGTCTTTTTGAATATAATTATCCCTGACTAATTCCCACGTCTTCTTTTAATATAACCCTTATTTTATAAGTTCTTTCTCTGTTGACTTTTTGTATTTAGTGTGATATACTTGATTCAGCTATAGCCCTTTGTTATATGAGTTTTAGTTTTATTTGTTAGGTTCTTCCAGTTCCTTTATGGAGATTGAAAGATCCTAATAAATTTTAAATAACTAAACTCTAAATCATATAAAAATGAAAAAGCTAATAGTATTTTATTTCAGAATTTCTAATTTTTCGACTGTGAAAAGTAATCCTCTTATTTTTGAGAAAGAATGGACATTTTCTGACCCTCTCCCTTTAGGAACACAGTATTCCCCAGGAGGAGATAGTATTAACTGTGGAGATGTTTGTGGTTATTTATTTAATGAGAAAGAAAATATTTTTACTACTCAGGTAAGTAAAACACAAGATGTTCACCTTAATGATGTACCTAAACTTAAGGAGACCATGAAAAATGCTGGATGGTCACTATTAGCAGGTTAATGAGTACAATATTTTTTATTGACATCTTACAGAGAAGGTCAACTTTCCTGAGGCGTGTAAGAATTAAATCAATACCTAACAATCTAAACTTCAGAAAAATGAAAAAGCACTATTACTTTACTCAGGGAGTTGTAAAATACAAAATAGAAAAACTTTTCTTTGAAGAAAAAAAGCAGGTTACCTATGAGTTAACACAAGAACCAAATTTACCTGATAGAGAGTTTTTCTTAGGTGTTGCGGGTGATTTAAGAAGAGAACTCAAAAAAAGTTTTCTTGAAAGTCGCCCTCAAATCAAGGAAGACCAAGTTATTTCTACAGATATCTGTGTAATATCTAAATTAAATTAAATTATATTAATTTATCATAAGCCCCCTAAACATCGTTAAATGTGGGGGCTTTTTTTATTTCTAATTTATTACTCTTTATAATTTAATATCCACATTGTGTACTTACAAGAGGAAGCTCTTCTAAATGTTATTGAAATAACTTTCAAAGTTTCAGACTTGCTTTTTTACTCGATATATGTTATCATATAGCCAGATTAAAAATCCAAATTGATAACAACCCCGCCAAAAGTTGGTTAATCTGGATTGCGCACATATAAAAAAAGAAGAAATGAATAAAAACATCATTGAGTTTTCGGCAGATGGAACTGAATTTGCGATTAAATTTGCAAATGGTTCTGAAACTATGAACCTTTCCTCAAAAGAAGAAGGATTCGAAGCTATTGTTAAGTTGGAAGACGCTAAAAAAATTACTAAGGAAGAGTTTGTTGAAATGGGGGAACAAATTCTTAAAGCAGAAAATCTTCCAGATGGTGATGATAGTGACACAGAGATAAAATTAATTTCTGTTGGCATAATGGGAAACAGTTTTATGCGGGAAATTATTTTTAGTTTATTAATGAGAGATATTTTGAATCAATCCGATGAGCCGGTAGAAATTGCTTGCTTAAAGATTTGCAACTGTAAAAAGCACGCTAAAATACTTACCAAAGAATGCTACACAATTGATTCACATAGCAAAAAACATTTGATGCTTTGCCTGGAAAAATTAAAAGAAGATGGGCATGTTGATGAAAAAGAGTTTTATAAAGTAAAAGAAGAAATAGAAGTATGTTCCCTGGAGGAATAGCTGTAATGCAATATAATAATAGAGCCACCGATAAAAAGGTGGCTTTTTTTATTTTAAATTTTCAGTAATAACAAAAAGTTAATTTTCCTTCTTTTTGTAAAAGAAAGTTGGTATAATAATAGTATTATTACTTACTAAATTTTTTTATGATAAATGATCAATTGCTCGCATATATTAGGCATCAACTCTCTTTGAAGGTCTCAAGAGAAACTATCTCTGCTAATCTGAAAACACAAGATTGGACTGATGCAGATATAAAGGAGGCGTTTAATAAACTCGTTTCGACCTTGGTCGTTCCTATCGCACCTATAACTCCTATCGCACCTATAACTCCTATCGCACCTATAACTCCTATCGCACCTATAACTCCTATCGCACCTATAACTCCTATCGCACCTATAACTCCTATCGCACCTATA
>JBAQFC010000010.1:0-165015 GCA_049287045.1 Minisyncoccia bacterium | reverse complement strand
CCACATAATAATAAACCCCTGTTGTACATTGTAACCCGCTTGTACTGCGCCCATCCCAGCCTTCATTTATTTTTGTTAGCTCTCCAACTAAAATTCCCCATCGGTTATATATTTTACAATTAAGTGTAGTTATATTTTTAGTAGTAATTTTAAATACATCATTTATTCCATCGTTATTGGGAGTAAAAATATTGGGTATTTCTAATTCATGGTCACAAACAATTATTGTTATGGTATCTTTTACATCCATGATGCATGTTATTGTATCTGTTGTATCAATTATACTAAGATAATATGTAGTGGTTTGTGTCGGGCTTGCAATGGGGTTTAAAATACTTGTATCGCTTAAACCTGAAGCCGGCTGCCAACGATACTTTAAACCTGCCCAACAACCTATACAGCTCGCATTTAATTGTTTTGTTTCTCCTTCGCAAATGCTTTCATCTGCTCCCGCATTTATTTCCGGAAACTGCACTATACTTATATCGTCTATGTAATATAGACAATACATACTAATAAGTCCAACGCTAACGGTATCGGTATTTGCATCATCCTTAAAATTTCCAATAGTCATATATTTCTCCCCTCCTCCTGCAATATATGTACCTGAAACCAAAATCCAGTTTACCGTATCTGAAATCACATTTCCGGAAATGTTTTCAAACTGAGCAATATAAGGAAGATTATATAGTGTTGAATAATCATAAATACTATCTTTTGAAAAGTAAACCTGTATTGAACTGGAAGCATACTTGGATACCTCCGCCAATGAAACATAAAACTCAACACAATATTTTTTTCCTTTTATAAGGGTATCTGAAAGGGGGGTTTCAATATACGTTCTGCCATTGGGTGTTCCATAGAAAACATCTAATTCCCCATAAGCATTTCCTGTCCGTGGATTTTGATAACCTATTTGATTAGCGGGAACGCTTATACTTGCATTTATTGAACAAGAATTGTAATAATTTGGTGTATTAAAGGTAGGGTTAAACCATGGAAAAGCTTTATTAATTTGTCCTCCCCCTGTCGGGCAGGATGTAAAATTTTCAAAACTGGGGTTTGAAACAAGGTTTTGGGCATAAGCCCCACCCCAGCCCTCCCCGAAGGGGAGGGAGGTGAGGCATAAGAAATATTTCAAAATTTTTTTCATCCAGTCCCTTGTGGGACATAAATTTACAGCTTTATTTGATGATAATCAATTTATCGCTTTGCACTATTTGGTCATTTATTTTAATCCGATAAAAATAAATACCATTATTAAATCCTGTGTGGCTAATAATAATTTGATTCGCTGAAGCATCCAACCCGTATTTGTAAATTAATTTTCCGGCAATATCGAAAATCGCTATTTCTCCTTTATCGCTGGTATTTAATGAGTAATCAAGCATCATATTACCATCATTTGGATTTGGATAAAGTTTGAATAAATTCATTTCTTTTGATTGCGTGCTGTCATCACTTTCATTACTGCCAATCAACATTGACCTTGACGCAGGATCTAAATCATCATAGTTCACATCAAGCAAAATGCGGGCAAGATAAACCCCATCGCCTCCGGTCATTGGGTCTTGCGGGGCAATGCTCCATAAGGTAGTCCGTTCTAAGGTGTCGAGTGCGAAGTCATTATTTTGTAATTTACGGATATATATCCTGTTTGTTTCCTGCCAGTTGCTTTCTATCAAGCTTGCGGGACTATAGGCATCGTTCAATGCCAGAGCATTTTGTAAATCCCTTTGTGCAATCAGGTCGTTGATTTGCACAATCTGCCCTATATTTGCAGTTTGCATGCTCGCGTAAAAGCTCTGAAACACGCTATCATCAATAGTTCCTTGATTCAGCACTGTTGTATCTTGCTTTACCTGGGCAAAAGTAATTTTTTTGGCTAGCCATTTATTTTCATTCACTAAGCCGGTATATTGCAATAGGTTTTTCACAACAGGCGCTAATGCACCCTGATTGCATGGGGGGCTACAAGGGGGCGAACAATTGGAAGCAGGATTGCCACTTACGGGAATGCCAAATATGCCTGTACTTGTAAATGGATTAACATTATAAACGCTACCACTTCTGTAATACCAAGCAGAAGCTGTTCCAAGCAAGTTACTGTAAATTCGGGGGTTTGTAGGGGTATTAAAAGTGCCACTAGTCCATGCATTGTCGCTTGGGAAAGTTGAATTGCCCTGCTGTCCTATGGTTGCACCATACAATCCTATTCCATAGTAACATTTATAAATGGTATTACAAGTAACAGTACTTGCGGGCATATTACCCAGGCATCGTATTCCAGTTCCCATCCTGGTGAGTTGATTGTTGGTTACCCTGCTACTACCCGAACCGGTTTCTACCGAGATGCCGTAGGCTGTATTCACAATTGCAGGTGTCGGGTTGGTTCCAGTACGGTAAACATTATTATTATCCACTATAGTGCCAATACTACCTTGTACACGTATACCAAACTTACTGCCACCAAATGTGGGAATATATGAAACAGCGTTCCACGCATTCACTTTTACATTGAGCGATTGCATAATCAGAATGCCAGTACTTACATTGCTAATAGTATTTGTTGCAACTTCCTGTATATTGGTAGTACAGTTAAACAAACAAAAAGGGCTCACACTTTGCAACACAATTCCGCGCCTGCCTGCTATTGCCGGTGCTATACTGAGTTTATTGGAGTTTACGCGAAGGTCTACAAAAGTGAGGAATTTACATTGAATACCAGTATAAAATTTCTTTAAATCGTTGTTTAAAATTGAAGCAGTCGTTTTAAAGCAGTTTTGCACAAGGATTCCTGTTGAGGCTGTATTCGGTTTTTGTACAAAATTATTCATCTTGTTGTTTACAATAGTAGCAGATATGTTTGTTTCTGCTTGAATACCCAAGGTACAATAAGTAAAATTATTTATATCGCCTGCATAAGTGTTTGTGGGTAATTTACCAACTTGCATGGATTTCACAAATGTATTTGGATTACCAATAGCCCAAATAGCCACACCTTTCAAAGGTGGCGGTGGCGGGCTACAGGCAGGATCGCCGGCACAAGTCGGAGGGTCGAACACAGTACCTATACAACAGCCGGGTATTGCCACTACAGGTGGCGTAGGTTGTATAATGTACTGGAACCAGTTATCTTTAACTATAATATTGCTGTTTGTACTTTTTATACCTATGTCCATATTGTCGAAAGCATTATAGTCTGTTGGAGATGTAATTCCTGAATTAATTCCAGTTGTGGGGAGATCAATAGTAATTGTATTCACATCTGTAATCTCAATCCCTGTTCGAGTAATCTGTCCTGCGTAGGGAGGTAATAAGCTCGCAGAAGGCAATAATGCTAATGCTGTATTTGACGGTGATGGTATTAATGATGAAACAATAGGAACAGGTAAAGGCAACTGAGACTGCTGGCACATTTGCAAAATTCTACATGTAAATATTGAATTAGTAATTTTGCCTGGATGTGAACCGGTAAACGCCTGCACAACAATGTCTTTATAATTTTTATTGAAAATGGAGGTGATAATGGTGTATTCTCCTCCACCAATTGAAACTATGGCATTTTTTGCGTCTTCAATCAGGCTGTTTCTTCTTACGATGAGATGTGCGCCGGCATTAACGTAAATCCCATCCCACATTATATTACTACATGCATGTAGCCAGGAATCATAGTCAATTTTAAGAGTACGTGGAGCCTGAACAATAATTTTAGCATCGGGGCTTAATATTATATTACAGCTATTAATATTAAAATCTGCATCAATTGTAAAAGTTCCATCAATGGCTAAGACACTGTTCGAATTACAATTAAATTGCGTATTTATTGTTATATTGTTTGCATTTCCTGTTACAAAACCAGGCGACATTGAATTGTAGTAAGTTCTGTCATTCCATACCTGAGAAGCTGAAGTATTGCAAAAAAGTAAGGTAGAAGGATTACCGTGGCAACTTTGATAAACATTCATGGAACTTGTAGTAGAACAACCATTAACATCCGTTGCAATAATAGTAACAACTGCACCGGTTGTTGGTACTCCCGATGGAACCCAGGTAATGTTAGCACAATTTGTTGTCGCTCCTAAAATACCTGAATATGCGTAAACAGGGTTAACACTCCAGGAATAAGTTTGATAATTGGGAGGCACACAATAAGAACTACCACTGCATATATTGGCAGAACCAGTAATGGCAGGTGGTGCAGGAGCCGGGGTTATTGTAATACTTATTGTTAAAGGTGTCCCTTGACATCCGTTTGCGAGAGGTGTTATGGTGTAAATAACTGTTCCTGCTGATGTTCCTGTTAAGGTAAGTGTTTGTGCAATGGTGCTTCCGGTATTTGCTGATGCTCCGGATACCCCCGTTTGAGTTACTGTCCAACTAAAGGTGGTACCGGTAACAGGGCTGGTTAATGCAATTCCTGTGGAATTTCCAGAACAAATTGTTTGGGAAGATGGTGTAGCTGTAACAACAGGTATCGGGTTTACAGTAACCACCACCGATATAGGATCTCCAGGACAACCGTTTGCTGTAGGGGTAACCGTATAGGTGGCTGTGCCTATAGCTGTACCTGTAGTTGTAAGTGTTTGAGATAGGATACTTCCGAATCCTGATGTTGCCCCTGATACTCCAGATTGACTCACTGTCCAAGTGAGCCCGGTGTTGAAAGAAGTACCAAATGATATTGAGGTTGAAGTTCCTGAACAAATAGTTAGAATGGAGTTATTTGCCACACCCACAGTAGGTTTTGGATTTACAGTAACCGTTACAACTGTAGTCCCTACGCATCCATTAGCGGTTCCCGTGATTGTAATTGTTGTAACTTGCTGAATTGGGGTTGTATTGGTTAATATTCCCGAAATGCTTGTACCTGTTCCGGTTGAAGCTATCCCCGTTAGATTAGTAATATTGTCTCTTACCCAGCTAAAGGTTGTTCCTGCAACATCTGAGGTAATTGCAATTGTAGTGATTGGTAATCCTGAGCAAATTGTTTGACTGGAAGGTGTTGCGCTCACTATTGG
The DNA here is from genome assembly GCA_049287045.1 of Minisyncoccia bacterium. Classification (GTDB taxonomy): domain Bacteria; phylum Patescibacteriota; class Minisyncoccia; order Phycocordibacterales; family UBA9973; genus UBA9973. The sequence goes on along the minus strand of JBAQFC010000010.1, from coordinate 159,994 downwards.
GAGTGGCATTACTATAATAGTTCCAGTAGCATGATTGCTGTTAAGGTCATCCATAAGTTCAATATTATAAGACCCTGATGATGTATAGACTACAGTTTGATTACTCTGATCATAAGTTCCGCCAGGACAAATAAAGTAATATGGGGCTCCAAAAGTATTAAGAGCGGATAGGTTAATTACAGTTCCCGCACAAACCGTCACTAAGGGAGGACAAACATACCCCCCAAGGCAGCAAACACCATTTGCGCATATACTCCATATAGGATTAACAGGTTCTGTTACTATAACGGTGGTATTTACGGCACATCCATTAGCATCCGTTACTGTATAATTATAAGTACCCGGTGCTAAACCTGTAAAAATCCCTGTTCCTGTGTACGGAGGAGTTCCACCAGTTGCTGAAATAGTTACTGTTGATGATGAAACTAATGCGCTTACAACTGGCATGGGATTCACAGTTGCCGTTGCAATAGCTGTGCCTGAACAACCATTAGTTGTTCCAGTTACAGTATATGTAGTAGTTGTTGAAGGAGCAATTGAAATTGGATTAGTAGTTTCACCTGTTGACCATAAATAACTTGTAGTAGTAGGCGGAGGAGGAAGTGGAGGAGCAGGTGGAAGAAGAGGAGCAACAGGCACGAAAACAGTACCGGCACTTGCAGTAAGAATAGCTGTTTGCCCTGAACAAATAATTACTGAATTCACTGTTACAGTTGGTGATGGTTTTACTGTCAGCGTTGCCGCATTTGACATACTTACAATAGGACAGGCGCCAACCGCTGCACAACGGTATTGATAACCATTAAATAAAATTGCAGGTGCAGAAATGCTTAATGTATTTGAAGTAACTCCGCTATATTGGATATTATTGCTAAGGTTTACAAAACCCAGTCCCTGATTTACTTGCCATTGATAAGTTAAATCGGTTCCTGTTGCAGTTATTGTGAAAACAGCATTACTCCCCAAACAAACACTGCTGTTAATTGGTTGTGTTGTTATGCTTGGTGGATTACAAGATGATAAGCAACTCAAAGCAGTGCATCCTCCTGTAAATAACAAACCTGTGTTACCTCCTAAGTCTTGGCTATTAGCAGGAGCTAAGCCGGCATTAAAGGTTGCTCCTCCTGTGGCGGTGATATCAGAAACACGAACATAATCCCAACAGATACTGCCACTTGCTTTTAATATAGTAGCAGGCATCCCTGAAATACTTGACTGAATGCGGATAGGCAATGCTCCAGTTCCCTGTGCGCAAATGTTTCCAATTGTTTGTGTTGCTCCTGCCTGCAAGGTATATGTCCACCAAGGTGTAAAAGTTAAATTATTAAAAGTATTATTGCCATTGATACTGCCATTGCCACTCATAATAACATTATTAAAATTACTGTTCCCGTTTATGATTGCATGGAGAAAAAAAGAAACATCATGAAAAGTGTTATTACCTGAGATAAACGCATCGGAAACAAAAGCGACATCATGAATTGTGTTATTACCGAATATAGATGCGGAATCCGCGAAAGACATATTGTAATAAGTTAAACCACCGCCATAAAAATTGCCTCCGCTACCAATAGTTGAAGTACCGTTAATAGTAGATGTCCCTGCATTAAGATTCATTCCAATAGGATTAATATTCCATAATCCATTATTATAACCTTTTAAATTAAAGATGGATGAGCCTAAGATTAATGTCCTTGCCGAACCGGAAGTAGAATAAAAAGCGGAAGCATTTATTGTTTGATTATTAGTATTTAAATTACCGTTTATAAAATCAATAACACTTGAGCCTATAAGCGCATCTTGGAATGTCCATCCTCCGCCAGCCCCATTAAATGTCCAATGAAAGTTTATCGGAGTACCACCGGTAGTGATTGTTTTTCCAATAGTGTTGGCTTCCATAATAACCTGTCCGTTAAAGTTGAAACCAATTACTGTGGCAATAGTTAAGGAACCCATTATTCGAAATGTCTTGGATGAATCTCCATACAATATTGGAAAGGTTGTAGGTAATGTTGTCCAGGTCAAGTCGGCACAATTTGTAATTCCCTGGTCAAGGGTAACTATTTGCCCCGGAGCAGTAAAAGAATTAGCATCGAAAAAAACATTGTCGGTTGATTGAGGCCATTGGTTTTGAAATGTTCCCCCAATACCTCCCGAAGTGGTCGACCAATGATTTCCAAAATCCGACCAATTGCCTGAACCGCCAACCCAATAGTAGTTTAATGCATTACAGCTAATACTTGCCAAGATGGCCATTGCGAGTAGAGTAATTTTTTGTTTCATACCGATATTGGGATTAAAGGTTAGTATATTGAGGATTCAGACAGTTGCAAGATTAATTAATGCTCGATAATTTGCTCCAATATCCTTTGGGTTGTATGTAATTATCGCTGGCTAAATAAAGGATTTATTTAATAGGAAACAAATATAATTTTTTAGAGTAAAAATGGCTAAAAAACAAAAAGAGCTGGAATGCAATCAGTTACTCAAAATTATAACCTGGTGACTCCGTAAAAACACGTATGAAATACCGTATAAATACGGAGTGGGAAAAAGCATAATTTTTCTTCTTTTTCGAACCTATTCAATTTCTCAGATCATTTGCTCAGAAAACAAATACCAGGTGGTTTTAACTGAATAAATTTTTAATCCAACCAATTATTTTAGATGTTAACGATTCCTTTTGCTTGAGTATTTGAGGATTCTTTTTTAACAACGAATCCATCTGAGTATAATACTTTTCTCTTTTTTCTTTTTCATTCATTTTCCCCCTAGTTATTTCTTCCTTTGACCATTTTCCAGCCCATTCAACCTCACTATTATTAATCCAATAATGCGATTTACAATCAAAATTCCAATTTCCAATAGAAGGATCGAGAGAAACAGTCTTCCCATCGTAAGCCATTTTCCAACGAACAGGAGAAAGAGGAGTAACTACCTTATTTTTACATCCACAACAGCATGCATGGATTACAACACGAAACCTTGGAGAGATGTACAATATGCCATCCTCTAATTCTTCTGGTATTGACTCAACAAATCTATGTTCCATTTTCGTTATCAAAATGCAGTATATTATTTAAATGTAATTGATATATAGAATGATACTCCGCACCTCTATCATGATAGAAACCAACCAATTTTTTCCATTTAATCACAGCAAAAGCTGCATTTAACGCGTTGAGTTCGGCTATTTGAGGAACTTTAGAATAATCGTTATTAAGATTCTCCGTAAACTTAATCCTATTCTTGGTGTGTATATGATCTCTTTTTTCTTCTGTGCTAGTTGTTGTCCTAATTTGACCTAGTATCGCTCCATTCACTATATTAACCCCCATTCCAACGTCTATAAAACCAATTCTGTTTTTTTCAAGATGATCAACAATCATCTTTTTAATTGTACTTTTATCTATCGCGAGAAAAAAAAAGGATAGACTATTCAACTCAACCATGTTGTCTTTTCTTATATTATCCGGATGAGAAATTACACCTTTGTGCATCTTAAAGTATTCTTTCTGAAAGTATTCTGACTTTTGTTGTACGTTGAGCAAGGACTCGATGGAAGTGGCTCCTGGTGCGCGAAAAGCATTTTTATTATGATAATAGTCTCCATCAAACAAGTGAATTTCTTTAACGGGAGTTTTTGCCATATAATCTAAAATATATGATCCTGTGCCACCTAGTCCTATAATGCCGATTTTCATTTCAGAAAATTTAGCAAGAAGAATATTTACTTCAGGTGTAGCAGAGTTACAATCAGAATACTGAAAAGGTGAACATCTAGGAACTTCAACTAATACACCTATATTGAATGTTACACTTGGATCAATAGCTATTGCATGTTTGGAAAAAATATGGAAATAATGTGTCATCTTTTCATAATAATTAGCGTAAGGCTGGCCATTTTTTTTATATGAAAAGAAAAAATCAACTATCAAACCTGGCAATAATTCTTTTTTATCACAATTATTAGGATTGAGTTTTATTCCATTTGCTTTGTAAGGTTGTTCTCCTATAAAGTAAACAGGATGTTCTGGATTAGATTTTACTTCATTCCCATTCATCTCTAATGTAGAGACAATAATACCATATCTTAGTTCCAAATTTTTGTTTAAGTAAGGCACACGGTTAATCAGAAGAAATTTTTCTTCACGAATTTCTAAAGAATACCCATCTTTTAAAAGCTTTTCAATATGTTGGCTAGGATTCATTTGTTGGCGATACTAAAAACTCCATACCAGGATGAACAGGGACAGATTTACCATCCAAAAGTTCACCTTCTTTGTCGCTTTGCCCCCTTGCATATGTAATGTCAAATTCCTTTTTTATAGAATCTGGGAATGCTAGCCCTACAAGTTCTTCAAATGAAATTTCCTTTTTAGGCCATAAATGCTCAATTGTATTGACATAAATTTTTGTCTCCTTATTCTGTCCTGGGGCCTGATCTTTATGTTCATTTGTATTTGCCATGATTTTTGATTTTTAGAGTTGATATTATATTTATTAGAACTTCTAATGTGGTTGCAATAAAAATAAGGAAATGAAAATTTAAAAAATGAACAGATGTGCAAGTGTAGTTTTATTATGTACAACTGTATGTTTATATAAATCAAATCTAGATGCAATTGTTCGTTACTAATTTAAGCTCTTAAAATTATATAACCGAAAAACAAATCCATAAATAGTTATTGTTGTTCTTCGCCTGCTTGATAATATTTTGCCCCATTCCTAACAACATCGGAATAAATATGATATTTGTTTTTTTAGACTTAATTCAGTTTTTAAGTCCAATATTTCATGTTATAAAGTAAAATAATTAAGATTTTTTGCACTTTTTTTACGTTATTTGTATTTAAGCTTGAAAATTATGAAAAACAGAGTTTACTTTCTTATTTTTTTCTTCTCCTTAATTTTTTCTTCCTCCGGACAATGTTCCACAAACCTTGACAGCCTAATTAAAAGTCTTGAACATGAAATAAATGACACAAACAAAATCAATATCATTAATAATATTGCATGTGAATTTAGCTTCAGCAACCCACAAAAATCATTGGAGTATGCTGAACAGCAGCTTAGTTTAGCGAAAAATGCCAGATGGGAAAAAGGGATAAGCAATGCCTATTATAACATTGGCAATGCCAATTATGCTCTTGGAAACTATCCTGCTGCCCTCGAATATTGGTTGAAAGATTTACAAAAAAGAATAGAGTTCAATGATAGAGAAAATATGTCCAAAGCTATGGCAAACATAGGCGCTGTTTATCAAGATCTAGGCAATTATGCAAAAGCTTTAGAATATGATATTAAGGCATTGAAACTTGCTGAAGAAATTGGTAACAAAGAGAATGTTGTTTTAGGACTTTGTAATATTGCCTGTGTTCACAAGGATTTAGGCTACCCGGAAAAATCCCTGGAATATTATTTTAAATCATTGAAATTAGCTGAAGAGATAGGATACAAAAACCTCATTGCTATTAATCTTGGTAATATTGGCGGTGTTTATCAGGACAAAGGAAATTACACCATGGCCCTGGAATATTATTTCAAGGCATTAAAAATTGATGAACAACTAGGAAATAAAAGGAATGTAGCAAGCTGGCTTTCAAATATTGGCGACACCTATCTTCTCCAAAATAATTCAGAGATCGCTGTAAAAAAGAAAAAACTAAATGTTAATTTAAGCTCAAAAGCTTTAGACTATTATTTTAGGGCATTTAAACATCTGAAAGAACTTGGTGACAATGGTTTACAGAGTATTATTCTCAAAAATATTGGTAATATATATATTGAAAAAGGAAACTATATCGAAGCCGAAGAATATTTACAAGAAGCTATTGAGCTCGCAACAAAGACTAATTCCATAAATGAAATAATGGAGGATCATTCATGTTTCTATAAATTATACAAAAAAAATAATTCTCCGGCAAAAGCTTTATACCATTATGAAAAATATGTCGCACTAAAAGACAGCCTCTTTAATAAAAACAATAAAAGAATTATTTCGGAGCTGCAAATAAAATATGAAACTGAAAAAAAAGAAATTGAGAATAAATCACTTATTCAACAAAATAAAATTCAGGCACTATCAATTATCAACAACAGGTATTTAATAATAGGCCTTGTAGGTTTTCTTTTATTAATTTTAAGTATCTGGTTTTTATTATACCGGCAAAATAAATTAAAATCTCAGCAATTATCTGCCCAGTTTGAACAGAAATTACTTAGAACACAGATGAATCCTCATTTCATTTTTAACTCACTTGCATGCATAGAAAGTTTCATATATGACCACCAACCAAAAGAAGCCGGTGTTTACCTGTCTAAATTTTCAAGACTAATGAGACTTATTCTTGAAAATTCAGCATCAGAGTTAATCTCTCTTGATAAAGAAATTGAAATATTAAATTACTATCTTTCGCTTCAAAAATTGCGTTTAGATGATAACCTCTACTATTCAATTGAAATAGCAGAAAAAATAATTCCAGAACAAATATTTTTGCCACCGATGCTTATGCAACCCTTTATTGAAAATTCTATCGAACATGGTTTCAGAGGAAGGAAACAAAAAGGAGAAATTCAAATTTCATTTTATTTAATTAAAAATAATTTATCAGTACAAATTATTGATAATGGGATTGGAATTGAACAGGCACAACAACAAAAGGAATTACATAATTCACATAAATCAATGGCAATGGAGATTACCTTGGAACGCCTGAAATTATTAAACAAAAAGAAAAAGAAAAAACTTTCTTTCACGATGACCGATATTGGTAATAAAGATAAGGGGCATTCTGGAACAGAAATAATCTTTTCAATTCCAATTTAGTAAAATATCAATAAATGAACCATATCATTTTGCAAATTTATGAAACCACTTAGAATAATAATTGTCGATGACGAAAAGAAAATAAGAAGTTCTTTGAAAAATGTATTAGAACTCCATTACCCAAGTTCTGTTGTTATTGCTGAGGCAGAGGATATAAACTCTGCAATTGAAGCAATAAATACTTACAAACCCGATGTTGTTTTACTAGACATTAAAATGCCCGGTGGGACAGGATTTGATTTATTAAAACAATTAATGCCATTCACATTTAAGTTTATTTTCATTACAGCCTTTGACAAATATGCTGTACAAGCTTTTAAATTCAGTGCTATTGACTATTTGTTAAAACCGGTCATCCCTGAAGAGCTGGTATGTGCTTTAAAAAGGGCAGAGTTGCAGGTGAGTTATGAAAATGCAAATATAAAGTTCAATACATTTGTGAGTAACTTAAATAGTTTGACCAGAGAAACAAAGAAAATTGTTCTTAACAGTCATGATAAAATGCAAGTCGTTAGCCTGAATGAGATTGTTAGATGTGAAGCAGATAGAAATTATACCCTTTTTATTTTAATAAATAAAAAGTCTATTTTGGTTTCTGGTTCATTAAAAGAATATGATGAAATGCTCAGCCCTTTCGGTTTTTTCCGTTCTCACCATTCGTACCTCGTAAATTTGACATTAATTGACCGATTAGAAAAACGTGATGGAGGGATTTTAATAATGAAAGATAATTCTAAGATACCTGTTTCTGCTAGGAAACATAGTGAACTTGTTAGCGCACTTAATCGTATTTAATATTTTTATCGTCTAATTTAAGCTTCGTTGGAAATAATCTAACACTTGTACATAATTAGTACACGCTTGTACATTCTCTATTTATTCCCATTTTATATTTTTTATGTTTGTTTTAATCTTCTTTATCTTGGAAAAGATAATATAATTAACAACAATTATGCTTGTTTGATATCAAATATAAATGCAAAAGTAATTCTATTTTAAAACAATTATGATCAACGATAGAGCCAAATATACCGCTAATACTGGAATGGGAATAATTTCAGTAGCAAACCCAAATCGGACTGGTGCAGGTACAATTGTAAGTATTATTACGGGAGCAGGTAGTGGAACATTAGTAAAAAGTATAACTATAAAAGCAACTGGAAATACTACTCATGGTACTGTTAGATTATATTGTTATTATAATGCTTCTTGGATTATCCTTCTTAAGGAAATTGATGTACGTGCCGTTACACAATCCGCAATAGATCAAAGTTTTAGTGCCACTTTGAAGTTGAATTTCTTGCTGGGGGCAGGATACATAATAAAAGCATCAACAGAAAATGCAGAAAGTTTTATTGTTACAGCTGAAGGACTTGATTGGGCATATTAAAATGTGAAATAAAATAGTAATAAATCCATCTCTACTTAATTTAACATCTATATAAACTTAAATAAAAAATAATGGCAGCAGAAACACAATACACCGCTAATACAGGAATGGTTGCAATTAGCACAGCAAATTCTAATCTTGATGGTACCGGAACTTTAGGAACAGTATTAACAGCAGCATCCAATGGAACCAAAGTAAAATCTGTAAAAATAAAAGCGGTGGGTAACACTACTGCACAAGGAATGGTCAGATTGTTTGTAACAGGGGGAGGAAATACTCGGCTTATTGCAGAGATAAAAATTCCAATTATTACTTATTCAGCAGCTGATAAATGTTTTGAAAGATACATTCCATTAAATTTAGACTTACAGTCAGGATATATTCTTAAGGCTTCAACACAAATCGGAGATACATTTAATATTTTTGCAGAAGGTTTGAATTGGGCGTATAATACATCAACCAGACCAGAGAGCACCAATTATACTGCTAATACCGGAATCGGAATTGTTTCAACAGCGAATAGCAATCTTGATGGAACAACAGGAACGGTAGCAACAATTCTTACAGCAGGGGCTTCTGGTACATATAATGGATGCTATATAAAATCAATTAAAATTAAAGGGTTAGGAAGTACTACTGTTGATGGTATGATAAGATTATTCATACAAAACACAGGAAGTAGTGTAACGCAGCTTTTAACTGAAGTTCGAGTCCCTATTGTTACTGTTTCAGCTACTCTTAAGAGTTTTGAATATAGAATTAGTTTCCCTGGTGGGTTTAATTTACAACCTGGATATAAGCTATTAGCAACAACTGAAAAAACCAATTCCTTTGCTATTATTGCTGAAGGTCAGGATTGGAAATATCCTAGCGGTGATGTACTAGGGTATAATTTATACGCACAATTGGCAAGTGCCATTGTTAATCCTGCGGATGCGACTACTTATTATTTTGGTTCAAATATAATAACAACATTAAATACAACTGCTGCTATTAGCCGTATCTATATAACCGCAGCCGGTATCATTGATACTTGTTATCTTTTCTGCACCGCGGCAGTTGCGTTTGGATCAGGTGAAACATCAACAATGTCTATTAGGCTAAATAACTCTACAGATACCGCAATAAGTAGCGCAGTAGTAAATAATGCGGCAGGTACAACTTTTTCAAATACCGGATTAAGTATTGCAGTTGCGGTTGGTGACTATATAGAAATCAAATGGACAACTCCCACATGGGCAACCAATCCAGGAGGTGTATGTGTATCGGCGCAGATTCATGTTAAAACAAATTTATAATATAATAGCTAAACCAAAATGGCAGAAGAAACACAATATACCGCAAATATTGGGATGGTCACAATTTCAACAGCAAATGCCGAACGAAATGGAACTGGAACAATGGGCGATGTAATCACAGGTGCGTTGAATGGAACTCTGGTTAGAACTGTGAAGATAAAAGCCCAAACAAATACTACGGAAGGTACTATCCGACTATTTATATACGACGGAACAAACACTGCGCTTTACAGAGAGGTACATGTGTCAGCTATTACCAAATCTTCCAGGGACCGTAGTTTTGAAGTCACCTTGAATTTAAATTTCTTTTTAAAAAATGGTTACATTCTTAAGGCATCAACACAAATCGCAGAAACTTTCAATATTATTGCAATTGGATTGGATCAATCATATTATACAACCTCAGTAAGAACAAATACTATTCAATTAAGCGGAGGCGATGGTTTAGGAAAGCTAGTTACTGCAAATTCTAATCTTGATGGAAGTGGTACTTTGGTATCCCTCATACAAGCAGGATATATAGGAGGAGGATGGAACGGTAGCCATGTTGAAAAGATTCATATTATTGCAACAGGAACAACTACACCAGGTATGATAAGATTATTTATACGAAACTCAGATAATTCTGTGACAAAACTTTATACAGAAATTCAGGTTCCTGCTATTACCCCAACTGCTGCCACCCAAAGTTTTGAAAGTGTGGTCGATTTCAATAGTGAATTTTTTTTACAAATACAATATAAAATTGTAGGATCTACTGAAAAGGCTGAATCCTTTGTTGTCATTTCAGAAGGAATGATGTTTAAATACCAGGCTTAATTTTATTTAAAATAACTATCAGATTAAGGAAATATTACAAAATGAATTTTTAAAAATGGCGAAAAAATGTAAATTGCAGAAGTTATCTCTCCGCAGCTTTTGCACTGGTAAGGGTGGTTCATTAGCTAAATCGATGAGTAATGATAGTAATCACCTAAAATCATTACATCTTGATATTAATAGTATACAAGATTTAGATTTTGCTAATGAAGGCCACAACTTTGATCGTGGTGACAGTGGTAATATGCAATGCTTAGTCCACGATTACCTTATTAATATCGGTTATTTCGATGGATTTCCAAACGGGCTACCAAAACCTGAAGATTTACATCCTTTACCACCGATTATTTTTGATTTACCTTTTGTAGAGGAAGTGGATCCAGTTTTAAAACCTTTAAACCCAAATAATCCAACTAATCCAGATCCAGTTGATCCGGATCCTATTAGTGGGGATATTTGTGATTCTAATTATTGTGAATCAGATTTTTATGTTTGTCCGTCAGAATCTGATGAATGTTATACGGACCCGCCCGATCCAGATAGCTATGTAATATGTGAGTCTGATTGGTGCCCACCAGAGCCCTACAGCCCTTAATTTGAGTTTTCTATCTCTTTTATGCATGTAAATATAAAATAACATCTTGCGGTTCTATTCAATGAAACAAGATCACAGAAATATTCAATCAAGGATTTATAAATGTAGAAATTGAATAAATTATTCTGATCACCGATTTTTTTACTGTTAATGTATTTGAATAAATGAAAAGAAGGTACTGTAGTTATTTTATTTTTTTTAAATGTACTAAACTTGATTCCCCATAACTTAATATCTACATTTGAATAGTTTTGATCTTCAGATTCTTGCTTTTCATCTTTTTGGGATGCATATTTTTTTTCAAATGCAATTACATGCCATTTTATTAAATCCTTTATCTGCAAATAATTATTGTTTCTATTTTCGAACAAACAGGAAAGCCAATTTTCAAGTATTATTTTATAAAATGACAATACTAATTCATTTTTAAAACCATTTTGTGAAATTAGCTCTAAATTATATTGACTAGCAAGCTTTAATCCATAAGACATAGTCCATTTTTTGGAATTCATAAGATGGTTTGTAAACAGAAAAGATAATTTTTTAAAATAGGTATTCGCAAATAAAGGGGTTTCGGTATAATTTAAATGTGAAATATCTAAAAGATTATAAGGGAAAATTATTTTTAATTGAGGTATTCTATTTTTAAATTCATATCTAATCTTTTTTAATTTCTTGTAGATGGTTTCCTTTGATGTGCCAAAATCATAAATTTTTAAAAAATAATTTATATTTGAATAATTAAAGTTATTATTTTGATAAAAGAAATAGTTACTTTCTCCGATTTCTTCAACAATTGGTATTAAAATATTAGATAAAAAATATATTTGGTCTGTAATTCCATAAAAACCTACAACCAGAATATCATCGTTCTTTTCATTTAATACAAACGAATTTGATTTTTTCTGAAATTTATTTGTTGAAGAATTCACCAGGTCTTCCATGAGAACAATAACCCCAATTAAATTATTATTAATATAAAAGTCTTCAAGTACATGAAATAATCTAGAATGAAAATCAGGATATCTTTCAGCTAAAAATGCAGGAATATATTTTCCAGAAGGAGACCATGATCTGTTTATTACAGAATGAAAATCAATTATAACACCAATTGATTTCGATAATATCATTAAATTTTTTTCGCGAGTTAAATCTCCTTTAAGATCGCTTATATCAGATAAAATTTTAAATTTTAATTCCATAAATATTTTGTGCTGTGCCGGAGGAGGTCCATCATCATATAAATAGGCTGTTTTTATTTTGATATTTGTTAAGAAATTATCCGTATCATGGATTATGTATATTTTTCTAAACATGCCTAATATTATCCCTTTGCGATTATAAATATCGATATTAAAGATTCTTTCTAAATGATTTTTAGGGTATACAAAAACATCAAAAATTGAATTATTAAAATAGAAAGATTCTGAGCAAATTTCAGAAACCAATTCACTAATAAGAATAATATCAATGTCAGACTGTGAATTATTATTTCCGCTGGCATAACTTCCAGTGATTCCGGCGGCGTAGCAATTGGGGAAATATTTATTCAATAGCAATTTTGCATCCTTTTCAATTCCATCACCGAAATCAACAGGTAAAATATTGGTGGCAGACTTAAAAATAAGATTAATTATAGTAGTTTTTCCAGTGCTTTCACAAAACAAATTCCTTAATTGTTTTTGTTTCACTCCACTGTTTATATCAATAATTTCCTGAGTTTCATATTCATTTGTTATAATAAAATAGCTATGATTTAACTTTGCAATTAAAGGGGTTGAAAACAATATTGTCGTAAATACTTTAAAATTAATCTCCCTAATCTGAATTTCAAATCCTAACCTATTGCAAATAGGAATTATACTCTTTAAAACATTGTTGGAATCATATGATGATGTCAAAACTAAGTTGTCAGGGACAATAATTCTATTGTATCGGCATAAATATTTTATGCATTTAAGAACTGAATCGTATTCGGTAGTTGAAATATTATTCATTAATATTTAGATTAAATTTTTACAGTAATTAACGAAAATGTTCATTAAATGATTTTGTTGAATATTAATATCATCCGCTATTAAGGGTGTTTACATAGAATCGAAGAATTTTTCTGATTTTATGCAAAAATTAAAAAATTATTTCTTGGGAATAGTCATGATCATTTTCTATTTTCCATTTATTATTTTGATTGCTTTTTCAAGTAACTCATCTTTCCGTTCTTTAATTCCGCTTATTGTAGGATGAATTTCAATGTCAGGAACTATCCCTACTCTCTGAGTTTCTCTACCGTCCGGATAATAGACACCAATTCCACTAATCAAGGTTACAATTCCATCAGGCAAAAAAAATTTAGATACATTTCCGTCCGCTCCAGCTGTTGTTGAACCAATCACAGTTGCTCTGGGGGATACACTATATGCCATCGCATGAAATTCAGACGAACTCTGAGATATCTCATTTATTAAAATTACTACTTTGCCTTTATAATAATTTTTGTTTTGTTTCCCGATCTTTAAAGTTTTTGTAAATGTAAAAAGTCCAGGATGAGTGATACTTCCGTTTGTTAATCTGACAAAAGCCGTACTGTCAGGAACTAAATAATTACACAAATCATATATAGGAAAATCCGAAGGATAATTTCTAATATCTATAATAAGTCCTTTCGTGTTTTGCATTTTATTCCATACTTCAGGGATATCTTTTTTTTTCAGAGAACCATTATTAATATAGGCAATATTAGTATTGATCATTTTAAAGCAAGTATCCGTTGTCAGAAATCTACTAGGAATATTTATATAATCTAATGAATAGGTTTTTATCGTTTTTTTTAATAATATATCCCTTCTAATAAATTCGATATTAAGTGTATTATCATTGCTTCTCAAAAGTTCCGGCACGATGTCCCTTAATTGACTTGCATAATTTGATCCTGGAGTATACTTTAATTTGTCGCTAATAATATCCACTACAGGCTGGTTATTTATTTTTGAAATTATATCTCCAATTTTCAAGCCTGTTTTTTTTCCTAATTCGCTATCATAAAAACCTATTACTATTACTTTATTTTCAATAAAATCTAATTTAACAGCGGCATAATTTGCACCAAAGAATTTCTTGAATTTTTCTCCCGCCCCTATCATATTGGCATGCGTATCATGAATCCTTGACATAAGTTCTAAAACGTTTAAAGTATAGTCAATTTTGTTATCCCCATTAATAAATTTAGGGATGAATTCTGACAATACATCCTTCCAATCTTCTTCAATAAGATTTTTATACGGAAAGTAATATTGAATAATGTTCCAATAACGGTATAAAGACAGGATACGAAAGCCTGCATCCGGAAACCTTCTGGAAAAATAAGGTTTTTCATTTTTAAATTCAGGATTTCCGTCATCTTTAACTAAACCGATATAATAATTATCTCCCGTCCTTTTTGCATTTTTAACTTTCAAAAGCAATGTTGAAAGCTCCTCCGAAAAATTTGAATTATTAATCCAATCTAAATCAGGTTTAATTTTTATTTCTGCTGATGGAGGATTTATTCCTTTTTCTTCAACAAATTCCCCCAAGTGCTTTATCCATCCCACTAAAATTTCATCTCTGTGGGTCACATTTGTTGAATCCAAAATTTTGGGCAGAACTCTGAAAAGTTCATAGTCCCAATTGTAATCTCCCTTTGCTATATTCGGATGATAGTATTTTAAAAAACCCCAGATTAATCCTAAAGTTTTTAAATTATCAATTTTATTTTTGTCGGGTAAAAAATTAGTAATTAGCGAACCATAATCGAACTCTCTATCTTTTTCAGCAGGAAAAACTTTTCTTTCAAAAGGTATTAAATCCTGAATTGGGTTTCCGTCAATAGTGATTTCTATATCATCTAACCATATTTTCCCTTTTCCAGCCAATGTACCTCCAAAAATAATCTGTTCGGTTCTTGAAGGGGCCATATTCAACGTTATTTCAAGTTTTTGCCAATCAGTCGTCCCGGTTACTCCCCTATTATGCATATTGTCAAAAGCAATAAGCGGGTCAATTCTCATCCATAATCCGGCATATCCCTCTGAAACATTTTCTGTTTTTATATAACCCGTTAACGTAATTTTATTTCCGTTATAATTGTCAGGTAAAATAAAATTCCAATTCCCATGGTCTTCTCTTCCTTCACTGAATTCAATAGATGCCGAATATTTACCACTCCTAACATTTGTTGAATCCAAGGAAATAATATAATTCGAGGCGCCAAAATTATTCCACCCAACTGGAATTCCATTTTCAATTTTTTCGAAACCGAAATTGAATTTAGATTGCATTTCCTTTAACTGACAATACATTGTTGATATTGGAAGTAAAAGGATTAAAAATGTAAGAATTATTTGTTTCATATAACTTATTTTTCATCTGACGATGTGAAATTTTCAGTAATTATAATTTCACGATATGGAATACAAATTTTAGGCATTTAATAATAGAATAAAAACCCTGTTTTAAAATATTATTTATCGATGATTAAGATTACATTTTTTTTGATTAATTCAATCAAGAAAGTCATTAAATGCTTTCTTTGATGGCTATTAGTGACTTGGTTAAAATTCCCGCATTTAGAAAAAAGAAATTCCAAATTTTGGGGTGTTTTAAGTTCTTTTAAAAGCGAATGAGTTTGTTTATCAATTTGAACTAATTTATATTCTGTTTCATTTGGATACATTAGGAATCGGATATCCTTTCTTGCATGGTATGAAGTAATAACCAATGAATTTAAATGAAGTTTTATATTCCCAATACTATTATTATCAAGAGCAACTTTTAATTTAAAATTATTTATTATTTTTTTTATATTTAATAAAGAATAGCTAGTAATTTTACTTTCAATTTTATTCTTTTTCCTTTCCAGATAATAAATAAATTTGACTTCCTCATTTATCAAATTCTGAAACTTAATAATATTAGAAATCTTAGGAATTGAATCAGTTAAAATTTTAAAATTTATTGATGGGTCGTGGGAAATTAAAGCTTCTGTATTAGGATAATACTTTGAAAACATACTTTTTGTAAAAAAAGTATTGTCAAATTCATCTAATCCTTCAGTTGGATCTTGATTTATACATGGTAAAAGTAGCGAAAAAACTTCTGGGTTCATAGCCTGAATAAATCCATATCCAATACCTGAAATTCCGTTAAAAAAACTTAAATCAATCTGATTGGAATCTTTAATGCCTGATTTATAAAATCCTAATTTATTTTTATTCTCAATAGCTTTATAACATGACTTTTTATATAAATTTAGATAATCAACATTCCTGGATTGCTTATACATTTCAAGAAATAAAGAACTATTCCCAATCGTTCCATGACATAATGCTGCACTTGTAAAAGGACTGATCTTAGAATGATTGAAAGTTCCATTAAAAGCATTAATTAGACTATTTCTATACTTTTCTTTCTTTAAAATTTCATAACCTCTAATCCTTGTTAAACCAATTCCCGGAGCACCATGACACCAAGCATTCATATAAGATGGGGTTATAAAAAAATCTATATTTCCTTTCTCATATTGACTAATATATGCTTGCTGAATCGATTTATTATATATACCCTTCCTAAAATCGGGCCAATTCTGGTATTTTTTGTTATAATAATAATCCTCATAATCAAAAGCTCTTTCTGCAATTTCCAGGAATAATTCATTTTTAAAAAATTTCCCTAATTCAAGAAAAACGAAACCTATCCCGCTTGTTCCATGAGAAAAGCCACATAAGGCCTTGGAGGAATGGACGGTTTTATCCCAAAAGAAACCAAATTCTAAAATGTTTGTGTTTTTTAGAGTGGATTGTATTAATTTGATTAATACATCTTTTATAATTGAATTTTTTGTTTCAATATAAATATGTAATAGCCCCAGAATAGTTCCAGCCATTCCATTTAAAAATTCATACTTTACATTTATTAGATTAGGAATTTTTTTTATATCTTCTATATGTGTAAAATAAACATCCCTTAACTGAGAATTTTTTGTAAGCTGACCAGCTCTTAAAAGCGTGTATAAAGTTCCAACTCGTCCAGTATAAAAGGCATAATTCGTTGTTGGATGTGTATAACAGTAATTAGCTAGCCATGTAGAGGATTTTTCAATAATATTGAGTGTTTCTGAGTTTTTATTTAATTTATAATATTCAATTAGAAAAAGAATAATTCCTGATAAACCTGAATAAATATTTTCACTTATTCCAGTTTGATTTATTAAGTTGCCAGTTTCCCAATATATACCATTATGATCATTCTTTTTTGCATCTGTGATTTTTAAATATATACTATCAATTTCTTCCTGTAAGAATCTATTTTCCATCTTCCTCAATTGTTTTGATTGAACAATATAGCAAATAAGAAATATAACTTTCGTCAGAATTCCTTATGCCTAAGCGATTATTATTCATATGAATATAGCTATCATAAATATTCCATAATACTAAAGTCTTTTCTTTTACACTCCGATCTGTAACAAGTTTTCCATTGGCGAATAATTGAGATAATTCTTCACC
This sequence comes from Minisyncoccia bacterium, assembly GCA_049287045.1. Classification (GTDB taxonomy): domain Bacteria; phylum Patescibacteriota; class Minisyncoccia; order Phycocordibacterales; family UBA9973; genus UBA9973. The sequence goes on along the minus strand of JBAQFC010000010.1, from coordinate 142,521 downwards.
AAGTAAAGTAATATCTTGGACCCAGGAAGAAAAAATTGGGTCTTTCATTGTTTGTGACCTCAATTGTGAATGGTAATATTTAATCATTGGACTAAACTGCTTTTTAATTAAAAGGAATTTATTGTTAAAAAGTTTTTGAGTTTCAATATTTAATTCATGTAAAGTCAAATGTCTATTTGTTCTATTGTACCTTTTTGACAACCATTTATTATAATTAAATAGGAATAATAAAGTGACTATATTGTTGTTTTTAACAAAGGAATAAATCATTGTATAATTCATCAGTGCAGAAATGAACAAAGCGCTGTTATAATTCCATGATTTGGTTAATTTTAGTATTTGCAGAACTGTGTCTGAAGATTTATTGAATATTTTTTCAGCAATCTCAATACCATCTCTTCCGCCATATCTATCGAATTCTGGCTCATAAATATTAACGGTAATATATTTACTACTTGCAGAACTGCATTCCAAATTATTCAAAGTAATATATCTAAGAATGTTATCCGTGATTCGTGCATTTGATAGAGATAAATATTTGAAATTTTTAAACAAAATTCTAAACCTTATATGAGCCCCTCCTTCGCCATATCGGATAAAAAAAAACTTATCAATAAAATGTTTACTTGAAAGATTCCAAATAATTGGGTACAGACACTCTGTAAGGATCTTCTCAAAAGGAGGCTTTACGAAAATAAATAAACATAGCCAATTATCCTTATAATCTGAGTTCATTGGTTATTCCATTGAATTAGAAATTCTGTAACTGTTTTCCTATTATTAATAGTAAACAACTGTTCGGAGTTAGGTAGCATTTCTTCTATCGTAAATTCATTGTTAACCTTACGAATAAGTTTTTCAAAATAAATAACAGACAGTGGACTCATAAAATTAATGTATTGTGGTTTATAATCATCTTGTTTGCGTTTTTTTTCAGCAGGGATTTTTGAATAGTCAGGTCTTCTATTTATACGAACAAAGACTTCATTAGGCAATCCTAACTCTTTTCTCCAACCATTAAATACAAAAAAGGAATTAAAATTGGAATCTTTTTGAACGCTTGGTATACATTCCCTCGGAATGATCCAATATTTCCTTTGAACAACAATACACTCATCGAATATTATCCTAGGATAATGTTTAATTTTTTTTCCAAAATAATTCTTCACCTCTAAATCAACTCCAAAAGTTTCATTGAAAATTGCTAAATAAAAATTACCTAAGTGTTCAGCTCTGGAAAATATTTCTAATAACTGAAATAAATTGGAACGCCCTTTATTTCCTTGTAGACATAAATCAAAAATTGTTATAGATTTACCGGATAATTTATGAGAAAGTTCTAATTTTTGCGTTTTATCATTAATTTTTATAGTTATATCTGACACTCGGATTTGATGATTTTTCATAAATAAATTATTTCCACCTGGAATATTTATTTCATAATCCATAATTGGAGGGTGAAGGTTGGCGTTAAAAACAGTTGAATCAGAGTTCTCAACAAATATTTCAGTTTCACTGAGTAATTTATTATTCCAATTTTTCATTTCTTGTAATACTTCTTTTGGAAATAAATTTAAAAATCGGCTATATAATTTACCATAGCCGTATGTTGCAGGACTAAATACAGCCATTAATTGTTTTCCATTTTTATGATCGCCAGAATAATAAAACTGAACAAAAGAACTGAATGAGTTTTTTGACTTACTATTAAAACATAGAGTGTCACTTTTTTTATTAATCTCATTTAAATATATTTCATTGAAATGAAACTGAAAATTATTATCAATTTGTTTTGCACCACTTTCAAAACTCTTTTTCCATTTTATTTTATTATTATTTATAACTTTAATCTGTTGAGGAATTTCAACATTCTTTTTGTTTGGAATATTATTACCAAGATCCGAATTAATAATAAATTGTTTTTCGTATTTATTTCTAAAGTAATCTTCGTAAAATGTAAGTAAATCAATATTTGTTTCCTTATAGGTGGTTTTATAATAATTAAATGCATTAAAAGATTCTAAATTATAAATTTTGAATAGTTTTGTTTCATTCGTAAGTCGATTAAATTTTTGGGCAATTTCTTCAACTTTTTTAAAAGAAATATCAAGACCAATGTCCTTTCTTACATCTTCAAATATTATATTTTCAAGCGCAATTTCTTTGAATGTAAAATCTAGAATATTGTTTTGATCAAGTGGGCGTCTATAAAAATAATAAATATTATTATTACTCTTAATAAAATAATCACTATCAATAAGGGTTATATATAATATTTCTTTGTATGATTTATGAAGATCCAGTAATATACTTCTCCTCTCCGTATAATTTTCAGTATTAATATATTTCTCCTTCCATTTAATTAATGATAATAATTTGGATCCGAGCAAATTGTCTTTAATATCACACTTTTTCAGAAAGTCCATTAATTTTGTATCCCAAGAAGAATCTATTTCTGAAATTCCAATTTGTATTTCCAAAAAACCATAATTAATTAATTCTAACAAATAATTCTCTATCTCCCCTTCGTCCTCCTCTACTTTGTTTTTGATATATTTTTTAATATCATTAAATGTGAGTTTTTTTTTAATTGATAATTTTTTGTGTATGACTTTAAGAATCCTATTATAACTTAATCTTTGAAAAGTTTCCTTATTATACCGGTTTATAAGGAATAAATAATGATCGCCTTTTAAAGTTATTGAAGAATTTAACGTAATAAAAAAAAATTGTCTGTAAAATTTATTTGCTTTAAGACAAATGATAATTTGTCTGAATATTAATGAATTAAATCTAATAAGCGAAATTGATCGTTGTGAGGTGCCTGCAACAATAAGATTATGGTTTGGCACATCTGAAAAGTTTGCTAATCCAACGGATGTAAATGTACTGAACGGAGAAGTCTTGGAACAAATTCTTGTAGCATATTTATACATACTTGCTTCAAGTTGATGAAATTTTTTATTTTTTATTTTGATATAAGGATCGTATTTATTAATATTATTCAACAAATCACTACTTGAGAGCAATAATGCATTTTTTAACTCAAATTGCTCAAATATATATTTAAGGTTTAATCTTTCTTCATCAAGAATTCTATTGTAACAAATTTTGCCTTTTTCAATATCTTTTTCATATTTATTTTGTTTAAAGGAAAATAAATACAGAGAATTATTTAGTTCTTCATTTACAACTTCCAATGAATGTCGCCCTATTATAAATCTATCATTAAATATATCTCTTTTAATATTCAAAATTTCTTTTCGAATTTTTACATCTTTTTCCTTATTAATTAATTCGTAAAGAGAATTATCTAATTCTTTTTTCTTTTCCTCCTGTTCAGAATTACTATTTTGATAATCATCTATTAATTTATTTAATTCAACTCTTGTAGCACTTTTAATATTAATTAAATCAAATGGAAGACCAGCCACTCGTATTAATGGATAAGGAAATAACTTCATTGTCATTTTGCGTTTAGGATCTCCACAGCTTTTTCTAGTAATTCATCGCGTCCTTCTTTTATTCCCTTTATTGTTGGCTTAACATTTAGATTGGCAAGAATACCAATTCTTTGAGTTTCTTTTCCATCCGGATAATAAATACCAATTCCACTAATAAGTGTACGTATTCCACCAGGTAAATAAAACCATGAAATATTTCCGTCTGCCCCTGCTGTGGTGCTGCCAATTACCATAGTTTTGTCATATTGACTAAATGCCATGGCTGTAAACTCGGCATGGCTCTGGGTATTTTCATTTACTAACAGAATAATTTTTCCTTTATACAGGGCTCCTGGCTTGTTGCCCCCAACAAGATTGGGTTGTTTCCGTAACATAAATAGGCCTGGTGTGCTTATACTTCCTGTAGATGATATTTCAAAAGCTACCGGTTTTGGAAACAAATATTTGTCCAATTCATGTATAATTGATTCTTGTGGATAGTATCGTAAATCAATAATAATCCCTTTTGTATTAGCAAACTTATCCATAATAGAATCGAAATATATTTTTTTTATATTCCCGGGATATATATAACCAATGTGAGGAGTAATAATTTTGTAACAGGAATCACTCTGTTTAATTTGATGATAGTTGTTAGCAATTCTTTTTGTTATTGTTGAGATAGTAACATTCTTTATTATACTATCTCTTTGATAAGTTATATTAAGAGTAGAATCATTTATTCTTAAAAGATCAGATGAAATTTTACGCAATTGCACGGCATAATTTGAACCCGAAGTGTAAGATAATCTTTGTTTAATAATGGTTGCTATGTCTACGGAATTAATATCAAGGATTACGTCCCCTTTTCGTAAAGTAGAATCTAAAATGCCATTATTACGAACATAATCAATTATTACAGGCTTATTTTCAATAAAAGAGACGATATATGGCACAGTATATAATCCTTTGAACTTTTCTATATCGGGATCGCCATATAAATCAGCATGAGTATCATTAATACGTGATATTAAATTTAAGACACATAACTTATATTCTAGAGTGTTTGAGACATTAATAAATTTCGGAATAAATTCGTAAAGAACAGAATCCCAGTTTTTTCCAATAAGATGTCTGTTGGGATTATAATATTCAATAATATTCCAATACCTATATAAAGCAAGTAAACGAAAACCTAAGTCTGGAAATAATATTTTGCTGTATGGTTTTTCATTTGAAAAATCTGGATTTTGTACATGTGGGATTAGGGAAACATAGCAATTTTCCTCCTTTCTTTCAGCAGAATTAATTTTCTCTAATTTAGTAGAAAGTTCTTTTCCTAAAAAACTCTCGGCTGTTATCCATCCTATATCAGGATAGAGTTTAATTCTTGAACTATCGAGCTTTTCTTGGTGTCCTTTTTCAACTTTACCTAATTTATCAACCCAGGTTAAGAGAATATGGTTTCTTTCTTCGAGGCTTTTACTATCCATAATTTGGGGTAATATGCGAAAGAGTTCATAATCCCAGTTATATCTCCCTTCAGCTATTGCCGGGTGATAGTATTTAAGGAAGCCCCAAAGTTTTCCAAGCAACATTAAATCTTCAATTTTTTCTGGAGTTAGAGGAATATTCACAATTTGAGAACCATTGTCAAATTCGTGATCTGAATCCGCGGGGAGCTGTTGTTTTTTAGAATTTGATTGGCACCAAAGATTTTCTGATAAAACAACAAAAGAAATAATAAGTAACTTAACTAAAATTGTTCTGTATAAAGTCATAAACAAATTTAAATTTTTCAATCAATTTTAGCAACATAAAAGGAAATTTGGTTGCGTTTAACTAATAGCATTTTCTGCCATTATCAGATAATTCCTTTTATTTCGATTGGTGATTAAATCTATGAAGGAATTTTTTTTGAATAAAAGTGGTTATAAATTAATCCGTTAATTCGAATCTTATTTTTACAGCATTATAATTACTCCAATCTAAATTTGAGTTTGCTACCATTGTTTTACTTTCAATAGTCAATATTTTTATAGTCCATGATCCGAGAGCTGGACTTGGTTGGGTCAAATCCGAATCTTGAACAATTATCCTGAAAGTTCCTACATTATATATAAATCTTTGACTTTCTGAATATGTAGCTGATGGGTAAATTGTTCGAGGAAGAGGAGCCCAACCGCCTGGAGTATTAACATAAACAAGGACTGCACCTTTATCAACAATTGATGATGTTATTGCAGCCCATGTAAAATCAGAATAATCATAATTATTTGTTCCGTCCCATAGCCAAGTTGAGAAGGTAATTGTACTTGATTGAACATTTGCATTTCCATCTTTTCCAGCAGGCCCCTCCGGACCTTCTTTTTTACACCCATTCAATAATACTAACATGCTGAATAAAATAATTACTAAATGTAGACTTGCTTTCATCTTTTATTTTTATTTGTTCAATGATTTAATCAGTATTTCCATTTTTCCCAGCAACTTTAATTGGCGCTTGATTTTCTGAAGATGATGTTTCGCTTCGAAATAACCCCCAAAAAGAAAGAATAAGGACGAGTATTATACTAATAATAATTGTTGCTGTCCTTTTACCAATTTCGCTTCCCATACCTTGAGTAAAGCTTTCTTTAAAAGGAGATTTCTTTTTTTCCATAAGAATTAATTTACCGAGTTAACCGAGATAATGAGAGTCTATGATATCTGCACAAAAATGAACATTAATAAACAATTTTCTATCGTTCTCATTTTTTATAGAATTTGTTTTATTTTCTGGTCATGTTAACAACTTTTTTTATCGATCGAAACTCACGTTTGAATCGACAAAAAATTAAAATTATTCCAAAATTATTTTAACATTATCTTTTGTAAAAGCGTCATTATTGATTAAATTTTGTAATGTTTGCTGAAAATTTCTTAACTCTCTTTCCTCTAGTAATTTTTGTTGCGATGATTTACCAACATGTCCTTTTTGCATGTACATTTCAATTGCTTTGTCAATTCCATTCAAAGTAGTTGGCATATCATATAGTTTTAACACTCCATTTGCTTCATTATCATATGTTACGAACACCGGAAAACTTCTGCCTGATGAATCAAACTGAATTTGAGTTAATTCATTCCTTCTAAAATAAATAGTCGCCCTCTTTTTTATATCAGAGTCCAGTGCTTTAGGTAAAACAACATTTATTTCAAATTGCAGGAATCTTTTGCCTCCAACTTCAATTTCCTTTTTTGCCTGAAGTGTTTCACAAACAGTTGAAATAAAATTATAATAATATCCAATTGCAAGCGCTGTAGATGGTAGTAATCCTAATTCACCCAATGTAAATTTTTCTTGAATTGTTTGTTTAATTTTTTCAATCTCTTTGTTCAAGCTATCTGAATTAGAAATATCAAGCATTTTCTTAAAGCGAGGAATTGTAATTCCAAATAAATCAGAAGGAAGCTTTGCATCTTCTTCTTGGATAATAAAAGCTCTTGATGGCCCCAATCGTCCAAGGAAAAGCCCGAATTCAAAAATTACATTGTCACGAGGAACATCAAATGACTTATCCCTTGATTTAGTATAATCATCTTTTGTGGCTATTAATATTCCAAAATCAAAATACCCGGCTTCCTTCAATAAGGTATCTAAAAAACTTTTATTAGCTTTAAAAATATCATCCGTCCATAAATATACCTCAAAATCAATTTGCAATAAAGATTTTACATAGTTAGCGATATCTATCCCTTCTCCTGAGGAGCCGATAAAAATTCTTGGTTTCATAACATTAAGAATAAATAAATTGGGCATCAATTTTTCTGAATGACTTAGATAAGTCTTCGGTAATATCCTGGATTAATTCATCCAGTTCCAGTTTTAATTTTTTTATTTCAACAATCTTCTCTGTGTTTATTCCGAAAACTAATTCTTTGCCATTTGGAGAGTATAGGTTTTCCCTATAAACCTTATCCGTAATAATTTTATCCAATTGTTTGCTGGCTTCAGGTAACAGAAGCAAAGACTGTGATTCAGATTTTATAAGAGACACTAATGACATCTCAAACATCATGCTCGTTATTTCAAAACTCGATAAATTAATCTCAGAATCTGCATCCACTTTTAAAGTCTTCAATAACCGTATGAGCTTTTTCAATCCCCCTTTTGCTAGGATATCCTTTTCATTTAGTTTTGAAATATGCAAAAAAGGAAAATCTGCTTTCCTTGAATGTTGATTTTTATCATAAATATGAATTCCAATAAATCTGTCGGTACTTCCGTTAGCGTAGTACTCCAGGGAATGATACCAATTAGCAACAACAACATCTACTTTTCTATCAGGTTCTGTTGGAAATACCTGAATTGCTTTGGGCTTTGAATCATTTACTTTTTTGTAAATACCAGTCAAAAGTGAAAAAGAGACTGTTCTTAATTCTTTTAAGTCATCCAAAGGATCACCTGTGTACGGATTTGCTGGAATCTGAGGAGGTTCCAATGAAAAGTATTTACCAGTAATTACTAATAAATCAATATCGCTATGCAGCTTAATACTAGTATTGGTTTCAACCGATCCTTGATGACGGTATGTCACTTTAATATTTTTTTCAGTAAACCCTTTGGACAAATTGGTTTGCACTTTCTCTGAAGCTAAAAATGTATTTTTCGTATAGCTTGCTTCAATTGCTTTCATTGATTCAAGTGTATATTTTACACTTTCCTTAAATTCGGACTTGCCGAAAGATTCAGAAAGGTAAGCCTTTTGCAGGATATCATCTGTTCTTCTCTTTTTAAGTTTATCAAGTCTTTGCGTATAATTTTTTATCATATTCAGTTTATTTATCCCAATTTGTTTCAAGCCATTCTTTAACTTTTATTTGGCTTCTGATATCAGATGGGAGTTTTTTTCTAATTAATTCTTCAATTCTCTGGCAGGTATTCACTTGTTTTAGCGAATGGATCTCCGCGAACTTATTTATAAAATATAGCATCTCATACCCTTCATGTCTACTGAGCAATGAACTGTCAGGCTCTCCAGTGATTTTAGGGTCATCATGTTCATATTTTGCTTTCCAATTATAATCGTTATAAAGCATATTGGATTTATTGTATAATTCCATCTCATATATTTTTAAATGATTCCTAATCTTTTTAAAACGCATTCAACAAAAACTCTTCTTGGATGAGGAGACCCAATGGTTTTGCAACATTGTTCAATTGCATTGCTAATGATAATCTCAGAGAAGGAAGGAAACCTGTTTCGAATTTTTCTTTTTAGATAATCTTTTTCCCAAGATTCCGTACAGGCAAAAAATTTCCCATCTCGATTGTCTCTTATTTTTCTGTTGTCATATTCTGACCAGTCTTCATTTAAAAATGAATTTGGTGGTATGTTGTTAATTTTTAGATAAATTATTTTATTGATTTAAGAATTTATTATTGTGGTTGAGACCGCAACCTGATCTAATTGAGCAACCTCTATTAGGTTCAAGTTATAAGGAAATATTTTTTGAAATATTTTTTCTATATAACATTTTAGTTTTTGATTACTTTTTTTCGATTCAAGTAGAGATAAGTGTCAACAATTTTTGCATTATTACCAATCACTAAAACTGATTGTATTAGATCTTCTTCTTTGCAACATAATAACTCACTCCAACGTTTTAATTCTCTCTTTTCTAAAATATTAATATTGCCTTTGATTTCAAAGTCATTTTCAGTTTTTGTTTCGGCTATTTCAGATAAATAGCTTTCTGAATTTTTCATCCTCTAGAATATAAATACTGTTATTTTAATAGAAAATCCAAATCTTAATTTTGAAAATTTATTACCCTATTTCTAAGTATACTAATATTAAAACATTGTATGTCGTTATTAAAATTTCAAGTATAGGGAGCTTCATCATATTAAGAAACTAGGTTCAGAAATATTAAACCAAATTATAAAATGAAGGTTTCTCTGGTCCCCAATGAACGACAAGCTTAGGCATGCAATAAGGGCTCGAGCAGGTCTCGAAATCCGATTTTGTTATTCTCTTTGCATCGACCTCAGAAACACTTTCAACAAAAGATCCGTACCAAACAGTATCAATATCTCTCCCTGGCTCGGTAACTTTCTTCCAATTCTTCAATTTCAAACATTCGTAAATTTTTTTTCTCTGTTCTGAATTAATATCAGGGAAATCCCCGGAAACCATAATATAGCTCATGATATCGTTTTAAAAATTAAATACTCAAGTTTAATATTTAGTAAATTAAAAATTCTAATTCAGGCAGAAACTATCTGAAATCTCAATGAATTTATTGATTGCTTTATCTACTTTTGGACCAGTAAAAGTTTGAACAAACTTCAATAAACTTTTAAGATGAAATGAGTTCCAAATCTGACAATAATTAGTTACATCGACATTTTTTTCATCACACACTCTATCAGCTGCAATTTCAAGTCTCGCAATTTGTTCATCAATTTTTGCACCAGTGAATGATTTCACTAGTTCTAAAATGGGTTTGACAGTTCCTAACCATACAATCTTAAATTGTTCTTTAGGATCTTTTTCCAAATCGACTGAGGCAATAATATTGTCTGCACTTAATTCTAATTGTTGTTTTGTGGCCATAGTTACTAATTATTTTAATGCCTACTATTGATACCGTTTTCGGCTACTCGGTTATAATGCAATCCTTGTCAAATTAATTTTCTTTGACAAACTCTAATAAATCTCATTTTAAATACGTCTTCTTTTTATCATATAGAATAAATCTTCAATGAAAAATTACCCACATCTGTTTTTTGATAAACTTAATGTAATTTTTCAAAATATGATTGCTGAAATGAACAGACGTCATGATATTTTTATCAAACGTAGCCGTAAAATGAACCAGTGAATATTTATTGCAGATGAATGCTCATGATAACTTTTTTTAGCAAATAAAAAATATAAAAATATTTTAAAAAAACTTCGACACAGTAATACCCAGTCTATTAAAGCGATTCAGAAGATTATGTTTTTAATTTTTACAAAAATAAAAAACATTAATTGTCCTGAGTGAAAAAATAATTGTTACTTAGCCACAGAATATTAACTACAAATATTTCTTAACTCCCAATTATATTTTTTTATTTTATAATGAAAATACATTTGTAGAGGTATAAAAAAAAGAAAACTGAATTTAGACCATCCATTGACAAAAATTGCTAAATAGTTTATGGGAAAGATGTTATTTTTAACAAAAAAGTTAATTGGAATAAATAACTGATGTTTTAATGGAAAATAATTAGGTGAGAATAAAGAAAAGAACTAAATGAATACTAATCTTCAATACCATTTATTTAGCATTAAAAAACTATTGTTTTTGTTTAAAGTAATTATGGGATTAGGAATAGTTCCTTACGAGGTGAACAGTATTGCAGATGCAACAAAGACACCTAATGGATAACAAATAATAACTGGAGCAAACCGAAAATCCGAACAAAGAGTAGGCAGAAAAATTAATAATATGTTTGAGAATAAAATTATTATTTACAAATACAATGGAGGTCCTATCACCATTGAGATCAAAGCGAAATACGCAACATTAGGTAGTTATAGTATTGCATATTTACTCGGGGATGTAACAACAAAATTGGGTGATGGGAAATTGAGTGATGCAATTCCCGATATATACATTTTACCAGTTTCTATTGGTGATTTAACTAATTGCAGGGTTTATATTGCAGGTACTTATGTTTCTGCCCCAGGTCATAATGAAATAGATGTAGAATATCATTTTTCACAAGATGGGAACGAAACTGCAGGCGATAACCCAATCATTATTGAAAAAAATCAATCTGCATTAAGCGCAACTCATTCAATAAAATTTAAAACAGCATGAAAAAGAAATTTTTTATAATTGGTTTTTGTATTATTTTGAGTCAAGATAATTATTCACAAGTTAATTCTACGAATGATGATATTGTAAAGGCAACAGAGTTTACTGTTCCGTCTTCAGGTGCATTTAATTTAATGGGTAATAGTTCCACTATAGTGAGCAGACCCGGTTATACAAAAGATTTCAGCTTTGGCAATTTTATTAACGACGGAAAATTACTGGATAATATTGCTATAGATGCTCAGCCCTTTTGGATCTTATTATTTAAAAATAAAAATTATCAAAACTATAAAAAACAGACTTGTTTTATGCGCGCTTTGAGCAAAGTAAATATTTCATCAGGCACTACAAAGAAAGACGATATAAGGCAATTTGCTTATTCAGGAAAATTTACTTTTCAAAAGGATCCAATGATGGATTCGAAATATATTGATGATATTGAGAAAATGACTGATGCTATAGGATTTAACGACACAAAAATTGCAATGGGTGTGGAAATAAACAAAATTGAAGATAAAATGAATTCAGAAAAAAATTCAGCAAAAAAAGATTCATTGAAAAATCTATTGGATCTAAAAACAAAAGCATTTTCAGAATTTGACAAAAAAGTTGAAGAAACAGTTATTGTTGTAAAAAAGAAATTGGCAGCAGATTATATCGAAAAGCATTGGACGGATTTTGTAATGGACGTTGGAGTGGGGCAAATTTACAATTACAACTCCCCCAATATTGACAGTATCAACCTTTCTACCAATGGTTTTGGAGTTTGGATTAATCCAGCAAAGGGTTTTAGTCTTTCAAATATAGATGAAGGGGAATCTAATAAAATTCAGATTGCTGCACTTTTCAAATGGGTTCAAATAAATAAAAAAGATGATATGTATGGTGGAATCAATGTGCGATATGGAACATCAAAAGTAAATGCGTTTGCAGAATATATTTATGAAGACAATTCTAATATAGTCTCTAACACATTTGCTTTTGGAGCTAATTATAAGATAGACAATAAAAAAATCATTGAAATTGGATTACGAAGAAAACTCGACAAAGATTTTAATCTAATGAGTTTCTATCCTGCTGTTTCAATAAGTTGGGCTCTTGCAAAGGATATTCTAAAATAGTTGTAAGTTGGTTCATGTCCATTGAGTACGTTGGAAAACTCGTTTTTAAAAATTAAACGGGTCAATTTTACTAGTATTTCTCATTGCCAGTGGTTTGTTAGATTTTTAAAACCCTCTATTAGTAGATGTTTAAGTTAATTTTTTAAAAAATCAAACTAATATGATGAATTTTGAAGAATATAAAAAAATAGCGACAGAGTCAAAAGATGCTGACTTATTCAAGCAATATGAAGAATACAGAAAACAATGGTTCCAAGAAGAACAAAAGACCCTTGAGACGGGTCTTGCTGACAAAGAAAAACGCGCTACTTTTAGGTTTGAGTTTATGAAGTATTTCTTCGGTTCTATCATCATTGGGGGGTTTACTGCTTATACAACATTTATATTTAAGGATTACGAATTAAAGCTTCAAACTAGAAAACAAGACTCTGAAACAATTGCACCTTATGTAAAGCAATTTATCGACCTGATGGAACAAGATTCATATAAGTACACAAGGGTGCATGCAATGTGCGAGTTTTTAAGTTATACAATAATAGAAGATAGTTTAAAAACAGGATTTACAACATTGCGCAACTTGTATCAAAATAAAATTGATAAAGCGAAGGAAGGGGTTGTTTTGAATAGTGACAGTTTGAAAAGTATTGTAAATCATATAGATTCTTTGACATCAGAAATACATAGTCAAGGTATAACCAAATCTAAGCTGGATACTGTTAAAATAAAAAATCAAATTATAGTACTTCAAACACAAGCGGAGGCGTATAATGCCAAGAAAAATGAAGCAATAACATTTGCAAAAGAAAAATTAGAAAATATCAGTGACCTTGATATTCCTGTATCATCGAATCCCTCCAGTTATAATGTAATTTATGAAGAAAACAGATATACAGGCCCCGGTTGGTTTAGTGAAATCATTGAAAATTTTTCAATTCATATGAATGAAGTTAGTCTAAGCGAAAATAAAGTTAAATACGACCTCAAATGGGATAAAGAAACTCTATCAACCAAAATTCAAAAAATCGGAGAAGAAAGCGTATTTACAGTACTAAACAATAATTATAAAATAACTATTCTTTTAATCGCGATAAGTAAACGCAAGGTTTTTTATACAATTAAAATTGAAAAAAGAATTAAGCAGAATAATTAAATGAAACAATTTTTAAAGTCTGATTAGTATTTCAACTTTACACTTTTGCATTTTTCTTTCTTTTGAAAATTATTCTAAACTGTCACTCTTTGTTGACAGGTAACAGTAAAAATGATAGAATGATTCTCAATATGAGTCATAAATGCAAACAATTCTTTGCTTATATTAGAAAAATTTTGTTGTGTAGTTTTAAAATCACCAGTAATCATAACTAACAAGAATAACTAATGAACCCAATATATTTAGATACCCACATTCACACTTCAGAAGATCCTAATTGTCTTAATGAAAATTACGATTTGGATACATTGATTAAAAAGATTGGTGAATATAACAAAGATTCGAAATCCTTAATTTCAATTACAGACCATAATGTAGTCAATAAAAAGATTTATTTGGAAGCAAAAAATAAAATTGAAAATTTATTATTGGGGGTTGAATTGCACATACGAAATTTTGATATTGCTCCATTTTATCATTGTCACATCTATTTTAACCTTGAAGAAATAACTGAAACAATTATTGATGACATTAACGAAAAATTAAATATACTATATCCCAATAAGGTTGTAAAAAATACCGATAACAATATTCCTAAACTCGAAGCAATTATTAAACAATTTGATAACTATGACTTCATTTTGCTTCCACATGGAGGCCAAAATCACTCAACTTTTAATAAATCCATTCCAAAAGAAGACATCACTTTTGATGATACTTTAATGAGAAATATTTATTACAACTTATTTGATGGTTTTACTGCTCGCAGTAATACTGGATTAGAGAAAACGGAAAGCTATTTTAAGAAACTTGGTATTAATGAATTTATTAATTTAATTACTTGTACGGATAATTATTCCCCTTCAAATTACCCAAATCCGAAAGCAAAAGAAGCAGCTGATTTTGTACCTACTTGGATGTTGGCAATGCCAACATTTGATGGGCTTCGTCTTTCCTTATCAGAAAAATCAAGATTGGTTTATGGCAATAAACCAGATAGTTGGTCAGAACATATTCAGAAAGTTAATCTGAATAATTCTCTGATTGACATTGATGTAGAATTAACCTCTGGATTAAATGTTGTTATTGGAGGCTCTTCAAGTGGAAAAACATTGTTTGTTGACTCATTGTATAAAAAAACCAATGATGATTTTTCTGTTACTGAATATTCAAAATTTAAAGTTGAAGACATTGTAGTATATAATCCTTCGGGGAAAAAACCTCATTACATTTATCAAAATTACATTACAAAGATACTTGCAAACAGTGAAGAAAATAGGATTGATCAAATTGAAATAGTAAAAAAGGTATTTCCTGGTGATGCAACTATTAGAAACAAGATTGATGCTGAATTAAAGAAATTGAAAGAGGACTTAAAGAAACTAATTATTTCAGTCAAACAAATTCAAGAAGATAAAAAAAGATTGGATACAATTCCAATTTTCTCAAAGCTAATTACTTCTGAGGATATTAAAAGAAATGTATTAAAAGGTTTTATTCCACACAAACTTCTTGTCGATAAATTTGAATATGATGAAACATCATACAGTGAAGACAAACTAGCATTAGACAAAATAGAAACATTTTTATTCGAAAATCCTTTTGTTGAAAATCATAATTCGAAATTAGTTGTCGATTTAAAAGAAGAATTGACAAATGCTTTTGTGGCAAATGAGTTTGAAAAAGTTATAAGGACTATTATTAAAAATGAAAAAAAGGAAGTTGATAATAATTTAAAAACAGAGAGTAATGAACAACAAACAAAAAGTCAGGATTTTGAAAAACTACTTCAAATAATTACATCTTATTCAACTGCACTTATTGATTTTCAAAAAACTATAAAAGATATATCATCCTACGCTTTCAAAGTTGGATCAGAAGAAGTTGAATCTATGGGTCATAGATTATTTATCGAAAATGAATTTGCATTAAATAAGGAAAAATTCAAAGAAGTAATTTGTCATTACATTAAAACTAAAATTGATGCTTTTGATGAAATTACTCCAGAATATCTATTCGATTCAAACCATAAGCAAAGTCCTAAAGTAAGAGATTATGATGATTTTGAAAATAAAATTTATGTCAAGTTTCAAGAGCTAAACAAACAAACCTATAAAATTATTGATAATGAAGGCAGAAAATTTGAAAATTTAAGTCCAGGTTTGAAAACATCTATAATACTTGATATAATTTTAGGGTACGAAGATGATTTAGCTCCATTAATTATTGATCAGCCGGAAGATAACTTGGCAACCGCATATATCAACGAGGGATTAATAAAATCTGTCAAAAAAATAAAAATAAAAAAACAAATAATTATCGTTTCTCATAATGCTACGATACCAATGCTTGGAGATGCTCAAAATATTATTTTATGTAGAAATGAAGATAATAAAATAAAAATTCGTTCAGCAAGTTTAGAAGGGAAAATTGATAACAAAAGTATTGTTGATTTTGTTGCAGAAATAACCGATGGAGGGAAGAGTTCAATTAAAAAAAGAGTAAAAAAATATAACCTTAAAAAATTTAAAGAAGAAACAAAATGAAATTAATTTTCAGAAAAGACAAAGAGCAAAACATTGAGATTTTAATCCGCAACGGAGTTGCAGAAGATAAATTCTCATATGTTGAAATGATTAAATCTTTACTCAAAAAAAATAAATTTGAAGAATGTGAATTTGAAGAAGGTATAACAGATTTTGAAAAAGAGAGCATTAATAAAATGCTGACAAGCATTAATAAATCAATTTTAGAAAATAAAAAAGTGGATTCTTAACTAATAATGCAAAGTTACTGCTATATATTTAAATAGTGTGTTGGTTTACTCATTATGTAAATTACTAGGTAAAAAATTAAAAATAATGGCGAATACGAAACCCTTACATATTGCAATCGGTACAGTGATGTACACTTTACTTTTTGCCGAAGCAGGTGGTGGAATCATTGACCGTGACCAAGATACAAAATGCGGGGGTATTGAACGCTGGAACATAAAAGTAGTTACTGATGATGCGACAAAAGACATCAAAACAAAATTCAAAACCACTACAATAGGAGAAATGAATTCGATAAACACCGATGGCTATGACATCAAAGGAAAAACGGAAAGGCAAGATATAGAAAAACAAGTATATACCATTAAAAATTGTTTTATCACAAAAGCAATTCTTGAAAGTGACAATGATCTACACTTAGTCATTGAAGATGGTAACAAACGTACTATGATCGTCGAAATTCCTGATCCAAATTGTCCCGAAGTGAAAAAGTCGGAATTTTATGAAGATATTCAAACTGCACGCAGAGTTTTTCTTGAAAGCCAAAACTATTATCAAAATTATCGGTGGAATATCACAGGGATTCTTTTTATTGACAAACAACACACCAAACCTCCAACAGGAAGTGCAGAGAACAATATCGAATTGCATCCAATCATTGGGCTGGAAAAAATTGGTAAAAAGTTTAACTATTAAAATTATTTAACATGAAAAATTTCATTACAGACTATTTTGGAAAATGGATGATTATTATCGGTATTGCGGGGTTTCTTGCCTCTGTAGTTATTAGTTTCACTTCTTATGCAGGAGTCGATCATGGTGCGCTTCCCGCGGTTTCTTTTTTAATTAGTATGATTGGGATTGCTTTTCAGTTTCCTTCATTGCTTGAAGAAAGTCCAGGACAACTTTCAACCATGCGTATTGTGGTTTTTATCATTACGCTAGTCTTTGCATCAATCTATGTAAAGATTGGATGGAATGCGGGAACATTTGAACAGTTTACAATTGACCGTACTTGGGTTTACATTCTCGGGTTGGCCTTTGGGAGCAAAGCATTTCAAAAGTTTGGAGAAGATAAGAGTGATGATAAACCGAAAAGGGAATAACAAATTATATATTGGGATATAAAGATTCAGGTTATGCTTGACTCATATTTTTCAAAGCTAAAGTTTTAAAACCCAATGCTTCAAAAGTTAAAATTGTTTTGCACTCAAATGGATAACACTTGCGGCAGCAAAGATAAAAAAACCAAATAATGGATATATCACTTGAAAATATAAGAAATTGGGTAATAAATAAATCCATTCGTAATAAAAGCAATGGTGTAGTTATCATAAATGGGTTATGGCGTATTAGATGTTTATTTCAGCCCACTAAACATGAAAGATTTTTTAACTATCACATACTTGTGGCGCAAACTCTTGGACAGGGTGCATGCTATTATGAAAAGCCTGAACTTTCAGATAAAATTTTAGAATCAATGATTGGTCAAGAATATAAGGGTTATCCAACTGGCAATGAGAACATTGATATTGCATTATTAGATTCTTTAGCGATTTCTTTTAATTCTGTACCGGATTTTTCTATTGAATTACCAGGTCTTCGTTCTCATAAAGCACTAACGCGAGCAGATATTATTGTTGATGAAGCTCTTCGCATTTCAAACAACATTCGAAATAAAAAAAATAGAAAAGTAAAAGTATGTATTATAGGTGTGGTTTCCTTAATAGTTGAAAAATTATTACAGTCAGGGTTTATTGTTTCAGCATGTGATAGGGAGAAGAATTTAATTGGAAAAAAACTTTTTAATAAAGTGATAGTAGAATCAGCTACTAAATCTTTAGACATTATTTCAAACTCTGATATTGCAATTATTACGGGAATGGCACTTTCTACAGGAACATTATCAGAATTAGTATCTGTGGCGAGAAAAAATAAAACAAAAATTATTCTATTTGCCCAAACAGGTGCAGGGTTCGCTCCATTTTATATCCGCAACAATATTGATTCAGTCGTGAGTGAACCTTTCCCATTCTATACTTTTGATGGACACACAAAAATAAATGTATACAGAGCAATTAAATGAAAATTAAAATTCACGAATATATTATGTTTGGAATAGCTCTGTTTTTTGGATGCTATTCTATATATTTTATTCTACATACAATTAGTCTAGATACCCCTATTTTATCTTGGCTAAAGATTACCTCTGAACAAATAAAATACATTACACTTTTTACAGTTTGTGTGGTAATAATATTTGAACTTATTGATTCATCGTTAAAAAAATATCGAGTACAAAATTTTCTCTTTTTAAAATTTATACAATCTAAATCTGTCAAGATATTAAAAATTCTTTGGTGGATATTTTATGTTCTTATATTATTTCCTTTAGTAATAGTTACTGTTCTTCATTTATTAGGTTTCATGCATGGTTCCTTTGATAATGTGGGCGAGATGACATCCTATATTACATTGTTTCTTTTGTCTGGCCATTACGCTCCTCGTGTTCTTGAGCGAACAAATGATGATTTAAAAATAATTCAAGAAATAATTCATAACGATGGATTAATTAGTATTCAGAACAGGGCAGAAAACCATAAATTTATTTCTGAAATATTAGATAATATTGAGCCCGAGAGTACTATTTATGTTACTTCTTTTGAAGAGCCAAATAATCCTATGAACTCACAAGAAGACCATGTCTATTATTATGAAGCTGATTTTATGAAAAAATGGTTTGAAACAGTTAAAGAAAAACAGTTAATTATTAATCACATAGTACTAATTAATAGTGATCAAGATATATCTGATCTTCAAAAAAGATTGCAAATTGTAAAAGATATTAAATCCTATTCCTTAGGATACATATTAGCATCGCCACTTACAGTTTTTGTAGATTTCTTGATTGTAAAAGGTAAATTTGCTATAATTGATTTCTCAGACAATAATTTAATGAGAAATATGGATGTATTTTCCGTTTATATTAATGGAGGACAAGGTGTTATTAAATTTGAGAATATTTTTACCAATATACTTGCAGCCGAAGCAAAATACATAAAAACATTTGAAGGTGTAAACAGCAATAATATTAATGAACTTCAGGAAGAAGCAGAAAAAATATCACGATCAAGGTTTTCCTCATCAATTCTTAAAAAAGCATATTCCTTTATAAACAAAGTATAAATATTTTAAAAAATGAAAGGCGAATTAATTCAAATAACTACAGAGGATCAACTAATTCTTCAAGGATTTTATTGCTCCACCATAGATAAATCTACTTCAAAGGCTTGTATTATACACATTCATGGATCTTATGGAAATTTTTATGAAAATTTCTTTTTGACAGAAATGTCAAAACAGTTTACAAAAAACGGGTTTTCATTTTTATCTGTTGGAACACGAGGACGCGATTATTACTCAGATTTTAAAATAAGAAAAGAAAACAAATATGAATCGGTAAGAATAGGAGGAATAAGAGAAATATTTCAACAATGTGAAATAGATATAAAAAGTTGGGTATCCTACGTAAAGTCATTGGGATATTCAAAGATTATATTGCAAGGACACAGTTTAGGAGCGATGAAAGTTATCTATTATTATTCACGTAGTCAAATATCAGTTAATGGTATAATACTCATATCTCCACCTGACCATTTTGGATTACATTATGCTGAATTTGGAAATCGTTTTGCAAGTGACCTTGAAATAGCAAAACAATTATTATCAGCCGATGAGAACCATTTAATGCCAGAGGGTTCCTATTATGATCTAATTACTGCAAAATCATTTTTGAACCTATTGTCCATCCCAAAAGACACAGGAATGTTTACTTATTCGGATATACAGTTAATGAAGCATGCAGGGATGGAGTTCGTTAATTGCCCCTTGCTTGTAACTTTTGCAACAAAAGGAGAAGCCGTAGTTGATTCTTTGGAAAAATGCACTGATGCGATTATTGATTCTATCAAGGACTCTAGTCTTTTTAGTCTTGAAATAATTAATGATGCAAACCATAGTTATCATTTTAAAGAAGAAGAATTAGCCTTAAAAATAACTGCTTGGCTAAATAAATATTTTTAAGAAGATAATTAAAGTGAAATTTAAACAAGTTAAGGTGAAAAATCGGTTTTTCTTTTAGAAATTTTTTTTATTTGTTGACCGTCAACAATATTAAAACAGAGAGATTCCGGGTGAGGGAGTTTCCAATTTTATAGCCTAAATGGATCATGTCCTTTAAACTTTTTTCTTTTTTTTAGGATGAAAATTGGTCAGGTGCGGTGTCCGCAAGAGCATAGTTTATGAGTGCCTTTCACTGCTCTTCCCTGCCCTATTCTTGCCCCATAGCTTGCATAGCAAGATAGCGTGTGGACGGTAAACACCGCCACACGCTATCTTGCGGGGAAAGAATTTCCCCGACCCCTTTCCTTAAAGACTACACACAAACTAGTCCTAAAAAAAGGCAAATATAAATATATGACCGAAATCATTTGCACTTTTTAAATTATCTTTATATTTTAATAATAGAAACGATCTTTTTAAATATGATTGAAGAAATAATTTTACATCGAACACAAAACATTTTCAGCAGACAAAATCTTTCCTCATCATTTAACAGAGGATACGAAATGGGTTATAAATCTTTTGAAATAGACTTATACGATGCTGATGGTTTGGAAATTCAAGTTCAGCATCCTAATCATTCTGAAAAAAAGAAAGAATTTTCTACCTTAAGCAATGTAGTTAATTGGGCTTCTGATAAGGAAGTTCGAATATATTTAGATATTAAATACCCCCTAATGTGGAAACGTCCATTTAAATATTGGCTTGAAACTTTCGCTAAGCTTGACCAGAACAAGTTTTTTATTTTATCATTCGATATTGAGATAATAAAACCAATTATTCAAAAAGTAGGATTATCTTTTGCATACATGAATTTTAAAAACTTTCCCAATGTTGATAATGATTTTTATGTAATTCCATATAATTTGTATGAAAACACTTATAATGTATCTGCTGAAAAAATAATTATAAGCGATGTTAGCCATGGTGAGCAAATTAATCGAGTTTTAAGTTTGGGGGTTAAAAGAATAATGATAAATTCGCCATATCTTATTAAACATTTTACGTGAACAGGAAAGGAGGAAAACGAAGTGAAATTATTATTACCTGGTTTAGGAATGGAGCAAGTTATCAAGAGCTGTGAAAATGGTTATGAAATAATAATTACCTCTGATTCTAATATTGCTGAATTGATTGATAGGTTATGTTTCGTCAATTTTCGTCAGTGGAATTTTGAAGATGCCATCCGCGATAAGTCAATATCTCATGAGGATGCTTTAATTTTAATTAGAAAAATTCAATCATCTAATTCCGAAAGAAATCAGCTAATCGAAATGATTGATAAAAATTATTTAAAAAAAGAAATAATAAAAGTTTCAAATTCTAGGATTCAAGTAGTTTATCACGAAACACTTGGACAAATAATTGATATTTTGTCGGTATTTTATATTCGTAAATTTCATTTGCGAAAAATGTTAAAATCTGGTATTATAAATTACTCAAACGGAGTTTCAATTCATGAGGCTATTTCAGCAGTCGTACAACAAATAGTTTTGTGTGAAAAATCATTTTCTCAACTCTATGAATTATATTTCAGCGGACAAATTACTTTACCCCCCTTTACAAGACTCAAGCTTTATGCATTTAATGAAAATACACCATTTAATAATTCGTCAAAAGGATAAAAATTATGAATAAAAAAACAAATTCAAATTTTGACCAAGAAACAGATCAGTTTTTGGAAACTGCAATTCAAGCCGCTAGAAAGGCTGGCAAGATACAACATTCATATAAATATGAGGATTATTCAACCAGGCGAAAGGATCTGAATGATATTGTTACAGAAGTTGATTTACTTTGTGAAAAAGCTATAATGTCGGAAATTACTTCTCGTTTTCCTGGACATGGATTTAAATCTGAGGAAACAGTAACGGAAATAAATAGCTTAAAAGAATATATATGGGTAATTGACCCACTTGATGGTACAATTAATTATTCTTCTCTAATGCCATTTTATTCAGTGTCGTTGGCCTTGCAAAAAAATGGAGAAACAATATTAGGGGTAATTTTCAGTAATGAATTTAATGAACTTTATACAGTGGTAAAAAATAAAGGCGCTTTTTTAAATGGAACTCCTTTGCACGTATCCTCAAGAGCAGAACTAAAAGATAGTGTTTTTTCTTTTATGATGACTTCGCATTACTCAGATGAACATAGGAAAAAAATAATCGGATTAATAGATAAAGTATCTCCCCATGTCAGAGGTCTGCGGCTATTTGTAAGCCAGGCGTTAGAACTCGCATATATTGCCACAGGGAAATTAGATGGACACATATGTATAAAATCTAGAGGATTTAGTGCAGCAGCTGGTGTTTTATTACTTAGAGAAGCAGGAGGTCACATTACGGATATTTTCGGAAATGAATTTGGAAATAATGCACAAAGCCTTATTGCTTCAAATGGAATACTACACGATAAAATAATGAACATTGTTAGAGATGTACCTAAATGATAGCTCTTTTATTATAGGCATTGACGTTGGAAAAACAAAAATAGCATCGGGAATTATTTCTTCTAAAGGGGAAATTATTTTGTTTGCAGAAGAGCCAACAGATATAAGTGAATCTGGAAAAAAAATAATTAACCAAATAATTTCAATCATTGATAAAATGATGGGAAAAGGTTACTCAATATATGCTATTGGGGTGGGTACTTTTGGTCTTATTGACTATAAACAAGACATTGTAATTGGAAGTAGAATCCTGAAGAATTACGCTAATATTCCACTCAGAAAAATCTTGCAAGCAAAATACAATATTCCTGTTAAAATTGAAAATGATATTGTATCTGCAACTATAGGTGAATATTTATTCGGGCTTAATCAGAAACAAGAAACAATTGCCTTTTTATCTATTGGCACAGCCACAGGTTTGGGTTTAATTCTAAATAATAAAGTTTATAGGGGAAGTCATGGTTTGGCAGGTCAAATAGCACATATTATTAATCATAATGCAGATTCAGAAACATTAAATGATTCAATGAGTGGAGGTGGTGTATCCAATAATGCCTCTAATATGTTTGGTACTAATCTAACTACTGCTGATATTCTAAAACGTGCAGATTGTGGTGACGAAAAAGCAGGTTTTATCAAAGAGAAAATGTTAAACCAAATTGGGTTCATTATTGCACTTATTCAAGTTATTATTGATCCTGAAATAGTAATATTGGGGGGTGGGGTGGTAAACAATCAAGAAAAAATTATAAATCAAATTGAAACCAAAACCCTGGAATCCCTTGGATTTTATTCCACCAAACTTCCAAAGATACTCAATTTAAAAAAATCATTTTTGGGTACCAAAGCGGGAATTTTAGGCGTGGCCTCTTTAATAAGTGAATAATGATGAATGATAAATAAATAAAATACAAAAATGGGCATATCATTTTTTATTCCGGACCAGTTAAAGATAAATGTAACTGATTTTTTGGTTAATCTTTTAGCCGATTTTGCAGTAAAATTTGCCGATGAACAAATTGCTGGAAAAATAAAAAAACTATCTTCGGAAGGAGAATTTTATAACTCAGTTGAAAAAGCAATAAATAAAGGTTTAGAAAGATTCGTTTCTCAATATACATTACAAGATGAAGATTTGGTTGAATCCATTATCCAAGATGAAGAATTTTTAAAATCCGAAAGTATCCAAATTGAATTGGTTCGATTAATTAGGAGACCTGGAGCATGGCAACCTGAAGAACGCAATAATTTGGATCATTATTTCGAAGATGTTTTACCTCATCGAGTAAATAAAGAAAGAGTAAAGAAAGCTGTTGACTTTTTACTTCGATGTATAGTTGAAGAATTATGGACTCTGCCTGGAACAAAAGAAATTCGTGAAATTTATGCTTTGCAATTTCAGAAAATTTCTACAGAAGCAGTATTAGAGCATGTGGAGCTAGCAAAAATTCACATAGAATCAATGACACAAATAAATTTTGAAATACGGCAGGCTTTAATTCAGCTTACTACTACTCTCGGCACAAACCTTCTAAATGCGTCCCCCATAGCCTTGACTCTTCCTCATCCTAAACCGTATCACAATCTTCCTCAGCCTGATTACACAAATTTTATTGGTCGCGAGCGAGAGTTGAGTTGGCTTAGACATCGCTTATTACCCTTTGACCGTTCATGGCAAATTGCCATAACTGGAATCGGAGGGATTGGAAAAAGTGCTTTAGCCTTGGCTATAGCACGTGAATTTATTGAAAAATATGAAGAGTTGCCAGAATCGGAAAGATTTGATTATATAATTTGGATTTCAGCAAAAGAAGAAGTTCTTACTGCCCAAGGAAGAGAAATGGCTTCATTACCTCAGTTGATATTACGTACTCTTGAAGATGTCTATACGGTCATTGCGCGGGTAATGGAAAAAGAGTATATAACTAGAGCAATACCAGAAGAACAAGAAAACCTTGTAGAAAAAGCACTCAAAGAAAAAAGAACACTATTAGTTATGGATAATTTAGAAAGTGTAAAAGACAAACGAATAAAGCCCTTCCTCAGAAAATTACCTTCCCCAACAAAAGCGATAATCACATCACGCGAATGGCTTGATGTAGCAGATATTTTGAACCTTAAGGGGCTTTCTTCAACAGAAGCGGATAATCTTATTATTGAAGACATGAATACGCGAAACATCAACTTGGATATAAATCAGCGTCAAAGAATTTTTGAATTGACAGCAGGCCTACCTTTACCAATAAGGTTAAGTATTGCACGGATGGCAAGTGGAGAGAATTTTGACTCAGTTGAAAGGTGGTTAGGAAACTCAATAGGTGATTTACCTGAATACTGTATTAAAGGTCAAATTGAATTAGTTCAAGAACGTGATCAAAATTCATTGATACTGTTGTTGGGATGCTCCCTTTTTGAACAAAATGCAGGTGCATCAAGGGATGCCTTGGGGTATATAACCAATCTTTCAATTGCAGATAGAGATGCAGGTTTATCTCAACTCCAAAGGCTATTCATCGTAAACCGTAATGAACATGATCGGTTCTGGGTGTTACCTATTGTGCAAAGATATTCAAGTGCTCAATTTGAGGGTACTAATAGTAAGCAAATTATTGATAAATGGCTTGAATGGCTAGTACGTTTTGCATATGACAAGGGTGCAGATTTAGAATTATATTCCAAAAATCAAGAAGACATTGAAAATGAATATCCGCACTTATTGGAAGCAATCCGGTGGTGCAACAGACAGCAAGAATGGGAAAATTTATTTCTTATTGCAGAGGGAATTTGGAGCTTTGCGTATACGAAAAGTCTTTTTCATGAATTTTTAGAAATTTTGAATTTGGCAATGTCCGCGGCACACGCTCTTAATGACGAAGTTCGCCAAAGTCAAGTACACTTGCAATTGGCTAGACTTTATTTAGTACAGCATGGTCATGATGAAGAATCACTAATAAAAAGATTAAAAGCGGCAGAGAAAATATTCATTGATTGTAATAATGATAAAGACCTAGTAACAACTTGGTATACCTTATCCCATATTTACTTCAAGCAAGATAAATTAATCGAATCAGAAGAATTAGCAAAAATACTCATAAAAAAAGGTGAAGATTCTAATAATATATTATCAAATTTTTGGGGGACATATCGCTTTTCTGAAGTCGAATTTGCTAACCAAAATTTCGATGAAGCTTGGAAATGGCTTGATTTAGCTGAAAAATGGGCGAAGAAATTAAAATCTAATCGAATGATGGCCCATGTCTTACATCGCCGCAGTGCAATCTTAATAGAGCAAAATGAATTTATTGAGGCTGAACAATATATTTTGAAATCATTAGAACTAGACACTGAAAGAAAAGAACTCAGATATATCGCTAATGATAAATTTAACATAGCGATTGTTTGCCTTCATACAGAAAGATTAAAACAATCTGTCGTATATGCTAGAGAGTCCCTTGATTTATATCGTCGACTTGGTATGCGTAGAGAAATTAAGGAAACTGAAAAATTTATTCAGTCAATTGTGGAATAATTATAATAACAACTTTCAACTACTCTAAAATCCATTTAATTGACCAATATTTTCCACATAAAACATGAATAGAAAAGACTGAAACGAATCAGACTTTTGGTTTTTACAAATATTTATAAAATTAGGGAAATTTATATATTTGTCCAAACAAAATTTCATTACTGTATTTACATGAATTCTAAAAAACAAATAGACCTCATTGATGCAATAAATGGCATCAAACTAAGGATTGATGCCATAAAACAAAAGGATAAACAACAGGATAAAAAGAAAACAAAAAAATTAAAGATTTTAAAAAGAGAAAAATTTTAAGTCTACTTCTCGTTCTTTAAAAAGCAATTTTGGTTATAAATTATTGCACCACAATTTTTCTATTAATCACATTTTTATTTTCATCAGTTATTTCGAGAAAATAAATTCCTACCGGCATCTCCCCTTTTTCTATAATCAATTCTTTACCTGAAAAAATTATTGATTTTATTTCTTTACCCAATACATCTGCTATTTTTACAATAGTGTTTTTTTGTTCTTGTTTAAATGAAATTATAGTTTGAGAAGTGAAAGGGTTTGGTGAAATTGTTATTCCCGAAACATTCATCATTTCATTTATTCCAACAGTTGAATTAAACCATGGAGAAGTTGAAGAACAACCGAAAGAGTTTGTTATTACTACCCACCAACTACCATTTTCAGCTGAAGTAATTGTTATAAACTGAGTTGTGTAGGATGTTTGTAAAATTCCATTCATATACCATTTATATGTTGTTCCTGAAACTGAACTTGAAAGTGTAAAACCATTTTGTGTTATTGCCGGTACCGATGGTAATGGATTAATCGCTACATTAACCGCAGTTGTTGTGGCATCACCAATACAGCCATTTGGCGAAGTAACTGTACAAGAATAATTTCCGGCAGAAGTTACGGTGATTGCTTGTATCGTATCACTTGTACTCCATACATAACTATTTCCTGCGGTTGCCGTTAAAATCACGCTGTCTCCTTGACAAAATGTAGTTGAACCGCTGGCAGTAACAGTGGCATGAGGCGTTGTACTCACTATAACCAGAAGGGAGTCCATCCAACTACATCCATTGGTTCCTGTTATAGTGCAATAATAATATCCTGAATCTGCAACTGTGGCTATTATTGTAAGAGGATTTTGATAAGCCGAAGAAAAGCTATTTGGACCAGTCCAGCTGTATGAAGCACCTGAAACCAGATTTGAAGAAAGATTCAAATTTGAACCGGGGCATTGCGGGCTGTTGGATGAAAGGGAAAGGTTAGGAGGCTGGTTTACAGTGATTGCAACCGTCGCTGTATTTGCACAGCTATTAGCATCTGTCCCCGTAACTGTGTAGGTTGTTGTTGTTATTGGGCTTACCGAATTATTTGAGTCAGTTTGCCCCCCAGGTGCCCAACTATATGTTATGGCTGCTGATGCGGAGATCGTTGCACTGTCTCCAAAACAAATCGTGTTCGTTCCGCTTGCAATAATTATGGGCAATGCATTTACTGTAATGCTTTCTGTGGTTGTATTAATACATCCATTGGAATTTGTTCCGGAAACTGTATATGTAGTATTTATTATTGGCGAAGCTACAGGATTTGAAATATTTGCATTACTTAAACCAGTAGTAGGAGACCAACTATAATTTGTTGCGCCTGACGCGGTGAGAGCAGTATTATTACCAATACAAATTGTGTCAATTCCAGTAACTGTTATTATTGGCAATGAATTAACTGTTATTACTTGTGTTGCTGTAAATGAGCAGTTTCCTGTGGATGCTATCAAAGTTACAGTATAGGTTCCTGCATTATTAAAACAAACATTATTTGGATTTTGAACTGATGAAGAGCTAGGTGTACCTCCTGGAAATGTCCAGTTCCAGCTTGTTGGGGCGCATGTACTGTTATCAGTAAAATTTATACAACCAGCTTCACAGAAACTTGTTTGACTTGGAGTAAATGCCGCTGCTATTGGAATACTTGGAGTATATTCTGCAAAACTTTTATACGAATTAGAATTATCGCTTCCTGTTCCGATATATCCTTTTGTACACGTAGCAAAGCCAACAGGGCTTTGGACATTTGATAAATAATTTGTTTTTTGTATCCAAACATCTGAACTTGAATTATATTCCCAAAAATCCTGTTTGTAAGCATTAAAACTCCATCCTGTTCCGATATATCCTTTATTACCAATGGAAAACCCAACCGCTAAATACCTTTCAGTTCCTCCAAAGTTTGTTTTTTGAGTCCATGAATCTGTTGTGGGATCATATTCCCAAAAATCTTTTTGAAAAAGGCCACTTACATCATGACCAGTTCCAATATAGCCTTTATTTTTAATAAAAAATCCTACTGCCCCATTTCTAGCAGTTCCGCCAAAATCGGCTTTTTGTGTCCATGAATCTGTGGAGGGATCATATTCATAAAAGTCCTTTCCGTAAGTCATACTACTTTTTTTCCCTGTACCAATATAACCTTTATCACCAATGGAAAACCCAACCGCTTCTTTCCTGATGCCTCCGGAAAAGTTTGCTTTCTGTGTCCATATGTTTGTGCTTTGATCCCATTCCCAAAAATCTTGGTAAAAATATCCACCATCTGTGCCCGTACCTATATATCCTTTTGAATTAATTGAAAAGCCAACCGCACCAAATCTTGCAGTTCCACCAAAGTTTGCTTTCTGAGTCCAAACATTTGTATTTGCATCCCATTCCCAGAAATCCTGTTTAGCAGAACCATCAGTTCCTGTTCCAATATAGCCTTTTTCGCCAATGGAAAATGCCACAGCACCACTTCTTCCTGTGCCGCCGAATTGGGCTTTTGGGGACCAAGAGTTTTGGGCATTTAATCCTAATCCGATAATAATAAAGGAGAGCGATAATAATGTGTAAAGTTTTTTCATGTTGTTTTTGTTTATTTAATTATTTTTTTCTGGTGTGTAAAAAAGACTATTCTAAAGTTTTGTTTTGCTTTATTCTTAAAATAATTATTTATTATTCTTAGTCGAAATAAATCATATCCCAAGTCCAATCAACCTTTTCTCCTTTCTTGAAAACAATTGAAAAAAGCATCGCTTCACCTGTTTCGTTGTCATTACCTTGAATCGAATAAGATTGATTTTCATTAGAGTATACCGGTAATGAAGTCCCTATTATTAATTTTCTTACAAAACTCGAAAATTGGTATTCTTTTATAAATTTACTTTTAGTCCAAGATGAAGAATGGTCTAAATATTTATATAATTTTTCTTTATCATTATCCGCTACCGCTTGTTTAAAAAAACTAAAGAAAGATTGAATGTTATTGAAATTTGTTTCGTTTGAGGCATGTGCATTATCAACTTGATCGACAACAGTGGTCATACTTTGACTTGCTACATAAAATAAAGAATCCATTTTTCTTTTTGCTTCATCTTCTGCCATTTTGTGCCTTTTGGCTAAGGATTGATCATTTACTTGTTTCTCAATTCCATTTGCTAATTTTTCTCTTTCCTCTGGCACGTTTTGATTAGTCACACCTTGTCCCTCCTTTGTAATTTGACTAACTAATTCTGTAGCTGACTTATTTTGGTCATACTCTAATTGCCAACCATTATCAAATTTTTTGAAATTTAACTCCCCGTTAAAAAGATTATCTAAATCATTGCGCATAGCCCTTCCTATAGGAGTAATATGAATCGCTTTTAAAGAAAACCTTATAGTTGCCGTTTGTTGTTCTTTATTAATTGAAATTCCTGTGATTTTATCAAAATCAATATCATATGTTTTAAACTTAAGTATATCCTCACTATACATATCTTTCCCACCTTTACCTAAAAAAAAGGGTTTGCCTTTATCTGTTATATTTATCTTGTACCCGCCTATATAGCTCCCATGCATTACAATAAAACCTTCTGCACGCAGTTTTTCGCATCTTGCTCCTTTAAATAAAGGGTCACCACTATTTCCTTCGATATCTTCTCTATACCCTTGTGGAAGACTTAAGGTGTTTACAATAAGAGCTTGCGCTTCTTGATTAGTCATAGTAATTTGATTGCAATTTGAGAATATACTAACTGTAAGTATAAAGGCAGTTATTTTCAGAATTCTATTTATTTTTTTCATTTCCGTTATTATTATTGCTTTCCAATTTCAAATGTGCCAGAAAGTGTGCGTGAGCTTATTCAGTAAGAAATTCTTTGTTATAATTCTTTTAACTTGTCGTTACTTCCATAAAATAAACTCCTTTGGGTTGTGCCGATAAATCTATTTCTATTTGTGAACTACTGATTTCAGATTGATATATTTTTTCTTCTACTATCTATTGTTTTATTAAGTCAATTACTTTCTTAACTCCTTTTCTTACAAATATTTCAAATTCATCTTGTGGCACGGTTTCATAAGCACTTGGTTCATCTCTGGCTGCCTTTCTTTTATCAATTCCGCAAAAATTTACAACACGATCAGGGTAAAACTTTTTAACGTATTTATAAGGTACTTTACAATAGCAATTGTCGTTTAATGTAGGGCACGGTGCATAAAAAAAAGAATAACTTCCACCGTATTCATTGTTTTTTACTAAAATTATTTTGAATTCTATTGAAGCACCTGATCTTGTGTAATTAATATTTTTCAATACTCTTTCCGTACCATCTCTTGTGTAAGCTACGTTTGTGTTAAAAGGAACTTTGGTATCTACTTTTACTAATTCTAAAATTAAATCAGTATACTCACTCAGTTTTTGATAATCTAGAACACTTTGGCTATTTACTACTTGGTTGAGTAGCCCTCTATCTTTTAATTTGAATCCTGCAATAACTAATTCTTTTTCTATTGCACTATACACATAGCTGTTTTGGTCTGACTGCGTAGCTCCATTTGAAGCTTGCGGAACACGCAATACAATGGAAGGGTTGGGGTTTTTTTTCATAAAAACTTTAATCTTGTCTGTCGCTATTAATTCATCATTCTTTGATTTAAATTGTAAATAGCCTCTTTTAATTCCACAAGAACTAATAATTGTGATTAAAATAATTGCATAAAATAGTAATTGTTTTTTCATTTTGTTTTTGCTTAAATGCCACATTTGTTTGTTTATAATCCGTTTATTAAAGTGGGATCTGGGCTCCACTTAAATTTTCTGTTATTGTATGATGACTTTTTTATTCAGCACTTTTTTATTTACATCAATTATTTGCAGAAAATAAATTCCTTCCTGCATCCCCTCTTTTTCGATTATTAATTCCTTTCCGGAGAAGTTTATCGTTTTCACTTCTTTACCCAACACATCCATTATTTTTATAAATGTGTTTTTTTGCTCTTGTGCAAATGCAATAGTAGTTTGAGAGGTAAAGGGGTTAGGATAAATATTTACATCAGCTGTTAAACTATTTTCAGCAATACCTACATTAGTTATATTATGACAGGTTGAAGTACAAGCTAAACCATTTTGAATTATAATAACAGCATAGTTACCATTGGTATTGGCTGTAAAACTTTGCCCGGATTGTTGCTCAAGTGGTGTATTTCCATTGCTACAACTTATCCATTGATAAGTTGCAGGTGAAGCACTGGCAGTGAATATTCCTCCTGAAACTGAAACAGATATATTATTTACCGTTAAATATGTAGTAACCACACTGTCACATCCTCCACCTATAAAATGGTAAGTATATGTTCCGCTTGTTGTGTATGTAGCTGTTCCAACGCTTACTGATTGACCCGAACATATTGTGAGTGTTTGAGAGGATGAAGAAACGGAATCTGATAAAACAGTTAAATGAGTGGCTACGATACTATCGCAACCATGAAAGGAAGTTAAAGTATCCAGATAAGTTCCAGTTGTGGTGTAAGTATGATTTCCTACAATTAAGCTTTGCCCGAAGCAAACAGTTGGATTTTGGGTTAATGAACTAGACGCAGGAAATATCGTTAATTGAGTTATAACCGCACTGTCACAACCACCGCCAATAAAATGATAAGTAAAAGTACCACTTGTTGAATAGGTAGCTGTACCAACGGTTACAGATTCACCTGCACATAAGGCAAAGGTTTGTGTGGTAGATGCAACTGAGCCGGATAATACAGTTAGATGTGTGGTAACTAAACTATCACAGCCATAAAAGGATGTTAAGGTATCGTAATAAGTTCCGGTCGTGACGTATATATGGCTTCCTACGGCCACACTTTGCCCATAGCA
The DNA here is from genome assembly GCA_049287045.1 of Minisyncoccia bacterium. Lineage (GTDB taxonomy): Bacteria > Patescibacteriota > Minisyncoccia > Phycocordibacterales > UBA9973 > UBA9973. Next base: position 109,890 of record JBAQFC010000010.1, on the reverse strand, counting down.
GATAGAAGGCCATTGAATTGAGTTATTGGCTGGCAATACCGTTAAATTAGTTATTACCGCACTATCGCAAGCACCGCCCGTGAAATGGTAAGTATAAGTGCCAGTTGTTGTATAAGTTGCTGTTCCTATAGTTAGCGATTGACCTGAACAGATTGTGACTGTTTGTGAAGAAGACGAAACGGAATCAGATAAAACAGTTAAATGAGTTGTAACTGTGCTATCGCAGCCATAGACTATAGAAGTTAGAGTATCTTGATAAGTGCCAGTTGTGTTGTAAATATGGTTTCCAACAGTTATGTTAAGTCCCGGGCAGATAGTGCGCGATTGAGTAATTGCCAGTACACTTAAATGAGTTGTTACTGTGCTATCTAGACCATATACAAAAGAAGTTAGAGTATCGTGATACGTTCCACTTGTTGTGTAAGTGTGAGTTCCAATGGTTAAGCTTTGTCCAGAACAGATAGTAGTTGATTGAGTGGTTGCTAATACGTTTAATATAGTTGTTACTATGCTATCGCATGTGCTGACTGCTCTAAATACATCGGTATATGTTCCACTCGTGGTATAAGTATGTGTGCCAACGGTTAAACTGCTATCCCCTGCGATTACATTTGTTTGATTGAATATAATAGCTGTACAATATGGATTATACTTAAATATTATTCCTTTATTGTTTGTACCGCCCTGGCCTGTCATTCCATATAGAAAGGTTCCATTCTTAACAAATGAGCCAGTGGGATACTGCCCGTTTGTAGCACCTGCAAAATTAAGTAGCTTTGAGAATCCGGTTCCATCCTGTTTTATTTTAAAAATTACACCATTGTCAGATGTACCACCGTATTGTGTCATTCCATACAAAAAGGTGCCATCAGAAATTAGGGAACTATTTGGAACTTTTCCACTTGCACCACCGGAGAAATCAAATAGTTTTGAATATCCTGTTCCATCAAGCTTTATTTTAAATATCACGCCCATGCTGTTTGCACCTCCAACAGAAGTCATTCCATAGAGAAAGACACCGTCCGAGATAAGCGAACCATATGGATACATTCCATTTGTGTTTGTGAAATCAAGTAGTTTAGTAAATCCTGTTCCATTGGAATCAATTTTAAAAAGTACTCCATAATCACTAGAGCCGCCATCATGTGTCATTCCATAGAGAAAGACTCCATCTGAAATTAGAGAGCCAAGAGGAGAACTTCCATTCGCTGTACCAGAAAAATCGAGCAGTTTTGAATACCCAGTTCCGTCAGGTTTTATTTTAAATACCACTCCCTTGCCATTTATTCCGCCTTTTCCTGTCATTCCATATAGAAAGGTTCCATCAGAAATAAGAGAACTGGTCGGATATTTCCCGTTTGTGGTGCCATCAAAATCAAGTAGATTAGTATATCCACTTCCATCAGGCATTATTTTAAAAATGGTTCCAAAATTATTCGCTCCACCGTACTCCGTCATTCCAAATAGAAATGTTCCGTCAGAAATAAGATCTCCCGAAGGATAACTTCCATTTGTGCTATAAAAATTGAGCAGTTTTGAATACCCTGTTCCATTTGGCTTTATTTTAAAGATGGCTCCCGCACTATTTGTTCCGCCGTATTCTGTCATTCCATAGAGAAATGTTCCGTCAGAGATAAGAGAGCCAAAAGGTTGGTTTCCAGTTGTACCGTTAAAATCGTGTAACTTGGTGTATTGTCCGAAAGAAAAGTTGGGCAACAAACAGTTTACAGTTAGTAAAAGGATCGTAGCTAGACGAAGAATTGATTTTTTCATTTTGTTTATTTTTTTTAGTTGTATGAATTTTCAGTGTCGCTTTGTTATAAAATAGGGTGCTAATATACAAAAATAATTCTATTAATAGAGGGTCTATTAATAGAGTTATTAAAAATAGTCAATTTTGGGAGATTTGTTACATGAAATCTGAGCTAAAAGAAATTGAAAAGAAATACCTCGGGAAACTTACAGATAGAATTGTTAGTTTACGGAAAGAGCGAGGTATTAGTCAGGAAAAATTAGCAATTGAAAGTGAAATTGCCCGTTCCTTAATGCGTGGTTACGAACGAAAGGAACGAAACATTTCCTTTGCAAATTTGGTTCGAATTATTAAATTTGGTTTTAATTTGACCATTGAAGAATTCTTTTCAGAGGGATTTGATATTGTAGAAGAAAAGAAGAAAAAGAAAAAAATAAAATGACCGATAGAGCATTTCATAATAAAATGGTCGAATACTTGGATGAATACCAAATGTATCTCCTATTGGTAAAATCCAATGAAAATTTAGTATCACATTGCTCTATAATTCACGAATTCATTAACTATATTTATAATTATCACCTTGTCGCCGGAATTGAGCAAATTACGGTGAGTATGGCAAATTCAAAATTTTATGCTTTTTATACACGAAAAAATAAAGAAAGTATTACAAAGGAAACATTAAAAGAAATCCTTAAAGATTTTTTTATTTTCTTAAATATGAAGTACGGACTTAATAATGAAAAGTTGACCCGAGGGTTTGGTATTGCCAATGTTGCCTGATTTGTTTTTCATTAACGCTCAATACTAATTCCTGTTTCTTTTGCTCTCATTTCCTGTAATTCTTTTTCTCTTTCAGTTGATTTAACTGGCTCTTTCACTTCAATTTCCTTTTCTTCATTTTTGATATTAAGAATAAAATCAGTAGCTTTTTGTGCCTGAGCGCTGGCATAGACAATACATTTTTGGTCTTTTTTAAGCTTCTCCAACCAATGCTGAATATAGGCTGCATTGTTCTCCAATTTCTCTATTGGAATACCTGCATAGGATTTAAGATAGGACGCACCCATTTCAGCAGTCAGCTCTTCAACAGAATAATCTTTTGAGCCAAATGCATTACTTTGTGTGACTTCTCTTCTGTCTAATCGTTCTTTATGCCCTGTGCTGTGTACCACTTCATGAAAGAGCGTACCGTAATAACTTTGACTGTCTTTAAAACTTTCAATTTTGGGCACATTAATATAATCATCCACTTTGTGATAATAGGCTCTATTCTCGTTATGCCTGATATCAGGATGTTTAGGCATCTGATGAATAATCTCTTCACAGGTTTGTATTGGGTTATTTTTTAGTTCTACAACAGGAGGAAGTTTCTCTTTGGGTATATCTATACATTGTTCAACGTTAAAAACTCTGTAATACCTGAGCAGAGGAGTTTTTTCTTTTTCCTTTGTTTCTTTATTTTCTTTTTCTATCCATTTCCAGAAAACAATAATGTTCCCATGTTCATCTTTTTTTACCGAGCCTCCAAGTTCCTTAACCTGTTTAAAGCTGAGAAAATTATTTTGGGAATATCCCAATGAATTTAAAAGCCAAACATTGATTCCGCGATAGTTTCTACCGGAAATCAGATTCTTTGGATGTCCGGCTTTCGCCCAGGGCTGCTGCCAAGGCACAACGCCTTTTTCAAGATATTCGATAATACGATTGTTTACTATTTCATAAACATTGTTGGTTTTGTTATTTGAGGGATTTGTGTTTTTCATTGTGTTTTTTTGATTTTAATTTCTTTTAAATTTTATCTATTATGATTAATTGTTTTTTGCTTGCTTGCCCTTCTTTCGTTTAATTCTTTTTCCCTTTCATTGAATTTGTTTAAGTCCTCTATTCTTTGTTCTGTAAAGCCCAAACGATTGAAGCGAAATTTCAAATTCCCTTTTTTAATTCCTGTTATTTTTTCGCTTCTTTCATAAGTTTCCAATCCTGACTCTTTCAACTTTAGAAAAAAATCTTCTTTTGAAATAGCCATTTTGTAGCAGGTTTTAAGCATCCCAATAAGTAATTCTTTTTCTGAATCTCGTCCGGTTCTTAATTTGAATTGAAATTCTTTGTCGCTTGTAACTTCTTTTGGTTCTGGGTTCTTATCTCTTACCTTTCCATGATTAACAATAGATTTAGAGAGTTCTGGAAATTTCTCAATTTGGTATTGCTGAATATCTTTTTTTAATTTGAGAAGGTTAACCTTTGGAAGACGTAATGACATTCCCGTTTTATCCACACCTGATGCGCAAATATGAATATGGTAATGTTCTTTATCAAAATGTGGCACTGCAACATACAAACCTTTGGGGTTGCGTAGTTTGATGTATTCCCTTGCCATTGCTTCCATCTTTGCAAGAGTAATATTTTTAGCATCTTCATTATGGAAAGAAATAATTTCATGAGTGAGATGTACGCTATCGCTTCGTTTACGCTGACGTTTTTGTTCATTGGCTTGAAATTGCTTTACCCATGCGGTGATACTGTCTCCTTTTAAATTATATGTAATGGCAAAACTTCTTCCTTCTTTATCATATAAACGATCTTTATCGTTTATCATGTATTTCAGAAGGGTTTGAAATGATGGTCGTTTATGTGACTTGATTTTGATGATCATGCGATGTGCTTGAAAGCAAAGTCGGATGCCGGAATACCTCGTTTATTTGTTGTTCTAACTTCTCAATTCTTTTTTCAATGGTTTCCAGTTTTCGATCGCGCTCCCAATGGTATTTTTCTTTGAAACGAACTATTGTTTGTATTTCATTTAAACAATCGGAAAGAATTTGTTCCAATTGAGCTATTTGTAATGTATTCGGAACAACATAACTTTGGTTGATATATGCAAGCGTCGCATCATGAATAAAGGCTGTAATGGTACAATGGTGTTTTTCTGCTTCTTTTGAAACTTTGCCGAACTCTCCATTTTCTTTTGAAAAGTTGATATTGAATTCCGGCTTTTTAATTCTTTGCTTTTGTTTGAACTCCAATAAGTATTTTTTACGATATGTTTTTTTAGCAATATTGATTTCCTCTTCAGTTCCTTTTTCTAGGATACCCAAGGACTCTAAATACTCCCACATCCCGCTGTTACTTTTTTTGCTCATTGATTTTTGCTGTTATGGGTAATGGCAATACTGGAACAATATCAATGTCATTTGCTGATTTACTGGTTGGGGGCGGAATTAAACTGTACTTTCTGTATCGTATGCTTTTATAATATGGATGAAGCTTTGCAAGAATTGGTGGATAATGTCCGCAGACAAGAATTGCCCGAGTTTCTTTCATTGTTCTTATTTCATCATTGGTCATCAATGGTCGGACAACTTTTCTTTCATCTTTGTCCTTGAATTCATATTTGCCTAATATTTGTTCTAATTCTTTGGCTGTTTCTAAACTTTGTCCGGTAAAATATAATTTGGCGAAACAATTTGCTCGGATTGCATCACTTTCATATTTTCCATAATGATGAACTATCTGATTAAAATCTTGTATAATCAGCATTATTCCTGCACTATGTTTTCTCACATTTGCCGTAGCAAGCGCGAGCGTTGGTAAATGCAGTGAACTGCATTCATCAATCAGAAAGAAAATATTTTGTTCATCTTGTTTTGGAAAACGGGAAAGTGTGTAAGAAAATAGTTGCTCAAAGAAGATACTGGTTAAGGTACTATAATAGCGCTGATCTGCTACACTGTTTTGAATATACAGTACAGTCGGTTTATTTCTGAACTCCTCAAATGGAATGTTGTCACCTGATGTTACTTTACCGATATTTTCATCATTGAAAATTTGTAGTGAAGCTTTGCATGTGGCTATTACTCCACTGGTAACCTTTTCATCATAAGCCAGGAATGATTTATATTCATAAAATAATTTCTCACTTGCATTCTTACTAAAGAGCGCATCCACTGCTTCGGGATTGCCTCCCATGGAATTTAAAAGGTTTCGCACGTTATACAGATTCTGATATTCTTCAGGCTGAGTCTTTAATATTTGAATCAGCACGGTTATTAATGAAATGGCAAGATTATTCCAAAAAGGATCTTTCTTGCCCCCACCTAATGAATTTTCGACCAACATGGAAGCAACTTTTTGTATATCGGTAGAGTTTTTTGCTCTTGATAATGGGTTATAGTTGGAAGAAATTTCAGGATGTGCGAAATTCAATATTTTAATTTCGTATCCTTTTTGTTCTAGGTAGCCCGCACTTTTGGTATATAACTCACCGGATGGATCATGGACGATAAAAGATCCTTTCATTGAGAAAAGACAAGGTATTAATACAACACTGGATTTACCGGCTCCTGTACCTCCTATAATCAGGGCATTTTGGAAAGAATGCTTTAAAGAAAGGTTTTTATTTCCAGTTAAACAAAAACCATTATTCCAGCTTGAAAGTAAAGTCCCTTGGGATGCAAAATCCGCTTTGTATTCGTTTTGCTTTGAAGACAGACTGCTCACCATTGATTCCAATACTTCAAAGATAGTTTTGAGTGTGCCTTCGATTACAGATATAATCATATCAAAGATTTTTGTTATCATTTTATTGTTTTTTTATTGTTGTTATTTATTAACGGCACCTTTCAGCAGTTCATTTATTGCATGAAAGATGGTTTCTAATAATTTACAGGAACCCCAGATTATTATTAAAAAAGTTTTCCAAATCACTTTGGCGATTCCTTTAACGATTACTTCTAATACCTCCCTCATTTATTTTAATTTTTAAAGATTGATGTTTGCTGAGATGTTCACTTTTGCTCCTTTAGCTTCTAATAATTGCTTAAAGAATGTTGAAACAATCGTAAATACTTTGTCACTTTTCGAATCAATTGGTTGGTAAATGAAATTCACTTCAACACCATTCAGGTTTTGTAAAACCTGCATTTGTTCAAATTTTTTCTGTATTGAATCAGGATTTTTCGTTAGCAGTAAAAACTGTTTTTTACTGTAGAAAGAAATATCTGCCGTATTTTCCATCAGGTCGCTGTATATCAATACAACTCGCCTATTTGCTTTGCTTTTTCCTACTTCGTTTAGCTCATGCGTGATAGGAAGATAAACCGAGGAATTGCTTTTCCCCTTAGAACTCTTTCCTCCTTCTTCCAGTATCTTTGAAACTTCAGTCCTGAAATTCTTTATTTCCTTTTCCCTTTCAAATTCGTTTGAAAGCCACATTCCTGCCGGATTTATCTTTACTTCTGAAAAACGGTTATAGCTGACATCACTCAAATCAGAATAATGGAATACCCCTCCATTCCATTTATTATCACCTGAAAAATCAAACAGAGAAAAGATACCTTGTGCATCAGAATTTGTTGATTGGGCCTCCGTAATATCTTTAAGTACTACAACCTCAGTGATAATAGGCTCAGGGGCCCTTGTACAGGCCACTATAGTTACCAGGACAGAAACTGTTACAAGAATGTAGAGGAGCGTTTTCATTTGGTTTTAGGATTAGCAGGAGTACTGAAAACTATTTCAAAATCATTTATATCCGGTTCAGGAACCCTATCAGAAAAACAATCAGGCATTTGTTTATCGGTACGAAAAGTGAGATTAGTGCTTTTAAATATTCCCACCGTTTCAAGGTAGAGCTTTCTGATTCTCTCTGCTGCATAGTTTGCATAATGTGCGATACGGATACGATTTTTAGTTCTCTCTAAAATAACTTTCCGAATTTCATCTTTTTCTTTTTTGAGTTTTTCAATTTCCTTCTTGCGTTTAGCAATTCCATATGCATGTTTCATTCTCGAAGCGTTTTCTTTAATCTCTTGCCATGATGGAAGAACAAAGAATGAGAGCAGAACAGAAACAATGAAGAAAAACAAATTGATGATGACAAAATAAAACGGATTAATGAATACATCATGGTTAGCTAAATAGCTGGAACGGAATATTGCCAATGCAATGAACAATCCAGTTACGAGGAATAATGTTGTGAAAGCAACTGCTCTTCTTTGGAAAGCGGTTTTCCTGCTTTTGTATAGAAAAGTGGCAACATGCGAAAAGGCGAATACAGCAAAGGAAACTGAGATGGAAAGGATTAGCGCAAACAGCATGTTCTCACCTGTGACCTGAAAGGATTTTGTATTGAAAAACACCTCTCCTATACTAATGATACCTGTGGCAATTGCCGTAATCCATATCCGTAGATATATAGTCCCCGGACTATAATTACCTAATTCATATTCTGCGTGGCGATTGTCATCTTCCAAACCTTTTATTTTCAAATTTAATTCACTGTCTGCTTCTTTGAAGTAATCAGCATCCATTTTTGCCTCAGGGAAATGTGCAGAGGGTTGTAGGAATTGGAAGACCTGTGAGGAAAGCTGTTCATACCCTGCTTTGATACCATCGATGTATGGCACAAGAGATTCATCTTCCTTTGCAGGAAGATTTTGTTTTGCAAGATGCCTGGCATCTTTTCGTGCGGTTTCTTTTAGCTCTGAATCTTTTTTTTGAATCATTTCTTCCAAGGCAGAATCGTAGATATTGCCAGAGATAATTGTAAGGGCTTGTGTTTTCATTTCTGATGGTTTTAAGGTTATCTATTAATAGTTTGTTGTTGGTTATTTTTAATTCCTCGTAGCATGTTTATTTCTTGTTGTCTTTCAGAAATCATTTTGGCAAATTTTTCAAACTTGTTTTCAACGGTTGCCCAATCTTCTGCTGGGGGAAACAGCTCTTCTCCTTCATTGTTTGTGGAGATATAGGTTATTTCCCCTTCCTCATTGCCAAAGTCTTGATATATGCGCCCAATTTGCATTGTGCTGCCATCCATTTGGCAACAACTCACAGTAATAGGGTCGAAAAGATTCTCAGGATTACTAAAATCTGCAAACAGTTCATCTTCTATTTCTGTTTTCACGCTTTTTGTATTTCTAATTAATTACTATCTGTTGATTTCCTTCTCTTTATCCTTATCTGAATCTTTTGCTCTGACTTGTTTTAGCTCTTCTTCTCTTTCCGGATATTCGGTATCGGGCTGATCCATATCTTTTAAGTGTTGATGGTTAGGATTATCGGGAATCGCATATGCCATCTGTTTCCCATTTTCCACAAACTTTTTCTTTAAACTCATCAGGTCAGGTACATCTGCGAATATTTGATTATCCTGATGGTCTTTTGCTACATACTTCGTTTTTTTGTTTTCCTGATCATACTCGCGGAAAACTCGGGCAATGATTTTTCTTTGTCCGTTACCATTTTGCATCACGGTCATAAAATGCTGTCCTTTGGCGGTACTGCTGTATTCTATGAAAACTGTTTTGTCTTTTTTCATTTTGTTTTGTTTTTGTTTTAGGGTTAGTAATGATTTTATCTGTCTTTTGAAATATTTTGTTGTTGTTGTAATCTGAGTTTTTCGATTTCGTTTTTTCTTTTTATTGCTTCCATATCAAGTTCAGGGAAAATGTTATGATTGCTTGCTACACGTGCGATTAATTCTTTATTTATATAATGCTTGTTTAATACTTCCTGATTAGCATGTCCTGTCAGATGCCTAGCGTTATCACCTACTGCCAATGTCATTTTTGTGATATACGTTTTTCTTAAGTTTGCAAAACTGATGTCTTTTGAAACATCCATATCAAGCTGTTTCCAGTAGTGGGTAAAACTTTTACTGATAATATCCATTATCGTCTTTCTTTTAAGTTCACTATTGGGCGCTATCAGAAAATTATCACTGTCACGATTCGCCGCATAATTTAATTCATCTTCTAAAAATTGGCGAAGTTGTGGCGTTACCGGTGTTGGGGTAATTCTTATATCACCTGTTTCCTCCGCGTTCATTATTCTATTTACCTTTAGGTTATTAGATGCGATAATCAGGGGTACTCCCTGGGCATCTTCCTGAATGTCCTTGAACCGCATGGTAACGAGCTGTTCTCTTCTTAAACCCGTTAATAATCCTAATATGTAAGATTCCTTTAGAAAGGGGTGCCAATGATTTTTCTTCTCTCCTGTTGATAATGTTTGTATGCCCCGTCCAGGTGTAATGATGTTTAGTAAGGCATTAAACTCTTCCGGTTCAATTGTTTTAATAATCGTACTGGTTGGCTTTTTTTGAACCGTATTAAAGGGATTATTAATATCCAGTCCTTCATGCTTGTTCAGGTAGTTAATGAATCCTCGCAAATTATTCATACGATTGTTATATGTGCAGTTGGAATACTTTTTATCACTCAATAAATATGTGTGGTAAAAGCCTATATGCTCTTGTGTTATTTTTTCAATTCTTAACCGTTCAGGATCGATTCCCTGTTTTTTAATTGCCTTGGCAAACAGTATAATGCTTCGCATTAATTCTTTTTTGTGACCCATCGTTCTCGACCTTAATGTGTGGGCTGCTCCATGCTTACAATCTAAAAATGCGCTATACAAAGTCATCGCTTCTATTAATTTTAAACTTCCTTTTTCTTCTTCATAATTATGTGGTATTTCAGCTTGCTCTATATATTTCCCGTTTTTAATTTCATCCCTGAATAAAACGGCTGCCTTTATCACTAAATCCATTTTCTTTTCCTTAATTATTTTTACCCTCCGCTTTCCACTCCCCGGTTCATATACAACTACCCTGTATACATGGCGTTCCGCATTTGGACATTTTGTCGCTAATCCACCCGTCTGCTTGCACCTGTTTGTCGTTCCGATTTCTTCACTGCATGCCGGACACCATAATTTCAATCCTTTTATGTTTTGTGGTATTTTAATCGGTTTACTCATTTGGTGTGTGGCATTATACATCGTTTAGATTCCTCAGCAAGTCATTATAGATTTCATTGTATGGTGTTAATCGATTTTTTACTGATTTAGACTTTACTGCTGAAATTGTTTTACCACTGTTGCTTATCCTATTTAGAACTGCATTAAATTGCTCTTCCTTAACAAAATATTTCTTTCCCAATTTTATTATTGATAAGCCTTTTGCTAAGAGCCAATTCTTACAACTCCTTTTGTCAACATATTGGAAGTATTGTTCATTGATGTGGTCTAATGAAATAAGTTCGACTGTCATTGTTATTGTTTTTTCTTGTTGCCTTTGTATTACGGATGATTCTTATAATATTTTTCCAATAGCAATAAATGTTTACAACCAAGTTCAAAAGCCATGCTTAGGTGTTCTGGATTTGAATTTTCTGCATTTTTCTTAATCCATTTCAGAATATTATTAATGTTATTTTCGATAGGTATACTCTGCCAATTGTATCTATATGGCTCAGATTGAATTGATACTGTTTGCTCTAAATATTCGAGTTCTTTTTTAAGTTTATCGAAGAATGCTTTGTTTGTTGTTTCCATTTCTATTGTTTTAATTATGAAACAAATTTCGGAAGATGCCTTTGCGTTACAGACAATCCCAGTTAAGAGCATTGTTAGGATTTTGAATTAACCTTGATTAACTCCAGTTAACTTTTGCTTCCAGTCATCTTTTAATTGATTGATGAGTTTTTGAACTGAATCATCAAACTCTCTACAGCTTTGGTTTCTGGAATATTGAACACTTAAAGAGCTGTGACTAAATTTTGCTCCTTGGGAGTAATAAAAAAATTCAGTTATTGTTGGCCAATATTTTCCAAGTGTTGAAATAACATTTTTTGCATTTAGTGTTCCTAATAGGCATGCCAGTTCACCAGGCTTACCCAACCATTTCACAGGGCGAGCAGTTTCGGGAGTTAAAAAAACAGCTCTGAAACTTTCCAAAGTACAGCCAAGTGTTTCTTGTTCCATATTCATTAACCCTTTATAAAAAGTATCAACTCCTTCCGGTAGTAAATTCCATTCTAAAGGGCATATGATCTTTTTGCTAATGGTAGGTGGTGTTTCAAATAAAGTGTTGATAGAGGATAATTTATTATTTGACAAATCAGATTGCTCCTTATTTACAAGCATAGATTCTTCACGCGCCATTTGGCGGATTATCAATTCTAGCTGTTGTAATAGTGAATTTTCCATGTGACGCTGTTTTATTTAGCGCCCAAAGAACATAGGGAGGAAATGGTTGAACTATTTCATTTACTTGCAAAATAACCTAGTTCGTGCATAATTAAATAGTTTATCGAATACCTCCGAAGTATTCTTTAAGCGGCAATGGATATATTATCTATTGTGACAACCTCTTATGTCTGATCACATAAGAGGTTTTTTTGTATCTTTATTTTAATATTCACATTTCACAATGCAATGATAGTGGGAGAATAAAGACAACAATTTACTTAGACAAGGAATACATGGAATTCCACGAATTCCATTCCGAAAAGAGGCTATGAGTAGAGAAAAGTTTAAAAAAAAGAGTAAAGCTTACATGAAATATGTTTTGGCGTATTTACAAGACAATATGCAAATTCTTGAAGAAAAAGGATTCCCTTCATTGGATTCTTTAAAGGAAAGACCTGTTTATTTTAGACATTTTACAGACAATTCAGAAAAATCATTTCATACAGCATTTAAATTTCAGACAGCTCCGGAAATTTCCACTTTAGATGAAATACAAAAGTCTTTTAAGATTCCGTTATCCTTTTTAAAATTTGAGTTTGAATTGGAAAAAAAGAATCCGGAATACTTAAAGTATTTACAAACTGATGAAAAAGTTGAATACGGTATGATTGATGTAAGTCCTCAAACAGAAGGCATATCTCAAGAAATGAGAGAAGTGAAAGAAATGATTTCAAAACTTCAAGAATCACAAGATGAATTCAGAAAAATCAATTCTATTTATTTTCAAAAAAAGGGTAACCTTGGAAATGATGAAATAGATAAAAAGTTACGAAGTGCTCTAAAAAAACAAAATTTTAAGGCATTCGGTTCGTTACTTGATAAAAAATTAAAAAAAACTCTTAATGAGTTTAATAAAGCAAAACAAAGTATTATAAATAGCGCTTTATATTTTGTTAGAATTCAGGAATGGGAAGAAAATTTTGAACAGGGCATTAAATATGCAGATATTATTATAGATAATGAATTAAAAGGTAATGGTATTTTTGAGTATACATGTTTTCGGAAAGCTTTTTTTTGCGTTAAATTAGGAAGAAAAGATGATGCATTAGCTTGTATAAATAAATCTCTGAAAATGTCTCCTGAACTCAATATTGCGGCGCAACGATTTATTGCCGCAATTCATTACTATTTCGATGATACAGCTAAAGCCAAAAGTATATTAGATGACCTAATTACACTATTACTTTCTAGACCTGATACTGCGGATAGTCATTTATTAGAACTCTCTAATGAATTTAGGAGCTTCAAGGATAAACCGTTCAATACTGCTATTTTAGCATTATATAAAGCTAAGTATCACTTTTGTTTAGAAATGAATTTAATTAAAGAAGCTGAGATCGCAAAAGCTGATTTTAATGATTCTTTTGGTGTATCGCAAGACCATCACCTTCCTCCTGATTTCACAGAGATAAAAGATTGGTTAGAAATGGATAAGGTTTCCAAAGATGTGAAGAGAATTTTTAACAAGGAATGTATGTTATATCAAGTAAAATGCTTATGGGATATAGTTAATGAACCATTACTCAACACTTCTAATTTTAAATGGAATAATTTTCATGAACCTTATAAATAGCAAAGAGAGAGAAGATATAGTAGTTTTAGCGAAGTTTTTTTACACTGTATAGCTATTTCAGTAAAATAAAAAACAGTGTATCACTATTTTAGTAATTAACCCAAACCTATATAGTTATTTCAGTATAAGACAAAGTGTGATTTTTAAGTGTGATTTTGTTCGTTTTTGTCGCTATTTGTCAACTTTTGTATCCCTGTTTACAGCAAATACAGGGGTTCTTGCTCGTTTCATAACCCTGAGGTCAGGGGTTCAACTCCCCTTTTCGCTACACAAAACCCCTTGATTTTCAAGGGGTTTTAATTTTTTTAGCCGACCTCTATTTTCCAAGTGTGATCCTGAGTGTGATTTTGAGTGTGATTTTTTTTATTTACCTAACCACGTTTTAAATTTCCCCCATTCTTCATCTGTTAGTTTAGGTGGGTTCATGGTTCCTGGTATTCTTCCAAATATTTTTGTTAACTCTTTGTTTGATATATTTCTCGGCTTATTTAACTCAAGTTCGTTTTTCCATACTTTGCAAATAGCAAATTTTCCTAAGTCTCTTGCTCTTTTTTTATATTCTGCATCCCACAAGTTTATATCCATATTACCCCATTCATTGTAACAACTAACCATACCATGAGTTTGGTTATATGGCTTGCATAAATTCCCGTCAACAATACAGTTATTTGGTAGTACTATACCAACGCTATTAAAGTATGTCGCAGCTTGAATATGAGAATCAAAGATTTTAAACACTTCAAGAATAGCAACTAATTTTCGCCTACCCTTTCCACCATTAGTAATATAAATGACAATATCACCCTCATCTAATCTTCCAATAAGTTTTTCTTTTCTACATAAAGAAGTAATACTTGGCAATTTACTTTCAAAATCCGGTTCTCTTCTACATGATCCATCAATATAAGGTTTTAGCTCATGCAATTGCACTGCCTTTTTGCCTTCAGCGGTATGACGTAATGGATAATATGAGGATAATAAAACTTTCATTTGTTTAAATTTTAAGATAGAATTCAAAACTTTTTTGTTTAAATCAATAGGCAATTACCATTTCTAAAATTTTCAACATTTCAATATAATCTTGGTTTTTCACGGTAAAGTCACCAAACATATCAATTTTTACAACTTCATTAAGTGGCAAAGTGTTTGTCCTCAATCTATGCTCCGTGATTAGAGAAGGGTTATATAACTCACCATACTTAATAATAAGCTGGGCAAATACGCTACTGTATTTCGGATGAAGCCATATATTTTTCCAACTTAGTTTTTGGTATCGATTTAGTAATAAATTTTTTGCTATCAGATACCGATAATAGAATATTCTAATTTTTCTTGGAGTTGCTTCGTCCCAATCATTAACACAACCTCTAAGTATACTTATTTCTCCATCTGTCAGTTTCTCAAAAGCTACAGTTTCAGTTGAATTTTCAAGCGTAACGGTTTTATTTTTTTGTATCTGCTCAATTATTTTAATCTCCCCTTTTTGGTTTTCGAGAGCAATATCCCCGTCTTTAAATACCAAATCTCCATCAATGGTGGCAAAATCCAACTGATCATTATTTTCTGACCTCGCTGAAGGGAATTCATCTTCATAAAGTTTTTTTACTGAAAGATTTTGTCTATCATGTTTTGTCAATTCAACAACAAATTCGTCCCGTTGCTCCGCAGACAGGGTGCCAAGTTTTATTCCTGTTATAAAAAGTTTGTCTAAGTATTCATTTGTTAACTTGGCAAGTTCATCAAATTTATTTGTTCCCGCTCCGTTAGAATAATTTTCGCAATCCAAAAGTTTAAAATATTTTGCCTTGATCGCCCTTTTTAATACTTGCTCATCAATAGCAGCAATTACAATAACTCTCTTTGCTACTTCTTCATCTTCCAACATTATTCTCAGGGCATCTATGTTTTGAATTATTTTTTCCTCAGCACAACGATCAACATCTTCCACAAATAAAATTATTTTTTTATACTTTTCATCCGAGCTGCCTTTTTCAACCTTCACCACAGGAATCCATGTTTTAACTAAATGAACAACCTCTTTCTGAATTTCAGCTTGGATGCCCATAGTATCCTTATAACTATGCTTTAATCCATATTTTTTAATTAAATCAAACGCCTTAGTGCTATACTCTTTTTTAAATTTTGAAAGTATTACAATCAGTGCTGACCCAACCATCGGAATACCAATTAATGCAAATACCCATTCCCATTGCGCTATTCCTCCAATTGTAATAGAGAGAGCAAATAAAATGACAGAAATCGATTTAATAATGGGAGTGTATCCTTGCCTTTTAATATTTAGCTTTATAATCCTATTCCAATATTCCCACCAATCTTTTGTGAATATTTTTTCAGGTTTTTTATAATATTTTTCTGCCAGACGCTCATACAAATAAGCCCAAGAAGCGGGGGTTTCTTGATATTGCCATGCATGAAAATCCACTCTTTCATATTGTACCTCGTTTTTTAACTTTATTTCCTTTAAGTTTTCCCATATTTGAGACATAAAAACTGTTTTACCACGTCCCCATTTGCCAAAGATACCCATCATCATTCCTTTTTCATTTGGCATTATGTCAATTATCTCAGCTATTTCTTTAGCAATTTCTTTGACTCCTAATATAGTATCGATTTGTGTTTTGTCTCGTAAACTGACTTGAGATTTTTTTTGAAATGCTCTATCATTTAAATTCAAAGAATCCACTATATTTTTCAATTTAAATTCTTTTGTGCTTTGGTTTGTTTCATTTGAATCAGAATACTGTGATTTATTCTTTTTAAAAAATTCATTCACTAATTCTTCAATTCCATTGTACTGCCTGAACTTATCATAACTTGAACCATCACGTATTGATATATTAGACTCAAACGTTTCTGGATTGTGTCCATGTTGATGCATGAAACCCCTGAACTGTGAAAGGATTGTTATGCTTTTTAATATGTCATCATTGGTTAAGGCAGAATTTTTAGCTTGAATATCTTTAGATGTAATAACATTCCGATTACTTTTTTCTATAAGCAATTCACGAATAATAAATATTGTTTTGTCAGTATTTCCAAAAATTTCAGAGGAAGGATTTACGTGCCAGATACCAAGCAATGTTATTGTATAACCACCTATCAAAAGACGTTGGTCAATCTGAGATGGGTCAAAATCTTTTGGGAGTTTATCCCAGTGTTTTGCAAGTTCTTCATGCAAATTAAATGTTTCATTCTTAAGAAATTTCTCATACGAAATTTTCAACCAAAATAATTCATTGTCTGTAAGTGAAACTTTCGGAAAGTTATAGACTTTATTGCTTTCGTTGATACTTTTCAGTTTCCCAGCATTAGACTGCTCTATATTTGAAATTTCCCTACTCAGCCAATCAGGTATATTATTCATTAGTGTGATCTCATACCGATATTGATCAACGTCAAGCCCATCATACAATTGCATTGTGATGAGCTGTTGATTTTCAAGTTCCGATAAGAATGATTTTAATTGTTCTTCCGAACTAATAAATTCTTTTATTTGAGAATAAGTAATAGTTATTGGATTTTTCTGCGAAACAGTAAATATTTTCCATAACCATTTGAGCAGCAAGACTGTTGAAGTTAGTTTTTCTGCTGGTAATATCTTGTTCTGTCTGGTCTTCCAATCAGAGAATATGTCAAGAAGCATTCTTTCCCTCTCATCCAATATTCTGATATCAAAAAATTGTTTTAAATAATCCTCTAATAACGGTCTTGTGCTGTATTTGCTATCATCTGCACTCGCAATGTATATAAATCTAGCTTTGTCGGGGGAATTTCTATGTGTTGCAATAGCAATATCAATAGCACTTCCTATACCATTATTAATATCAGACGAGTGACTTTTAACAAAAACAAAATAATTTGATTTTCGTTGTTCAATACTATCTCTAAGATTAAATACACTTGAGTAGGCCAATGTTTCCTCTTTTATTTCTGTTAATGAAGTAGTAAAGCTATTTTCTAAAAAAAGATCTCTGAGTTTTTCGGCAATGGGTTTATCCGATTCTACAAAACATATATGAATAGATGGACGTTCGTTAAGAGGTAGGTGTATTTTTTTTATGATTTTTTTCCCCGTAGGGGTTATAGTAATAATCTTTGGTTGCCTTTTTGATTGAATATTTTTAACCATATCTCTCCCCGGCTCCAACAATTCAAATGAACCCTCTGCCTTAACTGAACTTGAGTGTGCAGGAAGAAGAGAAATAAATTGTTTTGAGATGAGTGCCTGAATTATTCTAGTAAATTCGTTCTCATCTTTTGAGTAGGCGATCTCATAATCAGAAAGTTTATAAATAACAGCATTATATTCTTTTCCACCCGCTTCATATGCATATTCTAAATAGTAAGATACTTTATCTTCAAATTCTTTTGGGTGTTTTACAATACGAAGGGTTCTTTCAACCAATTCCGGAGTAATAACAGAATCAGTATCAATAGGCCATCGGTTATTAAATAACATTGATTGGAGAACAATCTTTGCATCTCCCTTTATTATTGTATTCCAGTCTGCTCTCCCATCATATCGAAGAGTAAATTCTCTGTCATTAAAATTTAGTAAATACTCATAAGCATCAATATTGGATGGAATATTTTTAACAGGCAAAGAAGTAATAAAGCATTTATCTGTAGTCATAATTCCCATAACTGATTAATTTAATTGTGGATAAAAATAGCCGATTCATAAAAAAGATCAGAATAATCAGACCTTTTAAAGATTAGTAAATTCTATTTACCTTGCCTCGTCTTTGACCCGAAGGTTTGCCAAGGTTTTTGCTAGGCCAATTAGGAATAGGTTTTGGCGTAGACGGTTTTGGTGCGGTTTTTTTTGATGCTGTAATTTTTGCAATAATTTTATTTATAAAAGATTAACGAACTCATCGATTTTTCAATATCTTCTTCAAAATTACCTTTTATTTTCACATATTCAGATCATTTTAAATGACTTTTAGGAAGATTAGAGAAATGTTTTTTGAAAGTTATTTCTCCTCACTTGCAAATTTAAAAACCAGAGTTATAATAGCTTTTACCGGGTATGATTTATTTGAAATCGTATCAGGGCAGGGATAATTCTCTGAAAGACCGCCCCCACACAAAATGTGGGGGTTTTTTATTAGTTTTGTAGTAATTCAATTATAATTGGAATGATTTTAATTTTTACCAAATCAGAACTTGAAGTTCTAGTTTCTTATGTTGGAAAATGTTCCGACAATTCAAAATTATTGGGGCAATATGCTATGCAATGTTTTGAAAAGGGAGATTCTTTTATTTCAATCAAAAAAAACAGTAAAGACTTTCAGGATTTCCCTCCATTTGTCACAAAACAAGATTCAAAATTAATTTTTTGCAATACAGCTGTTATTAATTTTTTCGTTGCTGCATATTATTTGTCCAAAGTTGAAACAAGTAATCATCTCGAAATCTTCAATCAACTTAATAAGCTAAAGTTCGATAATAGGTTTAAAATGAAACCAGAATATGTAGTTGAATATTTTACTTTTCTTTTAAACAAAGTCAAAAAGAAAAAAATAATCGATATTCTAACCGATCCTAAAAATGATTTTTGGGCAAATTACCATAGTTTTATTAATGTTTACCCTTATCTTAATCTTTCAATCGAGGAGTTTTGTGAAATTCTAAAGTTTATTAGCTTAAAAACTACAGGTGATGGAGCCGAAAACGAGATTTTCACCTTGTTAAAAGACATACCTAATTTGAATCTTAGTTTTGCTGAAACACTTTATGAAAATTTATTCTTACCTAAAAACGAAGTTATCCTTAAATATCTAGGTGCTTTAGTTGAGGGACTTTATAAATATAAAAACATAAAAATTTTTCAGGATAAAATATTAGATCTTTTACAGACCAATAAAATTGAGAATATAATCGCAGGGCTGCAAATGATTAGTAGTTTAGATTATAAAGACAATACTAAAACTGCTCAAACTTTATACGATAACATAATTGTCTTTATTAATGATGAGAGAGAGAGTATTAGATATATGGTAACATACAGCCTTATAACACTTTCAAAATTTTGTCTTGATTCACAAAGGAAATTGATAGAACTTTCAAAAAAAGAAGAAATTTCTTATAGGTATCCAATCTCAGAATTTGTTTGGCGTTCAGCTTCAAATAAAAACTCCACTGAAAATATTAAACAGCTTGCATTTAATTTATCTTCTTATAAATGTGACAATATAAAGCTTATGAATTTTGTAAATTGGCACATGACAGATGCCCTTAAAATGGGTGAAAAGGAATATGTCGTAAAACTTTTAGAATCATGGCTAGTAAATGGACAAGAAATCAATAGCTTGGAACCTATAATATCTAAATTTATAGGGAGTTATTTTCCCTGGTTCTGCTCAATTATTACACCATGGTTTAACCGTTCTGATAAAAACTTAATGAATGCATTAATGAGTATTACGTCTAGAAAAGGTAAGAATATTTTTAAACTAGATTGTGTGATTCTTAACTCCTATTCTGATTTAGAAATTGGAAAGACTATTGGAAGCATAATGGGATTTATATATGCAAAGGAGCCATTAGCATCTTTAACGCTATCAATATTAGATTCTAAACATTTAAAACAGCAAGCAAATAATTTAGAAACTTTATTCGTAGATTATATATGCTATACATATCCTTCTACATTAACTGTTTTCATCAAACCAGAAATTAGTATTAGTAAGGGAACTAAAAAGAAATTATTACAAAGAATTGTTAATAGAGTAGATAAGTATTATGATGATCTAAAAGATTTACCAATCTTAAAAGAATTAAATGGTTCTGAAACAAGAAAACGTAGTTTTAATAATGCTTTTGATAACCAGCAATCAAAAAGGATGAATACAGCACGTAAGGAAAATATATTTGAGCAGTTAGCAAAAAATATAGTTTTGAGATCAGGGCCAATTTGGTTTTCAAAAAATAGCAAAGGTTATACAGATGAAGGCCGTATGCGGTCGGTAAACTTCAGTTTTGAAATGCCAAGGGCTGAATATATTGATCCAGCAGGCTTTGAAATATTCCGTTCTAGAATGAGATACGAATCATTGAACTAATGAAAGCAATTATTAAGGACTATATAACAATTTTGAAAGAAGATGGTGAGCTAGATACCCTACTAGTAAATCTATTGTTTCATATGAATATGGAGCCCAAATCACGCCCTCAAAAGGGCCGCCAACATGGCGTAGATATTATGGCCGTTGGAATTGATCCAGAAGATGGTATAAAAAAAATATTTTTACTTTCAGTGAAAAGAGGTAATCTAGACCGGAATAATTGGAACTCAGGTAAAAATGATATTAAAGCAAGCTTAGATGATATATTTGATGTATATATCCCCTCGAATATTGCAAAAGAATATAAAAAGCTACCAATCAAAATTATTTTCGCTCTTAATGGAATTATTGAGCAGACTGCAATTCCGGCATGGAATGGATATAAAAATAAAAATTCGACGAAAAAAATCCATTTAGTAGATTGGGATGTAGACAAAATAACATTATTATCCGAACAATATCTTTTTAATGAATCCTTACTCCCCGATAGTTCTTTGCTTTTGCTAAGAAAGTCCCTTGCTTTCATTGACATTAGTGATTATGATTTATCTCATGTGGTTGAACTTTTTAATAACATTTTATTTAAATACAAATCTGTTCAAGCTAAGACTTCTGAAAAATATAAAAGATTAAGTTTGCTCAATGTTTGTACAAATATAATTTTCGTATGGGCGCAAGAACAAAATAATATTAGGAATGCCTTGCTCACTGCTGAAAAAGCGACTTTGCTCGCCTGGAGATTTATTTTAGAGGAACATGGTATGAATGACAATAAACTTATTCGACAATTTATTGGGATAACTGAAACTCTCATAAATATCCAACATTCGTATGCCGAGAAAACAATAAAATATTGCGCTGTTAAAGATTCGTTTGCAAGCGTGTCTAGGGCAAACCAGACTGAGTATAGTTTAGTTTGCTACGAATATATTGGTATTATGTCAACGATTGGATTAAATTATTATTACCTGGGGGAAACCCTAAAAGTTCAAGATAATAATGATGTAATTAAATTTCATGTGGATAGTATTAATTCAATGATTTCAGTTTTTTCAAATTCTATCGACGAATTTATTAATAACAACGCTGGTTGCAATTATCCAGTTTATGATTCACATTCCATAGAAATCAATTTAGGATTTTTATTTTTATATAAAACAGATCGCTTAGATACAATAAGGATATGGCTTAAGCGAATAATAATTACAATGGAAATAACTTATTCAAGAACAAGTTTTTTTCCATTATTTTATGAAAACCATGATAAATTAATTGAAGCAAAGGTTTATGGTGAAACCGAAAAACCTCAATCATCAATTTTATTGACCGTATTAGCTGAATGGTGTATAATTTTAAATTCATCCGATTTATATAGTGATATTCGGAGAATGGTAAAATTACATTTTCCTGAAATCAATCTCCAGCTCTGGTATCCTGATATTGAAATTGAAAAATCACTTTTCATTAAAAATTCAGATCAAAATCACGGAAAAACGAAACACAGTATTGAACTATATGACAACATAGAAGACTATAAGGACGAGATGGTTCAAGAAATTTCTATGAAGAATTTAAGCCCTGAATTAGAACTGGAAATTTTTAAAAACGGACTCCCTTTTATGGGGCTCCTTGCATCTCGACATTATAGGACAATGGTTTTCCCTTATTATTGGCGATCTTTATTACAATGAAATGTGGAACCTCTTTTTGGAAACTATTTGCTAACCCTATTTGAAAATTAATCCTTGCTCTTCTGCAATATCTCTTCTGAATTTTGCTTAATCATGAACATTTTATTGGGGTTCACCGAATAGTTCTGAAATACAATTTTGGACTCATGCTTTGTTGCAGGAATTTAATTTCGCAGTAACTTCTGTTACCCATTTGTAATATTCCGGAAATATTTTTTTAAAACTCACCTCATTTTTATTCCCTTCACAACTTAATTTAATTTTTGTATTAAATATTTCTTTAAATTTTCCTTTAAATTCAGACTTCCTTTCTCCAATAATATGATCTGAAATGATAGAATCATTGTAAGTAATATAATTGTCATCTTCAGTTACAAGTTTTTTTAAAGCGATTTCATCAATTGAACAAGTAAGCTGTTTTGCAGTCTCTAAATATGTTTCTATTATAAATTGTGGGGCAAAAAGATCCTCTAACTCTATTTCTTTTGATTTCTTCCCCTTATTGTCATATTGAAATACAAAAATGTCACTATTTAAATAATTTTTATATTTTCCTTCTATGAATTTTTTAAGACCATCTCCAGCATTGTCTTTATCTAAGATAAAAACCCACTTTGTTCCGAGTTGAATTGGTCTATTGGTTAAATATTTTTGGATGTCAGAACATTTGCCTCCTTGATGGAAAGAAGTTGATTTTAATTGATAAGGTCTATTTGCATCTTTTGAAAGAATTTTGTCATAAAAATGTTCAAAGAGAATAACATCCCCATCGCCTTCGAATACAAAATTATATTCATTTGTAGATGAAAAATCATTTTTTAAATTGAAATCCAATGTGCCATACAATACCTCCTCTTGCATGAAATAACCAATTCTTCCAACATTTGATGGTTTAATAGTAGTATTCTCTTTTTCTTTTTTAAGAATAACATGTCTATCAAATTTATTTCTATCAATTAAAAATATCGAGTGGGTTGCGTAGATGACTAAATTACCCTTTTCTGATATTTTAATTAGTTCTTGAAGCATAAATCTCACTCCCGAAGGATGCAAGTGTGTTTCTGGTTCATCTAACAAAAGAATCGTGTTTTTAATTACACCATGTTCCGCTTCTACACCAATAGTTAATAAAAAAGACAAAAATGTTTTACATCCTTGGCTTCTATCTTCCATATTATAGAAACTTGCACCATTTTTACTTGGGTCAAAAATTTGAATTCGAATTTGGTCTTTTTCCAATGAAATTTTTAAATCTTGGTCATAATCACACCAGACTTTTTTAATATACTTGTTAATTTTTTCATTTAAAGTAGCTTCATATCTGCTTCGCTCACCAGGGTCGATTTGGATTTCAATGATTTTTTCTTTTAGTTCCTCGATTGTATGAATATACAACCCGATTCTAAAAACATTTACAAGTGGTCTGGAAATATCTTCTAAGCTTGTTTTATTAAGGAGTTCCGTAAACAATGTCTCAGATTGCAATATATATTTTGCACCATGTTCCCAATAAACAATTTTTGGTAAAAAATTCATTAATGGAATTTGAATTAAGCCATATATATGTTTGTGAAGTTCAGAAATGTCTTTTGTATATTTTTCGATTAAAGGCTGTTTTAGATCATCAACAAGTTTTTGAGATTCAACTTTCTTGTTCTCAAAATCCTTTATTTTTAATTTAATATCATTAATGGTTTGTGTGGAATTCGTTAACTCAACTTTCTGAAGTTCATCGGGAGTTGGTAAAGCCTTCAATTCATTATGTTTTACTTCGGTCGTTTTGAGCTCTGTTCCAAGTCTTAATATTTCCGAATCTGCCTTTGAAATTGTGGTAGAGGCAGAATCAATAATGGTGGCAGAATCAAAATCTTTAATTTTTAAAAATAAATTGTTTTTACTTCGTAATAATAATTCAATTTTTGCTCTTCTCTTGATAATTTCAGCGGCAATTAATTCTCGTTCTTCTTTCAGTAAACCTGGTTGAATATCATTTGGAGCAACTAATTTAATTGTTTCAGGGCTGATTTCTTGAATTGGAGTCAAGCTATTTTCAACAGGATTCGTATCAGAGTCAATTGGCAAATTAAATAGTTTTTCTTGAAAACTTTTTATTGCAGTTTCTTCTTCTGTAATTAGTTCAGAAATATTTTCTATTTCAATATAAGTTTCGTGGTGTTTATTATCAATGAAAACATTGGAGTCTTTAATTATAATTGCTTTCTCAAGTGGCAAAAAAGAGGCTCCAACATTGATTTTATATGAATCATTTACTTTTGGCATTAATAAAATTAAACTATCACTTTCAAGTTTTAAATCATTTATTGAAAAGAAACGTTCCTCTTGTTTTTTTTCCTTGTCAAATGTTACATGGTAAATAATTGTTAAAGTCGAAAATATTGCTTTCGGATGGAGTGAGTGTGTTTTTTTCCATTCGGAAATTAATGTTGTTATTTCACTAGCATTGCGATGTTATAATAACAAACTCTTTAGAAAGCTTGATATGACTTAGATTTACAGGTTTTACTAACAGCAACGATTTGAAATTTTATTTTTAATAATTAATTTTATTATTTCACAAGTACTTGATTCTTAAGAATTAATTTTTCAAAAATTTGATGGTTTTTAAGAATTTAGAAACAACGCAACGCTAGTGTTGTTATTTCTTTATTTTCATTCTCATCAAGTTTAAATTGAAATCTTAAGGATGGATTACTGCTTTTAGACATCTTAGGCGTGTCTAAAGAAGTCAATTTTCTATTACTGCTCAATACATTAATTGCAGATAATACATTTGATTTTCCTGATTCATTTGTTCCAACAAATCCGACACAATCATATTTAATTTCAAGTTCTTTGTTCAATAGGCTTTTGAATGCATCAAAGTAAATTTTGGTAAGTTTCATAATTTTGAATTTTTATTTTAATAATATTTAATAAAATTAGTGTGTAAGCATTTGGTAGTCATATTATCAGTCTCAAGATATGTTTATTGTACTTAGAATGAATAAAAAACATGAATTCCATTCAGTTCCAAAGAAACAAGAGTCGAAAGTTAAAGCTAAATAAACTCAAATTAGATTTACAAAAGATTATTATTGCCAAAAGAAAAGTATCATTCTTTCTTTTCTATTTTCATTTTGTAGGCAACCATTAAATGAACAATTTGTGCAACAAGTTGCCAATAAGTTTAATCCAATGCAATTTAAAATATTTTTTATTAAAAATAACAAAAATCTTTATAATTAATATTGGCTCCTCATGGATTTAAAAAAATTAAAACTTCATTTTTGAGAGTATAGTTCCTACTTTAATTTGCCTCCTTATAATTGGACATTTTCGCCATTCTGTATTCTACTGATTTCCTTCTTGCCAATTATTTTTTCAGAGCTATGATGTCCACTAGTTCGCTCTTTGAAAAAATAATAACCAAACCCTTAACCATGAAAAAAACAGAAACACAGATTAAAAATCAATTGCCGGATACGGTAATTGATTTAAGCAAAGTGTATATCCTTAATGGAGATACACTGGAATTACAAACAACTGAACCACCTTTTGATGCTGATGAAAATCAAACTTCACCTGTTGCGAAGAAATTCAAATCAAAAAAGGAATTTGAAGAAATTATTTTACAAAATGGAAAAGTGCTTTTCGGTGATACTACCCTTCTAATTGAAACAAGAGTTAAAACAGGCATTGAGTTTTCAGGTACATATATCCCTGATGCTATCCTGTTTGACTTTAAAGACATGGGAAAACCCAAATGTTACCTAATTGAAACAATGCTTTCAAAACAAGATTTCTATGGGCATCTTTTCACACGAATGACTGAATTTTTCAAACAGATTAGTAACAAAGACTTACAGACTTCCTTTATTGAACCTATTTGTAAAATAGTTAACAAGAATTACCATTTCAAAAAGAAGTTAAAATCCTTTATTGGAGAAGAAGAGGTTCCAGAATTTATCAATCGTGTTCTTACAGGTAAACCGCCTGTTTTATTAATCACAGATGATACTATTCAGGAACTGCCGGAAATTATGCAGGTTTATATTGATACCTGGGGGAGACTAATAAAACCGATAGTATTGAGAAAATTCTCAATCAATCGGCAAACCTTATGTACTATATACCCTGATTTCGCAGATATTGATAAAGGAACGGATAAAGTGAAAGAAAAAGTTCTTAAATCCACAGAGGAAGACCATTTAAAAGATGTTTCCGATGTAATCCTTGATATTTATAGCCAGATTAAAACTGAATTGATGAAAGCTGATGAATTGGTTCAGTTTAACCCAAAGCAGTATTATATCTCTATCCGGAAGAACAAAAATCTTGCGTTTATGAGCATCGGTAGAAAAAGAATCTCCCTGGTTGTTGTAAATCCGGAAGCAGAAACAAGAAAGAACATTAAGCACCATGAGATTAAAACACTCACGGAGAAAGTTCAGAAATTCTGGAATGGCCCAAGTTGCACCATTATTATAGATAATGCCGAGAAGTTGAATGAAGTAATCAATCTGCTTAAAAAGTTGATTGCAAAATCGTAAGAGTGAATGTTGCCATGGTTGAGCGGTTTGCATCATCAATGCCTCCTGAGAAATCGGGAGGCATTTTTTAAATATGATGTTAACATAACCCGCCGAGTTATTAACAATATGTCAATCAATAAAAAAAAATTACAACCTTGCAAAAAAAGCGGATTATAAGATTATGAGAGAAGTTTTTTATAAATCATTTAAGGATACTATATCTGAAAAATTTTGGAATTTTATTGGTGGAGGGGCGGGTTCAGTTATTGCTATTCTTCTTATTGCAAAGAATTTTTTTGATCAAAAACCTCAAAATTCTATTGTTATTGGACTAGGAGGCGTTTTGGGAATATACCTTTTCCGATTTGTCCTTTTTTTCTTTAAACATATATACAAGTATTGGTATTATCTATACAAAGAGAGTGTTTATGGTGATGCTATAATTTTCCTCAAAGAAGCGTTTTCATGGGTTCACTGGCTTCGTAAACTTGATGAAATTCCTGATGATAAATTTATTGCAACTATGGCTTTTATGTGCCACCAATTAAAACTGATTTATGATAAAAAAACGAATTCAAAATGTTCAGTTTCTATAAAAGTCGCCATCGAGACTGTAATTACAGCAAATACCGAAGTTGTAAATCTATGCAGAGATAAAAATTCGTTACACCGTGATACTAAAACTTATCAAAACACTCAACATTTAATATTTGCAAATACATGTTTCAATAATATCTTATCCCATCTAACTAAAAACAAGAAATCAAAACTTTACTATATTAATAATGATATTCCTTCCTCAAAGGACTATGAAAACACAAGCAAAGAATGCTATATAGATGGCATATTGCCATATAAAAGTGAACTTGTGGTGCCTATAATTCCATTACATATTGAACAAGACAAAGTTTATAACTTATTAGGTTTCCTGTGTGTCGATTGTTCTGAAAAAAGTATGTTTGACGAGAAATATGATTTAGCCATATTGCAGGGTGTAGCAGACGGAATCTATGATATAATTTGTATCAGAAATAGTCATAAATCCAAAAATAAATAAAAACGATGGCAAAAGAAGCTTTAACCCAAGAAGTGGCAATTGATAAATTGCCCTTCAACATAGAAAGAAAAAACAATCATATTGAGGTTTATTCCAAACCGGCACAACATCTGTCTAGACAGAAGAGGAAGAAATTTGAAAATCAAAAAATTATTGTTGAACTATTCCTTTTCAGGAAAGACGATATTGATCATCTTCACAAATTACAATCTTACAATTTTGAAGATGAGAATACTTTTTACAATATTTTAAGTAACGTGAAAGAAAAATTTATTTCCCTTCTTCTAAAGAAGTAATTAGCCTCTTCATATCATCAATGCAACCTGAGCAATCGGGTTGTATTTTTTATTCCTTCACCTATATCTCATAATTCCCCGTCAGCACCTCAATTTTTCTTTTCTTTTTCACAATCTTATAAGCAGATAAACACAACTGTTTATCAATCTCTTTAGTCTGCCATTTGTGTTTTTTGATGTACTTATCAAGGATTTCAGAGGGGTAGGAACTTAACAAAAATTTTCCTTTAATTCCGGAAAGCACTTGAAGTAATTTTTCAAAATTCTCTTTTGTATATCCCTTATAATGCCCCATATTAGAGTTATAGTAAGGCGGATCAATATAAAAGAAAGTATCCTTGTTGTCTGTTAAACGAATAACATCTAAAGCATCCCTGCATTCAATCTGGGTTTGTTCTAATCGTTTTGCATATTCGTTAGTGAAGTTTTCTCTTTTATTTCTTAACTGCCTGGCAGAAGTATTTTGTTTAAAATCGCATCTCCAGGTATTACCGCCGAGAATGGAACCAAAGCTTTGGTTTGCCGATGTCCAAACAGCCCATGCCCGTTTTATTTCATCAAACAAATGGGGGTAACCTAATGCAATCTTTGCTGCCTGATGGTATTCCCTGCTGTGTAGTGTCAAACTGATTTCTTTTTCAAGCTGGCTGAATTTTGTTTTGATAACCTTATAAAAATTAATGAGTTCTCCATTGGTATCGTTGATTATTTCAACTGCTGATGGTTCTTTAGCGAAGAATACCGCACCACCACCAAAGAAAGGTTCACAATATAGGTTGTGTTTAGGTATAAGGGAAATAATGTGTTTAGAGAGCTGTTGTTTTCCTCCGTAGTATGTTAAAGGTGGTTTCATATTCTGTTTAATAATTCGTATAATTTACTCCAGAAAACATAAGGTACTTCTGTTGTATAAATAGGACGAAGTGATTCATATACTCCTGTTAAATATTTTTCTTTGTATCGTTCAATATCAGGATAGGTAACAATGTTTATCATTCCGTTTCTTCTTTTCAAAGCACTTTTTCTGAACATCAGTTCATCTACTCCTCCTGCTTCCTGTATTTCTTTTTTGAATTGTCTTAACTGGTCGAATGTATAGGGGTAAGTTTTTTCTGTTGGCATTAATTGGTTTTGTTCTTAGTTGTTAATATTGGTTTTGTTATGTTCTTCCCAATCATATTCAAAAATTCTATCTTCTCCGGCAATCTTTCTAAGTGCTTTTTCTGTACCTTCAATTTTTACTTTAAAATATGCCACTCCATGAGAGATTTTGTCCGAATCATTGTAGTCAAACTTTAGGTATTTTAGTTTCACTTCTGATTTTTTCTTGATGAGAACTTCTTTTGCAATTTTTCTGATTTCTTTGTTTGCTTTTTCTTCTGTTTGATAAAGCACAGTATTTACTTCCGCTTCATCCTGTCCTCTTACCAAAAGGTAAATTGCTAATTCTCCCAGTGGTATTGCCAGTTCTGCTTCAATGGTTATTGTTTTTTCTTTTTCTTTATTTTTTGTTTTCATTTAAAATTTTCTTTTTTATTATTAAATTCTTTTGTAGGATTTAGTTTTGTAGAGTTTCTTTTGTTATCAGCATTTTTTGCGCAAGTGCTGTTACTTTTTTGCTTATGTCCTCGGCAAATTTTGCGTAAGTTGTATAGCTATTCACAGGCTTTTCCACAGGAGTATTCACAGGATTTGCAAGACGGTAAAAGAGTTTTGTTTTACCTTGTCTTTTTTCAGGATTATCTAAAATATTTCCATTTACATCCAATATTTCAATTAACTTTTTTCTGATTAATGTATCGGTTGCAATGGTAATGGCACGTTTGGAGTTTCCTGTTTTTTGCTGTAACTGGCTTCCTGAAATCCAATCAATTTCTTTTCTACCAAGCATTCCCCGCCTGTCCGCCCAACCAAGTGTTTGGCGTATCACCACCAACAGAACTTTTAATTCCGCTTGTTTTAATTCTTTTAAATGAACATCAAAAAATACATTAGGAACAGGCGTGGTGCTGGGTTGCATCATTTTGTTAATATTAGCTCGTAATAATAGCTTAGTTATTCTCCTTAATTTCCGAAGGCTTTATAGTTTCCTGAGGTTCTTCTTTTTCAAAAATGAAAAAGTCAATTTCAGGTTGATGAAAAAGACGCAGGTATCTTGAACCTTTGTCGGTTTCTTTCAACACTCCGGCTTTGTACCATTTAGCTTTTTTCTCTCCTTCTTTTTCGTAAAACTTTCTTGTACACACATCAAATAGTCTCATTTGTTTTTATGTTCTTTAAATTAATAATTACAATCCTTGCCTTATAATTACGACCCACTGCAAATGCGCATTCACAGCGGTCTGGGGAGTAAGATTTCATCCTCGTGTGTCTACACTGCAAGGTTCTATAGACATGATCACTTGTTATCCTTTCCATCTCTCCACAGGCCGCTGTGCCCGACCTATACTGCTTTAGCGGGCAGTTTCTGTAGTCAGGCACAATACAAAAAACATTGTATTTCTAAAATGTCAAGAGTATTTTCCTTTTTTTTCTATTTTACCCTTATTTCACAAGGGATTTAATGTCGGACAACTGTTCTTTGCGACATAGTATCTATTAGATACTATAAGAATGGCAGTTCTACAAAGAAAGTAGCACCTTTGCCCTTCGTTGATTTAACAGATATTTTACCTCCGTGAAGTTCTACAATAGCTTTAGAAATAAATAATCCTAAACCTAAACCATTTGGTACAGTAATACGTGCATCGTATCCACGATAAAATTTAGAAAACATGTGTGGAATATCTTTTGAATCAATACCGATACCTTGATCGATTATTTTAACCTGCAAAAACGAAAGTCCTTCAGGTGCTTCACGTATTGTTATATGTATTAATATTTCACTATTTTCTGGTGAATATTTTATAGCATTTTCTAAAATAAAAGAAAAAGCATCTTTAATTTTTTCTACATCTATATTTATTAATGGTAAATTATCCTGAACATCTAATGTTAGTTTATTTCTTTCCCAAATACCCATTTCTCTTATCTTACTAAAGATTTCTTCATTGAATAATTTATGTATATTTATTTCTTTTTTATGTAAAATAGGAGCTGATATCTGAAGATCAGAAGCAACAATAAGTTTATTGAGTGATTCTACTAACCACCCGACACTAAAATAAATATCTGAAAGATTTCCTTTCATTTCTGAATCAAAAGGCTTTCCATATTCAATTTTCAAAAGACGTTCAAGCTTCCAACGACTTTCTGTAAGTGGTGTGCGAAATTCATGTGATACTGATTCAACAAAGTCACTTCGTATGATATCAAGAAGTTTAAGCATCTTAAATTTTCTTGTACTTTCAATACTTTCTCCTATCTCTTTGGCAATAATTTTAAATACATCTAGGTCACCCATAGTATATGTATCACCTGCACTTTTTTGACCATATACCATAAGAGCTACTTCCCTATTTTCAATACGAATTGGTAAAATAACTTCAATATCAATTCTGCGAAGAATTTCTTTCAATTTTTCATCTTCTATTTCTTCAAAAAGCAAAACATCACCTACACTTGAGCGATGCAATATGTCTTCTAATGCCTGAAGATTTAAATTTGATTTAAATACATCAGGACCAAAACCATTTTCTTTTATATCTATAATTTTATGTTGTTCTACTACCAATATCGCAGCCTTCGTTATATTTAAGGTAGACATTATTGTATTTAATACTTTTGGTGCAATCATATCAAAATCTACTTCAGTCGCCATAGTTTGAACAACCTTAAATACAAGATCCTCTGGATTATATCTCGTTTTAAACAATAATTTTCCTAATATAGATTCTATTCCTTTGTAAAGAGAATTAAAACCAATAACAATAGTAAAACTTAAAAAGAAAAGGAGCCAATATATGTCTGTAGAGATATATATACTAGGAAAAATGTATCTCAATGCTATAAACAGACCAAAAATATAAAATAATGCCACAGTTACAATAAGTAAAATATATGTGACTGAACGAAATATCAATAATTTTATATCTAAAAATTTATATTTAGTAATGGCATAGAAAACAAAAACAACTAATATAAGTGTGAAAAATGGACCTAAAAAAACTAGTTTAGTATATTTTAATAAAATAAATATAAAACTCAATATTTCAGCAAGAGCATATGTTATGCCTACACCCAACATAAATATTAAAATTTGCAGGCGACGATGATTGGTAGCTTTACGAAATTTACGTATAAGTAAAATAAAAGACAACACAGGCAAACCAAATACATTTAACCCATAAAGTATGAAGAGAGGACCAAAATAAGGTACAATAACGCCATTAATTATTTCAATATGATCATATATAAGTGGAGTAATAGAAAGTATTGCAGTACCAATAGCAAAAAGATATACGCTGAAACGCAACCATGGTTTTATAATAAGCTTGTCTGTCGGAAAATTATACGAAAGTAAAAATAAAACTGGTGCCAAAAAAGAAGTTATCACGCATACAATACGAATGAAAATTAATGTAACTTCCGGTGTACTTGGGTATATTGTGAAATAATTAGAAAATGCCCACAGCGCTACTAATAATGTATAGAAACCAAAAAGTTGATGTGTAACACTTTTAGGATTTCGCAAAACTACCGCTGATCCAAGATAGAGGTTCAAGACAATAGTAAAAATTGTAACAATAATAACTATATTCATAAATACACTTGATTGATTATGTATACAATTATTTTAGCACGAATTTTTTGTTACACAATTATTTTAACAAAACCGAAGGAGCAGCTAGCTGCCAATCTGTGGGTTGACCATCATGGATTCTTTGCATATTTGATACGAAAGAATCAATAAAATATTTAGAGAAATTAGCAGTTAAGACGAAGTAAAATAAAACTATCGTAATGATGATAGAAATGATCGCTTGGATGAATCCCCCATTTTGATCACTTATTCGATTCATACCTATATTTTAACTTACAGGTAGAGAGTTGTCAACAGTTACTTTACGTCGACTGTTGGTGCGAGTTTTTGAAAATCAGTAGGTTGACCATCGTGAATTCTTTGCATATTTGATATAAATGCGTCCCAAACTGTTTTTAGTTTAAGATCACCAATAACATTTGCTATTGGCTTAGCAAGATAATCATTCCATAAACTTCTGCCTGTATAACCAACATACTGTAAATTACTTTGTGCATCTGGACTTTCAACAACTGCTTTTAAATTTATCTTGAAAAATGACAAAACAAAAATTAGAACAATTGTCAGAAGTACAACTCCTAAAATACTTATTCCTCCTTTTTTGTTTGATTTAGTAAAAATATTTGTGGTGCTTAAATTTTTCATATTTATGAAACAACATTATGAAACATAGTTGCGAACCAATTATAAGCTCCACTTAGAGTAATATGGAAATAGCTCATCAAAAACACAACTACAATAATAAAGATAATTAATCGTAAAAATCCTCCTTCTTTATTTTCTATATTCATGTTTTTATTATACCACCAATCATTAAACCAAAACAATACGAAAATTATTTATGGTTTTTTATAAGGAGGTAAATAGTAGGATGGATCAAGATAAGCATTAATTGGAGATATTGGTTGAGTTAAAACGTGACCAGGACACGACTTACTTGGTAGAGTCTGTAAGTTAACAGCATCACGAGCATAAACTGAAACATGTAAGTGTGGGCCGGTTGAATATCCAGTATTTCCACTATAGCCGACTATCTGACCACGAGAAACTCTTTCTCCTGTTTTTACCTTAATAAGGGAAAAATGACCAAAAGTACTTGCTAGTCCATTATCATACTTAATAAGCACAAAACGTCCAAATGAGACCCCAGGACATTGTAAATCAGTATCTCCTATACCCGCTACAATACCATCTGCCATAGCTTTCACAGGCGTACCGACTGGTGCGCGGAAATCTTCTCCATTGTGTGAACCACTAGCATATAGACGCTTACCTGCTTCTGTTTTACCGAATAATTGAGTTATATAAATATAATCTAGTGGCCAACTCAATACTCCACTTCCTGGAAGTTTTAATGGATCAAGAATATATTTTAGTTGCGATTCATAATCACGCAAATCTTTTTCGAATGCATCTTTTTTTGCTAGCCTATCTTTTAGAAGTTTTTGATAATTCGCTTCATTATTTTTAGTTTGTGCTAAAAGTTTCTTTTTATCATTAGTATTTTGAACAACAATTTTTTTCTGATCAGCAAGTTCATTTTTAAGAGATACCAATTCATTTCTCGCATCTGTAGTTTTCTTTTTTGTAAACTCCAATTCATTTTTTACTTGCTTTAAATCAATAATATTCTGTCTTATTTTATTACGAACTGTCACCATATTATCAATATCGTTCCATACATCACTAATTTTAACTTCAGAAAGAAGTTTTTCAGTAATAGAATCAAGTTCAATTTCATTTATTTTTCTAATATCAATTTTTATAGCCTCAGTATTATTTTGTATTATTTCTTCTTTATCACCAATCTGAAAACTCAAACCTTGTATTTTAAAATTTGTTTGATCAATTTTATTCTGAGTAATATTCATATCTGCGACCAATTTTTTACGTGTTAAATCTAATTCTTTTATAGAACCATTTAAAGAACTTTTTTGTTTTCCTAGAGCGTCCAATTGTAGTTGGTACTGTTTAATTTCTTTTTCTAGTGCCGCAATATCATTGTTCTTTTGATTTATTTTATTATTTAATTCTACTGCTGTTTGAGCATAGGAAAAAACAAATGGTAAAAAAACCAAAACAATTAGTAAAAAAATCTTAAATTGCTTTTTGTAGGCGAGATAAAGTTTCATTTTTTCCTAAAATATCAGCTATTATAAAAGGATCTGGTGATTTATCTAAACCTGATAAACTAAAACGAATAGGATGTAATAGTTCCCCTCGACTTTCCAAAGTATCAGCTATTTTCATTAAAGCAGCTTTTATATTTTCTGCTGTGAAATCTTTTTCATCAATACATTCAAACGCCTTTATTGCTAGTTTTAAATTCTCATTTATTTTTTCAGGTGTAGTATTTTTGAAAACTAATTTTTCTTTTGAAAATTCAGGTTGCTTAAAAAAGAAATCCAACTCCCCTGCTTCTACCATTTTTTTAACGTCAGAAAATTTAGAAATTCTTTCTGAAATAATTGGAATTATTTTTTGTATTCTCATATTTTCTGGTAACCATTCAAAAATATTTTTCTGCAAATCTTCCGGGGACATTTTTTTAATATGCTCCTTGTTTATCCAATCAAGTTTTTCATCATTTAGCTGTGCTCCAGAATGCCCTATGCGAGAAATATCAAAAGAATCTACTAATTCTTGCATGGTGAATATTTCACGTTCATCTCCGGGATTCCAGCCCAAAAGAGCCAAGAAGTTGACCATAGCCTCAGGTAAATAACCTTCTTTTCCATAATCCAAAACATCTTTTGCTCCATCTCTTTTTCCTAATTTTTTCTTTCCGTCTGGTCCCATAATAGGAGGCAATGTTGCAAATAATGGAGGGGTAATACCTAATGCATCATAAACAGATAAAAATTTTGGAGTCGAAGAAATAAATTCCTGACCACGCATGATATGAGTCACACCCATTTCTAAATCATCTATAATGTGAGCAAAATTATATGTGGGATATCCGTCACCTTTAATTAAAATAAAATCATCCAACGCTTCTGGTCCTGCAGACAAATCCCCATACACAAGATCATGCCATTTATATGATTTTACTTCTGGAACTTTTAGACGAAGAGCCCTAGTACCATCCCAAACACCAAAACTTTCCGGTCGGTATTCTCTGTACAAAAATGGTTTTTTTTCTAATTCTGCTTTGTTTCTAAATTGTTCAATTTCTTCTTCTGTATAAGGGTCAGGATATGCCAAACCTTTATCAATCAAAATTTGCGCGTATTTCTTATAAGAATCAAGTCTTTGTGATTGCAAATATGGAGCATGTGGGCCACCAATATCTGGGCCTTCATCCCAATTAATATTCAACCATTTTAATGATTTAATGATGTGTTCAACAGAACCTTCGACTTCCCTTTCCTTGTCAGTATCTTCAATTCTCAATATAAAAGTACCGTTATTTTTCCTAGCCCAAAGGTAAGCATACAACGCAGTTCGAACTCCCCCAACATGCATAAAGCCTGTAGGCGAAGGGGCAAATCTTGTAACAACTTTATTTTCCATTTCTTTATCTTAACATTTTTGAGTAGTTAAGAAAAGAAATTTTTAAAAATTATTTTTCATGTTTCAAAGCAATATCCACGAGGGCTCGAGCGATTTTAGCTGCCGCATCGGGTTTGTTAAATGCACGAGCACTTGCAGCCATTTTATCGTACATTTGTTTATCTTCTGTTATTCTTTCAATTTCTGAACTTAGAATATTAGAAGTCATATTCATTTCCTCGATTACACTACAAGCACCTGCGCGAGCATAATTAAAAGAATTTTTCTTTTGATGATCTAAATTTGTTTTAGTTATTGGTATTAAAATTGATGGTATCCCCCAAGAAGCAATTTCAAAAAGTCCTGAGCCTGCTCGTGATACGATAATAGTAGCTGCTCCGGCAGCCATTTTCATCGCAAGAGGATTTAAAAAAGAATAAGGTAAATATCTTGATTTATCTCGGTTGTTCGTAAGAACAACTTCAGCTCTGCCTGTGACCATTTTAAAATTTCTAACACCAGTCTGATGAATAATTTGATAATTTTTTATAAGCCTTGGTAATGCATCAAGCACAGTGTTGTTTATAAGTTCAGCTCCCTGTGAACCTCCGAGTATTAGAATAACAGGCAGTTCTGATTCTAGTTTAAAATAATCAAGAGCATCTTCGCGCAAAGCTGGATGTTCTATTTCGACTCGGATTGGCTGACCAGTCCAAGCAACGACATCCTTCGGAAAATATTCTGCTGCTTCAATAAAAGAAACTGCTACTTTTTTTGCAAAACGTCCAGCCCATTTATTTACACGCCCAGGAGCAGAATCTGATTCATGAATCACAACAGGTATACCCAAGATTCTAGCAGCCAAGATAGCAGGAAATGATGCATAACCACCCTTGCCAAAAACAACATCCGGATAAATTGAATATATTTTAAAAATTGCATTGATCACACCAAAAAACATTTTAAAAATATCAGTAAAATTCTTAAAAGAAAAATATGTACGAACTTTTCCGGCTTTTACTTCTTCGAAAGCAAGTCCATTTTCAAAAAGAGCTTCTTTATCATAAGGGCTATCAGAAAAATAATAAAGCTTTGCTCCGATTATTTTTTCATTATCTATTATTTTATTAACCTTTTGAGAGACGGCAATGATTGGATAAAAATGCCCGCCTGTCCCTCCTCCTGTGAAAACTATTTTCATTATCTTTTTATTCTTTTACTTTATAACTTATTTAAGCACTCTGCTGCTGAAACTTTGATATTTGGAGCACGATACCTGTCGCAACGAGATAAATCATAAGTGAAGTACCTCCCTGACTCATAAAAGGCAATGGAACACCAGTCAAAGGAAAAACTCCAATAATAGAAGCGATGTTCATAAACGACTGTGCTGTAATCAGTATAACAATTCCAGAGACTAAAAGTCTACTGAATAAATCTGGAGAATTATTGGCAATACGCATTCCTCGTAAGGCAAAAAAAGAATAAAGCAAAACCATAGCAACAGTTCCGATGAAACCTAACTCTTCACCTAAAACAGCGAAAATTGAATCCCCTTGCGGTTCAGGCAAATAACTAAATTTTTGAATACTCTGGCCATATCCTCGTCCAAATATTCCACCAGAGCCAATAGCAATGAGTGATTGTTGGAGTTGATAAGAAGTCCCGCGAGGATCTTGCGAAGGGTCTAGGAAAGTATTAACACGATCTTTTAGATAAGGAGTAAAAGCAACAAGAAACCCAAACAAGACTGCTGCTATAGCAATTGTTCCTAGAATATATTTATAAGGAACACCTGAAATGAAGAGCATCGAAGCTCCAGTCCCAATAATTAAAATCAAACTTTTAGTATCAGGTTGTTTTAATAAAATTAAAGCGATAAATCCAATCATTACACACAATGGTAAAATTCCAAATTTAAAATCTTGTACTCTACTTTTTGCCCAAGATAACCATGCCGCTAAATATATTATAAATCCAAATTTTAATAGTTCTGCAGGTTGAAATGAAACAGGCCCAAGTTTTATCCACCTTGTCGCCCCTCCATGATTCCAACCCAAATGCGGCACAAAAACCAAGGCAGTTAATACTGCTGAGCCTAAAAAAACATAAAAAGAATATTTTCTCCAAAATTTATAATCAATCTTGTAAGAAAAATACATTCCAACAAGTCCTAAGCCAAAGCCAAGAACTAGTTGACTAAAAAGTGCTGAATAAAAAATATCTTTATTTTTAGCAAAAATACCAAGAGATGCAGAAATAAACATTGCCATTCCTGCAGAAATTAATATCAACACTATTACTAAAAAAAATCTATCTGGTTTTTTTTCTCTCATCAGCTAATAATTGCTAAAATTATTCCTATAATCGCAAACACAACAGACAAAATCCAAAAACGCATAGTAACTTTATAGGAAGGCCAACCAATAGCCTCAAAATGATGATGTATCGGTGCAAGTCTAAATAATCTTTTACCTCCAGTAAATTTTTTATAAGAAATTTGTAAAATAACTGAGAGTGAAGTTAAAACAAGTGGTAGTGCGACAACAGGAAGAACTAAAACTGAATCAGTTAAAAATGCTAGTGTCGCCAAAGTTATTGTAAGTCCCATAATACCCGTCTCACCCATATAAAATCTGGCTGGTGGAATATTGAACCATAAAAAAGCTAATATTGCTCCAGTTACTGCTCCTGAAAAAGCAGCCAAATCTATTTGATGATTTGCAAATGCAATAGCTCCGTAGGCTGCAAAAATTGATGCTAATACACCCCCAGAGAGTCCATCGATACCATCTATCACACCACCAGAAAAAGTAGCCAGTGATACGATAATAAAGAAAGGGATAAAGAAAAAACCAAGTTCCCAAAAACCATCAAATGGAATATGAATAGAATGCATTCCAAGCTTATAGAAAAACCATATTGCGACCACAAGAGAAAGTAAACCGACAAGTAGAGCTTTTATTTTACGCCAAGATTTATCGTCACGTGATATT
Organism: Minisyncoccia bacterium; assembly: GCA_049287045.1. Lineage (GTDB taxonomy): Bacteria > Patescibacteriota > Minisyncoccia > Phycocordibacterales > UBA9973 > UBA9973. Next base: position 70,672 of record JBAQFC010000010.1, on the reverse strand, counting down.
TTACCAGTACCATATATTTGAATAAGATCATCAATAAGACCAATTAAAGATCCTAGGAATAAAGTCAGTAAAGGAATTAACGTTTGATTACGACTTAAAAAATTAAGTTTAATCATATTATCTGAAGGAAAAATTATTGAGATAAGATAAAAAGAAAGAGTCACGATTAGAACCGATACCCAAATAACAATACCGCCTACTCTTGGAGTTTTTAATTCATTATCCTCATTATGAATTTTTTTAAAATCACTATTCGTAATATCCAATTCTCTTGAGTATCTTTTCCACATTTTATACTTATAGAAAAAATGTGTGGCTATTGGTGTAATTAAAATACCCAAGAAAAAGGACAAAGCTGTCGGCAAGAAAATTTTAACTAAATTCGGTAACATATTTACAAGTATAATACATTTACTAATTTTTCCATATCTGAAAAACGACCTTCTATTGTAGAGCCCAGAACTGTTATCGCTATTTCATGACCACTTTTATCTTCAAAGATTATCGTTAAATTACCTCCTGTCAGATTTGTATAACCAGTTTTAGAAAAACGTAAATTTGGAATCTTATGTAAAACTATATCTGTATTTTTAATATTATGACTATAACCTGATTCTGATTTTAAATTAATTTCTGGTAACACTGTTGAACTAAAAATATTCGGACGTATCTTTAAAGCATATACAGCCATTATGTTTGCATCAAACGCAGACGCGTAAGCCCCTACTTGTGCAGACGAGCCTATTTCTGTACCAGCAATATCAAGTCCCGTTGTATTTAAAAATAAAGTATTTTCCATACCAATTTTTTTTGCTTTATTATTCATTTCTTCTATAAAATCACTATTATTCCCAGAAAGAGCATAAGCTCCATCATTGGCTGAACCAATTAAAGTAAATCTTGCAAGATCTTCTATTTTCCATTTCTCATTAGTAAAAAACCCATAATCCCCAGCCTGATGTATAGCATCGGGAGATATTAATACAATAGAACCTGGCTCATGACTGGCAAGTGCCACTATTACTGTCATCGTTTTTGCCAGTGAAGCAAGAGGAAGAGATTCATTTTGATTTTTACCATAAATCTCAAGACCTGAATTTACATCATAAATAGAAAATGCTTTTGCTTGAACAGTAGTACTAGCAAATTTATTTTGAATATTTATAATTCTATTTTCTTCTTTTAGGAAAGCAGTATTTAATTTAAAATTTCCAATAGAAAACAAAATTGCCTCTAAGGCAATCATGATTAAAACAAAATATAAAAGATTGTTATTTTTATACTCCTGTTTCATTTTTTAACTCTTCTGCTAGATTTTTTGCAGCAGCTTCAATTGAAATATTTATATCGCCATAATCAGGCAAGTCTTTTGGAGAAGTTACACCCATAAATGACAACAACCCAAGTGTTGGTTTATAAATAAAACGCCTATTATCATTTTCATCAACAGTTTTTTCAACCAATCCTCGAACAGACAGTGCACGTAAAATAAAACTAGAATTTACCCCTCTGATATAATCGATTTCAGCTCGACTTACTCCATTTTTGTAAAGTACGATTGAGAGTGTTTCTAGACTCGACCTTGAAAGGTCTTTATTTAACTCATCTTTTTGCATACCTTCTATTAGATTGGAAAGTTCTGGATTAGTACCAAGAGTCAATTCCCCTTCTCGCGCCAACAAAACGATACCTCTACCAACTAATTTCTCAGTAAGTGACACTACAGCAGAATTGATTTCATCCTTTGAAACTTTTAAAAGGTCCACAAGTTTATCAACAGAGACTGGTTCTCCTTTCCAAAAAAGTATAGCTTCGATTTTTGTTTCTAAATCCATATTTTTATATAAAATCTTCGTTAATTATTAAAACTTGTTTTTCAATCATAATATCCTCAAAATTATTTTCTTGTATAGCATTCAAGATTCCTCCTCGAACTAATTCAAGCATAGCAAGAAATCCAACAATTACAACAATCTTTTCTTCTCGGGTCTCTGCTACGCCAGCGAATTCTCTAAAGTTCATTTTTATAGAACTCTGAATTCTTTCTGTCAGCTTATCTATCATTTCATCAATACTCATAACCTTTTTTATTTCTACTTCCGGCAAGAAAATTTTCTTCGGAACTCGAACTAAAGAGTCACGAGCAAACTGCATCATGCTTTCTTTCGTGATCTGGTTATCAGGTAAAAATACTAGTGTTTCGTTTTTCCTCTCAAGAGGAGCAAAAATTATTTTTTTTCCAAACATGTTTTTTACATTTTCAGAAAGTTTCATATAAACTCCATATAAACGAAGTCTATCTTCTAATTTAGAAATATCACTCACTTCCTCTGAAGTTAGATTCAAATTGGGCAAAAGCGACTTGGATTTAATCAGAATCAAAGTTGCAGCGACAATAATAAAATTGGAAATCTCAGTCGGAGTCAATCCACCCAATTTATTCATGTACTGAATATAATCTTCAGTAACTTTAGATAAAGAAATTTCATTTATGAAAAGTTTACGGGCTTCAACAAGGCTTAAAAGTAAACCAAAAGGCCCTTCAAAACCTGGTGTTTTCACGGTGTATGAATCTTCTATGATTTCATTATCCATAATAGTTATTTAACCATAATTTAATCTTCTTTTCATCTCTTTTCAACCACATTATATTTGAATCAATGTGTTCAAGAGTTTGAAGGATCGTACGGTCGGCGGATGGTGCACTATGCGTTTTGAAGAATTTTTTAATATCATTATACGCAGCCTTGGTTGTATTACGATTCAACACAGAGACCAATCTGGCTAGTAAATGATTACCCTCTCCATAAGCCTCACCTATTTTTTTCCAGTTCTTTTTTAGAAATTCCCAACCCAGTGTTCGTCCGTAAGTATTTACTAATACACTTGCAAAAGCACTATTTCTATCTTGCATACGAACTGCATCTGTAATAATAAAATCTAGGGTTCTTTTTAATAAATTTTCATTGCGTGATGAACCGAGAGCTCCAAGCAGACGGTTTTTCTCTTCATGCATAATTTCATTTTTATACATATTAAGAATTATTTTATATTCCTTTTCACCACCCTCACGAACAAAAGTAGAATAAACTATACCACGAAGATCAGCATCGATAGGTTGTTTTTTTCTATTATTGAATATTTTTTTGGCTTCCGTTATTATTTTTTTATCTCCAAAATAAGAACCGGCACCTAAAACAAGAGGTCGAAGAAGTGATTCATTGTGAGTTTCATCTTTTTTATTTTTCCATCCAACATGGGACACAATATTATATAAAATTTCATGAGCATATTTCCTAAATAATTCTTCCCCGCCTGCTCCCGAACTATCGTGAGGACGGGCAGGATTTTTTGTTCCAGCTAAAAGATTGGAAACATAACGAAGTCCGGAAATTATTTCTAACCAGACAACATATTCTGTTTCATTTTTGTATAGTAAACAAGTTTCGAGAACTTGTGTTGAAGATATTAAACCAGCTTCAGCAAAAACAAATAAATCACGAATAACTCCCAGTCTGTCTACACTGGATATTTTTTTATTTTTTATTGGTTCGCTCAATGCCTCTAACATTTTTGTATCATAATTTGTCCTATATAATCCACTCTCATTAGAATTCATTTTAAACCAAGTATTGAGAGGTTTAGGTATAATCATCTTTTTTGAAGTCATTAAAGGTAATTTTTGTTCACCTTTTTTTGTGGATATCGAAAGTGGAATAGGCCAAACTGTTTTGTCTTTGCTAGCCTTTCTACTTCCCTCACTTGAAAAATATCTTTCTTGAGAAATTTCTAATTTATCCCCTTTTTCTTTTATTGAAATAACTGGGTAGCCAGATTTCAAAGTCCAAATAGTCATCATTTTTTTTACTGGTCTTTTAGAAACTTTTTCAAGTGCATCCCAGAGATGTATCGTCGAAGCATTTTTATAACTATGCTTTTTTAAATAATATCGAAGACCATCACGAAAACTCTCCTCTCCTAAATAATCAGCTAGCATACGGATGACTGTCGCACCTTTACTATAAGAAACTGCATCAAAAATTTCACCAATTTCATCTGGATTATGAACATCAATTTCGATTGGATGGGTATTATTTAACGCATCTAACTTCAAAGCTACAGCCAAATCATCTGTTGCAAATTGTTCCCAAATGTTCCATTCAGGGAAAAGTTCACTAATAGCAAGGTATGGGATATAAGAAGCAAACCCTTCATTGAGCCATAAATGTGTCCACCATTCCATAGTTACTAAATTACCAAACCATTGATGAGCCAGTTCATGAGCAATAACAATAGCAACAAGTTCTTTTGAAGCTGTAGAAGTATTTTTTTCATCAACCAAAAGTCCAACTTCACGAAAAGTAATTGCTCCCCAGTTCTCCATAGCAAGTGCAGAGAAATCTGGAATTGCAATCATATCGAGAGTATTTAGAGGGTAAGGAATATTAAAATATTTTTCATAAAATTCTAAACAACGCACTGTTACATCAAGAGAAAAAGAAGCTTGATGTTTTTTACCAGGGATTGTCATTACACGAACCAATACTCCTGACTTTGTTTTTTTCTCAATCCACTCAAAATCTCCAATAATAAAAGCCAAGAGATAAGTAGACATTTTAGGTGTTTCATCAAAAGAGACAATTTTAAAACCTGCATCATGCTCTTTTATTATTGATGGCAAAGTATTTGAAATAGCAGTTTTGTCATTTGGGATAACTAGGTGCACTTTAAAAACTGCCTTTTGAGAAGGTTCATCAAAACAAGGAATACAACGACGTGCATCAGTCGCCTCAAATTGAGTTGTTGCCATAAAACGTTCTTTTCCATCTACGATATATTTACTCTTGTAAAATCCACGCATATTATCTGCGAGGATTCCGAGAAAATGTATGTGGAGCATAATTTTACCTTTATTTATTTTTTTTGAAAAAACAAAAGTAACAGTTTCTAGTTCAGTGTTATAAGTAATCTTACTAGTTTGAATTTTTTCTTTACCAGAAATAATTTCTGCACTACTAATATTTAATTCTTTTGAATGAAGAGTAATTTCTTTAACAGCTTTGTCTGTATTTATCTGAATTATTTCTTCACCTGAAAAGGTATGCGCTTCCAAATCAGGCCTTAAGGTTATCTCATAGTGTAATGGAAAGATATGTTTAGCTAATCTTACCTTGGATTTTTTCATCATTAATTTTGCGAAATTATGCCGCGCAACGACGATTAAAGCGCGGCTACTTTATTCAGAAAGACTTTCATCTATTCTATTCATGTCTCTAGGGAAAAGACACGCTTCACGAACATTTGCGAGGTTTAAAAATTGCATAGTGATACGTTCTGCACCAAAAGCGAAGCCGCCTTCGGGTGGTACTCCATACTTGAAAGCATCTAAGAACATTTTTATTTTATTTGGATCCATATCCCATATTTTCACATGTTCCATCAGCTGGTCATACTTGTTTATTCTTCTTCCACCACTCAATAATTCACGTCCACGACAAACCAAATCTACTCCTTCATTAAATTCTGGATTTTCTTCACTTGGGAAAACATAAAAAGGTTTTTGGCGTGTTGGGTAACCGTAAACGAAAACAAAATCAGAACCAGTTTCTTTTTTAACTATTTCAGAAATTTCCACTTCGTCTTGTGAGCTTAGATCTTTGTCTCCTCTATTATCTCTTCCATATGTATCAAATATTTTTTGGTGAGCTTCAGTCAGTGACATTGTTGGTGTGTAATCTATCATTTCTGGAAGTTCAACTTTAAGTATTTTTAAATGTTCTGCATTCTTTTCTTTTATTTGTGTCAAAATATATCTAATAGTATCTTCGGCCATATCACGTACATCTTTCCAACCATCAATAAAACCCATTTCAGCATCGAGAGATATTATTTCTGTTAAGTGACGAGTCGTTGTACTAGGCTCAGCTCTAAAAACCTTGTTCACAGAGTAACATCTTTCAAATGCTGACATCACAATTTGTTTATATAGTTGAGGAGATTGAGAAAGAAATGCTTTCTTATCAAAATAATTAACTTGAAAAACTTCTGCACCACCTTCGGCTGTAGCAGGTACAATACTAGGAGCCTGAAATTCAAAAAACATATTTTGTTTCATGAATTCTCTAAAAGAATCAATAACGGTTTCTTTGATTTTAAATATTGCTTGGTTCTTGGGATGTCTGATAGCCAAAGCTCGGTTATCTAATTCAGTAATAAGGTCTAAGTTGTATCCTTCAAGTGACATATCAAAAGGAAGTGTTGCAGCTTCTGCTAAAACTTCAATTTGCAGAACTTCAAGTTCAATAGTTCCATTCTGCATATCTTTATTTACATTTTTTTCTGGACGCGCATTTACTTTTCCAGTTACTTTCAAAACCCACTCTGGACGAATTTCCTTGGCTTGTGTAATACCTTCACTGTTTGGAAGTGTGACACATTGAATTTTTCCGGTCATATCACGAATATCAAAAAAGACCATTTTGCCTTGATCGCGACGGATATTTACCCATCCACCCAAAACGACTTCTTCCCCTACTTTTGTATCTAAATCTTTAATATATGTTCTGTTTTGCATTTAATAAATTTAACATAAAAACTAGTAATTTCCAATTTTTAAACCCCAAAAAGCTGGTGTTTTAATAACTCTTTATATTGTTTACAAGATTTTGAAAGTTTAGTGTGAGTTCCCTCTCCGACTATTTTTCCATCAGCCACAACAAAGATTTTATCAGCATCAGCGATAGTAGAAAGACGATGGGCAATGATGATTGTAGTCCTACCTTTTGCTCCATGATTTATTGCTTTGTGAATTAATTTTTCATTATATGAATCCAGAGCGCTTGTCGCTTCGTCAAAAATAAGAATTTTAGGATCCTTTATCAAAGCTCTTGCAATACCTATTCTTTGTCTTTCTCCACCAGAAACTTTTATTCCACCCTCTCCTATCATTGTATCTAAACCATGGTCTTTTAATTTCTCAACAAAACCAGTTAACGATGCATCTTTTATTGTTTTCTGTAATTTTTTGTCATCAATATTTTTTTTATCCACTGGTAATCCAAATAAAATATTGTCTTTAATAGAGATATCGAACAAATCAATTTTTTGTTCAACATTTCCTATATTGGAACGAAGCCATTTCAAATTTATATCTTTAATATTAATGCCATCAATTAATATCTCTCCACTTGTTACTTCGTAATATCTTCTGAGCAGATTCACAATTGTAGTCTTTCCAGAACCAGACATGCCAACAAAACCAATCTTGGCTCCTGCCGGAATAATAAAATTTATACCGGAAACTGTATGGTCTTCTTCTTTTTCTTCAACCTCTTCTTCATCTTCTTCTTGCTTTGCTGATTTACGATAAGGATATGCGAAGTTTACATTTTTGAATTCTATTTCGCCTTTTAAATTTTCTAAGATTATTCCATTTGGATTCGAGTCAATATCTGGAGCAATATCCAATAAATCAAAATATTTTTTAATTTCAGCTATCTGGAATAACAGTTGTCTTTGAGCACTCATTAAATTTAATAAATTTCCAAAAATTAAGGCTAACCAAGAAACCAAAGTAACAATCATACCCACTGAATGTTGTCCAATCAAAATTAAATACACACCCAAACCTAAACAAGCATATTGACCAAATATTATAAACATTCTTTGGGGATAAAAAGATTTTAAATAATCAGTCCATGTTTTTATTTCAAAATCAGTTACTTTGTTCCATGTAATGTTAAAATTATTGATTGTAGTTGATTCTTGAGCCTCAGAAATGACTAAAGTTGAATTCCTATATAATTCAGACTGCAATTTACCTTGGGATTGGTGCTTTTTTCTTATTTCATCTATTTCTGGAAAAGCTTGTTTATTTCTTTTTAAAGATACATATATATAAATACCCACAAAAGTAAAAGCTGTCAAAGCAATTCTCCAATCGAAAATAGAAAGTATTATCAATGTTACTAAAATTTGAATTATATTAGGCAACATATTATAAAAAACGGATTCTACTAATTTACTTAATGAGTTTTGACCCTTATTGACTATAGTTTGCTTTACACCTGAATGTTCATTAATATGCTGCCCAATTGAAAATTGCATCATTTTACTTAAAGAAAATATCGAGAAAGATTTTTCTAAATTACTGTCAAGATTTTTAATTTCAATATTTTCTCTATACCATGATAAAAATATTGATTGAAAAACTGACAAAAGAAAAGCTGCAATCAAATAGTAAAAAGTTAAATTTATATCATTTTTTGTAACTGCATCGATACTCTTACCAAATAAATATGGAGACAATGCCCCTATTAATTGACTTAAAATAGACACAAAAAGAACAATGAAAACATATTTTCGAAATGGACGGAAAAGCTGCAATATTTGAGCAATAAAGCTTTTTTTATTATTTTGTTTTTTCATATTCTTTAGAAGAAATCTATCTTCATCGCACGACGAACTTCATTTAGAGTCTTAACTGCTTCCTCACGGGCCTTCTTTGTACCTTCTTCTAGAATTTCCATTACAACTTTAGGATTTTCTGCGAGCTTCTCCCTTCTTTCTCTAATAGGAGTTATTAAACTAGATAAAACTTTTGCTAAATGTTTTTTAATCTTTACATCACCAAGTCCACCTTTTTCATATTCTTTTTTTAATTCTGCGACAGCTTTTTTGTCTTCATCAAAAATATCAAGATACATAAATACAACATTACCTTCTACCTTGCCTGGATCCTGCACATGAATATGATTCGGGTCTGTGTACATTTCCATTACTTTTTTTTCTATCACTTCATCAGAGTCAGAAAGATAAATTCCATTATTCAAAGACTTAGACATTTTTGCATTACCATCTGTTCCAACAAGCCTTGGTGTGTCTCCAATCAAACATGACACATGATTAAATGTATCCCCATAGAGACGGTTGAAAGTATCCACTATTTCATTTACTTGCTCTATCACAGGCTTCTGATCTTCGCCCACAGGAATCATATTTGCTTTTGCAAAAAGAATATCTGCGGCTTGTGATATTGGATAAACTAAAAATCCAGCTGGCACATCTTCACCGAAACCTTTTTGTTGCATTTCTGCTTTTACTGTTGGGTTTCTTTTTAATCGAGCCAAACTTACTAAGTTTAGAAATAAAATAGCTAATTCAGATATTTCTGGTATCTGTGACTGTACAAACATCGTGGTCTTTTTTGGATCAAGTCCACAAGCTAGGTTATCTAAGGCTACTTCCAAGGTGTTTATTCTTATTTTTTCTGGATTATCTGCATTATCGGTAAATGCCTGCATATCTGCCACCATATAAAAAGATTTAAACGCTTCGTCCTGAAGTTTAAGTCTATTTTGTATAGATCCAACAAAATGCCCTAAATGAAGCTTACCTGTTGGTCTATCGCCTGTTAAAACTATCTTTATATCCTCTTTTTTCATCTTTATATATTATCATATTCCCAATTATTAGTCCCAAATATTTGTCCCCATTTTAATAACATGTTTGCCCACTTTTCATACTTTCACTATTTCTCGGGCGTGTTAGAATAGCCCTAATGATAAAAACAAGAAAAAATGAAATACGCATTCCACCACAACATATCGAGTCTGAAAAAGCAGTTCTCGGTTCTATTATGCTCCGCAAAGAAGCAATGCATGAAATAGAAGACACGATTAATCCGGATTCTTTTTACGCTGAAAAACATAAAATTATTTTTAATGCGATGCTCGATCTATCTTCAAAAAATGAACCGATAGACATGCTTTCACTTTCTACAAAATTAGGTGAACAAAAATTAATTGACAATATCGGAGGCAATCAATATCTAGCTGATATAGTAAATACAGTTCCCTCTTCTACAAACGCAAAACATTATGCCGATATAGTTCAAAAAAAATTTGTCTTAAGAAGTCTGATTGAAGCTGCTGATTATGTTTCTGAACTTGCTTTTGAAGAAGGCGACGACCACATGGATGATATTTTAGACATGGCAGAAAAAAGAATGTTTAGTGTTGTTTCTTCTCCAAAAAGTCAAAAATTTGTTAGTTTGAAAGATGAGTTACCAGAAGCTTATGAAAGATTAGAAAAATTACATGAGACAAAAGGTATGCTTCGTGGACTGCCTACAGGCTTTAGAGATTTAGATGGTCTTCTTTCTGGTCTTCAAAATCAAGATTTAATAATTCTTGCTGCTCGGCCTTCTATGGGTAAGACTACACTAGCTTTGGATATCGCACGTCTAGCAGCAGTAAATCATGAAAAATCTATTTTGATATTTTCTCTAGAAATGTCCTCTCAACAATTAGTTGATAGAATGCTTTCCGCTCAATCAAGAGTGAATGCATGGAATTTGCGTACTGGAAATTTATCTTCCGATAAAGATTTTGCACAACTACGTGATTCTTTAGACAAACTTTCAAAAGCAAAAATGTATATCGATGATCAAGCTGGTAACTCTATTGTCAGAATGAAATCACTCGCTCGAAGAATCAAAGCCGAAAAAGGTTTGGATCTTATTGTTGTGGATTACTTGCAGCTTATGACTACTTCCAAAAATCATGATTCAATGGTCAATCAAGTTACTGAAATTTCTAGATCTCTCAAGGCGTTGGCAAAAGAGCTTAATGTGCCTGTATTAGCTCTTTCTCAGCTTTCTCGTGCCGTAGAATCCAGAGGAGGAAAACCAAGACTTTCAGACCTTCGTGACTCAGGATCTATCGAACAAGATGCAGATGTCGTTATGTTTATTCACCGCGAAGACCGAGGTAAAGAAGAATCTGAAAAGACAAACATAGCAGAAATATTGATTGAAAAACACAGAAATGGTCCAGTCGGAAAAGTAGATCTTTATTTCGATGAAAAAACTACAACGTTCCTAAACCTTGAAAGAAGCGACATGAGTGAATTCTCTCCACCTAAAAATGGAAATAGTTTGAGTGAGTTTTAATATACACAATGGATCCAATAGAAAAATTAACAGAATATTTTAAGGAATTCCCTGGTATCGGTGAAAGACAAGCGAAACGTTTTGTTTATTTTCTTATGTCTCGTAGTACAAGCTACACAGATAATTTATCTAGTTTGATTACTGAATTAAAAAGAGAAGTCTCTCAATGTAAAGAATGTTTTAGATTTTATATTTTTAACTCAAATAAAGACAAGCTCTGTGATATCTGTAGTGACTCTTCGACAGACATCTCAACCCTGATGATAGTTGAAAAAGATTCTGATTTGGAAAGTATAAAAAAAAGTCGTACCTATCACGGAAAATATTTTGTCTTGGGTGGACTTGTACCGATCGTTGAAAAAAATACTAAAACTAGAATACGAATAAATGAGCTTATAGAAAAAATTAAAGAGAATACCAATAAAGGTCTAAAGGAAGTAATACTCGCCTTTTCTTTAAGTCCCCAAGGAGACCATACTGATTATTACGTAAGAGAACAATTAAAAGATATTACAGATTCCCTATCAATAAAAATTTCATCCTTAGGTCGTGGTCTTTCCACCGGTACAGAACTTGAATACTCTGATAATGAAACTCTAAAGAATGCTTTAAAAAATAGAAGTTAAAAATTTAAATAAAAAAGCCCCCACATTTGTGAGGGTCTTTTTGGATGATTAGAAACTTTATTCAATAGTTATTGTTCCTACTCTACTTTTTGTTGAATAATAAGCTTTTACACCTACCATTTTTTTGTTTACATGAGAGTCATAAAAATTATCAGGAAAAAAACTATAATCAAGACGTAATAAATCCTCAGTTGGAATATTAAATCTAATATTCCAAGAATCTCCACTTCCATCTTCTGGTTCAATACATTGAATAATAGTTGGTAAACCTCTTTTAGATCTTCCATTATCATTTTCTACAGTAAAATTTACAGTTCTCTTTTCAAAAAAAAGACGTAAACCATCAAATAGTTCTTCTCTTGAAGGACCACTTAAAATTTGAATTGTGTTTTTCATCGTACGATGTTATTTAAAGAACTCTTTATATATTACAGAGAATAAAGACTACTCTGGAGCCACATGGCAATCTTTCTGTACAGAAAGAACTAAACAAAGTTTATCATATTTATGTATATTTGTCAATACATAGGAGTCTCCTATGTATGTTATACTTAAACTATGGCTTTACGAAAACAGTCTTTTGCTATTGATGAGTATTATCATTTATATAATCGTGGCACAGAAAAAAGACTAATCTTTTTAGATAAACAAGATTATCAACATTTTTTATTCTTAATGTATATTTGCAACACTGAAAAAAGTATAGCTTTAAGAAATGTTGGTGAATTTTTTGATCGAAAAGAAACAATTGTTGATATTGGTGCCTTTTGTCTTATGCCAAATCATTTTCACATACTTGTACGCGAAAAAATAGAAAGTGGTATTTCTACATATATGCGTAAATTACTTACGGGATATTCTATGTATTTCAATAAAAAATATACTCGAACTGGAAAATTATACGAAGGTGTATATAAATCAACTCACATTAATACAGACAATTATTTAAAATACATATATTCATACATACATTTAAATCCTGCAAAACTTATAGATAAAAATTGGAAAGAAAAAAGAACTAAATCAATTTCCGAATTATTAAAATATATTTTTGAATATCCATATTCAAGTATAAAAGAATATAGTGAGAATAAATTTAAAATACTAAATCCGTTACAGTTTCCTTCTTATTTTAAAAAACCTGATGATCATAAAAAGGAATTATTTGAATGGCTGAATTTTAATGAAAAAGAGAATACATAGGAGTTTCCTGTGTACATAGGAAACTCCTATGTAGTTACAATGAAACACTAAAAAACGCATTGAAAAATCGAGGTTAAAAATTTAAATAAAAAAACCTCACTATATTTCAAGTGAGGTGTTGCTCTTTTAAAAACCCACGGATGACTCGTGCGATGCGGACAAGGTCTAGATAAAGAACAATTATATTTAATATAACTTAGAAATAAATATAAAGCAAACAAAAAAATCCACCGTATAGGTGGATTTTTTTTGTTTAGCTTATAGAAAGTATTTTAAATTTGAAATAAGGCTGTCTGTGTCCATTTCGGCGTAGGTAGCGGGACTTTTGTTTGTACTTGATAACCATAACTTTTCGTGTGCGGCCGATTTCGATAAGTTCAGCATCAACTTTCGCACCAGTGATATAAGGAGTACCAATAGTTGTATCTTTTCCGTCATCAACTAAAAGAACTTTATCAAAAGAAACTTTGTCCCCTTTCTTATATTCGCCCTTTATTTTCTCAGTAGAAAAAAGATCTCCTGTTGAGACTTTGTATTGTTTTCCGCCTGTTTGTATAACTGCAAATTCCATAAGTTCTATATTATACGAAACCTTGTAAAAATGCAAGCATCTTTGCTATAATCTATTTATATGATTTCAAAATATAGTTTTAATAATATTACTTGGGTTGATTTACAGTCTCCTACACCAGAAGAAGTTTCACACTTAGTAGAAGAATTCTCTCTTCCTACATTAATGGCTGAAGAGTTCATTTCTGAGACAGTTCGGTCAAAAGTAGACCTTTATAAGGATTTAATCTTTCTAGTTCTTCATTTCCCGGTCAATCGCCATCTTAAAAATTACAAAACTGAACAAGAAATAGACTTCGTTATTGGAAAGAATTTTTTAATAACAATACATTATGAATTAATAAACCCGTTGCATGAATTTTCCAAAAAATTCGAAATGGATGCTTTACTTGATAAACACAATGTAGGCAATCATGCTGGGCATCTCTTTTACAGCGTAATTAAACAACTTTACAAAAATGTGATAACTGAGCTCGACACTATTAATCCTGATCTAAAGAAAATAGAACACAACATATTTGAAGGTAGAGAAAAAGAAACAGTAAAAACAATTTCAAATTTAAATAGACATCTTCTTAGTTATAGACAATCATTACGTTTCCATTATGAGACTCTAAAATCTTTCGAGTCAGTTGGTAAAAAATTTTTTGACCCAGAATTCGCTTTTTATCTTGAATCTATCATCAGTGAATACAATAAAATAAAAAATATTTTGGATAATGAAAAAGATGTTTTGACAGACTTACGTGAGACAAACGATTCACTACTTTCATCTAAAACAAATGAGACAATGAGAATACTCACTATAATGACTTTCATCATTGCACCAGCAACATTACTCGCAAGTATTTTTATGATGAACACGGAATTCCCTCTTATAAGAACTTTTGTTGAATTTTATATGATATTAGGTGGAATGTTTTTGACAAGCATTGCTACCTTCATTTTCTTTAAATTAAAAAAATGGCTTTAAAATTTTTCAACACATTAACTCGAGAAAAGGAAGAATTTTTACCTATTAACCCAAACGAGGTTACTATGTATACTTGTGGTCCAACTGTATACAATTATCCCCATATAGGAAACTATCGAGCTTATATTTTTGCTGATATCTTAAAAAGAGTCCTCACTTGTGAAGGATTTAATGTAAAATCAATCATGAATGTCACTGATATTGATGATAAAACTATTCGTGATTCACAAAAAGAAGGAAAATCACTAAAAGATTTCACTGAGTTTTATACTGAGGAATTTATAAAAGATACAAAATCTCTAAATATTTTAAGTCCAACAAAACTAATAAAAGCTACAGACTATATAGACGAGATGATTAGTCTTATAAAGAAATTACTTGAAAAAGGTCTTGCTTACAAGAGTACGGATGGTAGTATTTATTTTAATATAAAGAAATTTAAAAATTATGGAAAACTTTCTCATCTTGTAATAGAAGAACAAAAAGAGAACGCTGCAGGAAGAATAACAAGTGACGAATATGATAAAGACAACATCCAAGACTTCGCTCTTTGGAAAATGTGGGATGAAAAAGATGGCGATGTTTTTTGGGAGACTGAACTCGGAAAAGGACGACCTGGCTGGCATATAGAATGTTCAGCTATGTCTATGTCAAACTTGGGAGAACAAATAGACATTCACACAGGTGGAGTTGATAATATGTTTCCTCACCATGAAAACGAAATTGCTCAATCCGAAGGAGCAACAGGAAAACAATTTGTAAAATATTGGATGCACAACGAGTGGGTTTTGGTTGATCAAAAAAAGATGTCAAAATCTGCCAAGAACTTCTTTACTTTGCGTGATCTAATAGAGAAAGGAATCAATCCAATTTCTTATAGATTTTGGCTTTTAATGGCAAATTACCGAACCAGAGTAAACTTCGTCTGGGAGGCCTTGGAGGGCTCTGAAATAGCCTTGAAACGCCTGTATAGACTCTATAAAGATTTAGGCGAAGATACTGGAAAAGTAAACGGTGAGTTAAACCAAAAATTCAAAAATTATTTAGCAGATGACCTAGACACACCCAGAGCTCTTTCACTTCTGTGGGATGTATTTAAAGATGAGTTTATGAGTAATGCTGATAAACGTGCAACTGTTCTTGAATTTGATAAAGTTTTAGGACTAGGTTTTGATAAAATAAAAGAAGAAGTTATTCCAGACGAAATAACCGAACTTGTAAAAGAACGCGAAGAAGCACGTACAAACAAAGACTTTAAAAAAAGTGATGAGCTTCGAGATAAAATAAAATCTCTCGGCTATGAGATCAAAGACTCTTCGGGTGGAAATAAAATAGAAAAGATTCAATAAGTTACATTTTAAGAACCATGTTTTACATTATGCTCTAATGCAAGATGTGATGAAATATATTCTTTAGTACCAGCTTGCCCGTCAGGCAGAGCTACTTTCTTACCTGGATTAAATATATTTTTCACATCAAATATATTCTTTACTTCTGCAAACAAATTATAGATTTTCTCACCATACATTTTCTTTAGATACATTGTACGAATAAGACCATCATTATGTTCTGCAGTAATAGAACCTTCATAATGCAGGACTAAACTATAAACTTTTTCTGAAAGTTCTAAAATTATTTTGATAGTATCAGACCTATTAAAATCCATTAAAGGAATAATATGAAAATTGCCATCTCCAGCGTGACCAGCAAGAGTATAAGTAATATCGTATTCCGATAATATTTTATTTAGTTCTGGAATAAATTTAGGTAAAAATTCTGGGCGAACAATAATATCATCAATAAATGGCGCTGTGCGTTTACCTGATACGTGCTTACGTAAAAGACTAAAACTATCACGTCTTATGTCCCAGTATTTTCCTGCTTCTGCTTCAGATCCTGTTATATGAGTTTTAATTTTAAAAACTTTAATTCTTTCTACAAGTTTCTGACACTTTATATTTACTTCATCTTCATTTTCTCCTGCAAACTCAGCCAATAAAATTAATTTTGGAAAACCACCTGTGATCATCATCCCTAGTTCCGGCATAAAACTCCACATAAATTTTATCATTCCGACAAATCCTTTTGTTTTCAAAAAATCAGGGAAAAATCTGACAGCAAGTTTCATTGTCTTATCATCATAAGTCTCCAATGTTTCTGGGTCTTCTTTTAATATTTCATCTACAAGTCGTCCCAATGGCTCTAAATCGTTCATAAACACGGCTACAAGCTTTGAATATTTTGGGTTTTTAACAAGCTTGAAAGTAATCTCTGTAGCTATACCAAGAGTACCCTGAGAGCCTACAAGGAGTTTATTAAGGTTAAAATACTCAGTCTGTTGTAAATTCTGAGCGGTCCCATCATTTGCTAAAGGAAGTGTTAAGCCGGAGGAATTTTTTAGAGATTGGTTATTTAAAACATTCCAAAGATAATAACCTGCAGAATTTTTATGGACTTTTGGTCGTGCATTATTTATTTCTTCTTGATTACTTTTTATAAGTTCATATAGTTTTCGATAAATTTCACCTTCAAAATCTTTTTGTGCCATCTTAATGTCAAGGTTAAGCCTTGACATTGGCTTCACTAAATACTCGTTACCATCTGCAAAAATAACTTTTGATTCCACAACATAATCTTCTGTCTTTCCGTATTTCAAAGTTCGCTCACCTGCCGAATTATTACCAAACATTCCACCCATCGCATTCAAGCTTTTTGATGCAGTATAACAAGGTAAAATAAGACCTTTTTCTAAAGTTATTTTTTCAAAATCTCGGTAAAACATACCGGGTTGTACGGTTAAGGAATCAACTTCTAAAGAATTCTGAACGGTCCCATCATTTACTAAAGGAAGAGTTAAGCCGGAGGAATTTTTTAGAGGTTGATTCCAGCTTACCAACTTATTCATGTATTTAGTGAAATCTAAAATAATAGATTCACCTATTGCACCACCAGACATATCTGTACCTGCACATCGTGCAGTGATTGATAACAGCGGTAGGTCTTGCCTACCGCTGTTTTGATTAACCCATTTCACTAAATTCTGAACATCTTCCGAATCTTTTGGGAAGACAACAACTTTTGGAAATACTTCAAAAATACTCGCATCATGTGAATACGTTTTAAGTATTTCTTCACTATCTTCTACATCCCCTTTGAAAAATTTTTTTATGTCTTCTTTCACAAGAATATTTATTGAATACCATTAAAAAGTTTTAATCTAGCTTCCACTACTACCTCGATAGCATCTACGGCTGGTTGAAGAATTTTAGCAGGAGTTATTTCATCTGGAAGATCTTTCAATGATTGCTCGACAGCTTGTCTGAAAGCCAAACGAATTTCACTGTTAATATGCACAATTGAAATACCGGCCTTGATAGCATTGGTAAAATCTTCATCACGTAAACCTGAACCACCATGCAACACCAGAGGAATGCCTGTTATTTTTTTAATTTCTGTAACAAGCTCTGCATTGATATGCGGCTTACCTGTTTTGATTAATCCATGAATACTACCGACAGATGGAGCAAACAAATCAATACCAGTTGCATCTACAAATTTTTTCGCATCTTCGGGTGTTGTCAAAATTCCTGCACCTTCTGGTACACTTTCTCGAATAATTGATCCTGAACCAATGAAGCCTAGCTCAGCTTCGACTAAAATATCCCGTCCAGTATTTTTTGAAACTTCCCGAGCATAATCTACACATTGCTTAGTAACTTTTGCATTTTCATCAAAGGGCAATTTCGCAGCATCAACGATGACCATATCAAAACCAACATCAATACATTTCTTCACCGATTCAAAACTCGCATGATGATCTGCATTTAAAAATATCGGGTAACTATCACGAGTACGAATTTCATTTACTAAAGCATATACTTCCTCCAATCCAGCAAATTTTTCTTCTCCTTCTGAAACTCCAATAATAACAGGTAGGTTTAATTTCTTTGCCGCATTATAAATACCATGCAAAGCTTCTAAATTTGAAATATTAAAATGCCCAATGGCAACTCCCTTTTCACCAGCTTCTTTGATATATTCACGTAATGTTTTCATTACCTTATTTTAACTCCACTTCACTTAAAAAGCTACGAGTGGGCAAGCAATTCTTTTAAGATTTCAATAACTATTTTAGGGTTTGCACTACCATTACTTTCTTTTATGATTTTTCCAACGAGAGACATAATGGCATTTTCTTTTCCACCCTTATAAGTAGCTACAACTTCAGGATTTTCTGAAACAACTTTTTCTGCAATAGTCTTGATTGCACCTGTATCATTTTTTTGTAATAGATCTTTTTCTGTGGCGATTTTCAATGGTGATTCATCATTTAAAACAATGACGGCCAAGATATCTTTTGCGACTCTGGAAGAGATTTTATTTTCTATAAACAAATTTATAAGTTCAGCAAAATTCTCAGCTTGCGGAAGTCGGACTTCCGCATTAATCTTCTTCAATCCTAAATAATCAGAAGTAATGAAATTTGAAGCTGTTTTTAACTTTTCAGGCACTATAAGAATAGTAGCTACTTTTTCAAACCAAGATCCTAATACTGGATCATTGATGTATACTTCTACATCCTCATCTTTAATACCAAAATTATTTGTATAACGTGAGCGCATTTCAGAAGGCAATTCTGGTAATCCTTTCTTTAATTCTTCTATATCAAAAACCTCGTGTAGTTTAAATTTTGGAATATCTGGATCTGGGAAATATCGGTAATCCTGACTGGATTCCTTTTTTCTTTGAGAAAAAGTTTTCTGTTTATTGTCATCCCAACCGCGAGTTTCTTTTACTATTTCACTTTCCTTTCCTGTTTCAAAAAGTTCTATCATTCTCTCTACTTCGTATTTGATAGCTTTCTCGACAGTTCTGAATGAATTCAGATTTTTTACTTCAACATAAGCCTCCCATTTCTTATCTTTATCCGGTGACACAGAAACATTCGCCTCCACACGCATTTCACCCTTCTCCATATTGGCTTCAGAAGCACCGAGGTACCAAAGTATCATCTGGTACTCCTTTGCAAAAACTGAAGCGGCCTTGGCAGCATCATCAGGATTTTCAAAAGTATGAGCTTCAGTAACCAGCTCCATCAAAGGCACACCTGCGCGATTGAAATCAATCAATGAGTATCCACCACTAGTACTTTCATAATGTTTATTATTGGCAGTATCTTCTTCCAAGTGAATACGAGTCAAATCCATCCCAGCCAACTTTCCACCAGAAACTATCGGG
This sequence comes from Minisyncoccia bacterium, assembly GCA_049287045.1. Lineage (GTDB taxonomy): Bacteria > Patescibacteriota > Minisyncoccia > Phycocordibacterales > UBA9973 > UBA9973. Next base: position 51,111 of record JBAQFC010000010.1, on the reverse strand, counting down.
TATTTAAATTGTGAAATCTGATAACCTTTTGGAATATCCGGGTAGAAATAATTCTTACGGTCGAATTCAGTAAAATCTGCAATATTTGAGCCGAGAGCCAAACCAACTTTGATAACACTCTCAACAGCCTTTTTATTTACAACAGGTAAAGTACCAGGATGCGCCATGCACACTGGGCAAATATTTTTATTTGGAGTTTCTTCATCAGGATCGTTTTTGCAACTACAAAACATCTTGGTAATTGTTTTTAGTTCTGCGTGTATTTCCAATCCGATTGTCGTGTAATATTTCTTTTCCATAAATACTATAATATCATATTTTTATAGGTTTTTGGAAATATATTATTCTTTAATAGTAGCTTCAACGTGAATAGTTTCATGAACAGTACTTCCAGTATGGTTTGAGGAGGACTGTCTTTCTCGAGTTGTTTTTATAATTTTCTTAGCTTTAAACAATACTAGCAGTAAAACAAAGATACTAATAAGTGCAGGTAAAATAGCAATCCAAAAGATTACTTTGAAAAGTATGTACGGGCCACCTAAAAAGTGGGTATATCCCAAAGCCCAAATTAAAAGCATTGTAAAAAATGATCCTGAAATTCTCATATATTTATAACTACATTATAACATTTATTTAAAATTTAGTTCCAAATTAATATTTTTATTTCTTCTATTAAATATAAACTTTCTCATCTCTTCTAATATAAGAATACTTCCTGCTACACTTATAATATATATCCAATCAGTTATGTTTAATGGTACGGTATGTAAAATTTTCTGTAAAAAAGGATTATAAATTGCCATTAACTGCAAGAAAATAACTGTACATGTCGCAAAAATTAGATGAATGTTATTAAAAGAACCGAATGAGAACAAGGATTTGTTTTCACTTTTACAATTCCAAGCATTAAACCACTGGAAAACAGCCAAGGTGGTCATAGAAACAGTGAGGGCTTTTCCTGCGCTATCACCCAAATATTGTGTAAAAATAAACAAAGTTCCCACAGCAATAATAACTCCCATAAAAATCATTCTTTTTACTGAAAAAGAATCTAAAATATATTTTGAATGTTTTACTTTATGTTTGAGTAATCCATCTTCAGATGGTTCCATTGCAAGAGATATATCAAGAAAACCATCCGTCACAAAATTGAGCCAAATAATTTGCGCAGGTAAAACAGGTAACGGTAATCCAAGGAAAATAGCCCCAGTAATTGTAAATACTTCACCAATACTTGTGGAAAACAAATATAAAACCACTTTTTTTATGGTTTTATAAATACTTCTGCCCTCTTCAACTGCCGATATTATATTACCGAAATTATCATCAAGAAGGACTATGTCTGATGCTTCTTTTGCAACTTCTGTTCCAGAAACTCCCATTGCAACACCAAGGTCTGCTGAGGCAAGCGATGGTGCATCGTTGACACCATCACCAGTCATCGCAATGATTTCTCCTTTTTTCTTAAATAAATCAATTATCCTCATTTTATGAACTGGAGTTACTCTCACAAAAACACTAACCTTATCAAATCTATCCATAAGTTCCTTATCAGATAAATTTTCCAATTCTTCCCCGGTAATTATTTCATCTCCCTCGTGAAAAATACCTGCTTCTTTTGCAATAGCGCTAGCGGTAATCTTATGATCCCCTGTTATCATAATCACTTTAATTCCAGCAGATCTTGCTCTATTAACAGCACCAAAAACCTCTTCTCGAAGAGGATCTTTTAAACAGAAAAATCCAACAAAAATAAGATTTGAAATATTTTTTTCTTCGATTACTGCTTCTGTGTCTGGATCAATAGCGAAAGCAATAATTCTATATCCCTCTTCGGACATTTTTAGAAATATTTCCTCTGTTTGTTTCTTTTCTTCTAAAGAAAATTTTTCAGATTTTTGTTTTCTCCAAACTCTGCTGCAAAGGCCTAAAATTATTTCTGGTGCACCAGCGACTGTTAAAAAATTCTTCTCTTCAAATTTATGAATATTTAAATGATATTTAGTAAGATAATCAAAAGGTATTTCAAAAATCTTTTTTGATTCATCCATAATATTTTTAAATCCTATTTTTTCCGCAAAGACTCCCATAGCTGCTTCAGTAGGATCTCCTGAAACTCTCCATCTTTTTAACTCCTCAGAGTAAACAACTTTAGCGTTTGAACAAAAACCAGCAACCCTGCCAGCCATAAGTAACTCAGGGTGATTAAGTGAATCAACAACCAATCCATCAAGAGAAACATCACCTTTAGGTTCATAACCTAAACCACCTATATTATAAAATTTTCCATCGACATACACTTTCTCCAGAGTCATTTCATTTTTGGTCAAGGTACCAGTCTTGTCCAAAGCAAGAACACTAGCCTGTCCAAGTGCTTCTACTGCCTGTAGTTTTTTTACTAAGACATTTTGTTTAGTCATTCTCCATACACCAGAAGCCAATACTAAAGTCATTACAATAGGCAAACCTTCTGGAATTATTGATACCGCAATAGCGACAACAGTAGAAAACATTTGTCTCATATCTTCACCCCGCATTATTCCTAGAAAAAAAACAAGAATACCGACGATAATGGTTGCAATTATGATCAACTTGGAAAGATTTGAAATATTTTTCTTTAAAGGAACATCTTCGTCTATGGATACAATAGCTTTTGATATCTTTCCTATTTCAGTAGAAAGTCCTGTTGCAATAACTACAGCTTCACCATTACCGGATACTATTGTTGTACCCTTAAACAACATATTCTTTTGATCTGCAATAGAAATTTCAGGATTAGAAATTTCTTCTATTGTTTTAAGAACTGGAACAGATTCACCTGTCAGACTAGATTCATCTATTTTTAAAGAACGAGAAAATAAAATCCGAGCATCAGCTGGAATTTTTTCACCCTCTTGTAAAATAAGAATATCACCTGGAACAACTTCTTTATCTGGAATTATTAAAGCCTTACCATCACGCATAACCGTCGCAGTGCCTTCAATAAAATTCTTAAGTGCACGCAGAGTATTTTGAGCTCTACCTTCTTGTATAGTTCCAACTATTGCATTGAAAACAAGAACGAAAAGAATAATAAGTCCGTCTACAACATCACCCATAAGTAAAACAGTTATAGAAGCTAAAATTAGAATTAAAATAAGAGGGCTTATGAATTGAGAAAAAAATATATAAAAAACACCTCGAACTTTTTCTTCCGGTAGAGCATTTGGGCCGTAAACTAATAACCTAGAATGAGCTTCTTCTTCACTTAATCCCAATTCATTTGATTTAAAATGAGATAAAACTTCCAAAGTTGAAATTGTGTGCCATTTTAACAACATTCTTTAATTATAGCAGAATAAAAATAATATTTTAATTATTATTTTTTCTTTAAAATCTTTACTAGTTCGTCTCTAAAGTTTTTTACTGAGGCGTCATCAAATAAAGAAATGGTATAGACTTTTTTACCCAACTTCTCAAATTCTTTTCTTCTTTTTTCTATAAGTTTTTCATCTTCTGCGACGTCAGTTTTTGTAAGTAAAATTATTTCTTCTTTTGTAGAAAGACCACCTTCTGTTAGTCCATTGTTTTTATCATAAGATTCAAGCTCATTACGGATCTCTTTGTAGACTTTCATCATGTTGGCATTCTCAAAAGAAATAAGGTGGGCAAGCATTTTTGTACGCTTAATATGTTTTAGGAATTTAACACCAAGACCTTTACCCTCAGAAGCACCTTCAATGATTCCTGGAATATCAGCAATAATGTAACCGTAAAATTCTCCCAAGTTCGGGTCTAAAGTTGTGAAAGCATAATCTCCCACTTTTGCTTCAGCGTTTGTTAGAGCATTCAGCAAAGAAGATTTACCAGCGTTTGGTAAACCAACAAGTCCAATATCTGCAAAGAGTTCAAGCTCAATATGAAAATCTCCTTGTTCACCTTCTTGGCCGGGATTGAATTCTTCCGGAGTGGTATTTGTAGAACTCTTGAAATGCTCATTACCATAACCGCCGTAACCACCTTTCAAAAGCATTATTTTTTCTCCTTCATTAAACAGAGATAGTTTTTCACCTGTCTTTCTGTTTGTCACAATAGAACCAATAGGTAATTCTAGGACATAATCATCACCATTTTTACCATGTAGACTTTTCTTGGCTCCATCTTCACCGCGTTCTGCGATAAAGTCTTTTTTCATTTTATATTTTGAGAGAATACTAACATCACGTACTGTTTCCACGAAAAAATTACCGCCACGTCCAGCGTCTCCTCCTGCAGGGCCACCCTTTGGTACGAATTTTTCCTGACGCCAGCGTACTACGCCGTCACCACCTCTTCCTGCCTCTGCGTGTATATTTATTTCATCTATAAAAGCCATTTTATGATTCTAACACAATTTTTGCCAATTTAATAGCCCCCTCCTTGCTTTTAGCCCCAGCAAGGAAAAGACCTCGATGACAAAATATTGCATCAGGCACTCCTGTTATTTTTTGAAGTTCCTCATCCTTTAATCCAGCCCATGCACTCGGTAAGTCTTTTCTATTTTGGTGACTATTCATTTCCATTCTCATAGCAACAATAGACCAATCTTCACCATCACCGTAAACAGCAAAAAGTGGTGTATTAAAATCCTGCAGTGCATTCCAGATCTCATATCTAGAAACCCTAGGTTCATCCACCACAACCAATCTCTTGTCTTCACTGTTTTCGTAAAAATTTTGAATAATTTTTTTAACTTCTATTTCATCATTGGCTTTTTTAATTTCTCTGGTTAATATTTCTTTTGCCCAAACAACAGCTTTCAAAAACTGTTCATCTTTATTAAATTTTTCCAACGCTGTCGGAGCAAAAATAGCAAAAACATCATTTATTTTATATGGAGAAATATTTTCAAAATTTGTTTTATAAAGATCTATTCCGTTATCATTTGCATCTACAGGCATAACGAGTTTTTGTTCGATAAAATTTTGTACTTCTATATTGCCTGCGATTTCTTTGCCGTACTCTTTCCACACCAAGCCAAAAGAAGAATATTCTATACCATTTGACCTCTTACCTGCACCTCCTACCTGATGATGATCAAATCTTTTTAACGCTGGGTCATATATACCACCTACATCAAAAACATAATCAGCATTTTTTATTAATTCTGCATCTCTCGTGCGGATAACTTCAAAAGTCTCCCCTCTCTTTTCAAACAAAAGGGAAAAAGATGCACATGCAAAAATATCATCTGCATGAAAAGAATTATTGTGAGTTACTATTTTATTATTGTTTATCGTCATAAGATAATTCAAAAAGCTCATAAATCCACCCGACTAATTTATCAAAAATAATAAAACCTATTACCAAAAGCAATACTACAAGAGAAAATCTCCAGATTTCTTTACTTACGCTTAGCGCTGTATAACCAAAGAAAAAACCCAAAGAAAAGAAACCTGGAGCCCAAATAGCTGTCGTGATAAGTTCTGCTTTTAGGTATATTTTTAAGGGTATTTTTTTAAAACCTGAAAAAATTATCACTACATGATTCACTCCTAAAATAAATTTAGAAATAAAGATTGACCAAAAAGGTTTCTCATCAAAATGGGGCATTACAAAAGAAACTCTACGTTCGATATATTTTATAAATTTTTTATCTTTCCATTTTCTATTAACAAGGACACCAACATAGTATCCTAAAAATGTTTTACCAAGACCTCCACATAAAATAAAAACAAAAGCTGTGTAAACATCTAACACTCCTAGATAGGCGAGAATTCCTGTACATATAATAATAAACTCTCCTTCAAAAATAATACCAAAAAGAATCAAAGCATACGCCAAAACTTCATAACCCTCTACTAAATGTTTTAGAAAATTTACAGTATGCATATTGTAAATTTAAAATAGGGCATCTACTACTTCTTTGACTACCATACCATCAGCCTTACCTTTTAAATCTTTCATAACAGCTGCCATCAGCATTCCTTTTTTGGTCGCATCAGTGACACCTAATTCATTTTTTTTAGCTAAGACTATTTTTTCTACTTCACTCTTGTCCATCAATGCAGGCAAATACGTCTCCAATATAGCAAGCTGGGCTTTTTCTGCATCAGCTAAATCTGCGCGTCCACCCTTGGTAAATTGTTCGATTGAATCTTTGCGTTGCTTGGAAGCACGAGTAATAACAGCTAATGCTTGTTCATCAGTAAGAAAATCTTGAGGGGTACGATTTGTAGCAACAAGCTCATTGGTAAATGCTGTAACAAGACCACGAAGAACCTCGAGTTTTACAGAATCTCTAGCCATCATCGCTTCTTTTATTCCACTTTTTATTTGTTCATGTAACATATAATTTTATTATAAAGATTAAAAACAATAATTAGAGAAATATCATTTATTATAAAGCACACATATTTGTCTGCTGACAAATTGCTCTGCTCGGCCCAGTCGGCCTGCGCAAGGCTTTCTAATAAATATATTTCTTTAATTATTGTATCATAAATAATATATATGATAAAATAGCCCTATGTCTAAGATAATATTTTTTGATACTGAAACTACAGGTGTTACCGAAAAGGATTACATCTGCCAAATTGCCTACAAGGTGGGCGACGAAACTTTCAACGGTCTTTATAAACCTCCGATTAAAATTCCACCCGAATCTTCAGCTGTGCATCACATTACAAACAAAATGGTTGCAGATAAACTTTCTTTCAGTGAAAGTCCTGATTTCCAAAACACCAAAAAGCTCTTTGAAGATGAAAATTCAGTCTTAGTTGCACACAATGCTAGTTTTGATGTGATGATGATCAAAAATGAAAATATCATTCCAAAAAATTTTATTTGTACTTTAAAAGTAGCCCGTCATCTGGACCCTGAAGGGAAAATAGGAAAATACAATTTACAGTACTTGCGTTATTTCCTAGACCTCGATATTGAAGCCACTGCGCACGATGCTCTCGGTGATGTAATTGTTCTAGAAAAACTTTTTGAAAGATTGAATACCAAAATAATGGAAAGTGAAAATTTATCAGAATCCGAAGCTATTAAAAAAATGATAGATATTACTTCCCGTCCTTCCCTATTACGTTCTATCCCATTTGGTAAACATATTGGTAAGACTTTAGAAGAAGTTGTTAAAATTGATCCTGGTTATCTTGAATGGCTTTTAAAGCAAAAACTTGAAAGCGACCAAGTTGATGAAGATTGGATTTATACACTTAAATACTATCTAGGAAAACATTAAAAAATAAAGAAGAGCCGCAAGATATTTATCTTGCAGCTCTTTTGTTAAAAATTCTGTTTCAATTAACACGACACTTAAAGTGAAACGATTCTATCAAAGAATACTTTTTTATGTGCGCGACTAACTGGAATCATTATTTCTTTTTTCATTATAAGAGTTGAACCCTCAATTGAAATAATTTTATCCATTCGGACAATATACGAGTTATGAATACGCATAAAATCATCTGCTGGGAGTTTTTTCTCAATTGTCGCCATAGTTGAATGAATCGTATACAACTTGTCTGCTGTTTGAATAGAAACATAATCACCATTTCCTTTTACATATAAAATACTTTTAATGTTAATCTGAATCAAACATGATTCCTGTTTGATAAAAAAGAAAGTTTTAAGATTTTCCATAATGTTGTTTTTATTCAGTCAAACATGACCTACGAGGGTTTATTTAAAGAAAAATTCTAACTAAAGAATAACTTATTTATGTCATTTTGTCAATAGCTATATTCTTTTATTAAATACTGTTAAAATAGAATTATGCAAAATATTTCTTGGATTATTATCGGAATTTTAGGGGGAGGAATCCTTGTTTACTTGTTATTAAATAAAAAAGACAAAAACAACGAAAAGAGTGATGTTGGCCTTCAACTCATTTTAACTCAACTGAATGAAATTTCTAGAACTGTCGACACTCGTATCGGTGAATCACATAAACAAGTAAATGAAAGTTTACGTTTTCATTCTATTGAATCAAATAAAATAATCCGTGATGTTACAGAGAGACTTACTCGACTTGATGAGACAAATAAACAAGTTATCTCTTTCGCAGACCAACTCCAAAGTCTGCAAGACATATTAAAGAATCCAAAACAACGTGGAATACTCGGTGAGTATTATCTTGAAACTGTTTTAAAAAATGTCCTACCACCTGGCAGCTATCAAATGCAGTACCCTTTTCCTGATGGTACCATCGTAGATGCAGTAGTTTTCGTAAAAGATAAAATAATTCCTATCGATTCTAAATTCTCACTAGAGAATTATAACCGAATGATTGAGAGCAAGAGTGCAGAAGAAAAAGATAAATATGAGAAAATTTTTGTCAGTGATTTAAAAAACAGAATCGTGGAAACTGCCAAATATGTCCAACCCGCACAAGGTACGACAGACTTCGCTTTCATGTTTATTCCACACGAAGCGATATATTATGACTTGCTCGTAAATAAGATTGGTGGATTAAAAGACGACGAAAATGAAAATCTCATCCAGCGTGCTGCTGGAAAATACAAAGTTATCATTACGAGCCCCACTTCTTTCCTTGCATACCTACAGACTGTCTTACAGGGCCTCAAGGCACTACAGATAGAAGAATCTGCAAAAGAAATAATCAAAAAAGTTGAAGACCTTGGTAAGCATTTGAAGTCTTATGATGAGTATCATGTAAAGCTTGGTAATTCCCTTTCGACTGTTATCAATCACTACAATGCTTCCAATAAAGAACTTAAAAAGATAGATAAAGATGTGTTACGTATCGCAGGATCTTCTCCTGAACTCTCAGCTCTAGAACTCGAAAAACCCAAACTAGAAGACTAACCAAAAAAATAATTTTTTTATATTGACACAATGGCTATATTTTTATATAGTAGATATCTTGCAAATTGACAAATAAATAAATAAACCAAAAACCAAGCTTATGAAAAAGACTAAGGGAAAAAAAGTAGCGAAAGGTATAACTCCTTTCATTAATGAAAAAGCCATCACTGAAAATGGAAAAAACCATCTTCTAAAACAGATGAGGGAGTTAGGCGAAAAAAACATTTTTTTAGGGGAAGAAATTGGGCCAGAATTGGTCTATTCTAAAATTCAGAAGATTCAGCAATTATTGAATCGACCGTCTTTTATTCCTAAAGACCAAACAAATTGCGCATTAGTCGGTAGTGGTATTAAAGGTTACCTTAATGGAAACAAAGAAACTGAACATGTATTATCTCTTGAAGGGCCTGTTAGCATTGAAAACAAGCTACCGGCAAATCACAAGATCATTCCATCAGATTCTCCATTTGGGACAGCTTTATTGGGTAAGAAAAAAGGTGAAACAGTAACTTACAAAGCAGCAGGATTAACCTTCTATTTTGAAATTACAGATCTGTTTCCTTATTCAGAAGTAAAAGATATTTTTTTCCCTTCAGATGTAAAAGAGGTAGATAAAAAAATTGAAATAGAAACTGAAGTAATGGTTTAAACAGAAATAAAAAAAACGCATTCCAAAATAGGAGTGCGTTTTATTTTTGTTAATTTTATATTGACAATATATTCCATGAGAGTATAATTTTTTTCTATAGTTCTTTTAGTTATTCACAATTTAATAAAAATCTATGCGTTCAACAACAACACTCAGAAAAAGGAAGACAATCCCTGTCTCGCCTAAAAAAGAAAACAGAGTAACTGTGCTAGTAACCACATCTGGTGCAAAAAAAACTTATGGTTATGGAGATTCTGGAAAGAGTCCAAAACAACTAATAGTTAAAAGAAACTTGCGAAAGCAAGGTCGAAAACGGAGTGAGATGTTGAGATTTTAGATAAAAGAGTTATTAACAAAAAAGACGTGCAACCAGATGGTGCACGTTTTTATTTTTGGTTTTTTCTTAAAAAATGTTATATTGGAAAAGTAGTTTTGGCTAAAACATTTACAAAGTAAATGTTCGCCCGACTATCAAAGATAGTTTAGGGCCCTATCGTCTAGCCAAGTTAGAATATAGCGGACATATCCTTCTTATGAGAAGGTAAAGAAAAAATTAATAAAATGTTTAGTTTCTGAAATTAGTAATTGGCCCTATCGTCTAACGGTTAGGACATATCCTTCTCAAGGATAGAATCGCGGTTCGATTCCGCGTAGGGTCACAAAAGCGTATTTAAAAAAGGAGCACCCTGCGGTGTTCCTTTTCGCTTTTGTGAGGCCGCAGCCATGTCGCAAAGCGACAGGCGAGGCGGGGTCGCGAGTACTTAGTAGAATTTGAGCAAGGCGAAAAATTATACTTAGTAACTTGTGACTACACTGATGTGTGCGCAAAGCGCAACAATAATTTAATTTCTTTTATACTTAGTAATCCGTTAACCTATAATATATTAGACCATACAAAATACAAATTAATGGTGGCTGTCCCCATTACCCATTACCCTTAACAAAATCATTTCTGGTCTCTAAAACTGGTAAATATATCAAAAGTATCAAAACTTTTTTTAGGCTCTAAAACTGTGAATTAAATCAAGTTTAATCAAAATTTTTATTGTCTAAAACTGCTAATTTAATCAGGTAAATCAAGACTTAATGAATCAAAAGTGATAGAATGGGCTTATGGCTAAGCAAATTTTAAGAAAAGCTAAATATTCCAAAAGTAAAAGCATTGAGAAGAAAGAAAATGCTGTTTTAGAAATATTACTGAATGATTCTGTAATATCTCAGATTACTGGTGGAGATGATGACTTTCCTAATATTGATGGCTATTTTCACTTATTAACAGATTCTAGGGAGATGTCTGGTTTATCCCTACAAGTCCAAGTAAAGCCACTTTTATATACTAAAAATGGGAAACCATTCACAACATGCAAACCAACTCTTTTAGCGCACGCTCATGATTCTTCAACACCAGTTTTACTTATTGGGGTTGACCCCAATAAAAATCTAGCTTATTGGGCGTATTTGTCTCCTGAGTTTATTAATAATTACTTAGCAGAAAAGGAGCAAATTCCAAGTCATACTATTTCAATATATTTCATTGAAAAGAACAAAATAACCCAGACAGAAAAAAATTACCCCAAGGAGTGGAAAAAGATTTGCCTCCATCACAGAAATGAATCTAACGATAAAATAATCTCTAAATATCTTAAAGATCTTGGCAAAGGCACTCCTCAAGAACGCATAGCTGCGGAAAGATTAGCAACACTAGAGCAATTAGTTTTTTACAGAACAAATACTGGAAGATTCCCATTAATAGATTTGGCTTTTTCAATTGCAAACGAGATAAGACAGTACGGAGATACTGACTCTAAATCTTCTTATATTAAACTTTTAGAAAAAATTACTTATCAAGAAACACAAAAAGTTATTGAAGCCCTTTTTATCTTTCTTATGGACAAAGAAGAAACGATAAGGGAACAAGCAAAAAAGGTTATACTTTCTATTTCTAAATACAATTTCCACGTTCTGAATTCTATAGGGTATGGACCCCAAAGAATACTCTTTGATTCTCTGGAGCAGCCTTTATCTTTGAGAGATGAAAAAATAGAAAACTTGGTAGTAGTGATTCTTGGAAACCTCCTAGAACCTGATTTTGAAGGTACTTCAAATCCGGATATGAGAACAATCACTTTTCACATAGGAGCACTTCAAGCTACCCCGTATCTAATGAAAATAAGAAAAGATTCAATTAATTTGCTATTAGAAATAATTCAACATAGCAGTAATTTCCCTAATAAAATTCAAGCCCTGAAGAGTCTTTCAAGGGTCTTTCATTTACCAGACCATGGATTTGCTGACAGTGACGCAGAGGATGCTTTCCGTTCTATGCTTGATGAAGAGGCAAAGTATATTATTGGAAAATATAAAAAAATTGTACTTAACCCAAAAGGAAACCCTATAGATTCTTTTCCTGTAGTTTATGAAGTAGAGTGTCAACTTGCTTTGCTTAAAGTTTGGAAGCGTATTATACCTGGCCACGAAAAACTTTTACAAACTCTGCGTTCATCAAAAAATGACTATAGTCTTTATAGACTCTTTGTAGGAGAGCCACACCGTTTAAGAATTGACGCTGACTATAATGTTGTAGAAAAAGAAAGAGAGGAAAAAATTAAAGGTAACTTAGAGTCTATAAATGAAAAAAATCTTGACTCATGGTGCAAGACATTGGAAAAGATAAGTATTTTTAAGGACAATACCGAGGATTGGCATTTTAATATATTCCGTGATTTTTTGGCAAGAATAGGAAAAAGTAAACCAAAATTAACAGACAAATTTCTTCAGAAAATATACAAAGACAAAAGCGATCTTTATTTATTTGCAGGAAGTTTTATCTTTGGCTTGAGAATCAGTTCACTCTCTCTATGGGATAAATATGCAAACCAAGCTAAAAGAGATAAATCAATTGAATTGACCATTCAACTACTCCAATCCTTTGAAATGAGAAAACGAGATGATTTAAATATAAGAAAAGAAGACATTGCTTTAATTGTTGATATTTCTAAGGCTCAAAATAATTTCTCTTTCCTAGATAAAGAAAACTCAAGGCTTCAATACCAAATTGGAAGATGCATTACATATCTCTATGAATCTAACCCTAAAGTTTTCAGAAAATTACTATTAGAGCAAATGAAAAGTCAGCCTAAGTTTGAAAAGTCTTTTTTTGACCACATTGGTACAGCTGTTCATTTTAAGTGGATAGAACTTTCAGATTGGACACCAGAAGAACTCAAAGAGTTGGCTGATTTAGCAGTTGAAGCACAAGAGTTAGACTATAATCACGAACAAGTTATTAACGGAATTGGTAAGGTGGATTTTGAATTGATGATGTCTATCTATAGCAGACGACTAAACAGAGAAGCACAACAACCTGAAACAAGATACATTGCATTCCCATATCATTTTTCAACTGATATTGCTGATTTGATTAAAGACCACCCGAAATATCCTAAAGTGTTAAAAACTTGGATTTCTAAGGTAAATGAGCGTAGAGATTTATATGCCATGGACTTAGGAAAACTTATTCATGAAATTGGTGGTAATGCACTTACCCAAGTATTAGAAGAACTTGTTGCCAGCGAAAAAGAAATAAACCTAAAAAAGGTCTTATCTCTTTTTCCTCTTATTGAAACACCTAATTTTGATATTTGTTTCAAAATAGTTGCTGCTACAGATAATAAAGAAATTTGGAATACGGTAGGTGGTAGAATGAGAAGCACAGGAGTTTTATCAGGAAGCCCTGAGGATAATATTCATGGAAATGCTTTAAGAGCTTTAAGAAATAGCCTTAACGAGGAAATGCAAAAAACTAAAAATAAAAGAGTAAAGAAATTCTGCAAGAAAGAAATCAAGCACTTGGATATAGATATAGCGAGAAGTGATGAAGACTATGTAAGAAGATTAAGAGAGGAAAAAGAAGAATTTGAAGCCAATAAAGAAGAATAAATAATTTATGGAAACAGATAATAAATACAAATACACATCAATCATCCTACTGGTCTTACTCATTATCTCTTGGTCATCTGGAAGTTCTAACCATGGAGAAAGGGCTATGTTGGAAGATAGAATTTCCTCACAGGAAAGCCAACTTGAAGAATATCAATATGCTCTTGAGGAAGCCAATAATAATATTGAGGACGCTAATTCAATTATTGAAGAAGCAAGAGATTATGCATGGTCTTCCTATGAAGACATGGGGAATGTTCTTGATAACCTATCCACTGTGGACACAGTAGATGAACCCTATTAAATCAGCAAAAAATTATATGTATGGAAAAGAAACCAACAAAAAAGCAACACTATGTTCCTCAATTCTATCTGCGTCAATGGTGTGATGAAGATGAAAGTTTTTACCCTGTAAAGATAGAAAACAAAGAACCCCCACAACTTAAAATATTTAATAACAAATCAAACCCAATTAGATTTTGTTTTGAAAACTTCTTCTATGCTCAACATACAGGAAAAGCAGATAAAACTAGCCAAATAATAGAAGAAAGGTTTACAGAAATTGAGGGTATTTTTTCTATTGAATTGCCAAAAATTGAAAAGAAGATCCTAGATAATGCACAAATTACAGAAGGAGATAAATTTAATCTATCTCAGTGTATGTTGTTTTTGCATTTTAAGGGTAAAAAATACAGGGAAGAATCTAAGAGTATGTCAGAGTATTTTGTAAAGGAAATTAGTAAGATGTCTATTCCTTTTATGGATAAAAATCCAGAAACAAAAGCTGAAATGGATAAACTAGGTATAACGCAAGAAGAGATGACTGAATTTGCGAATAAAGGTGAGTACTCTGTTGATTTTGGTAATATGCATCATTTACGGATTATGAAAGATATGCAAGGGTTTTGTAATTTACTTACAGCAAAATATTGGAAAATATATGTTTCAAGAAATGGAGATTTTATTACTACAGACACACCTTATCAAGACATAGCCCTCAGTAAAGAATTTTTTGGTAATGATTTTCTATCCAGAGAACAAACTTTTATTCTTAGCCCAAGAATTGTAATCATTGCACGATATCCTAATCAGGAGTCAGGGAAAAAAGTTAACAGAAAAGATATAACCAACAACAAAGGAGCAATACACACCATAAATATTTACAACTTAATGAGGTCTCTTAATTTTGGTTTTCACAAAAATAAAGATTTACTCATAGAACTTAATAAAGTTGCACAATTTCTTTATACATACGATAAACCAAAAAAGGTTTAAATACACAATACATTTTTAAAATGTATTTGCCTTGTATTTAAATACCATTAAGGGAAGAAACGGGAAGCATCTCTTGTTGCAAAACCTGATAATTTAATGGTTTTTCAAAGTTAAATATTATCTTTACAAGGTCATTAAAGAACTTAACATAGAGTTCACCATCACGTGTTAGCACGAGAAGCATATAATAAAAAAGTTCTGGACAATTATTTTGCCCAGAACTTTAGATCAGATCAAATTCTTGGTAAAGATTGTAAAACAATCCACCTTAGATCATCTGAAAATTCAACGTCTCTGTTAGAAGGAACAGTTAAAGTGATAACCTCAATACCATTAGGAACATATCTCCTTGCCCCACGAAATTTTTCTTTTCCAACAAAATCAGTTATTGATGATTCTATAACTCCATTCTTTCTATTGGCAGCATGAATAACAGTATTTTTATCAGCTACAATTCCAACATGTCCAACCCCATCTAAAGGATTATCAATGTAATAATCAATGCAACCAGAAATAAAAATTAAATCACCAAACAAAACTTCTTCTAGTTTAATAATTTCTCCTAATTCACGTTGCTGAATTGATCTTCTTGGTAACCAAATTCCACGTTGAGAATATAAATATTTCATAAAACTAGAGCAGTCTAAAACTGCAGGAGCCTCAGAAATTTTTACACCTCGCCGATATTGTGATTTACCAATACACTGTCTAGCTAATTCAATTAGATCTACTTCTTTTTTTTCAAAACCTTTTATTTTTAATATTTTTAAGGTTTCTTCATTTGAGATTGGCAGATTTAATGAATTTAATATGACAGCACAACGATTTCTTGTAGCTATATATTCCATTTTTACCTCCTTTTTTAATTTACTTTTATTTTACATTACAATTTATTATATGATTTAGCAACAGAAGACCCTAAATCCCCTTATATTCCGTACAATCTGGTTCCAATTCCGTCCCGTTTGGGTCACCTTGACTTTTTAACTTAATTATGCTATCATACATCTAGTGATAGTTCTTTGATATTTTTATTTTTTGTTCTCATTATTGGGTTTCCTATGCTTCTTTAAGGAAGTAAAGGTAACCTAATAACTAACAATTAAATAAATATAAAATGAAAAAGAAAAACTTTTTAGAAACTGCCATGTTGAATCAAACTGGCTTATGGAATGGATATGCAATGGTTGAATCGAAATATTCGATAGAACCAAAACTAGAATCCATTTTAAGATTAATGGGATTTAATATTAATAAATCATCTGGATCTCGAGTAAAAGAATTATTCCGTCGTTCACATGGAGATGTATATAGTACAACACTTTTTGAAGCTCCAAAAGCTATGAGCAAAATCTTAGTAGTTGACAAGAATCTCGAAAACAACTATGGAATAATAGGTATTAATTCTCTGAAAACAACAAAACAATGCAACATTAGTTATAGTGAAGAATCACACATTGGTTTAGCACGAGAGGATTTTTACAGAAAACTATTAAACTTTCACATGTGGCTTCTGTTTAATGTTAAGCCAAGTATGAAACTTGAAGGGAGAGTTTTCCACTCTATATCTGTTTATTTGAGATATATAGACAATCACTATGAAAAAAATGTTCCATCTTTTGAGTTTCAGGTAAGTGTACCAAAATGTTTTATTGAAGAATCAAATAGAAATCCTGAGTTTATAAAAGAAATCAGAACAAAGCTTGGCTTTTAATTTTTATATAAAGTGAGTTTAATTAATTACATAAGAGTCTGCCATAATCATGGGAGGCTCTTTTTATTTCTGTAAATTCCCTAAATCCCCTTATATTACTTACAATAAGGTTCCAATTCCGTCCCGTTTGGGTCACAGATAAAAATTAAATTAAATTAGCTCGAGAATCAGGAATATGTGCATTTTCTCCTGGTGTTGGAATAGCAGTTATAAAAAGATCTCCATCTGATTCACCATATGTGACACCCCAGCCATGTAATTCGAAATACTTAGCTAGTTCCTCCCTTATCTCGAAAGGGATAGTTTTATCAATTGTTTTTCCTTCATATTCGTACATTCCATTAAAAATCTTTCCATCAATTACATATCCATTTGGAACAGAAAGAACTATTTTATTTTTTGTAATTCTCATTGCTTCATTTAAAGCTTTTGCCATATCTACATTTGATGATGGAATTGTTCGAAGAGCAACATATATATCAAATTGTTTATCATTTGCAGTTGTATTCTCTAAATCTTTATGTAAGCATTTTACATCTTGGAGGCCTTCTGTATTATGTAATTTCTCAAGTGCAACATCAGAAATATCAAGAGCTGTAATCTCTGCGGTTGGATTAATATCTTTTATAATTTTTACTTCTTCTCCTTTATTTGCACCACAAACAATTACATTATTAAATTCACCCTTTAGTGTATTTGTGAATGTATCTATAAATCTTTTATCAAGACTCCTTGTATTTGAGTCAAAATCACCGTATTTTTGATTATTAGACTTTGTTAATGCATCTAAATCTTTTGTTGTATGTATTGGCTCAAGTTTAAAATTAAATTCTTGTGACATAAGTACAATATACCACTTAAACCAGAAAATACTAGCTTAATATGTAAACATAGTCTTAAATCCCCTTATATTACTTACAATAAGGTTCCAATTCCGTTCTGTTTGGGTCACAAATAAAAAAACCTCCTTGTTTAAGGAAGGTTTTGAAATTATTTTTTGTCTGAATTAACTATAAGAGTTATGTACTCCTCTTTCATTATTGATACTTCTTTGTAATTAGCTTTTTTTACAAAACGTATTGATAATGATGCTCGACTTTCATATCTTGTTTGATACTTTTTGGTCAACTTACCATTTTCAATTTTATGTAATTTTATTACCCACTTACCAAAATTATCACCATCATTAAACAATGGTTCATAAATAATATCTGTCACAAGGAATTGCTCAGTTTTATCACGCAACACCTCGTCAAAACAATTATATTTATCAAATTCTGTCGTATCGTGGTCGATAATTATATCGGTCTCCCAAATAATTTTTTCTTTACCATATTCAGGACGATGAGGCTTAAAAGGTAATTTTTCATAAATATACCAATGTTCCCTCCTTGTATTTTTACGATGGTCCCACATTTTTTTTAATTTAGATTGTTTGTACTAGTTAAAATTTTTATCAATAGTTAGAACCAAAATTTCTTTCTTTCGAGAATTTGGTATATGACAAATTTCATCTTTCACTTTCTTTGCAAAAACTTTATAGCCAGCTGGTTCAAGATGGCACTCAAGTAATAGATCAATTAAATTATAGATAGAATCAACATCATTTTCACTTACCTTATAAGTAATTATTAGTTCCTCTAACATTTTTTTGAGATTTAAAAGTGATTTTTCTCTATTATTTAAACCAGAATAATAAGAAAGATTATCAAAATAACAAGCTATACCAATATCAAATACAAAATGATTTGAACCTGAACGTTCCATTTCTAAAATAACTTTAAAAAATTCAAGCCATTTTTCTTTGCTAATTACTTTTCCATCTTCTAAATGGAATGGACCATGTGAATTGTGCTTTTCCATTTTATTTAATTTTAAAGAGCGAATGCTCCAGTTAGTACTGAATTTTTCTTTACATTACAACTTATTTTATGTTTTAGCAATAAAAAGTCTGAAATCCCCTTATGTTACTTACAATCTGGTTCTAATTCGTGCCGTTTGGGTCACCATCACGTGCTAGCACGAGAAGCGTATTAAAATTTTAAATAAAAAAAACCACAATCTCCATTAGGAAACTGCAGTTTTAAATTTAGTTAAAAAAAATTAATCATTCATCATCATTGGTTGCGGGTTTGTCTTTTTACCAAGCTTTACTGCTTCAGAAATAGTTTCCTCAAGCGTTGAATAAATTGGAAAAGGTTCACCATGGTCAGCATCAAAATTCTTTTGAATTACACTTAACCCATGAAAATCTTTTTCAGCACCAATAGTAAGGTTAACCATTTTACCTTTGTAATTATGAATTGAAAATTGATCTGGCTTTGAACTTTTTAAGCTCCATCTACCAAGTTCACCATAAGTATCACGAGCATACGGGCCAGTTTCTTTCTTGCGTGGATTTTCTGAATCTTCAGAAGGAAGCCAAAAAATTACTGAACCAAAGTAAGATGCCTGTTCTAAATAATGTCGTTCCCACATTGTTTGATTTTGGAACTGCAATGTTCTTGTTGGACTTTCTCTTTCATCATCACTTATTAACTCATCATAGGTAGGTGGTAATGAAAACTGAAATAGTTCATGAGTATTATCATATCTACAAGGACAAACAATGAAACAATTAGGATCTTTTTCTGCTAACATCTTTATTGCATTTGCCTGCCAATCTCCGGCTCCACTAATAGGACCAGCTAAAAAGTAAAGCCGTTCTCCTTGCTGTAAATTAAGAACAATACCATTGTTAGGTAAAATTAGTTTGATTTTTGTTTTCATTTTTCTATTTATTAAATTGTTAGTATTGTTAGTTAAATACACAAAATATTTATAAAGGTACGTTTGACTATAAACTACAACTTTTAAGGTTACTTGTCAAAAAAATAGTATTTTCATAATTGAGAGTTAAAGCCCTTTATATTCGACACAATAAAGTTCCTATTCCATCCTATTTGGGTCACAAATAAAAAAAACCACAATCCTTTTTTGGATTATGGTTTCTAAAAATGATTCTTTAAGGAATCAATAATTTCTACAAAAATAAACAAAGATGCGTCCTTCATCCCAAGAAGAAATAAAATTAAAATCAGTCGCACTTAACATCCACTTACCATCATTCCAGAATATTGTTATCGAAACTTTTTTTAGAGAATCTAAATTAACATGGAAGAGATAAAGTTTATCCTTTTTTAATTCAAGGTTTAAAAATTCTTTACCAGATTCTGGTTTGAAAATTAAAAGATAAAGAATTGCAAAAAATAAATCTTCTTCTAGAAATCCACTTCTAACTTTATCTTGGATTAAAGAATCATTCATTCCTGTCTTTGATACAACATATTTAGAAAGTTCTTCTACTTCATTGGTTGATATTATTTTGTGTCCTGAAACACTAATAATAGATGAGAAAAAGTCATTATGCCACATTGGAATATCACTATCTATGAATGTTTGACGTATTCCAAAAGAAAAACTAATACTTCCTTCATAAATTTTTCTAAATACATCCTCCATAATATTCGGAAGGTTTTTATTTCCAATAATTCCATATTGCATATTTTTTTCGTAAACCCAAGATGGGATCGCTTTTAAAAGCGCATTATGTGCTTCGGTAGTATGCTTTGCAAACTTTCCGACATTCTCAATTTTTTTCATGAGCATTTCGTATTTGAATGTTAAAAAACTATTTATTTATGAATCATTTATAGGTAGCTTCATCACCTTTAATCTAAGGATAATTATAGCACAAAATCAGCACTTGTCAAAGTATTAGTACTCCAAGCTCAATAAGCAAATGCCACACTTTAATTGAAAACCCTAAATCCCCTTAGATTTCCTACAATCTAGTTCCAATTCCGTCTCGTTTGAATCACACAGATAATAAAAAAACCTATGATACTTTTGGTACCATAGGTTTACTCCCTGTTAGGGAGATTTTTAAATAACTGAAATAGAAAATAAATCCAAAGATTTTTTAATGTAAGAACCTGCCTCATTTACATCCAAATGATCTTCTGATGTTCTTAATTTTCCTTCAGCATCAATGCTGATATTTGGAAAATCTTTAACAAGAGGTTCAATCAGATTCAATGTTGAAGAACTTAATCCTCCGGCAACACCCAAACCAAAGTCATTTTCATGTTTACTTAATTCCTCCAAATAACCCCTGGCAACTATTGGATCAAATTGTTTTCCAGTACCACCACTTGGGTCAAGTAAAACATAATCAATGAGACCTGCATATTCATTGTTTATTTTTTCTGCAAGTTTTACCGGAGAATGAGATATTTTTTCAAAGGCTCCTCCTCCAATTTGAAGAACAATGTTTTTGTCAGGGCATAATCTTTTGTATTTTTCTAATACTTTAGGATCAGGCCAAGCAATGTTTAACTGGAAACCATTAAAAGAATCACCAGCTAAGTCATTTATCTGAATAAGCTGAGCAAAAAATGTATTCAGTTCTTTAGTATTAAAATGAATCAAATTTAGGAAATTTTCATTTGGTTGAAAAATACCTGCAATTTCATTTACTAAAGGATAACGATTAACCCATTTATTGGCAATTCCTTGCAAGGTTTTAAAACTTGCAAGAACACCAACCATAATCAACCTGTCTGTTTTTTTATAATCAATACCTCTAAGGGTATCGGTTATTTCCTGGGAAGACATGAATCCCGTAACACCAATGTAAGCTTTTTTCTGTTTCATTTTCTACGATATTTAATTGATTAAAAACTATTTTTATTTATAATAGATTACCAATAAATCATTGACCTGTCAATAATTTTGTGATATTGTTCGAACAAATAATATTGTAGGCAATTTTGCCATAAAAACTTAATATTTTTAAAAATGCACATAGAAAATATACGTGTCATTTTACATGACAAAGAATTACTTTTTTTTAACCGTAAAACGAAAAAGGTTTTTGATGTAATCAAAAGTATCTACTTTATGCCGAAGGGTCAGGAAAATCAGCATGAGGTTATGATTAATCTTTTTCGAGACAGTAAACTTTTTGATAGAGGTAAGTATGAATATTGCAATAAAGACGATAAGGCTTTTATTCTAAACAAGGTTATTCCTCAATACTTTGAAAGTCACGGGTCTCAGCAAAAATTTGCGTATGATGGTCTTATTCCATCCATTTTTAAAGTTGGAGATATGTTGCAAATAATTCATAATTCCAGAGAAAGTTTTTGTGAACAAATAAAAGCATACAGTCCAACCTACATAGAACTGAAAAATCAAAATTTGCCTTTTAACGAAATAGAAAAAAGATTGAAGAATAAAAAAGAAATATTTCCTGATGTTTATCGTTTGTAAATACTACAATTTTAAAATTAAACTCCACTAAAAAATAGTGGAGTTTTTTATTTCCAATATCATACATTAAAAAGATTTGAGAGCTATAATCGTGAGTTAATAAACAAAATACCTTCATATCCCCTACAAATTAGATTCCAATTCCGTCCTGTTAGGACACAAATTTACCATTTTAGAAATAAAAAAAGCCTTTTGATGTTATCGCAAGGCTTTTTGTCTTAATTCTATTCGAATCATCATTAATAGGACTACCATTGTTGATGGAATCGCCCTAATTATGTAAATCCAGGATTGGATATCATTTCTTTCATATGCGGCATAAGAAGCAACACAAGTAGAAAGAAATAATGAACCCCAAAACATAATTGAATCACGATTCTTTTCTGCATTCCAAAGATTTTTGATTACTGGTATATAACTAACAAGAGCAGAAATTTGAAGAAGGATATAAGCAGTGAGTTGGTCTTTTGTTATAAACCAAAATAATAATATTATAAGTGATACTAATATCGTTATTCTCTGAAAGAGATTTACCTCAATGCTTAATTTCTTTTGGATAAAAAGCTTTGCGATTAGAAATACACTAACTACCCATACACTCACAACTCCAACTGTTAGTCCAATATTTGCTGAAAAGCTCCAATCGGGCTTTTGAGTATACAAATAAAGTGCAAGTGGAAATGTGAAGGACAATATTATAAATGTTGCGGGAGGTGGATGTACCTCTTCACGCAAAATCTGGTAACAATACCAGAAACTACCAGCCATCAAAATAACAGAGGCAGTGCAAACAGAAATGAGATACATTATTCCTCCTTTTTTAAAAGATCTAGGCAAAATTACCTGAGTCAATTATAGCATATTTAATATAATTGTCAATCTGACCGTAAGGCTGAATTCAACTTGCTAATGCATAACTAATTAAGACTCTAAATCCCCTTTTATTCATAAAATCAGATCCCAATTCCGTCCCGTTTGTGTCTAGAGCGAAGCAACGCCTCCGCTCTACTAATTTTTTCATAAATTTATCTTTTCAAGCACAGAAATAATTTCACTATCATCTAATACATTTATCACCTCTGGCAAGGATAGAAAAAATAATTTATTTTTAAACCCAGAAACTATAATGGGTTTATGTAGACCCATCGCCATACCAGCTTCATATCTTGCACTTTCTTGGTCTGATTCCCAAAGATAAACGAGTATGTCTGCTTGTTTAACCGCTTCACGTTCATCACGAGCTTTTTGAAAAGGGTCCTCTTCATTTTTAATATCTTTTACCCAATCAAATATAATCAAATGACCATTTTCTATTAACATATCCATCACAGAGCGTGCTCTTTCAAGATTTTTACCAGCTACATATATTTTAGCCATCTTATTATTTATCAACTCCTTGAACATCATCAATAATAAAATCTGTTCCATCTGAAAACAATTTAACATATGCTGTGTTTTTTACAGATCCAGATTTTAGGTCTTCTTCACCACTCCATCCTAAATAACTGAGCAATACACGAATAATACCACCGTGAGTAGTTACAAGAACAGTTTTGTTTGTATGTGCTACAGCCAATTCCCTGAGAAGAGGAACCAGTCTATTGTACATTTCCTCATCACTTTCAACATCGGGTGTAATATTTATCATTCTTTTCTCGAAACGATTAAGTGTTTTTATTTTTTCAAATTTATCTTTATTTTCCTCTCTAAAAATACTAGCTGCTCCACCATCATATTTTCCATAATTTCTTTCTCTTAAAATCTTTGATGTATTAATCATTAAATTTTTATCAGAAAGAATAAATTCTGCTGTCCGTCGAGCTCTCAATGAATCTGAAGAGAAAACGACATCAAAATTTATGTCTTTAAATACTTCACCTAATGCTTTTGCCTGATTAACTCCAGTTTCAGTCAATGGTGAATCAGTATGACCCTGCATAATATTGGCAACATTGAATTCAGTCTCACCATGTCTGACAATATAAATCGTGCAATTAGAATTTTTATGATTCATAACTACATTCTATCAATTTTTATCTATTTTTCATATAAATATTCAAATCACCTTATATTTCTTATAATTAGGTCACAATTACTTCACGTCTGGGTTATAAATAGATACAATAAATAACGCCTAAGGCACTATTTATGAAAATTATAATAATGTTACAATATAAGACATGACAAACGAAACAACTAAAAAAATAGTAATAAGGTGCAGAGCTGTTATTGTTCACAACAATAAACTTCTAGTTGTAAAACACGCTCCTAGTTCTAGTTTTTATTCTCTACCTGGAGGACACCTTGAATATGCTGAAAACATACACGATGCCATGAAAAGAGAAATTATCGAAGAATTAGGAATTGAACCACAGATCGGAAGACTCTTGTATGTAAATAATTTTATTGAAGAAGAGATAAAACAATCTATTGAATTCTTTTTTGAAATTACCAACCCGGAAGCTTTCTTAGATACAGAAAATCTAAGTGGCACCCATAGATTTGAACTTTCAGAAATATGTTGGGTAGACAAAAATGACAATCCGAATATATTACCTAAATCAATACAAGGAGACTTAAAAAACGATTCAATACTTTCTGATTTTGTGAGATTTTTAAATTAAAATAATGTTTAAAGAAAATAAAAAAGAGGCCCGATTACTCGTTGCCTCTTTAAAATAATTTATATTTTTCACTTACATTTTACTAAGGATCTTTGTATTAAAAATACCCAGATCTTTAATTAAATTTATTGGTACCTCTATTGTTACACCATCAGGGTAAAGAGGAGGAGTGAATTTTTTATACAAGCAATCATTAGATCCTTCTATCACTTCTCTATCAGATTTTAACATTTGCACTTTTAGAGTACCTTCCTTTGATATTCCTGTAATTAAAGCAGTAAAATTATTTTCCTTTTCGATCCAAATATCATATATTCTTTTGTAATGTTCCCTTAAAAATATACGGCCTTCAGGATTAAAATAAATAACAACGCCTAACTTTTCCTCTTTAACGAACTCGGAAATGATGAGCTTCCCTCTATCATCTACTTGATTGAATATTTTATTCATGTTTTCTTTTTTTAGTTTATAGATTCAGTGAATTTATCAAGCTCTATTTTAAGAGAATCTGATAAATTCACTGAATAATCTTCTAAACCACTATTTCAAACAACTAAATATTACCGTTACACTACCAAATATTTATTGACTAGTCAATGGTTTTGTGATATTGTGTTGGTGAAAATATAATTGTTGTTTAACATAAAAACCTCTAATAAAATGAGAAAAAAGAAAATGAGTCCAGCACTTCAGGTGATAATTCACGCTGACAGAATGCAAAAAAAAGGTAAAAATCCTTCGCTTCCTTACAAGGATACTAAAAATCCTAAAAAAGCACTTGCTTTGGCAAAATTGGATTATGAACTGGAACCAAAAATTCCATTTATCTCTGATAAATTATTATTTGAAAGAATGAATCAAATAAAGTATGTTAAACCAGCAATGCAAGGGTTACTTGGTAAAGCATATTTTACTCAGGAACAAGATGAAAAATATTTTGATCTTTTTTATGTAGAAACATCCTGCAATTTAAGAAATGAAGCTTTCAATTTTGACGATACTAGAAAAATAACTAAAAAGGCAACTGGTCTACAGGAGCTTTTAATTAGAGATATTTTTGTAAAAATCGGAGGTTATTATGGTTTCTGTAAAATTACTTTTGCTGAAGTGATGGCACAAATTCCTAATGAAATCGCATCAGATGTTGTGGCTTTTGCTTTAGATCCCAAAAAAGATGTTCAAATTATTAATGAAGACTATCAATCTGCTTCAATAATTTTTTATGGTAAAAACAAAGAAGAATCAATAAAAGATATTTCTCTGCCATCCGTAGAAGGATTGATAAAACCTTTAGATATTGAAAAAGCTATTAAATTAAAAGATAAAGTAAAGCCAATCATCAAATGGGATAAAGAGGGCTATACTTTTATTGAACCTGGAGAAATAAATAATGCTTTTATGGATGTTGGAATATGGATGAGAATTAATGGAAGTAATATCCACAGGACAAACCCTGAAACACCGGTTTCTTCAGAAGTTAAGCTTGGTGAAAAAATTACTACTTATCAATCATTTAATGATAGTGCTGATAATTTTGAGCCAACCTACGCTTATGTGATAAGCCAGATACCTGATGAATTGATAAATGAAAATACTATTGGATTTATTTACAAATTTATTGATTACTTCAGAACTAAAGAAGGTGTAATACACAAAACAGAATGTACTTTGGTTGAAAAAGTTAGTCAAAATTAATTAAATTCTTTTTTTTAAATAAAGAACCCCATAATATATAAAATATTATGGGGTTTTATTTTTTTAAAAAAATAAAAATAAAAAAACCTATCCATAATATGAATAGGTTTTAATCTTCTGGAAAAGAATTAACTTCTTGAATAATTACTTCTTCCAATAATTCTTTCTGATACGGTCCATACTTTGCCTTAGCAATTATCTTCTTACCATTCAGAATTAATGGAAAATATTCCCTATCAGCAGGCATCATCTGATCAAAAGGTAGATTATTGATATTGAAAGGAAGTAAATTCTCCATCTCATCAGTATCTATTGCCTCTCCGAACCATACTCTCACAATAAAAAAATGAACTCTACAAACAAAAGTTTGTCCATCACTTTTTGTATTATGGAAATAAACGATGGCAACTTTTTCAAGATGCTCTGGTAAGGTTGTAATAAATTTATTACCTATTTTTTTACCAGTTTCCTCTTCTAACTCCCTGATTGCTGCATTTATCACACTTTCTCCTATTTCAACTCCACCACCATAACCATTGCGACAACCTGCACCAATCTTTTTTGTTTTAAGACCAAGAAGAACCTCATTACTTTTAACTAAAAGACACACCGTTGCGTTTAATAAAACTTTCTCTTCTTCCATAATATTTTTTATTTATACTTTTGAATAAACATTACAACTTATTTCATTATTAAGCAAGAAAAAACTCTAAATCTTCTATATTTAGCCTATTGAATTGACAAATACTCATATTAAAAGTAATCTTAGAATAAATTTACATAGTTCTAATTAAAATATAAAAAGTTATGAAGATTGTGACTCAAGGTTTGAGCAGATTAGTCTTCATATATGGAGACTCTGCTGTTAAAATTCCGTGGATAAATTTTTTTCTACTTATTAAATGTTTTTTAAAATATAAAGATGAGGGTATTTTTTATGAGAAAGCTAACCGTTATGGTAAAAATAAAATATTAGCAATTCCTCGTTATATCTTTTATATTTTGTCTTCAAACAGAAGAGAATATCTATATTTTAAGAAACACAAAGATGAGGAAGCATTACTGCCAATAACAAAGGCATATTTGTTTGGTTATATAATAATTCAACCAAAGGGTAATGTCTTAAATCCTTCCAATCCTCGATGGATAAAATTTCTAAAAAAAATTATCAAAAGAGGGATAAAAAATGTTGATTTTTTTAAGCCAGAAAATTTTTGTGAGTTCAATGGTCTAATAAAAATGCTTGATTACGGAAGTGATCAAACTCAAGAAATACTAGATTTTCATGGCTTTGGAGTAATAAAAGAATGACCTCGACAAAAGTTCGAGGTCATTTTTATTTACAATTTTATCCTTCTCTTAATAGTACATACAAAATAAAAAAGCCCATGCATTACTGCAGAGGGGCTTTTGTAAAATAAAAAAATATTTTATATAAATTCTGTCTTCAAATCATTTGTACAGGTTTTTAGTGTAATTTCCTTTATTCCACTATGTGTAAAAATTACGACTGGAATGTATATATAATCGGCTGATTCACAATCATAAAATTGTAAATAATTGCAGTTTATAGTCGTTGAAACTTGAGTTACACCATCAGGATTGTATCTTATCTCTTTTACAGAAGTACGATAATTTTTTTCTACCCATGAAGCGTTTTCCTCCAATGTACCGGCAGCACAACCTGTTTCAAATACTATTTGACCAAGTTTAAATGAATCAACTGGATAATCAGTATTAAACGATATTTTTACCTCAGAGGTATTTAATCCCTTAAAATATATCTGTGATATTTTACAATCAGTATATTTTGATTCATACATGTAAAAAGAAATAAGGAAAGCAATCACACATAACGCTGGAATAAGAATTTGTTTTTTCATTTTTCAAAGATTTAGGGTCAGTATTACTTTGTATTTAACTTTTGGTTAATAATTACAAAGCTAAAGCAATTTCTATCATTTCCGTGAAGGCTGTTTCACGGTCTTTGGAACTCAACTTGTCTCCTGTAACCAAATTATCACTAATGGTTAACATCGTTAAAGCCTGAACTCCTTTTTGAGCAGCCAATGTATACAACTCGGCCGTTTCCATTTCCACAGCAAGAACATTGTATTTAGCAAACACCTTCCATGTTTCTGAACCATAAAATGTGTCTGAATCATAAAATTTATCTGCAGCAAAAATATTACCTACTTTTACTTCAATCTTCTTTTTTTCTGCAATTTCATTTGCCTTCTTTAAGAGTTCCCAATCAGCAACTGGAGCAAAAATAGCACCAACTGGAAAACGACTTAGGTTCATTGCAGAATCAGAACATGATCCTAATGCAAGTACTATACTCATAGTTTTAAGTTCTTTTTGCAAAGAACCGGCACTCCCAACTCTGATTAGGCGTTTTACTTTGTAAGAATCAATCAGTTCGTTTACGTAGATACTTAGAGAAGGCATACCCATCCCTGTTCCTTGAACTGATACTCTTTTGCCCTCTTTGGTTATGCCTGTATAACCATACATTCCACGGACTGAGTTATAGCCAAAAACATCTTTTAAATAATTCTCTGCTATGAATTTCGCCCGTAAAGGATCTCCGGACAAAAATACTGTTTCAGCGATTTCGCCTTCTTTGGCATTTATATGAATGCTCATGATGTTACCTCCAATTTTTATTTGTAAATGAACCAATAAGCGTCCGACCATATGATCAGATTATTCTCAAGAGTTCTAAAAACAGAATACGACTTTTGAGCATAAAGTCAAGACATTAAAAAAAATAAGCCCGACATTGTCGAGCTTATTAAAATTAATGAACAAAATTTATTTTCTTAAAACCAAGGCAGCTATATCAGGAAAATGTGCTGTATAGTCCCCGCATACCTGTATACCATATGCATCGACATCAAACTTCTCCCAGGTAATCTTTTCTTTGAAGCCTGCGCCGGAGTAAGATCCAAAGGACATGGTAGCATTATGTATTTCTATAAATCCAGCCCAAGAACGAACAACCTTTTCCTGTTCTTCTTCAGAGAATCCATCCATATAATCTTTTTTAATATGGGGAACGACACAAATAGGAAAGTCAGCGGCAATACCTCCTCCAAGCTGTAAAAAGGCTAATCCTTTTTCTTTGGTATTATCTAAATACCACTCAGCAAGACTGTGCATATAGTCAAATCCGTATTTTATTATTTTTTGACTAATAGGTTTATCTTGAGCATATTTTTTGAGTACAGGATGATTTCCTTTGTAACAAAAATATGTGAAAATATTACCCATCGTTTGATCTTCAATTCCTGGTATAAAAATAGGAATTTTATGTAACCAAGCTTGATACAACCAGCAATCATCTGGATTTGCTGTTGGATCAAATTCAATCATTTTTCGTTCAAAAAGCTGAAAAAAATATTCGTGCCAAAAATAGCTTTCTCCTTTCTCTTCAGCTTCGCGCCATAATTTTTCCTTAGCTGGAAGCACAATTCTGACTGATTCTTCTTCTGGAAGAAATGTATCGGTAATCCTTCTGAAACCTGCTTGCGCTAATTCCTTTTCCTCCTGACGTGTTAACTCCATATAATCAGGAATATACGCATAATGAGAATTTGCAACCAAACGATAAAGGCTTTCTTCTAAATTAGCACCAGTGACACTAATAGCAGCAATTTTACCTGCACGTATTAGTTCACTGATCATAATTCCCTGTTGGAAAGAAGACCCTGCTCCTGACATGGTCAAGAATATTTTTCCACCATTATCACAATGATCTCTGAGCCAAATGCCGGCATCTACTGTCTTGCCGCCATTGCAATGGCGTTTTGTATGGGCTAAAAAGTTCGACACGGGTGTATTTGGATCAGGTTTGTAATCCCTTTCTCCTGTAAAAATTTTGGCCTGGAGGCCTGGACTGAGTTTGTTGATTTTTTCTGACATAGCTGTAGTTTTAAATTGTGAATGAATTATTTTTTTTAACTCTACGTGTTTTATCTAAGAAAGTCAAAAATTAACTATTTTATTTCTAGACGTCCAACATCTGGAAAAACTTCATAGACAGTTTTTATTTAAAATAATATAATAAAGATGGTCGAAGTAGAATTTATTAAATATATTAATTAAAACAAAAATCAATTATGAAAAAAACATTAAGTATTTCAATCTTCGCTTTAGGACTATTAATTTCCTTACCTGCACTTGCTCAAACAACAACAGACACAACTACAGCTGGAACTACAGCCACAACTGTAACTTCAGAAGGAACTACGACTGCAAATCCAGCTATGTATCCGATCAAAAAACCAATTAAAAACCCAGTTAGAAACCCAGCTGGAATAACAACTGGAACTACAGACAGCGCATCTATTGCCACTGCTATTGCTTGCGTCGGAACAGTTGTTAGTACAAGAGAAGCTGCTATCGGTACCGCTATTGGTACCCATTCTAGTGCAATAGCTTCAGCTTACACAGCAAGAGCATCTGCATTACAACAAGCTTATACTTCTACCACAAAAGCCCAAGCAAAAACTTCAATAAAAACTGCCTGGTCAGATTTCAAAAAATCTACAAAGACAGCAAATACTGCTTGGAAAAAAGACCAAAAAAATGCTTGGTCAACATTCAAGACATCATTAAAGGCTTGTAAAGCACCTTCAGATATTAGTGATTCTTCAAACTCCTCATCTGAAATTGCAGTTCAATAAATAACGCAAAGTGATACTTAAAAAGCTACCTTTATAGGTAGCTTTTTATTATTTAGAAAAATAATATTTTTATAGCTCTAAACCTATTTATCTGCTAATATGAAATAGTGAAAATAACATCTAAAAAATTCGTTAAAGGACTCATAGGAGATGACGATATCTTGGGGAATGATATTCCTCAGATAGCTTTTATTGGGCGCTCAAACGTAGGAAAATCTACCCTTATAAATACTCTGACTAATAGCCAATTAGCACGTACAAGTTCCTTTCCAGGAAGAACTCAGGAAATAAATATTTTTCTTATAAATGACTCTTTCTACTTGGTTGACCTTCCGGGTTATGGATACGCTATCAACTCAGGTCTTGGTCGTGAAAGAATCAGTGAACTTATTGATTCATATCTTTTTAATTCGCTTTATACTCAAAAGAAAATAGTTTTCATTATCGATGCGAGTGTTGGAATAACTGACAAGGATACCTCTATGCTCCATGAACTTCAGAATCACCACAAGGATTTTCTAATCGTTGCAAATAAAGTTGATAAAATGACCCAATCTCAATACCATAAAAGAATGACGGAAATAAAAAATGTAGTTGGAAGTCATATTATCATTCCATTTTCATCAAAGAAAAAAATAGGAGTCAAAACTCTCTCAAACGAAATTTTTAATTAAAATAAAAAAAACGCCACATTGTGACGTTTTAAGGTTTGTTCTGATAAATCTATCAGAAGTTAAACTCCAGCTGGTCTTCTCCAAAAAGAGATTTTTTTACAAATTTCTTTACTTTGGATGAAACTGATTCTTTTTCAATTTCAGACTTTACTTTTTGTTTTGTTTCAGAAGCTTTAAGAATTTCTTTTATTTCTTCTTGCTCTTTTTCCTGCTTCCTGAACTCTACAATAAAGGCAATCCAATCAGATGGATAATTTTTCAAATACGTAGGACATCGGTTTATTGCAATTATTTTCCAACTTAAAAAAGTTAATTTAGGATTCTTAATTGCAAGTCCTTTTTGTGTTAAATATACTTTACGTATTTCTTCAATACGAATTTTGGCATCTGGAATATACATTGAAATATTCCTAAATCTTTTACTATCCATAATACAAGTTTTAAGTTTGAAACTATTTTAATGTACAATTAATACACCTATATTATACACCATTTATTAGCTAAAAGTCAATAGCATAGCTCTCTATTCTATAAAAGAACAAAATATAAGGGTATTATAACAAATTAAGCCTTCGCAATCCACTCAGGATCCTGGCGGACCAATAGTTTCTCTTTGTTTTTTTGATCTAAAAGAATTGCTTCTACTGCGCGTTCCATACGCATACCTTGTGAACCCTTAACGAGAATCAAATCGCCTGCTTGTGCAAAAACTTTAAGAAAGTCCCCTGTCTCGCGTGAATTTAAAAGTTCGAAAATATTTTTTTCATTCATACCTTCAAGAAGAGCTCCTTCTTTGATAGCCTTTGCTCTTGGTCCAACTACAATAAGTATCTCTGCATTTTCTTTTGCAATTTTCCCAATATTTTTATGTGCTTCTTCTGTGTGTTTACCGAGTTCCAACATATCACCCAAGACAGCTATTTTTCTACCAATTATTTCACCCATATGAGTGGGATTAACTTCTCCTAAAGTTTTCAGAGCTGATTCACAAGCAAACGGAGAAGAATTATAGGTGTCATCAATTATCAAAGAATTATTTATTCCTTTCAATAAACGCATTCGTCCAGGTGGAACGTCATAATTTTTAAGTGCATTTATCGCATTCAGAATATTAAATTTTAAACCAAAAGAAAGAGCAAGTGATGCAAGAGATGCATAGACATGATTTCTTCCGAAGACTCCTTCAATAATAACTGGAAGACTTTTCCCTCCTTCATCCACCCTAAAGATTATCCCCTGAGGCTCTCCTTGCTGTGTAGGAGCATTTGAATTTGAATCAGAGTAAAAGATACTATCAGCGGAACCTAATACATCAGCACCCTCCTTGAAGCCATAGGTTATTATACGATTTTTACTTTTTATTTTCATTTCAAGAATAGCTTCATCATCAGCATTCAATACCAAAAGACCATCTTTTTTTAATGTTTTAATAAGCTGACTTTTTTCTTCTATCAGATGATCGCGTGATTTAAAAAATTCAATATGCACCGGAGTCTCTCCTATTGTTGTCATTATCACTGCATCAGTTTTGAGCCAAGAAGCAGTCTGTTTCATATCATCAGGTTTACCGATACCCACTTCGAGAACGAGCCATTCTGGATATTTATGAGGTGCAACAAAAAGCCAAAAGCCTTTCAAAATATTTTGAAACCAAACATAAGGATTATTCCAACCATTTGGGCATCCTAAAATAGTAAGAGGAAGTCCTATTTCACTATTGTAACTTTTTTCACTTTTTCGAACATAAGCAATACCAGAAAGAACAGCATAAACTGCATCTTTGGTGGAGGTCTTACCGACAGACCCTGTAATCGCGACTACCTTGGGTTTATATTTCCAAAGAATAAGACGTGATTCTATCTTTAATATTGAGACTATTATTTTTTTAAATGTTGTTTTCATTGATTTTGTAAATTAATTAATCATCTATCCGGTGGAACTTCATAATAACTAAGCAGAAATTTGGAAATATCTAAAAATGGATCAGCCCACGTTTGAAAAGCATAAGGAACACCTTTCGGGTTTATTGCATAAAGTAAAACTATAAACTTCGGATCATACGCTGGAAAATATCCAAAAAAAGAATGCGTATGTCTATCTTCATAATATCCTCCACCACTCTCTTTGGCAACTTGCGCTGTTCCGGTTTTTACTGCGACAGAGTAATGTTCCAAATTTGTAGTTTTACTTTTCATATATGCATCCATCACATTGACGAGCATTCGTGTTATTTCTTCAGAAGTTTTTTCGGTAATTTTTGTGCGCTTAGTAGGATACGATAAAACTTTTTGTGTACCATCATCATATTTTATTATTTTAGCAATATGAGGAGTAACAAGATTACCTCCGTTGGAAAGTGAAGCAAGAGCACGAATCATTTCAATTGGAGTAAGAGCAATACCTTGTCCAAAAGATGCATTGGCATATTCGAGCTCCCTAGGACTTTGCAGGTTTGCTACTAGCCCACTTGTCTCATTTGGTAAATCAATTCCAGTTTTTTCTTTTATACCAAAAGACAGTAAGTATTCACGCATATTTTGTTTTCCTAAATGTTGATATACATAAACCATTCCGGTATTAAGTGACTGATTTAGAACTTCCTGCATTGTTACACCATTTCCGCGTGATTTTTTATCAAAATTATTTATCTGTTTTTTCTCAATTATTACAAACCCTTTATCATTATATTTTGTATCAGCTGTCACCACTCCAGCATCAAGAGCAGAGGCCATTACCAAGGGCTTCACGACTGACCCGAATTCAAGGACATTTTCAACTAATGGGTTTGAGAAAGTAGAGGCATTTTTTACTTTAGAAAAATCATTTGGGTTAAAATCTGGCTTAACACTAAGAGCGTAAATTGATCCATCACGTGGGTCCATTATTATTCCGCCAATGGAATCGACATTTTCTTTCTCTTTTACTTCAGCCAACTTTTTTTCTAGAAATCCTTGTACTGCCGGTTCTATCGTTGTTATTATATCGCCACCCTTTTTTTCTTTTTCAAATAGTGATGTATTAATGTTAGAAAAAACCTCGGCAAAGAAATTGATGTACGGACTATCCACATCTCGAGAGAGTTCAGCATTGTATTGTCTTTCGAGGCCATAGCGTCCACTAAAATCTGTACCTTTGAAACCAACAAAACCTAGTGTATGAGAAGCCAGAGTGTCACCCGGATAAAAACGCCATTTTTCCTTATAGATAGAAACTCCAGGAATTTTTTCAGATGCAATTGCATCCGCTTCGCTCTTTGATAGACGGTCAGCAACCTCTTCGTATGGATCATTTTTCTTTAAGACCTTAGCTATAAAAGCATCATGGTCAAGAGTTGTTATTTTTGATATTTTTTGATAAGTATTTTCTGCATCAATAATTTTATTTGGAGCAACTGCCAATTTGAACCCAGTAGTTTGAGTTGCAGCAGAAACAAGCTGTCCATCTTTACGTTCAAAGAAGATAGTTCTGCGTTCAAAGATATTTGATGAAGGTGTAGAATATTGTCTATCTGCACGTTCAGTATATGAATTCTTGTGAACAACTTGTACCAAAAAAAGCTTTCCTATTAGAATAATTGCAGCAACTAATAAAAGTACAGAAATTACCCTAGTTCTAGAAAGAAAACTATAAGTCATTTTTTGCAAGTTTAAGACTGCCAAGAAAACTACGGGTCGCAAATTTTGTTTTTGTTTCTTGAAAACCTAAGGATTTTGCAAAGGTGAGATCGATTTTATTTGATACGGAAAGATATTCTAGTTCCAAGTCCTGAACCTGATTTGCTAGGACATTTGCACCAGTCTCGAGACTTCTTCGTTCTACTACATTTAGTACCATACTTCCCAGGAAGAAAAGGTAACAAACAGCAAGTGCACCCAAAGTCCAAAGCAATAAATTCAACACTTGTCTTTCAAGGTTGTTGTTTACAACATTTATATTCATCGCATGTGTCTTCATTTTTTGGGCAATTGTTTTCATTTTTTTATATTTTTTCTAAGATTCTTAATTTTGCACTTCTTGATCTTGGGTTATTTTTTAGTTCTATTTCTCCAGCTGTGATTGGCTTCTTGGTTGTTAATTTTGCTTCACCATTTTTTTCCTTTTCTTTAAAAAACTTTTTAGTGATTCTGTCCTCTAGACTATGAAATGAAATGACTGACATTCTGCCACCTCTCTTTAATGCAACAAATCCTTTCTCTAGACCAGCCTCCAATGCACCCAATTCGTCATTTACCGCTATTCTTATCGCTTGGAACGTTCTTGTGGCAAAGTGCAATCTTCCTCTTCTATAAGCAGCTGGGACAGAATCACTGATAATCTTTACTAACTCAAAGGTCGTCTCTATCTTTTTTACCTTTCTTGCTTCAAATATCGCTTTTGCTATTCTTCTGGAATATCTTTCTTCACCATAACCGTATATAACATTTGCCAGATTCTCTTCGCCCCAGGTATTTACAACATCCATGGCGGTCAAATCTTCTGGAAGCGGATTTTCTTTCATTGTCATGAGCAATGGCTCGTCTTTCATGAAAGAAAATCCTCGTCCGGAATTATCTAACTGGTCTGAACTCAACCCTATATCTAAAATGATTCCATCAACCTCTTTTATTCCTTCTATTTCTAGAGCCTTATCCAAGTCTCTAAAATTCAGGTTATGAAAAGAAACTTTGCAATCAAGACCCTTAAACTTATTTTCTGCTTTTTCCCAAGCACCCTTGTCTTGATCAATTGCAATTATTTTAGTACCTGGAAACTTCGTGCAAACTAAAGCAGAATGTCCTCCACCCCCAAATGTGCCATCTACTACAATTGCCTTGGAAGGTAAATTCAAACCATCTACTGTTTCATTTAAAAGAACTGTCTTGTGAATGCTATCCATCTTATAAAACTCCAGCACTACTTAACTTCTCTGCTAATTGATCCGCTTGTTTTTCAACAACCTTTCGGTAATCTGACCATGCTTTTTCATTCCATACTTCCACTCGATTCTTAACTCCTATTAATGCTGCCTTCCCATCTAATCCGACTCTTATTTTAAGAAAATCTGGAATCAATATTCTGCCGATCGAATCTACGTCCACTTCTGTCGCTCCTCCGAAAATGTATCGATTCAAACCTCTACTATCTGACTGAAGAAAAGATGGTGCGGAAAGTTGTTCAGAAATTTTGATCCATTCTTTTGCGGTAAAGATAAACAAACAATTATCAAATCCTGGTGTGATGACTATTTTCTTGCCCATCTCCTTGCGAAATTTAGAAGGTAATGAAACCCTGTTTTTGTCATCTATTGTATGTATGTATTCTCCTATTAGCATAATTTTTTGTTTTATATTTTCTTCCCACTCTTTCCCACTTCATATATATTATAGACCACTATCCCCCACAATGCCACCACCTTTTATGTGGATAACTAAACAAATAACCCTTGCAATTTTTTTATTATGTTGTATACTACTTGGAGGGTAGTTATCAGTCTACCTAATAACCCAAATCTGATAGAAGATAAAAATAAATATTTTGTTTAACCTCTTCGGGAGCATCTCTGGTGCTCCTTTTTTTATTGCAATATAAAAAAAATACCTGACCTATATTAATAAGTCAGGTATTTTTTATTTTTTATTTTTTATTCGTTTTTAGGTCTCATTATTGGGAAGAAAATCGTATCACGTAGATTTCTTTGTTCAGTTAGAATTGATACCAATCTATCAATACCCATACCGAATCCTGTCATTGGAGGCATACCATGTTCCATAGCTGTTAGAAATCTTTCATCTACCTGCATAGCTTCTTCATCACCACCCTCTTTAGCCTTAGCTTGATTAGCTAAAAGTTCTCTTTGTTTTAATGGATTTACAAGCTCTGCGTATTGGTTTGTGATTTCTGCACCAGCAATAATAAGCTGAGCAACTTGAGCGGTATTATCATCATTTTGGATTGCTAAAGGTTTTAATTCTCCTGGAAAATTTGTGACAAATGTCGGATTAATTATTTTAACCCGTGAAGACTTCTTGTAAATAAAATCTAGAAGATTACCTCGTCCCATTTTTTCTGCTTCGTCTTCTTTCATTCCCCACTTGATAGCAGTCTTGCGTGCATCTTCAACAGAAATAGTTGTGATATCTATACCAGCATTTTCCTTTACTAAATCAGCAAAAGAAATCTTTGGCCATACTCCATCAAAATTTACTTCAACAGGATTTTCTTCTTTGTCATAAACAGTAAAAGCGGTCTTTCCGATGACATTGATAGCAATTTCTTTAAGCATCTCTTCGGTCCATTTTATATTTGTCTCAAGTGATTGATATGCTGCATACCATTCTAACATTGTGAATTCTTGGATATGAGTTGGATCTGAACCTTCATTGCGGAAGTTTTTACCTATTTCATATATACGTTCATAACCACCAGTCA
This sequence comes from Minisyncoccia bacterium, assembly GCA_049287045.1. Taxonomy (GTDB): domain Bacteria; phylum Patescibacteriota; class Minisyncoccia; order Phycocordibacterales; family UBA9973; genus UBA9973. The sequence continues at coordinate 13,336 of JBAQFC010000010.1, read as the reverse complement.
TGATTATTTTATGTTCTAGCTCAAGTGAAATACGCAAAACCATAGGGATGTCGTAATCATTATGATGAGTTTCAAAAACTTTAGCCATAGCCCCACCAGCCTGATTTTGTAAAATTGGAGTTTCAACTTCTAGAAAGTTTTTCTTGTCTAAAAATTCTCTAACAGATTTTATAATTTTTGAACGAATAACAAAACGATCATAGACATTTTTATCCATTAAGATATCAAGATATCTTTTTCGATATGTTTCTTCAACATCCTGAAGCCCGTGCCATTTATCAGGAAGAGGCAAAAGAGCTTTTGAAAGCATCATCCACTCTTTTATTAAAAGACTTTGCTCACCTCGAGCTGTAACAAATAATGTACCTGTGACCCCAATAAAATCCCCATTGTCTACTGTTGATGTAAATAAATTAAATACTTCTTCTGGTAACTCATCTTTTTTTAGAACAACTTGAATTCTTTCATTGCCATCTTGAATAACAATAAAAAGTATCGCACCTTGCCCCCGAACAACCATAACTCGCCCAGCTAAAGACACAAATTCATTACTTTCTGATAATTCTGCAAATCTTTCCTTTGTTTCATGCACAGAATAATTACGCAAAAAATCTTTGAAATATGCTTCCATACCCGCTTCTTTTAAGAGATTTATTTTTTGCAAACGAGCACTGCGAAGTTCTTCGATTGATGCCATTTTTTTAAGATACGTTTATGATTTTGTAATTAACTACACCGTTGGGAGTTTTGAATGAAATATCATCACCTTTTCTTTTACCAAAAAGGGCTTCACCAAAAGGTGAACGATTTGAAATCTTACCGGCAGCCATATCTGCTTCTTCAGAACCAACAATAACAAAAGTCTTATTTTCTTTTGATCCTTCTTTTTCTACTACAACAGAAGAACCGATTTGAATTGTTTCACTACTTTGTTTTGAAACAACTGTTGATGTTTTTAAAATATGATCAATTTTTGCAATACGTGCCTCTAGCTTACCTTGGTCTTCTCTGGCCTGGTGGTATTCTGCGTTCTCTGAAAGATCACCAAGTGACTTGGCATATTCTAGACTATCTATTATTTCTTTACGTTTAGGGCCTTTTAAATCATGAAGTTCAGCCTCAAGTAACTTTTTCTTTTCTTCAGTTATGTAATCCAACGCTTTATCCATTCATTAAATCTAACCTTTTTTTACTTAAAAGTCAAAAAGGGTAAGAGAAATACTTGCTAAAAATCTTTTATATGATATTCTAATAGGACATATGGCAAAAACAATAATAGAAATCAAGAAAAACCCAAATGAAAACAACGCAAGTGTTATGCGCCGTTTTTCTCGTAAGGTTCAGGAATCAGGTATAATTCATAAAGTAAAAGGTTCACGTTACAATGAAAGAACCGAATCAAAGTTGAAAGTTAAGGCTGGAGCTTTGAAACGCTTAGCAAGAAGAAAGGAAATCGAAAAACTTCGCAAACTTGGTAAGGTAAAATAAAAAAATATGGAAGAGACTCTCTCTGTTATAAATAAAACAAAAGGCAAGCTACCAAGCTTGCCTTTTGACAACTTAAAAAATGATATCTTAGGCAAGAAATTTTCTTGTTCAATTGTTTTTGTCGGAGAAAAAAGATCTAGAGAATTTAATAAAAAATATCGAGGTAAAGATAAATCAACAAATATTTTATCTTTTTGTTTGTCTAAAACTGAAGGTGAAATGATCCTATGCCCAGCTGTAGCAAAACGCGAATACAAAAAATTTGATAGAACATATCCTAATTTCATCGGATTTTTAGTTATCCACGGAATGCTTCATTTGAAAGGAATGGAACATAGTAGTAGAATGGATAAAGCAGAACAAAAATATGATCAGAAATATTTCTATAGGAATAGACTTGGGGTCCTCGACGACGAGAGTCGTAGTGGGAGAATTTTTAAAGGGAGAAAAAAATCCTAAGATTATTGGTATTGGTGAAACCGAGACAAAAGGTATTCGACATGGATACGTCGTTGATTTCAATGAAGCAGTTAATTCTATAAAAAAGGCTGTAAATATGGCCGAAAAGACTTCTGGAATAAAAATAAAACGTGCTTTTATTGCAGTCGGTGGTACAACATTGCGTTCAGAAACAAGTTCAGGAATCGCTATTATTTCCAAAGCCAATGGTGAAGTAACTAACCTAGATATAAGTAAAGCTATCGAAGATGGTGAAAATAATTTAAAATTAGGAAACAAAAAAGTTATCCAAACATTTCCTATTTCTTTCCGTCTTGATGGAAAAGAAGTATTAGGCAGACCTGAAGGAATGCGCGGAGTAAAACTCGAAATTAAAACTCTTTTTGTTACTTGCTCCAGTCAACATTTAGAAGATCTGCTCGAAGTGATAACCGAAGCTGGTGTTGAACCAGTAAATATAATCGCTGCACCAATTGCAGGAAGTAATACTGCATTATCCGACAGACAAAAAATCGTCGGTTCAGCTTTAGTAAATATTGGATCCGAGACCGTATCGATTGGAGTGTTTGAAAACGGGTCACTTATATCTCTTCACACATACTCAATCGGTTCATCTGATATTACCAATGACATTGCTTTAGGATTAAAAATACCTTTGGAAAAAGCTGAGAGTCTAAAACTAGGTAATCTTTCTGAAGATTACCCAAAGAAAAAACTAGATGAAATTATCGATGCACGTCTATCTGATATTTTTGAACTAATAGAAAATCATTTAAAGAAAGTAAAAAGAAACGAGCTCCTACCCGCTGGTATCGTATGGATTGGTGGAGGTTCTTCTATCACAAAACTTGAAGAACTCTCAAAATCTGTTTTAAAACTACCCTCTCGAATAGGACAAACCGATATTTTTGGTAATACAAAAACAAAACTTCGTGACCCATCTTGGTTTACAGTACTCGGATTAATAACTGAAGACAAAGATAAAATTGTTACTGGTTCAACTATTCTTAAAGACATAAAAAATGCAATAAAATCAATAACTAAACAGCTCATGCCATAGATTTAGGCACTATTTTTATAAATTGGCATTAAAAAAACCACTTTCGTTTTTCTAAACGAAAGTGGTTTTAAACTTAATCTTTTTTATTCCATGAGTTCCAAAAACTCCACCTGCTGAAAAATTTTCTGTTCATTGATTAAATAATTCATGAACTTATTAAAGTTTTCATTTCTACCTGGCTGGTCGAATAAACTTTTTAAGCTTGCAGAATGGTCAATCATTGAAGATTTAAACTTATCATCAGTCTTTTCAAACAAGATCTTTTCAATAATTAAAATGACTGCACCGGCAATCACTTCGTTATGTTCTTCTTCTTGCCCTGCAACACCAACACCATAAAGATAACCTTGTACACCACCCTGAGGAACAGGAGGAGTGTATTGTTCATTACCTATTGTTGTCAAAGGAGCATTTTCGCCTGAAACAAGTTTGGCTTTTTTCCTGGCACAATCAAAATACTTTTCTGATTTTTCAACAGGAAAAATTCCAACACAGATATTTAGGATATCTTCACCATTCCCTCTTTCAGTAAAACAAATTCGTAAGCCGTTTCTTTTTTGGTCTTCGAATTTGTCTTTGTTAAAAAATTTAATTGCCTCTCCAGCAATTATGTAAATCAGTTGAACCTTTTTAAAAAGGTTGTAATGGTTTGTCGTCATGTTTTTTTGTTTTTAGTTTAAATTAATTATTTGTCGGTAAATTTTAAAAATCACGAAATTTCTAAAATTTACCGGCAAACCCAAAAACAATATTTTCAAATAACTCAAAGTTATGCATACAATAGCATAAACAATAAAAATGTCAATCAAAAATAGCTGTCAATAAAATTTTGCTTTTTAAAATTTTCTGCTATTATAGGACTTATATAACTAAATCGATTTTATTAGAATTTAACCACAAAAAGATATGCCTAAAGTAAACCCAGCTATTGAAACATTCGCCCGTATTAAAGTCATCGGAGTAGGAGGATCAGGTAAAAATGCCCTTAACCACATGATAGCGAATAAGGTAAAAGGAGTAGAATTTATCTGCATGAACACAGATACTCAAGACTTGCACCATTCTTTAGCAGATAAAAAAATACATATTGGGAAAAATTTAACTAAGGGTCTTGGTGCTGGAATGAATCCTGAAATCGGAAAGAAAGCTGCCGAAGAAACAAAGTCAGAAATTCAAGATGTTATCAAAGGTTCTGATATGGTCTTTATTGCGTGTGGTCTAGGAGGAGGTACTGGTACTGGTGCAGCTCCTATTATCGCTAAGGCTGCGAAAGAACAAGGAATCCTAACCGTCGCTGTTGTTACCAAACCATTTTTCTTTGAAGGTAGTTACCGAATGAAACTAGCAGACAAGGGACTCGAAGAACTTTCAAAAGAAGTTGATGCTATTATCGTGATTCCAAATGACAAACTTCTACAAATTTCTGATAAGAATACAAATTTCAAAGATGCTTTCTCGACTTGTGATGATGTTCTTCGTCAGGCAGTCGAAGGTATTTCAGACCTTATCACAACCCCAGGTATCATCAACGTAGACTTCGCTGATATCAAAACAATCATGGCTGATGCAGGAAGTGCTCTTATGGGTATCGGATCTGCTTCAGGTGAAAAGCGTGCCGAAAAAGCTGCCCTTCAAGCAATTAATTCTCCTCTTCTTGAAGTATCTATCAATGGTGCTCGTGGAGTACTATTTGCTATCTCTGGTGGAGACGACATTACTATTCATGAAATTCAAGAAGCTGCAAAGATTATCACAGAATCAATCGACAAAGATGCAAAAGTAATCTTCGGAACTATCCACGATGAAAAATTAAAAAAAGGAGAATTAAAAGTCACTGTCATTGCTACTAGCTTCCCTACCGACATGCCAAAGAAAAATCTTTTTAGTTCTACTCCAAACATTTCGAGTCAACCAATTTTAAGAGAAGAAAATGCAGTTGTAGCCAAAAAAGAAATTCACAACAGTATACAAAACCCAAATATACAAAATACAAACATAAATAACAATGAATTCGTAAAGAAAATTGAAAAAAAACCTGAAGTAGTAATAGAAGAAATAATAATCGAGGATGAATCCGATGATTGGAGTGCTGTCCCAGCTTTTTTAAGAAGAAATAAGAAATAAAAATACCAATGACTTATGATTTAATCATTGTTGGTGGTGGACCTGCAGGTGTAGCAGCCGCTGTATATGCTTCACGTAAGCGTCTAAATACCCTATTTATAACTTCCGAGTTCGGAGGTCAATCTATCGTGTCAGAAAGTATTCACAATTGGGTAGGTTCAGTTTCTATTTCTGGTGCTGACCTTGCAAAAAATTTCAAAGAGCACGTTATGGCAAATGCAAAAAATACTGAAAATTCTGATTCTACATTAGAAGTAAAAGAAGGTTTAAAAGTTGAAATAGTTTCCAAAGAAGAAAATATATTTAAAATAAAAACAAATTCTGGTGAAGAATTTTTAACTAAAACAGTACTCGTCACTACAGGTAGTGGACATAGAAAACTTACAGCAAAAAATGCAGATACTCTAGAACACAAAGGTATCACCTATTGTGCATCTTGTGATGGACCACTTTTTTCTGGTGCTGATGTTGCAGTGATTGGTGGAGGCAATGCTGGTTTTGAAAGTGCAGCACAACTCCTCGCTTATTGTAATTCAGTAACTTTAATAAACCGAAGTGAAAGTTTTCGTGCTGATGAAATAACTGTTGGAAAAGTATTATCTAATCCAAAAATGAAGGTCATAAAGAACGCTGATATTCTAGAAATAAAAGGTGAAAAATTTGTAGAGGGATTAACTTATACAGATAAAAATACTAATGAAACAAAAGAAATAAAAGTCACAGGTATCTTTGTGGAAATCGGACAAATTCCTAATACTGAATGGGTGAAAAGCCTAGTAGAATTGGACGGAGCTAATAGAGTCAAAATAGATCCTTGGACCAACAAAACCTCTGTACCGGGCATCTGGGCTGCTGGAGACTGTACAAATATCCTCTATCATCAAAACAATATCGCAGCTGGGGACGGAGTGAAAGCCTTAGAAGATATCTACTTATACTTGCACACAAAATAGTACGGAAGCGTGGCTATAAAATATAAATTGATTTATATTTTATCTGGTTCTGCCTCAGCAGAAATATCTGATATGCTTTAGCATGAAGATATAAGGAGGCCCGGGAGGGCACGAAGACAAGACGGAGGCGTGGCTGAGTGGTTGAAGGCACTGGTTTCGAAAACCAGCATCGGGGTAACCTGATCGTGAGTTCAAATCTCACCGCCTCCGCAAAATAAATAACAATTTTTTAATTTACACTCATTTGTAAGTTTTTTAATTATGTGTTATAGTTGCAAAGAACCTATTCACTAGAATATAAACAAACAGAGATTAGACAAGGTCCCTTGAAAAACAAATAACTATGAAAAGTAAAAGTCTATTTATTGTTGCGATATTTTTCGTAACTAGTATCACCAGTGCATACGCACAATATGGAGTTTCTATATCAAACTCATTTACAATGGAAAATACAAAATTATTTAGTTTAAAAGACAAAAATGGTCAAACATTAAATCTTTTTTACTACTACCCTGAAGGACAAGGGCTCAGTCTTCAACTTAGAAACAACGAGTTATGGAAATATGGCTCCGGTCCTACTAATTTTGTACAATTAAAATCTGTTGGTATTCAGGCTTTTCTTTATGAATGTATTGAAACCGAATCTAAATTTTTCTGGACACACCAAGTCGGGATTTTGGTAGCTGTTGGTAACCCAGTCCATAAAGAAAGTGAAGATTTACACTTACTGAAATGCGCTCTCTTCTCAGGAGTTTTCATTGAGATTGGTACTGGGATAAGATTATCCGAAAAGACTGTTCTTATTTTTTCAATTAAATCTGAAGGGATATACGGAGCAATTAGAGATGGATCTGATGGAGGTCAGGCTGGTAGTGCAAATGGGTTTGTATCACTTAATCTTAGACTAAAATTTAATCAACAAATAAAAGAACAATATGTAGAAAATGTACTGGATCCTATTTAGGGATACTTTAAAAAATTCACCATTAAATAAAAATTTAATTATGAAAAGAAAAATTTTATTTTTTTTAGTATTTATACTAAAACTTGAGTGCTTTTCACAGGCAAGTGCAACTGCAACAGTGACTGCAACTATTATTAGTATCGATGATTTATTTAGTGTACACAAAGTACATGGTTTAAAATCTCGGACTGATAGTGTTCGAGTTATTGATAGCTTACTGACAGTAGATAATAAACTTGCAATACGAGCAAGAATATTAAAAAACAAGGAAACATCTGTAAACGTATCTGAAATACCTTTTAAGGAAATGATATTCCCTACTGAAAAACAAAGTTATAAGCAAAAATGGTTAGGTGAAGTTCATTTATCTGTCTTTGATGATATCTTGGGATTGGTATGGAAAAATTAGAAAAATTTAAAGCCGTGTTCTCAAAAAGAGAACACGGCTTTTTTATTTACAAAAAATACCAAAGATATTATTAATTAAAATTAAACTAAATTTTTATTAAATAATTTTAATATTTCAAACCACATCAAACTTATAAATACAGCTCCGACAATGAGAATAAAATCATTTAGATAAAGCGGAGCAAGGTGAAATAAGTCTGCTAAAAATGGTACATACAATACTGCCATAAGACTCAATATTGCACCAATAAATACTGCGTACAATATCCTATTACCACCCACAATTATTTTATGGACACTTTTACTCCAGGACAAGTTTATAACTATAAGCATCAAGTTAGATAAAACGAGTGATGAAAATGCAAAAGAGCGTGCTTCCGTCTCACTTCTTCCATTTTTAATGACAAAATAAAATAATGCAAATGTAACAATAAGAACACCGAACCCTTGAAGCAGACTAATCAATACTGTTTTAAAATTAAACATTGATTTGTGTAAATTTCTTGGTTTTCTTTTCATTATGTTTTTATCTTCATTTTCAGACTCAAACACAGTAGAACAAGCTGGATCTATTATAAATTCCAGGAATGCAATATGCGCAGGAAATAATACTACAGGCAAACCAAAAGCGAGAGGAAGTAGCGACATTCCCGCAATAGGCACATGCACTGCCAAAAGATAACCCATTGCTCTTTTTAAATTATCGTAAATTCTTCGTCCTAATCGTACAGCCGAAACAATTGAAGAAAAATCATCATCAAGCAAAACCAATGATGAAGCCTCTCGTGCAACATCTGTCCCCCTTTGCCCCATCGCTACTCCAATATGAGCTGTTTTTAAAGCTGGAGCATCATTTACTCCGTCACCAGTCATCGCAACAATTTCACCATTTGCTTTCAGAGCATTTACAATTAATAATTTTTGTTCAGGATACACTCGCGCAAAAATATTTATTGTTTTTATTTTTTCAGTCAACTCAAGATGACTCATTGTTTCCAAATCTTCTCCTGTTAAATATTCATCAGAATTTTTGATACCTATTTTTTTTGCTATAAATTGAGCAGTTCCTGGATAATCCCCTGTGATCATTATCACCCTAATTCCTGCTTCATAAGCTTCTTTGATTGCAAATGGCACTGTATCACGAGCCATATCAATGAATCCTAAAAGACCCACAAATTCAAAACTAAAATCATGTTGGTCTTCTGTTAAATTTTCAGGTGACACCACTGCACTTGCGACACCGATCACTCGTAATCCTTTTTCTGACATTTCTTTTACTTTTTGCAAGATTTTAGTTTTTTGATGATTGTCTATATGACACAAACTTAAAACTGCTTCAGGTGCCCCTTTTGAGGCCACAGTTAATTCATTATTATTTTTTGATTGCCATACATGAGAAAGAACTAAAAGTTTTTTTGATAAAGGATATTCTTTTATTAAAGACCAATTACTATCTGAACTTTTTGTATTATTAAGATACAAACTGCCCATCTTATTTAATTCCTTTTCAATCGGATCAAAAAGATCTTTTTGACTAGCCAAAACTCCATATTCCAATAAATTTCTAAATTGTATAGGAAGTTCTATTTGTTTAGAATCATCCAGATTATAAAGCATCCCATCAGCATAGAGATAACTTAATTCCATTTTATTTTGTGTTAATGTTCCAGTCTTATCTGCACAAAGCACAGTCGCAGCTCCTAGTGTCTCAATCGCAGCAGAATGTCTAGTGAGTACATTCTTTTTAGAAATTCTCCAAGCACCTAAAGTTAAAAATATTAAAAGTACGATTGGAAATTCTTCCGGAATAATTGCCATACTCAAAGTAAGTCCTGCCAAAAGTCCGTTTACAATACTTCCTTTTACCAAAACATAATATAAAACCAAAAATCCACAAAGTATAAAACCTACGGTAGCGACAGAACGAACTATTTTTTTTGTCTCCTTATGCAAGAGAGTATCTTCGTCTTTAATATTTTCAAGACTCTTTCCAATTTTTCCAATTTCAGTATTTAAACCGGTAGAAATTACGCGAGCAACACCACGACCACTTATGATCATTGAACCAGAATATGCAAAAGGTAAATCATCTCCCCCTGGTCTTGTTATTTCCATTTTCTCATCCCATTTTATTTTTCTTACAGGTATTGATTCTCCAGTCAAAAAAGATTCATCAATTGCAAGATTTTCACAGGAAAGAACTACCGAGTCAGCAGGAACTCTATCCCCTTCATGGATTATTATAATATCACCGACAACCAAATCTCGTCCTGCAATCTTTTTTTGTAAACCACTCCGAATAACTAAAGCTCTGGGGCTGGACAATTCTCGGAGAGCCTCCAAGGTTTTTTCTGTTTTTCTTTCTTGATAAAAAGTAATACCAATAACTACAAAAGTAGAAACAACGAGCAAGGATGCATCTCTTATTTCTCCCATAAATAAATAAATTATGGCAGCTGAAACCAATAAAATGAGCATCGGTTCAGAAAAAATTTTAACTAGAATAGAAAAACTACTTGATTTCTTTTTAGAAGGTAGTTCATTAAAACCATCTTTTTTTAGAATTTGATTTACTTCTATTTCAGATAGGCCCTGAAACTGCATTGTTTTATTCACATCAATCATGGCTATAGTATAACAATAGATAAATAAATAGGAAATAAAAACAAGGTCTAACCTTGGCAAAAAACCGCCAGGCCTGCCGACATTAAAAATTTGACATTTACCTATATATATGATAAAAATATTTAGTAAATTCAAACAAATTAGTTATTTTAAAAACAGTCTCCGGAGGGACTAATATTATGAAAAAAAATGTTTTTTTATTGAGTATGTTGATGTTTAGTTTAACCAACATCATTTTTGCTGACACATCAAATGTTTACAAAAATCTCAAAAAAAATGCCAATGACATTGTCAGCGGTGTTTCAACAGACGTAAAAAGTGCCATAAGTCACGCAGATAGTGCTTTTGCTCAACTTGCTGATTCTACACAATTCAGTTTTGGTAGCGTTTACAAAGACTTGAAAAACGGAATTGAGAGTATGGGAAAAGCTCTAAAAGTAGGAGCTACTCATGTTTACGAAGTATTGGTAAAACAACAACTTGCTAAATCAATACTATGGCTCGTTGTGTCTATCATTACAATGATTGTACTTTGTGCTGCTTGGAAATTGTTTAATGGTACCGAATGGAAAGAATGGAATACAAATGAAGCTCCACCAGGACGTATAGCATTATCAATAACATTTTGGATTATAGGTGTAATTTCTTTGATAGTTGTTATTTGTCATCTGGATACAATGGTATACGGGTTTGTAAACCCAGAATACGGTGCCATGAAGGATATTGTTGATTTCGTTAATCAGATAAAAAACGGACAAGGTAAATAAATGTTTTTATTTTTATCTCAAACCACTTCCTCGGAAGTGGTTTTTTATTTGTGGCTAAAAATAGTATAATAAACAAGAAATAACCAGTAACTCAAAAACAAAAAAAATGGAAACAATATACTTTGCACATCCTGTAAATACTTATGGGACTGCGGTTGAAACATTTTGCTTGGAGCTTATTCGAAAAAAATTTCCTGGACAAAAAATCTTTAATCCAAATGGTTTAAAACACCAAATGGAATATGGAAGAAAAGGAATGGATTATTTTTTTGAAGAAGTTAAACAATGTGAAAATGTTGTCTTTCTTCCTTTTTCTGATGGTTCAATCGGAGCTGGAGTTTATAAAGAAGTTGAATGTGGCTTTAATAATAAAAGCGACATCTATATATTTCAAGAAGATTTTAATCTTTTGAAAATTGAAACACTTCCAACAAAACTCTTAACTATTGAACAAACAAGAAAAAGAATAAAAGAAGAAGAAAATTACTTAAATTTTTATCTTTAAACGATCAAAACAAAAACCCCTTTTCAGGATTGAATTGGGGTTTTTTAGTTTTTTTAAAAAAGATAGAAAAATTAAAAGTGTTCTTTTAATTTTGGTGATAACCTGATACTAGCAAGTACCAGCAAGGACAGTCCTTGCTAGTTAGAAAGGACTGTCCTTGCTGGTTACATTTGGTCATGATTATTTTTCTTAAGGGCGTACCTACTTGCCAACATCACTAGTAAACCAAATACTGCTATTGTTACTCTAACCCAAATATCAGCGTCTTTGAATACAAAGGCGCCCATAATACTTAAGACAAAAATTACCCTACCTGCTTTTTCCCAATCTTGGATATTCTTTACCTCTTTCTTTTTGGCATCTTCTGCATTTTCTGGTTTGCTTAAAAAATACATAAGCACAAGAATTAATAATGGAACACCAAAGATAGCTATGACACCTAAATTCATATATATTTAAAAAAGACAATTAATAATAAATATTGTTTGGGATTATTTAACAAAATATTTAATATCTTTGTTATAAATCTTTGCAAAAGTTTGAAGTTCGACAACATCAACTCTTTGCTGTCCTGATTCAACATTCGAGATATGCGATTGCGGTCGCCTAAGCTTTTTCGCAACTTGTACTTGGGTCACTCATGCCTCTTCCCAAGCTTTTCGCAATCGCTCAACAAAATAAGCATATTCTTTTATCCTAATTGACCTAGTCATATATTAACATTGTCTATCTAAACATTCAATATCCAAACTTTAGATATTGTGATAATATGTATTTAAGGTTCTTTTCAGCCCCTGTCCCCATTCCGCCAAAACAAAAAGTGAAGCCCGCATTTAGCACCCCGCCTCATTTTCCCCAGACATTTTGTGGCGGGGTGCAGAATTTCGTTCGAAAAAAGTTCGTGCAAAGTGTATAATCAGTTCACCAAGAGAGACATTCGCGAAATTTATTAGCAAGGACTGTCCTTGCTGGTTATTAACTCTTTCTCCTAATGGTATTTAAATGTAGGATGATTAGTCTAAGTCTTTCATTATTTTATTAAAAGATTCTAAATTATGACCATATAAAGAAGCTACCAGAAATCCAACCTTACTTACAAAAAATTTAGAAAACCTTTTTAGTTCATTTGAATTTTTATTAGACTGTTTGATGTATTTTTCTTTTACCTCCTTTATTGAAGACAAGTAATTTTGTTTTGCTTTGTTTTTGTCTAGGTGAAGAATTTTATTATTATCAGCCTGTTGGACTATTGTTAAATATAATTTTGCTTCTGATATTTTTAGATCCCTAGCTGAAATATTATGAACATGAGACCCTCTTATATTAACTACATTACTTAGCCCGTTTTTAGTATTTGTTTTGATGTGTTCAATTAATTTTTCAACATCTTTAATATTACTTATATTAAATTCTCTTAAATTATTTTTTATAAAATTAACCAATCTTTCTATTTTTACTTGTAAAGAATAAAAATCATTCAAATAATTTTGAATGTGGTATTCTAATGTTTCTGCTTCTGATATATCAATATCATTTATTATATATAATCTTTCAAAATAAAAAGGATATTTATTTAATCTAAAGAATATGGTGTAAATATCAAGTACCCTAGTTGATATTTCGTGTATAATTTTCTCTTTTTTGTTTTTTGGAGTTTCAGTTCCCAAAAGTAATTTAAGAGGAAAGTTATCAAGAAAATATTTAGTTAATATAGAGAAATCATCTAAATCTTTTTTATTTTTCATAATTTTTATTTTTATTATTTAGTGCAGATACTGGTATTTCTATACCTGAATGCAACATAAATGCTCTCAAGTTTTCAGTATCTGTCTGTAATTTAGCCTCAGATACTTTTGTAGAGTGTTTTTCTCCAAACATATCTTCCAATATAATTTCTACTTCTTTTATTTTTTTATTTTCTGTAATATCCACTTCCTTTTGTTCAAAAATAGCAAACCCCTTAATAGATTTACCTTGCTG
>JBAQFC010000009.1:0-80365 GCA_049287045.1 Minisyncoccia bacterium | reverse complement strand
CTGCAAACGGGGTCAGCTACCATTTATGATATAATTACATTATGGATTTTTTAGGATTATTTATTTTTATTGCAGGATTTATTGTCGGCCTTGGAGCTGTCACGGTTATCGACATCCATGGTTTTTTAGGACGAAAATCAAATTATTGGACTGAGGCAACAACTCGTACACACAAGGTGACAAAACCACTTATCTGGGTGGGTATATTTTTAGGAATAATTGGGGGATTTATTTTGTATCGCAATGAGATTTTTTTTGGTATTCCTTTTTATCACGCACTTATCGCAGTCATCTTAATTCTAAATGGTTTGTTTTTGTCATTTTACGTCAGCCCATTTTTACTAAAACGAGAGCAGGAAGGACGCCAGGCGGAACTCTTGCCACAATCATTACAAAAAAAGATTATTGTAAGCTTGATACTTTCAGATGTTGGTTGGTGGGGTGGGTTAGCCCTACTCGTTTGGTATATAATATACAAATTTTAATTTATGCGAGTATGGGATATACATCCAAAACATCTGTGTCGGAAACATTTACTCGCTGAGCATAGGGAACTTCACGGTCTTTGGAATATTTTAACAAAGCATAAAGGTAAGGGTGGATATTCACACCATCCAGAAACTTTGCGTTGGGTTGGTAAACAAAAGGCACTTTATATTAGACACGAAGCACTAGTAAAAGAGTTTATTAATCGTGGTTACAAGCACCATACTCCTCTTGATAATACTCTAGCTGTTGGTTCAGGTAACCAGCGAGTATTTATAAATACTGTAGCAGAGCAAAGGATGCTTTTAAAGCAAAAAACTTGTGAGTGTTTACTGCATATTTTATAATATAAGAGTCGTATATTTTATAAATTATTATATTAATAAATTACGTCGCGTTTGGTCACGTTTTAAAGGACGTACGTGACATGATTCCGCTGAATCAACAATTACTCGACGTGATTTTGCAAAATCAAAATGATTAAAAAATTTGTTATTAGCGCAATGGTCTTCTCGCTTTTTATGTTTGTAGGAGCTCTTCAAGTAAGAGCCGAAGAAAATAACGTTTCATCCACCAGTAATACTCCGGACAAGGTGCAGTCTGCCACTTGTATGCAAGATGCTACAGCCAAGCAGAAAGCCGCCCTTAATAGCGCTCAAGACGCTTATTTGTCTGTTATAAAAAATGCCAAGAACAGGGGAGAGAAATATACTTGGTGGCCTTGGTCCAAGGCAAGAGTTGAAGCTAGAAAAGTAAGAAGAGAGATAACGAGCAACGCCAAGAATGTCTTTGAAATGGACAGAGAGGCTTGCAAGAATCTTTCAGAACGAGCTGATAAAGGAGATAATCGGGATGAAGATAAAAATGATAAGGATGATAAGGAGATTAGCCTTATGCTTTCATCTCAAAACAATTCAGGTATTTCCGGTGTTGCCATACTCAAAGAAGAAAATGGCGGTGTAAAAGTTGAATTAAAATTGGCTGGTTCTCCTTCTGGTGTAGTTATGCCTTCTCATATTCATATTGGCTCATGTCCAAATCCAGGGGCTGTAAAATACCCTTTGACTTCGGTTGTTAATGGTAAATCAGAAACTACTTTAAATGGCATCACTTTTGCACAATTAAAAACTGGGTTGCCTTTGGCGATCAATGTGCACAAGTCTCAAGCTGAAGCCGGTGTTTATGTCGCTTGCGGAGATGTCGTATTTAAAAATACTATAGAAAATAAAGTTGGTGATGAAAAAAATACGCCCACTATTGGAACAAGAGAACAAGTACAGATTCCAGCAAGCGCAGTGAAAAAATTTACAATCACAGGCTCAAATTTTAAGTTTGAACCATCTGCATTTTCTGTGAACAAAGGGGATACGGTGAAGATTGTATTCAAAAACATAGACGGATTCCATGATTTCAAGATTGATGAATTCAATGTGGCGACAAAGCAGAGCAAGGGAGAAGATGAGCAGACAGTCACATTCGTTGCAGACAAAGCTGGAAGCTTCGAATATTATTGTTCTGTTGGCACTCATCGTGCTATGGGTATGAAGGGTACGCTTACTGTAAAATAAGAGTATTATAAAATTCATTTTTTTTACGTGTAATCTTGAAAAACAAGGTTCAACCTTGTCAAAAAATACCATTTGTAACTAATAAGGAATATAATTACTAATTTTGGAAATAAAAAAAGCTCTCATTGTGAGAGCTTTTTGTTTGATTTTAAAAGCGTTTGTTTTTTAAATATTATCTCATCTCCACCAATGCTTTGATAGAGTTTGTTAATCTTTAAAAGAATTTCTGCTATTTCTTTTTCTGAAAATTCATTTAAATCAAAGAAAAGACTTATTACACCAGATTCTTTTTTTGTTCTTTTCTTTTTAGTAATGTTTTCAGTAGTTTTTTTATTACCTGTGTTTTTCATGTTTGTGGTTTTTAAAAAGGTTAAAATATTAGGGTTAGGGGAGTATATGTCGGTTTTATGAATATATTTTAACGGCTTAAAAGCCAAACTAATTCGTATTAATAGTATCACATAATTATTTGTATGTCAACTAAAAATGTAGATTACAGATAGCGTCTAAGGCGCTATCTGAATAAAATTTTGCTATAATCAAAATATGAAAAATGTTTTAATTACCGGAATTAGTAAAGGAATAGGTAAAGCTCTTGCTCAGAAATTTTTAGCGGAGGGGTATTTTGTCATGGGTACTTCTACTTCCGGTGAAGTGGATTATTCTGATGAAAATTTAATAATTTATCCTCTGGAATTAAGTTCAACAGAAAATATTAAAAAGTGTGTTGATTCGATTCTTCAGTCTGGGAAAAAAATTTATATTCTAATCAATAATGCTGGAGTTATTGTTGATAAAAATAATTTTAAAGTAGATATAGAGTGTTTAAGAAAAACACTTGAAGTAAATTTAATAGGAGCTATAAATTTTACAGAACAAATCATTTCTATTCTTAATAATGGTGCTCATATATTAAATGCTTCATCTTCAGCTGGTTCTCTTGCCAGGACACAAGAGTCGGATGATGATCAATATCCTGCTTACAAGATTTCAAAAGCGGCATTAAATATGTATACAAGGACTTTAGCGATGCATTTAAAAGATAAAATAACTGTATCCTCATTTCATCCTGGTTGGGTTAAAACAGATATGGGCGGTCCTGACGCAGACATGACACCAGGGGAAGCAGCTGGTTATATTTATAATTTAGCCACATCAAAAGTTGAAACTGGTCAATTTTGGTTTAAGGGAGATAAAATGCCTTGGTAAAAATAATTAAGTAATTAGGGTGGAGGCTTTACCTCCGCGCTGTATGATTAAAATATAAATATTTTAATATCAAGTACGGTCCTTGCGAAATATAGAAATTATTTAAAATATCGAGAATACCCTGTATTCTGAGCAGTTGACAATCTACTTGACAATTGAATATAGATTAGTTTACAATGTACTTGCTTATGAAAATTAAGGAACAAATACTAGAAATAATAAATACAAAAGGAAAAATTACTTCCGCAGAAATAACCTCAAAAATTAATGTTTCGCGTCAGTATGTGAATACGGTTATTTCTGATTTTATTTCAGAAAAAAAAGTAATAAAATTAGGTGGAACCCGTAATGCTTTTTACGTTTCTTCAGAGTATGCAAAAAATAATCCAGATATTTTACCATCAGTATTTAAGAAAAAATATAAAAATATATTACTTGAAGAACACAAAGTCCTTATGGAGATTGAAGAAAAATTTCCACTTATCTCTACTGTTCCAGAAAATATTAAAAGTATTTTTACATTTGCTTTTTCTGAGATGTTCAATAATGCTATTGAACACTCACAGTCAAAAATAATTTATACTGAGGTTGCTATACGAGGCGGAAAATTGTCTTTTATTATTGATGATTCTGGTATTGGTGTATTTAGAAATATAATGAAAAAAAGGGAACTTCATTCTGAAATCGAAGCTATTCAAGATCTACTGAAAGGTAAAACAACCACTATGCCTAAATCTCATTCAGGTGAAGGAATATTTTTTACTTCACGAGCTGCAGATATGTTTTTGCTTGATAGTTTTGGATATCAACTTGTAGTTGTCTATACTAATCCAAAAATAAAACAAGTGTCAGTAAGGAAGCGTGGGACAAGAGTTATTTTTGAGGTAGCTATTGATTCAACCTTGCATCTTACAGACGTATTTAAAAAATATACTAACCTCACTGGTGGTAGTGATTATGGATTTGATAAGACTGAAATTCGTGTAAAGCTCTATACTACAAGTGGTGTACATATCTCTCGATCACAAGCCCGTCGTATTCTTTCAGGACTTGAAAAATTTCAGATTATTCTTCTCGATTTCGAGCAAGTTCCCATAGTTGGACAAGCATTTGCTGATGAGATTTATAGAGTGTTTCAAAATTTACATCCAAATATAGAAATAAAAGAAGAAAATATGTCTGAGGGAGTTCAATTTATGGTTGAGCGTGCAAAAAATGAAGCCAAAAAATATTTATAATATTCTAGCGAACCATACTGTTAGTGCCTTAAAAATTTGTTATACTGTGTTTATGAAAACAAGCAAAGATTTTACGCCCATTTCGATAGTTCTTATTGTTGTCTTACTATTAGTCGTTGGTTGTATATCATTTTATTTAGGAAAGAATTCAAGTTCCTATAAAGATATAGCAGTAGTTACAAATAATCCCAATATAAATACTCAACAATTACCATCTAGTAATAAACTTTTTGATTTTTTTGATACCTTTACGGCAGATAAAAATACAGGAACACCGAGTATCCAGTTTATGTATCCAGAGCAACATCTTATATTACTTAGTTATCCGACTAGTCAAGAAACAGGATCATATGCAGTTTATGACTACAAAAATGATCTTTTGTACAAAGGCATTGGGCATACTGATTATGGTAGTCAAAATTATCCTGTGGCTTTTCTTGGAGTTGATAAATTATTAATGTTTGCTAACTGTAGTGATGCTGATGATATATGTAGTAGATTTACTGTACAAGATTTTAATAATAAAATAATTAAAACTTTAATGACAGATGTTCCTATACATGAAGTATACCCAAAATACGGAAAGGTTATTACTATTGATACTAATACGAAAGATAGTGGTCGCTTTAACTTAAATACTGAAACCTTAGAATTAACTCCTTGGCATTTACCTCAATAATTAATTTAATTTTATACTGGTTCCAACAACGAACCACATGCCCGCATATAGTTTTTTAAAACCATATTGTGTAATTATTATTTTTCTATTTTAGTAGAAGTTTGAATCTATGGATAACTGTATTGACAATGTACATACATTGTATATACTAGAGTTATGACTACATTAAATATAAGAATTGAGGAAAATATAAAAGCTAAAGCAAACAAAACTTTGTCTTCACTTGGTATTGATATGTCTACTGCTGTTAAGATGTTTTTAAATCAAGTTATTACTGAAAATGGTTTACCTTTTACTCCTACTAAAAACATAGCTGCTATTAAAGAACGCTGGGATAAACAGACTGCGTATGCTCTAAAGCATAGCAAAAGTTACAAGACAGGTAAGGATGCTTTAGCTGATTTATTATAATTTCTACTATGTATACTATCGAAATACCGAGAATGTCACATCAAAGGTGATTTACTTTTAATTTATAAAATAGAGAGAAAAAATTTAATTCTAGTGTTAGTTGATATTGGTTCACATTCGCAATTGTTTTAATTTGATTCTAACAGCGAAACACATCGTCCTCAAAATAAGTTATACTATCTTTATGGCAAACTACGAAGCAAAGACAACTGAAAATAAATGTATATTTTGTGAAATAGTTGGAGGAAGAATTCCATCTGCTTCTTTTTGGGAAGATTCGGAATTTATCGCTTTTTTATCGATTGACCCGAATACGGCAGGATTTTCTTGTGTGATTCCAAAAGAACACTTTGGAAGTGATGTATTGAAAATGCCTGATGATGTATTACAAAGATTTATTGTAGCTGCTAAAAAGGTTGCTCAAATTATTGAAAATTATTATGGAGATGTTGGACGAGTAGGTCTGATAATGGAAGGCACGGGTATTGATCATGCACATATAAAACTTGTGCCAATGCATGGTACAGAAAATTTAAAAAGAGGTGAGTGGAATCAAGTACTTTCTGGAACAGAACATTGGTTTGATAAATATGAGGGTTGGATATCCTCAGCAGGTGGACCGAATGCTGACCGTGAGAAATTAAAAGAGCTTGCTGAAAATCTTAAGAAGATTAATTAATATAAAAATATTTTGTTATAATAAACCCATGGAAAAAGAACATATTACAAAAGTAGGTGTAGGAGTTATGGTCTTTAAAGATGGAAAAGTTTTAATGACTAAACGTCAAGGTTCGCATGGAGCTGGAGAACATTCTTTTCCCGGAGGACATCTCGATTATATGGAGTCTTTTGAAGATTGTGCAATGAGAGAAACAAAAGAAGAATGTGGAATAGAGATTAAAAATATTAAATTTCTTTATGTAACTAATGTAATGAAATATGCACCGAAACATTACGTTCATATCGGTGTGGTGGCTGATTGGGCAAGTGGAGAACCTCAGATATTAGAACCAGAAAAAGCAGAGGAATGGATTTGGTATGATTTAGATAAATTACCAGAAGGTCCAATGTTTGAATTTTGTAAACTGGCTTTTGATTCTTACAAAACTGGCAAGGTGTATTATTCCTCTGAAAAAGATTTAGTTATTTAATTATGAATTACATCGAAGCACCAGATGAATATGAAAGTGATGAGACAAGCCTTTTTCTTGCTGGTGGAATAACGAATTGCCCTGATTGGCAAAAGGAAGTTGCGGATAAATTAAAGGAATCATCTTTAGTCATTTTTAACCCTCGTCGTGGTGTCTATCCAGGAGATTCAGGTCATGAGGAAAAGCAAATAAACTGGGAGTTTAAATATTTACATAAAGCCTCGGCTATTTCTTTTTGGTTTCCCAAGGAGACACTTAATCCAATAAGTTTATTTGAATTGGGTTCGTGGCTTAATTCTGACAAAAAGCTTTTCATTGGTTTACATCCAGATTATGAAAAAAACAATAATGTAATTATTCAAACTAAACTTGTTCGTCCTGAAATACAAATAGTATTTTCATTGGAAGAGTTAACTGATCAGATTAAGGATTGGGAAATGGGTAAATAAAAAACCACGATCTTCTTGATCGTGGCTTTTTTGAGATAATTTAATTCTTCATTTAACTTTCCGGTGGAAACTCTTTCCAAATACCCATTGGATCTATATATTCACCATTTTTTTCTCGTGGAAGTGTTTTTCCATGATAGTATAAATTTTTTCCAAATTTTCTGGCTGATTCCCAAATTTTGAATGATGGTAACCAAAAAAAGAAAAACATAATAATAAAAATAAGGAATATGATGGGGTTTAAATTTATAAATCCATTATATAAGACTAGCTTGTGTCCACTTATTTTAATTATATTTTCTATAGAAAATGCAATACCAATAACAGGGATACAAGCGAAAAAAAATAAGAATATTATAAAAATAAAGATAAAATGTTCAATAATTTTCCACCATGATTTGCCAGAATATTTATTACAAGACTTAAGTATTTTTTCGGAAGCTTTCATTGTTTTAGTTTTTAAGGTTCAATATTATGATTTCGGTCGGTAAGGGCATTAGGTAATTTCTGTCTCAATGTTAACATAAATTAATTGATAAGTCAATAGCGAAGGGTAAATTTTTGGTATTTTTCCTTTGTGAAAGTAATCATTTTTTACAATTTTCTGTTATAATTTAGGTATTATAATTTAATTAAATAATATGAATCCAAACGAAAATATATCAACACCACCAGCATTTAATTCACAAACAGGATTAAATCCTACTGTAAAAATGGGGAAGTTTAAAGCAAGTTTTACTATTGTCGGAGAGTCTTGGAACGTATTAAAACAAGACAAGGAACTCGCATGGTTTCCTGTTTTCTCAGCACTCACTAGTCTTATAGCTTTAGTAATCATGGGTGTAATATTCTTTTTTGTTGTAATGGGTGGTGATGTTAATGCACTGGATAATATCAAAGAAGGTGGAATGAATATTTTAGGCTATGTTGTTCTTTTTGTTTACTACCTAGTTATGTTTTTTATCACCAATTATTTCCTCGCAGGAATCTATACTATAGTCCATGGAAGATTTAGTGGACAAGACCTTTCTTTAACTGATGGTATAAATGGTGCAAACAAGAATTTATCAAAAATATTTATATGGTCAATAATATCCGCGACAGTTGGTGTGATATTACGAATCATTGCAGATAAAGTTAAAATTGTAGGAAGAATAATAGCTGCACTTTTTGGTGCTGCATGGGGAATACTTACATACTTTAGTCTTCCTGCTCTTATTATTGGACAGAAATCTGTTAAAGAATCTTTTAAAGAATCAGCTTCTCTTATTCGTAAGACATGGGGAGAAACAATTATCGTTAATTTTGGAGTAGGCTTATTTTTTGGAATTCTTTTGTTTTTAGGAATAGCAGTTTCTATTGGTATTGTTGTGCTTGTACCACTTAAAGGAATATTTATTCTAGTTTCAATTCTTTTGTTAATTTTCTTTATTGCTATTACTATAATCTCGTCAACATTGGGCTCAATTTTTAAATTGGCTCTATATGAATTTGCTTTAACAGGAAACGTTCCTCAAGGGTTTACTCCGGATTTGATAAAGGGTGCAATAAAATCTAAATAAAGTTGAAAGTTTGACATATTTTATTTATTATGATAAGTTACTTGAGAAGTAAATCATAAATTGTACTTGTATGTACGCAGTCCCATTCTGTTTCCTGGTCTTGCTTTTGTACTTCTTAGTGCGCGTCGCAGTTATCTGTATTTTCTACTCAGAATTTGGTAAAAATCAACCTAAAATTCTATTAGAATTTGCTCACGGCCTGAGAGTAGATAAGGAAAGACCAGAGGTTTAATTAAAAAGCCCCTTAATCGTATGATTAAGGGGTTTTCTTATTGACTTTACGGAATATTTATGCTATTATAAAACTAGTGGTAGTTCTTTGAAATTTTTTAATTAACTGTATTTAGGCCAGTATTTTGGGTATTTTTTTGGTTCCCAAAATACTGGCCTTGTCTTGATGACATTGAAATCCAGTTAAATTAAACATAATGAAAAAATTAAAAATCTTTTTCTTGTTTGTTACTTGTTTATGTATTAGTAACATTTCTTTCAGTAAAAATAGTACAGTGATTGACTGCAATAAACTTCCTGCAAATCCCATGCCTCGCATGGCTGTCGTTGATAATGCAAATATTATTGATGACTCCTATCAGGCTATTCTTGAAAATCAACTAAGAGATTTTTGGAATAAAGATTCCATCGCTGTGTGTGTGGTTACAATACCTACACTAAATGGGTATGATCAATTTGATTATTCGATGTCCATCGCAACATGTTGGAAGATTGGAGGAAAAGACAACCGAGGTTTGTTACTTTTTATTTCATTAGATGAAAGAAAAATAAGCATTCGTACTGGGTATGGGTTAGAAGCCTACATTACTGATGCAAAATCTAATCAAATTAAAG
Organism: Minisyncoccia bacterium; assembly: GCA_049287045.1. Lineage (GTDB taxonomy): Bacteria > Patescibacteriota > Minisyncoccia > Phycocordibacterales > UBA9973 > UBA9973. The sequence goes on along the minus strand of JBAQFC010000009.1, from coordinate 70,766 downwards.
ACGCTATGGTTCCTTATTTTAAAAGTAAGGATTATGGCGGGGGAGTAAAATATGCTGTTGATGAAATACTTTCTACTCTTGGAGATATTCCTTTACAGGAAAGAGTACAAGCAGCACATGAAAGGAAACTTGCTGAGGATAAACAAAAGGCTGAAAGTTTTGATATTTTGATTGATGTATTTTTTTTGTTTTTATTTATTGTCTTATTTATAGGGATAATATATCTGTTAAACAAACAAGCAAAAATTAAAAAAATTAGAAATCAGGTCAGAGTATTAATTGATAAAGTAAATTTGGAAATTAAACAAGGACATGATGCAATAGCTGTGGCTTCAATTGGTATTGATAAAGCAGCAAATTGGGTTAAGAAAGAAGCTTTAGTTTTTAAGAGTCAATGCGAAGGTAGTTTAAATAAAGCAGTTGAACTTTTAAGACGAAGTGAATCATGTTTGAAAGAAGATCCAATGGAAGCTGATGCTTTAGCAAGGGAAAGTTCTATGTTGGTTGAAAAAGCTTTTAAAACTTTTGTAAAATTTAATGAAAATTTAAGAGCAAAAGTTAAAAAGTTTTCAACTGAATGCCCTGTGTTGTTGAAAGGAGCTCAAGGTGTAGTAGAGGAAAATAAGAAAATTATTCTCGATTATATTGCAAAAGGATTTATTTTTTCTGCATATTTAAAGGAACAGGAAGATTTAGGTCTCTTGCTTCAAAAATACCAGGAAAACATTTCCGATGTAGAGCTTTTTCCAAAAATCTGCACTGATTCTGAAATTATTAAAGGTAAATCAAATGAAGTAATCAATCAAATAACTCAAACACTGAGCCAAAAATTATTGATTGATGGCAAGCTTGATACCTTGGTAAAAGAAGCTGCTGGTCTGTATGAGAAGTTAGATGAACAGAAAAATATTCTTTCTTCATTAAAAACTAAGTATCCGAATAAAGTTTGGCAAGATATCGATTTGAAAATCAAAAAGGTACCAGAAAAACTTTCTCCGGAAATTGTGAATTTGTTACAGCTTGATATTAAGCGACTTAATAACATGGAGAATCAAAAATTCCAATCTGCTGCTGTAAAATTTACAGCTCTTGGAGATTTTGTAAACGATGTTAAGAATGCTTATTCAGATTTACTGAATATCACTGCTTTTCAGGAAAAAAATCAACAAGCATGTCCTAAATCTATTTTAAAGGCTGAAGAATCAGTCTGTAAGGCTTTGGATATAACAAAAGATTCTGATGTTTCAACACGAACCCGCAATAGTGCAAAAGAGATAGCTCAGCAGTTGCGTGATATAAAAATTGAAACCAAAAAATCTATTGTTGATTGGAGTGGAATTATTTTTGTTATTAATACAATCATAAGTAATTCAGATTCACTGACCCTAAAAGCTCATGGAGAAATTTCAGATGCTGATTCAGAAAGGAGAAGGAAGGCAAGAGAAGAAGCCGCTGCAATTGCTGAAACAAAAAGAAGGAATGATGAATCCTATACTGCATCAATGTATTCTTCTTCATCGAGTTCATCTAGTAGTTCAGATTCTGGATTCGGTGGGTTTGATGGTGGAAGTTTTGGTGGTGGCGGAGCAGATGGTGGTTGGTAATTTTTCATTATTTATTTTTAGTAGTAAAGGAGCAAATATATTATTTGCTCCTTTTTTTTATTTTAATCTCAAATATTTGCATAAATATCATATAAAATAAAAAAATCGCAATCATTTTGATTGCGATTTTTTGTTTACATTAAAGCGAGCATCGAATTGGAATAAGATGGATTATTCGTCACTTCTTTTTCTATCTTTAGAAAATCGGGTAAATATGTAGAATCATTTCTATCCGTTTTTTCTCTTTCAAGCATCTTTAATCCTTTATTATTTCCTTCAAAAACATCGACTTCTAAATACTGGTCTCTCCATAGGAAACAATAGCGTTTCTTTAAAATTGTATTTCTATGTAAGTCTCTTCTTATTAATAATCTATAATAAGTAGATTCATTTATAGGACGTTCTATTTCTATCCTACCAATATTGTCGTTTGTCTCTATCTTGATAGTGTGAAAATAAGAAGATGAATGATGATAAGTCCTCATTCTAACTCTTTCTGTAACAAAAGGGTCTTTATTGAGCAGATATGTCTGCGAAATATTTATTGATTCATATTTTACAGGTATGTCTTTTTCATTAAAAGAACGAAGTACATATTTGTCTTCGATTTCAAGTGGGACAGGACAGCCAAGTATCCCTAAAATTTCAGCAATAACGTGATTAATTTTTTGTTCAAAATTAATTTGTAAATTTTGTTGATTTCTATTTGGTACTACTCGTAAATGCGGATGGCCGATCCAAGCTTCCTTTGTTTTTTCATCAATTAACCTAGCTAATTCTGGAGATTCAGTTCTAGCTTCGTTGTTTGCTGTTGTGTAAAATTCCTCAGCTCCGTTTGCTGCTGTGACCATGTGAATTATCCCAGAATAACGAACCCGGATATCTTCAATGCTTAAATTGAAAGATCCAAGAATTTGTTTTTGGAAATCTTCTAAATTAGTTTTATCTCCCAGATATGCGGCACCTGATAATATTCCTCTGTCGCACAACAAAACTGGTTTTTTCCCTAATTTTTTTGCAATATTAATTGCATTTTTTTTATAGAAAGATTCATTTTGAAGTTGCATCTTTACTATTTGTTTTTGAAAATCAACAGGTCCCAGATTTTTGGGTGTGATACCGTTTGCAATCAATAATGTTGCTGATTCCGGAACAATGATGGGAACGAACCCGAGGTCTAATGTTCTATTTGTTACAGCAGATAAACCTGAGGTCTTACCAGAGCCAGGTCCGCCATCTAATCCGATGACTTTAAAGTCGTCTGTTTTAATTGTTTTCATATTTTTTGTTTTTAATGAGCATTAATCTGTGAGTTTTCAGAATTTATTTACCAATACAGTATCATTAAATTGTTGAACTGTAAATGGTTTTTTAGAAATCATTTTTTTAGATTCCTTAGTGTACAATAGCTAAGTGAAAAACAACCCCAAAAACCTTTTTCTACACGCTGACGGAGATTCTTTCTTTGTGGCCTGTGAACTTACCTTACGACCTGATTTAAAGGGCTTACCGGTCATTGTAGGCGAGGATAGGGGTATAGCTGTGGCGATGAGTGCTGAGGCGAAAAAGCTCGGTGTGACCAGGGGGATGCCTATTTTCAAAATTAAAAAACTTTTCCCTCAGGTAGTTATTCTTCCTCATCACTTCGATCTTTATAACGATATTTCTGGTCGGATGCAACAAATTCTTTTGTCGTATTCTGTGACCATCGAAGCATATAGTATTGATGAATGCTTTGCGATAATTGAACCATCAGATGTGACTTATTTTGGTGGGGAGAAAAAACTTTTAACTGAATTAAAAAATGAAATAGAAAAAACGCTCGGTGTGACATACTCCCTTGGGTTAGCTCGTACAAAGGCACTTGCAAAGCAAGCCTCGAAACTCGAAAAACCAAATGGTATGGTACTGCTACTTTCAAAAGAAGATGAAATTCGTGCATTAAAATCTACACCAATCGATGATGTGTGGGGTATCGGTGGGAGAACTGCTCCGCTCTTATATAATCTCGGATTACACACTGCTTATGATTTTGTGAATTATTCTAGAGATGAAATAATTAAAAATTTCTCGGAACCATTGTCTGTTTTACAAAAAGAACTTTCTGGAGAATCAATTTTTGAAGTTTCTGATGATGTCGATCCACGTGATCAAAAATCCATCCAGTCTACATCGACTTTTCGTCCTCCATCTTCTGATATAAAAATAATCTGGCGAGAGATTGCCGAGAATGTAGAGCACGCATGCTCACGTGCTCGAGAAATTAATCTTGTGAGTAACAAAGTTTCATTTTTTGTTAAGACAAATAATTTTAAATATTTTTTTGATGAAGCTAAATTAACTTTATTTACGGCTGATCCAGGAACAGTCTTGAAAGCTATCGAACCGTTACTTCCGAAGCTTTTAGTAACCAATGAAACTATTCGTTCTACTGGTATTATTCTACATAATCTTACAAGAGAAGAAAACACTCCTCGAGATTTATTTGGAAACCAAGAAAAATCACTTAGTGGATTAATTATTGAAAAAACTGCTGATAAAATCCGTGAAAGGTATGGTGATGGTGCTATCAAAAGAGCTTCATCCTTGAAAAAGAAACAAAAAAATCGAACCTAGTTTTTACAGATTTCTTGATATTTTTATGATAAAATGTAAATAGTATGAAAGAAATTATTGTCTCAATTTCAAATTTATCAAAAACTTTTTCATTTTCTGTAAAAAAACCGGGAAATGGATTTTTTCGTAATTTTTTTCACCCTGAAATAAGAACCATAAAGGCAGTAGATAATATTTCTCTTAAAATTATGGCCGGTGAACGCATCGCTTTTATTGGCCCGAATGGTGCTGGTAAATCAACAACAATAAAAATGCTCACAGGGATTCTATTTCCAACAAATGGAAAAATATCCGTGCTTGGTTTTAATCCGTCTGTCGATCGAAAGAAATTAGCTTATCATATCGGAACTGTCTTTGGTCAACGTAGTCAATTATTTCCCAATTTGCCATTAACTGATTCATTTGAGTTTTTTGGTGTAATGTATGACTTGTCTAAAGATGATATTAAAAAACGTACCGCTGAACTAATTACACAGTTTGATCTTTCAAGTTTTGCTGATCAGCCTGTAAGAAAGTTATCTTTAGGACAACGAATGCGTGCAGAGATAGCCGCATCATTGATCCACAAGCCCAAGATTATTTTTTTAGATGAACCAACAATAGGTCTTGATGTTGTGGCAAAAAAAGCTCTTCGAGAACTTCTTATAAAAATAAATAAAGAAGAAAATACAACTATCTTTTTAACCTCTCATGATGTTGGAGATATTGAATCTCTTTGTGAACGAACAGTTATTATAAATCACGGTGGTGTTGTTGCAGATATGGCGACAAGTGACCTTGGAAAGTCGTTTGTACACGAAAAATATATTGATTTATTGCTTGATAAAAAAATACAAAAATACCCTAAACTTCCTGAAGGAATAAAGTATACAAAACAGGATGATGACAAAGTTACTCTGTCAGTGGATTTAAGAATCTATACTGTTTCTGACGCATTACAAAAGATTTTACCTTATTTCTCTGTAGCTGATATTGATGTATATAATATTGACCTTGAAACAGTAATTCGAGAAATGTATGAAGCAAGTAAGACTCATTAGTATAATCATTAAGTTGATGATCAAAGATCGTATCCAGTATCCCGGAAGGCTTATTGTTGATACATTTGGAATTGCAGCACGCTGTGGTGTGTTACTCATTTTATATTGGCATATTTTTAAAATAAAGGGAGGGGAGATAAATGGACTTACTTTTCAGGTTGCATCATGGAGTATGTTTATTTATTTTTCTTTTATGACACTAAGGCTTCGAGACCTAGCTTCATCAATAATGCAAGATATTAAATCAGGAACAGTAGAAATACTCTTGTCAAAACCTATAAACTATCTAATGTATCGTATTTGGTGGCAATTTGGTGCAGGTCTTTATCCATTTTTTGTTGCAACTGTTTTAGGTAGTATTGCATTATGGTTTTTTGTTGGTATTCCAAGCACAATGACAACATTATTTTTCTTTACATCACTTGGAATTGTTTTTTTATTATCAACAGTATTATCACTTCTTGTATACTCAGTCGTAGGCCTTTTGTCATTTTGGATTGAAGACATTAAACCTCTTTATTGGATTGTAGACAAAGCCGTAATGGTTCTCGGGGGTTCTTATCTACCTGTGGCTCTTTTTCCTAAAGCTATGTATCAAGTTGCAATCTGGAGTCCATTTGGTGCATCTCAATTTATCACTCATACTGTTTATGAATCATGGAAATATGAATATCTGAAAATGTTTGGCATACAGTTATTTTGGATTATTATACTTGGAGTGTCTGTTGTTTACATATTTAGTAGAGCACACAAAAAAGTTTCTGTTAATGGTGGTTAATATATGAAAAAAGAAATTAATTTTGCTTTATATGCAATAAAAAAGAATCTCGCTGGTAGTGCTGAACTTCGCACTAGTTTTTTGATGAATATTTTTGGTATGACCATAAATAATATCTCGTTCGTTATTATATGGGTTTTTCTTGTTCAAACAGCAGGTGATATAGGTGGATGGACATCTGCCGATGTATTTGGTCTTCAAGGTTTTGTTGCACTTGTTTATGGTTTTGTGTTTTCCTTTGGTGCTGGCCTTAAAGATATTCCTCGTCTGGTTAGTTCTGGTATTTTTGATCAATTCTTGTTGTCACCAAAGAGTTTATTGGTAAGAACAGCGACTTCTTCATTTTCAGCTTCTGCTATCGGTGATGTATTTTTTGGTATTATTTGTTTAATTGTTTATCTTGTGATGATTAGTGCAGGTATACCACAGATACTTTTAACCTTACTTCTCACTATTTTTTCTGTTTTTGCTTTTATTGGTGTAACTATATCAATACAATCAATAAGTTTTTATTTTACTGACCCTGATTCTGTTACAAGAAGTATTTTTGAATTATTTTTTTCACCGTCACTTTTTCACGGTGGTGCATTTCAAGGACCAACGCGTTTTTTCTTTACCTTCATTATACCGTCACTCGTTATTGGTACACTTCCTGTTGAGGCTGTGTCTCATTTGTCATATGGAAAGGTTGCTTTAGTTGGAATCATTTCAATTTTTTGGCTCTTTTTTTCTTTTTGGTTATTTAAAAGAGCAGTTAAAAAATATGAAAGTTCAAATTTTATGACCTTTGGTGCTTAGATTAAATTTTTTAATACTCCTTGTCTAAAATAAAAAGCCCCACAATTTGTGGGGCTTTAAACGTAAAGTTTTTTTTACGTTTTAGCTTTTTCGCTACAATCACATTTTAATATGATTGTTTCTTTTCTGAATTCCGGTCCTTCATCAATACTTTTATTTTTCATCCAATCCTTTGAGTATAAAACAGGGGATTTCATACTAACATACCCAGTTTTATTTTTTGAATTATTCTTCAAGTAAGATTCAGTTTTTTTAATACCAGACTTCAAGAAAGTTTTTGCATTCAATGATCTTAATGTTGCAATTGTTTCATTGTTGATCTTGTCACCGGTTTTTAAACCTATTTCTGATCCAATTCCACAGCAATCATTTGTAAAAGTTTGTAGTTTGCTTGTGTCGGCCCAAATATCGTCAGCTTCACCAATGATGGTTGCTGAGATATTTAAGGTGTCTTTATTGTAAAGACTAAACCATCTTCTTGTTATATCGAAGACCCCGTTTTCAATCAAAGAACTAACTTTTTCATTGCAATACTCAGCAATTTTATGTTTGCCTGATATTGTTTGATCTGGTCCAAAAGATTCGTGAGAAACAAAATAAACTTCCAATTCTATAGAATCAACACTGTGAACTACAAAATCAACAAAAACAGAATCATTTACCGCTGGTGACTTTTTTTCTTTTAGCTCCTTGGCAGTAGCTTTTATTGTCGATTTTTTAAAAGAATCTTTAAGCATTATTTTATATTGTTCAGAATCTCTTCTTGCTTGATTAAGAACAACTAAAATCGAGTCCCTTTTTGGGTCATCCTTAGTAATTAAATTATTTTTTTCTCCACCGTTGATTTTGTTTTTATTTACAGGTCCATTTTTAAGTTGAGCGAGAGTATCATTCCAATACTTTTCGAGCTTAACAAAACATTTACCATTAACATCAATCAACGGACAGTCTCTCACTAATTTATTTTTAGTGTTTCTGTTAAATAATCCTCTTTCGGGCATTGCACTAAATAGATTAGTGATAACCAAAATTGTATCCAAAGAATTTTGTGCTTCAGTCTGTGAAAAATCTTCGTTTTCTTTTAAAGTAAACTTCAAATAGTAATAAGAAATAAAAGGTTTTAAACTTTTGTTGCTTAACTCTGGCTTCTTGGTTTTTGACAATGCTTTTGATGCTTCATCTAACTTACCATTTTTTATTTCCGAACAAATTTTGTTTGTTTCTTTGTTGCGGAACTGTGCCGCAGCCTGAGTGTGGATTAGTGCGTAAATCAGGAATAAACTTATTCTTTTCATGTTTTCAATTATTAATGTGCATTTACGGCAATATTGCCAACGTTCTTTGTCTGTAAACTAACATAATGGTTAATAATTGTCAAGGTTTAGTAAATAAAAAAGACTCTTTTTGAGAGTCTTTGATTAAGATTTTATTTTTCCATTTCACAAAAAAATTTTTGTTTTGCTTTCCGGTAATCATTGTAAGGTTTGCCAGCGTACAAGAGCTTTAAGTTATTGTATTTATTTAAGGCTTCTTTGTTGTTTCTTAAATAATCACGAGATTTGAAGTAATGATCTTCTTTGGAATTAATAACTGTAATAATGTAATCAATCGGTATTCGATTTATTTCACCAGTCATAATAAAAAATGTTTCAGTCCATAGTTCTTTGTGGTGTGGTTTGTGAGAACTTTTTTTAAAGAACAAAATTGTTTCTTCAAATTTACCCGGCTCTACTCTTATCTGGATGTCCAATTCTTTTTTTGTAATTGATCCAGAAATGGATGTGCCACCGACATGTTGTATATCTGCATGGGGTAAGGATTTAAGAATAAGACTTTTTTCTCCTTCAAAAATACAATGAATGTATTCGCTAATGTCTTCCATAGGAAAGAAAATGGTTGCTTTTCGCATAATGTTAATTTATTAATGAACCAATGGCTCCGTTAGTAATCTGAAATTTATTCTTTCGTACAATATCATGAAATTAATATTTTGTAAATAATCTTATCTGAAAATAAAAAAACCAGCTTATGTGCTGGTCTCTTTTGGTTTTTCAATGCAATCAAAATAATCAAGTGAATTACAAATATGATCTACGTTTTTTTCTAATTGCATAGCATTTCTTTTGAGACGTCTAAACAATATTTCTTTAATTTTTGAATCTTTTTCCTTTTCCCAATTTTCTAAATCGCACGCCATGTTCTTGGCGTTATAGAGTTGGTTACGGATATCTTCCTTAAGACCTTGAGATTTTAAGGTTACTATTTCTTCTGGAGTTAGTGGTTGCATGTTTTTAATTTTTTAAGGTTCAATTTATGAATTTCGGGTCGAATATGTGTGCAGTAATTCCTGTGTGAATAATATAATATATTTTTGAAAAGTCAATATAAACATGAAAATATCCCTTTTTTGAATGTATTAGAGATGGACTTGACAAAATATGTTTAAAATGCTATACTTACCTAGTAATAAGCTATTTGATATTTAGTTTTTGGTTGAAAAATATAGGATTTTCTAAGTTTCTCTGGTTGGGAGGTTTAGAAAATCCTATATATAAACAATTAAAAACACAGATATGAAAAAGTTAATTATGGTTTTAATTTGCAGTTTTACTGCAGTTGTTGCTCATTCACAAGTTGAAATTTTTGGTCGCTATACCCTCGACGGTAAAGTTGAACCAGATATCAATATTTTTGGAACAAAGAAAATATCCGAAAAATTTAATTTGACCTATTTTGCTCTGATTGAAGAGCAATGGTCAGAAGGACTAATCGGGTTTTCATACGCTCCAAAGAGTTGGTTGGAACTTGGATTAAGTGCTGGAGTTGAACACAACCCAGCAATCTTACGCTTCGGTGGAAGCATCTGGATTGGCAAAGGAAAAACATCCTTACTTATTCTTGGTGAACAAGGGAGTGGAAAAGACAATTACTGGTATAAAACAGTATTAGCCTATAAAACCTCTGACCATCTTACACTGGGTGCTATCGCGTGGAGATTTCACGGAGTAGGGCCGATTGTTAGTTACACTCCGAAAAAGAGTAATGTAACAATCTGGTTATCACCAGCCTACGATATAGAATCAAAGGCGAAAAGATTAATTGCTGGACTAGCAATAAAAATATAAAAGTCAAAAGGGTAATGAATATGCTACCTTCTTGTAAAAATGCATATCAACATCGCTTCATTTAAAAATGAGGCGATTTTTTTTTATAAAAAATTTAAATATATAAATAGAATAATTAAGAAATAAAAAACTCTATTCATAATGAATAGAGTTTTAAAATTATATTTTAAAACAGATGGGTGTTACCATCGTTTTTCCTCTTTTTTTGTCTACCAAGAAGAAAGTTTGCATTGGTTTTTCATAATCACATTTTATGCTGATAGCATAAGCAGAGTGTCCAATGATTGAACCATTTAAAATAAAGTTTCCACCATCTTTCCTGTTATGGAAATGTCCAAAACAGTCTAAGTCTGCCCGGTGTGCTTTGTTCCATTGAGAAATTGCTTTGAAAGCAGGAATGAAGATACCACCAACACCACCACCATATTGCATTTGGTGACCATGATGAAAACGGATTGTGAAATCATAGATTTTTAAATAACTATGATAACTTGCTGAAATTAAGAATTTAACTCTCTTGTTATCTTTAAAATAGTTCTTCATGCTGTGATACATGAAGGTCTCGAGGTTATTACCATTCTCTGTTGAGATGTGTACCTTTTTTGTAATACGAGGATGGTTGCCGACATGGCAGGGAATTACTAATTTTAAATCAGAGTTCTTAAGTAAAAATTCAATTCCAGAAACAATAATATTTTGAGCTTCAATCATTGCATCAATCGGTTGAAGACTGCAGTTTTCCAATAATTCATCGTGAATATTACCGGAAATAAAATCACCCAATAAAGCTAAAACCAAAGTATCAATTTTTACTGCGTGTCTTTCTTTTTCTACAAGTCTTAATGTGTTTTGAAAAAACTCATAACAACGCTGGCGGGCAATCGGTATACTGTATTCATTAAGTCCATTTACTCTCTCACTAATGACTCTTTCTTCAATATGCCAATCAGAAGCCAAAACAACGGCTGTAGCTTCTGTGTTACCTGTGATAACTTTCTGTACAATTTCATGAGGATGAATATTGTGTTTAATCTCTAAGGCAGCATCTAAATCTTTAGTTAACTTTTCGTTTTTAGCAATAAGGAATTTGTATTTTTTGTCCGTTGAGATTTTCTCAACTTTAGAAAAATAAGATTTTATATCTTCTTGAATTTGCTCCTCAGTAAGTTTCTTTTTATTTATGGTCTTTGGAGGTAATTTCAATCTTCGATAAATATCTTTTACTTTTCCTTTAGATAATCCAGTTTTATCCGCTAATACTGGATAACTTAGATGATAATTATTCTTAATAAAATCATCTATTTCTTTTTGTGTCTTCACTTTATTTAATTATTAAGGTTCAATAGAATATTCTATCTAGACAAATTATACCATTTAAAAGAAATAAAAAGACAATACCTGGTATTTAGGTATTGTCCAAATCAGGCCTTATATTATATGCATATACCTATTTGTATTGACTTTTTAGCATATATATGCTATACTTTTTTAGTAATCTTTTGTATTTTTATATTATTTAAATGAATTACTTTGCTTTTCAAATTTTGGAGATAAAAGTAATTCATTTAAATATTCACTAATAACAAAAGACATGAGCGCAAGTTCTTCAAAAAAAGGTAGTAGTAAGGGCTTTACTCACTACTTTCGTTACGGTGTAGGATTCATCGAACGTTTAATCAAAAACATTATAATCCAAACTAAATGGGTATGGAAACAATCTGTATGGATGTTTGGTAAATTTACAAATTTACACACTCGTCATCTGGGTTACGCACCACATAATGGCACAAAATGTGTCTTTGGGTTGGTAATATCAATTATTGGATTTTTTTTCTTTTTTTTACTCTGTTTTTGGTCAGTCATCAAATCAATCTGACAGGAGATAACTTTATAAGTTATCTCCTTTTTTTTATTCAAAATTTATTCGAGCCTAGTATATTACTGTGATATAATAATTTTATGAAATTAATCCATTCGATTATTAAAAAGTACAAAATCATATTTAGTGTGATAGGTATACTGGCTGTATGTGTAGGTATTTATTTTATCTTTTTTCATCGTACTCCAACATACCAATTTATCACTGTTCAACGTGGTTCTGTCACTGAAATAGTTTCACTTACTGGTAATACCACACCTTCACAAAGTGTTTCACTTACACTGGGTACAAGCGGTACTATTTCCCATATATATTCGGCTCTTGGAAATAAAGTGCATGTCGGACAAGTATTGGTAGAATTAAACACAAATGATCTCTTGGCTCAACTTCATCAGGCACAAGCCAATGTCACTGCACAACTAGCTCAACTTAACCAAACAGAAGCCAATGTTACAACTCAGCAAGCAAAACTTGAAGGATTAAAAGCTGGATCAAGACCTGAAGATATTACTCTCGCAGAGGTTTCCCTTAATAATGCTAAAACTGATCTAGAGAATACAAAAACTCAACAAGCAATGCTCGTCGCAAATGCTCATCGTGCACTTTTGAATTCGACACTTGGTGCATACATAACTACAAATACAGACTCAACTTCTACAGTAACTGCGCCGACCATCTCAGGAGTTTATTTAGGGACACAAGAAGGTATGGCTTTGATGAGTACATATGAAACAGGAAACGGTGAATATTTTAATGTTACTGGTCTTTTTTCTGCATCAGGACCTGTAACAACAAATTCAGTTCCTCTTGGTAATAGTGGTCTTTATGTTTCTTTCCCATCAGGTTTTACTGCTAGTTCTTGGGCAGTATGGAGTATTCCAATACCAAACACACAAGCAAGTAATTATATTACTAATTTAAATCTTTATAATAATACCTTAACAGCACAGAGTACTGCAGTTTCTCAAGGTGAAGCTACTGTCGCACAAAAACAAGCTGAACTAGATTTAACGCTCGCCGGAGCTCTTCCTACAGATATTTCTGCTCAACAAGCACAAGTAGAACAAGCACAAGCAAATGTCGCTGTACAACAGGCACAAGTCGAACAAGCGCGTGCAAGTGTCGAGAGTGCAATTGCCAAGATTCAAAACGCTCAGATTCTTGCTCCTATCAGTGGTACTGTTACACAATTTGATGCAAAGATAGGTCAACTCGCATCTCCAAGTACGCCTCTTGTTTCTATAATGTCTAGTGATGGTTATGAAGTAGATGCAGGTGTTTCTGAAATAGACGTCGGAAAAATTTCAGTTGGAGATAAAGTTTCTATGACCCTCGATGCTTTCCCAAATGAAACATTTTTAGGATCAGTATTTTATATAGCTCCTGCTCAGACAAACACACAAGGAGTGATTACTTATCAAATAAAAATATCTTTTAGTAAACCTGATGCTAGACTTAAAAGTGGACTTACTGCCAATATAAATATAGAGACAAACTTTAAAGACCAAGTACTAATTTTACCCCAGTATGCAATATTACAAAATGACTTAGGCACATTTATTGAGACCATTGATAATGGTAAAATAAAACAAAATCCAGTGACTCTCGGTATTCAAGATCAAAAAGGTAATGTTGAAATAGTCTCAGGTACTATAGAAGGTGAGCAGGTTCTCAACATTGGTCTCAAGGCATTATGATTGAGGTAAATAATTTAAAAAAAGAATATTTAGAAGAAGAGGTTACGACAAAAGCTTTGCGTGGAGTTACTTTTTCTATTGAACAAGGAGAATTTGTTTCAATTATGGGACCCTCTGGATCTGGTAAATCAACCTTGCTTCATATTTTGAGTTTTCTGGATAGACCCACTGGAGGTTCTTATAAATTTCAAGGCAAAAGTATTGACGATATGACAGACCGTGAACTTGCTCATGTTCGAAACAGTGATATGGGCTTTGTTTTTCAATCATTCAATTTACTTTCTCGTTTGACTGTCTATGATAATGTTGAAATTCCACTTTTATACTCAGAGATTCCTTCACCAAAAAGAAAAAATCTTGTTGAAGAAGCGATCAAATCGGTAGGTCTTGAAGATAAAATTTACACTGAAGCTGCTCGTCTTTCTGGAGGGCAAAAACAACGCGTCGCTATTGCTCGGGCTCTTGTGACTGACCCAAATGTTATATTTGCTGATGAACCTACAGGTAATCTTGATTCACAATCTGGTTTACAAGTCATGGAAATATTTGAAGCTCTAAATAAAAAGGGTAGGACTGTGATATTGGTAACCCACGAGACTCAAACTGCTGAATTTGCAAATAGAATTATTAGAATAAAAGACGGGATGGTTGAAAGTGATAAAGCTATTATTGCAAACCAACATCATCGAAATAATTTAAAATAATATGTTATATAAAGATGCATTTAAAACAGCCACTCGTAGTCTAACTCATGGAAAAATGCGTTCGATTTTGACTATGCTTGGTATTGTTATCGGTATTGCTTCAGTTATTATTTTAATGTCTATCGGACAATCAGCTCAAAATCTGATTTTAGGACAGGTTCAAAGTATTGGTTCAAATCTTATTATTATAATGCCCGGTGCTCCGACAAATGGTAAATTTTCTTCTCCTGCTTCTTCCCAAGGAATAATTATAACTAGCTTACAACAAAGAGATGTTGATGATTTACAACGTGAGCCATCTGTAATGGCTGTGGCTCCTGAAGTACGCGGACAGGCGAGTGTTGTATATGGAAATAATAATGTTTCTGTCGGTTATGCTGGTGCGACTACTGATCTTTTTGAAGTTAGTAATCTTACAATAGGTAAAGGTCAAAAATTCTCTAAATCAGATGTTGATTCTGCAAATCATGTCGCGGTTATTGGTCCCGATCTTGCGAACACTCTTTTTGGTCCTTCACTTAATCCTATTGATAAAACAATAAGAGTTAAAAATATTTCATTTCGTGTTGTTGGAGTTTTAAGTAAAGGTGGTACTGGTGCATTCGGTGTTGATATGGGTAATCTCGTAATCCTTCCAATAACAGTAGCTCAGAAACAACTTCTAGGTATGAATTATTTCAACGTTATTATTGCAAAAGCAAACCCAAATTATGATATTAATTTTGCGAAATCACGTATAACATTTTCATTACGTCAGAATCATGGTATTACTGACCCAAACAAAGATGATTTTACAATACAAACACAAGCAGATATTTTGTCTCTTCTAGGTAACATCACTTCAATTCTTACTATATTTTTAGCTGCGATTGCGTCTATTTCTCTCGTGGTTGGTGGTATTGGTATCATGAATATTATGCTTGTATCTGTTACAGAAAGAACTAGAGAGATTGGGCTTCGTAAAGCAGTCGGTGCGACAAACAATGACATCTTGCAACAGTTCCTTATCGAGTCGGTTTTACTGACTTTTGTAGGGGGAGTAATAGGTATTTTAATGGGGGCTATTATAGTAATTCTCATATATTTTGTTCTCTCTACTTTCTTTTCTATTGGTTGGGTATTTGCTTTTCCAATTTCTGCTGTGGTGATGGGTCTTGTAGTCTCTGGTGTTTCTGGTATTGCTTTCGGTATTTATCCAGCTCGTAAAGCTGGCAAGAAAAATCCTATTGATGCCTTGAGATATGAATAAAATAGTATTATTTTATTTCACTTTCTTGACATTTTTGTAAATCATAGTAGTATGTAGAAGAATATACAGTGTAGAAAGGCAAACAAAAGACAGCCTTATAAAATGTTTTTTAATAAAAAAATACAGTTATGGAACCGGATATAGTTTATACCGATAATACTTTATTAACTTCTGGAAAATACAGATATACTTCTCTTTGCAGGGTGCCCCCCGATTGGTTATTAAGTTTACATAAAAGCGAAAAGCATCCCGATAGAGCTTTGGTTGCTTATGTTGCAAAAAATTTAGAAAAAATCAAAGGCTGGAAAAATGGCACAATAGCTATCCCAAAACTTGAAATAGTTTGTGAAAAAAGAGTATTTCCGTGTGAAAAAGATGCGAAAGAAGAGCTTGCTAGAATTCGTATTTTAGATCAATCTAGAAAAAAACCTATTAGGTCGTATGAGTGCGATAAATGTAGCGGATGGCATCTGACCTCTATACCTCTCGATGATTGGGAAAAAAGAGTTGCTGAATATAAAATTACTGACCAGAAACCATAACAAAGTTATAAATTTTTTAAAAAGCTTTCGTAATACGAAAGCTTTTTTTATTATAAATTATAAAAAAATGTTATAATCTAACTAGAGCCAGTGTACCTGCATCATGCAGAAAAACAGGAAGAGGAACGAATAATCTCTTAGAGGTTCGAATCCTCTCATTGGCACAAGATAAAGATCACCTTGAATTATGAGGTGATTTTTTTATTTTTGAAAAATAAATCGGCTTGTGGTCGAATTTAGGACAATATGCTAGAATATTTGAGTTCGAAAGAAAAATAAACCATGGAGGCGTGGATGAGTGGTTTAAATCAACGGTTTACTAAACCGTCGTCCCTTACCGGACCGTGAGTTCGAATCTCACCGCCTCCGCATTAATAAAAATGAGCTCGACGAAAGTCGGGCCATTTTTATTTGCGGAGCGAGGACATGAACTGCTTCATGTCTGTGTGAGGTTCGAACAGCGGAATCATATTTTTTCAGTAGAAAAAATAGATGAGCTGGTGCCCAGAAAAACTTTTTTGACGAAAAAAGTTTATTCGCGGGCGAATCTAATTCCGCAAATAAAAAACTACCCGATTTATTGGGTAGTTTTTTGAATTATATTTAATTCAGATTATAGTCTCTTTTTATTGGTTCAGATGGAATTTTAGAAATTTCTATCAGAACTCTCAGAGAACTACATGTTTCGTCACTGATTTCTCCAGATTTAAGAAGTAAATCAGCCATATAGTTAGCTTCATATTGGTATTTAAATCGTAATGGTAAAAGTTTTTGACCATCATGGTTATAGAAATAACCATGAGGTTGTTTTATTTTCTTACAATCACATCTTTTAAAAACCGGACTTTCTATTTTCTGTCTTTCGATACCAGCATACTTTTCTATAGATTTTAGATTAAAAACAGAATAAGCTTCAAGTTCGCTTTCAAAAAGAATTTCTCTTATAAATAGAAAAAATTCCATTTCTGTAATTCTTTTTTCTAAAAAACAGTTTAGTATATCGTTTATCGCATCTTCTTTATTTTCATAATTAGTGCTCTCTTTTCCGTTTACAAATTGTATCCAGACGCACTTGCCATCCTCGCTGGCTATCAGGTGGTTCAATATATTTTCCATATGAATAATTTTTAAGGGTTAAATAATTTTTTTAGGGGATATATATCGGGGTTATTTAACGAGAAATTAATCTCAACGAATTTAATATTATAATATAATAGAATTAGTTTTAAGTCAAACTAGCAAATGTATATTACTTAAAATATTTGCTTTTTAAAAGGTGTTATGTGTTATACTTACTTCAGTACTTTTTTAAGAAGCTCATGAAGCTCAAGTATATCTTTCTGTCTTTGATTGTTTTTATGGATACACTTTTTTTAAATGAGCAAAGATGTCAGTGTGGTAAACTTCTTCTAAAGGGTTTATTTTTTGATGGCACTCTCGAGATAAAATGCAAGAAATGTGGAACAATAAATAAGATAGGTAGTATTAAACTTGCAGATGATGATACACACTATCTATTGATGTTTAATGATAAAGGAGAGATCACTATGGTCAGTAATTCAGCTTGTGTTATTTTGGGCTATTCTTGTGAGGAACTTATTGGTAAACATTATTCTGATATTAGTCCTTTACTTTCTAAAGAAACCGGTGAGAAGTTTTTTGGACCAGATTCAATCTTGAGTGAAGATAACTATTTTCAATTAGATACTGTCCATCAAACAAAGGATGGAAAGAATATTCCAATAACTGCTCTTTTAAAATTGTATCATTTGAATGATCATGATAGACATGTATTGTTATCGTCAGAACTAAAAAATATTATAAATGATAAAAAGATTTTTGAAACAAATAATTCTGAATATTTAAACAATGTTTGTGATTTTTATTTTGATATAGACAAGAATGGGATTGTTGAACATATCAGTTCATCAGCAGAAAAATTTATTGGAGTTCCTCAAGAAGTTTCTGTTGGTAAAAAATATTTTGATTTTATTTCAGTTGAGAATAAAGATGAGGCTAAAAAGATTTTTGATAATTTTTCTATTAATGGTCAGCCATACCGCATAACAAATAAAACTTTTATAAATATAGAAGGAAAAGATACTGAATGTGAAATGTATTTTGCACCGAAATATAATGATACAGGGAAATTTTTTGGTTATTGTGTACTAGTTTGGTTGGAGAAAAAGTAATATGTGGATAACTTTTATTATGACACAGCATATTGTGTTATAATTTCTTCGTATAAAGAACTGAGGCTCTAGAAGCCCGCGACCGTAAGGTTACGGGTTTTTTATTTGGATTCTACGGAATCGTGTCGCGTAAATATTATAGACACGATTAAATTTATCATTCTACGTACTATCGATTGAATATTTATTAATTAAAAATATTATGGATAATATAAATCTAAAAAAAGAGATAGACCTAGTTCAAGTTGTTTTGTTTATGATTGATGAAGAAGAATATGGTGCACTTATTCCTGACTTGAAAGAAGTCATTGATATGACTAAAATAAAATTTATTCCGGACCTGCCTGATTTTGTCCTTGGAATTCTAAATTTAAACGGTAATGTTGTGATAATTATAGATCTAGAAAAGAAATTCAATCTATCATGTACAAATAAGATTCTCCTTCGCCATATTATAGTTATTGAGATTGCGGGAAATAAATTTGGAATAGTTGTCGATGAAGTTATTGAAGTACTCAATGTGCCTATTTCTGAAGTAAAGCCATTATTATCAATATTATCTTCTAAAATACGCAGTCATTATCTGAATAATTCAGTGATAATAGAAGAAAAAAAATATCCTCTTGTTGATCTCTCTGGTATGCTCCAACAAAAAGATTTCCTTTCATTGCTTGCATCTGAAATAGATACAGTAAAAACATGTTTGGTCGGTGTGTAATCTTTTAACATTTTTAAAAAGGTGTACAATAGATACATAGAGGTCATTATTAATCATTATTAATTTTTGTAAATATATTTTATGGAAAATTTTGAGAAAAAAGAATGTGGAAATTGTGGAGGTGGTGAATCTAAAAATTCTTGTCATGGTGGTACTTGTGGTGGTACTCAAATGATGGGTGAATGTTATGGTCATGGAGGAAAACATGGCTTAAAGAAAATGATTTTAATGCTTATTATTGTTGTTCTTATTTTTTGGTGTGGATTTAAGCTTGGTGAAATAACTGGTTCTATCAGAACAGAATTTGGAGGTGGAATGATGTTTGGTAATAGTTATGGAAGTGGAATGATGCGTGGTTATAGTAACTATTCTAATAGTGCTTCAGACATAACTACTGGTGCACAAATATTGATACCAATACCAGTACAATAAATTTAAAATAATATTTAGTACAAACAAAAAACTCCAGCAATACGCTGGAGTTTTTTGTTTATTTTTTTAAAACTAGGCTTTCTTTAAAAATTCAGTTCGTAATACAAGACCTTTCATACCATCAGCATTGCATTCGATGAGTTCTTCATCCTCTGTTAATCGGATATTTTTAATTTTTGTCCCACCCTTGAGTGTGACTGACGTTCCTTTAACTTTTAAATCTTTAATAACCATAACACTATCACCATTGGCCAAGATATTGCCATGCGCGTCTTTAGTAATAACTACTTCTTCGTCTTCATTTTCTGTTTCCATTCGCTCATTGTATAATACTTATATGAATATGTTAACACCTGAAGAAAAAAGAGTAATTTTTGATAAAGGCACCGAAGCACCATTTACCGGTGAATATGTGAATACGAAAGAAACTGGAGTGTATGTGTGCCGACAATGCGGTGCACCACTGTATAATTCTAAAGATAAATTTGAGTCCGATTGCGGCTGGCCGAGTTTTGATGATGAGATACCGGGTGCAGTTCACAAAAGCTTGGATGCCGATGGTATGAGAACAGAAATTACCTGTGCAAATTGCGGAGCGCATCTAGGACATTTATTTATTGGTGAAAATTTAACTCCGAAAAATATGAGATATTGTGTGAATTCGATATCGATGAAGTTTATTCCGGCTAGGGAGGAGCGAAAAGAAAGCTAGCTTTCTTTTCGTCCGAGTGAAGACGGAATATAGATTCTTTTAATCTATATTCCTGGTACTGATAAGTAATGACAAGGTCGGACCTTGTCGGTGAAAAAGGTTATAATGTTAATATGAAAAAAATAAAATTTACAAATCTAGCAGTATTTATAATATTTTTTGGTATTAGTCTTATTGAAGCTTTTCAAAAACAAAATTGGCTTGAGGCTGTACTCTTTTTAGCTTTAGGATTGATATCTCTTTGGGTAGATATTAGGAAGGATTAATAATGTATTACTTATACATTCTTGAATGTGCTGATAAAACTCTATATACTGGAATTACTACCGATTTAGATCGTAGAGTTTTGGAACACAATAATACAAAGCTTGGGGCAAAATACACCTCTGCTCGACGGCCGGTCAAAGTAGTCTTTTCTAAAAAATTTAGGAATCGGTCTACTGCTTCTAAAGAAGAATCTCGAATTAAACAGTTAACAAGGGATGAAAAGTTAGATTTAATTAATAAAAAGGTACCTATTAAAAAGCTATGAAATACACACAAAAAATAAAAGATGCGATAGTTTTTGCCATCAAAACCCACGAGCTAGACCAGAAGCAAAAGCGAAAAGGTAAAGATATCCCTTATATCACTCATCCACTCACTGTGGGGCTTATATTGGCTTCTGCAGGGGCAAATGAGGACCTTGTCTCAGCTGGAATACTTCATGATACTGTTGAGGATAGTATTGAAACAAATAAAGTCACAAAAGAAATTCTAGCAGAAAAATTCGGTCAAAATGTTGCTGACTTGGTACTCAGTGTTACAGAACAAGGAATATCTTTAACTTGGGAAGAAAGAAAAAAGGAAGCTCTGGAACATATTAAAAACTTTTCCAATGATTCAGTTATGTTAAAGTCAGGTGATATTATTTCAAATGTTTCTGAGATTAAAGATGATTTTGATAAAGATGGAAATAAAATGTTTGATAGATTTTTTGCTTCAAAAGAAAGAACTTTGGAAGTATATAAAAATGTTGCAAAAGAACTTTTAATTAAATGGCCCGAAAGTCCTTTAGCTGATGATTTGCAAAAAATATTGGAAAAAATTGAGTTAATGAAGTAATGGAAAAAAACATAGAACTTCAGGATAGAAAAATACCTTACACCCTCAAAGTAAGTCCACGTATACGACGGTTACGACTTTCTATTTTTCGTGATGGTAATTTTGTGGTGACAGTTCCTCGGACGATGAGCGAGAATACTATCGAGCAGTTCATTATTCAGAAATCTCAATGGATTATTAAAAAGTTGGAATACTTCAAAGGTTTTTCGGGTATGGTTTTCATGAAAAGTACCAAGAAAGAATATGTTGAACATAAAGAACGAGCATTGATCCTAGCACAGACACGACTCGAATACTTCAATCAATTTTATAATTTTAGTTACAATAAAATAAGTATAAAAAATCAGAAAACTAAATGGGGGAGTTGTTCCAAGAGAAGAAATTTAAATTTTAATTACAAGATTGCATTGCTTCCAGAAAAAATGGCTGATTATATTATTGTGCATGAATTATGTCACCTCGGACAATTCAATCATTCTAAAAACTTTTGGAGTTTAGTGGCTCAGACTATTCCGGATCATCATGAAATCAGAAAGGATTTGAAAAAGAATGGTTCGAGGATTCGTTAATAACTAATATTCCCACATGTCCGACATGTGGGAATATTAGTTATTTAATTAGTTTTATTATTTCACTCTGGTCTTTATTTGAAGCTTCAAACCATTTGATTTCTGGGTCACGCTTGAACCAAGTCATTTGTCTTTTTGCATATTTAATCGTCCCATTTATCACACTTTCTTCTGTCGGATTGAAATATTCAAAGCCAAATTCTTTGAGCCTTTTTTCAGAGATTCCACTCTTTTTTAATTTCTTTATTTCATTCAATAAGCCATTCTTAAACATTCCTTTTACTCTTTTAGTCACATTCTTTTTTAATTTATCGTCAGGCAGAAAAAGACCAATTTTTACAAACTGATACGGAGGCGTTGCCTCCGTAAGTTGTGGTACTTTTCCTAAATATTTTGCGATTTCAATCGAACGAATTAAACGCACACTATTTTTTGCATCAATATTTTGTGCTCTTTTTGAATCTAGTTTTTTAAGTATTTTAAAAAGTTTTTCTGGTGTTTTTTTCTCTAATTCTTTTCTAAGTTTGGTATTTGGAGGAACTTCTGGGAAAATGATTCCTTTAGTTAATGCATCAATATAAAATCCTGTACCTCCACAAATTATTGGAATTTTACCTATTTTAATTATTTCTTTTATTTCATTATCTGCGAGTTTTTTATATTGAGCAACAGTGAATTTACGTTTTGGGTTTGCAACACTAAGTAAATGATGAGGAACACCCCTCATTTCTTTCTCTGTAATTTTACCAGAACCAATATCGAGATCTTTATAAACTTGACGTGAATCGGCAGAGATTATTTCACCATTTATTTTCTTGGCAATTTTCACTGCTAAATTACTTTTGCCAGTGGCAGTCTGACCGAGTATTACAAAAACTTTATTCATTTTAGCTTTCTGAAGATGTTATCTTTGCACCAATACTATTAAATCTATTTACGATATCTTCATATCCACGATTGATCATGTAGACGTTGCGAAGGACTGAAGTGCCTTTTGCTGCGAGCATTGCGAGCATAATAACAACTGATGGACGTAATGCTGGTGGACAGACGACTTCTCCTGATTTAAATTCCGTTGGACCTTGTATAAAAACACGATGTGGATCAGCAAGAAGGACGGTTGCTCCAAAACGATTTAATTCTGTTAGGTAAATAGCACGATTTTCATAAACCCAATCATGGATAAGTGTTTGGCCCTTAGCACAAGCAGCTATAAGTCCAAAGAAAGGTAGATTATCTATGTTTATGCCAGGATATGGTCTAGGTTCGATTTTGTCTTCTAAGGCTTTCAATTTGGAAGGTTGCACTACTATATCTACCAAGCTTGTACGCTCATTTTTTGATTTATAATTTTTGAGTGTTTTGTATTTGAAACCCATTTTTTTTAATTTATAGAGTTCAAGTTCTAGGAAATCTATCGGGCATCTTTTGATTTCAAGGGTTGATTCTGTAGCAATGGCTGCTGTGATCCACATCATTGATTCAATAGGATCTTCGCTATTGTAGTATTCAATATCTTGATTTATTTCATTTATACCGTGGACAGTGAGTGTGGTCGAACCAATACCTTCGATTTTTACGCCTAATTTTTCCAAGAAAAAACAAATTTCTTGCACCATATAGTTAGCTGTGGCGAATTTAATTATTGTTTTTCCAGGAATTAGAGCTGCTGCAGTAAGAATATTTTCACAAGCAGTGTCACCTGATTCATACATGACGACAGTAGTAGGTTTTAATTTATTACTAGAAAATTCATATGTTGAATTTGTAACTTTTATTTTTACACCCATTTCTTCTAGGCCGTAGATATGTGCGTTGACTGTCCTCTTTCCAAGTTTACACCCTTGAGCATGAGGTAAAGAAAATGATCCCATGTGATGAATCATCGGTCCTGCAAACATAATAATACTGCGAGTTCTGATTGCAGAAGTTGCATCTAGATTTTCTAGTTTGAATCTTTTGGGTGGAATTATCTCAAGGGTTTGTGCACCAATCCATTTTATTTTTACATCAATACTTTCTAAAACTTCTATAATTCTAAAAACTTCTTCGATACGAGAAATACCATGAAGAGTTGTCTTTCCTTTATTTAAAAGAGAAGCACACAAGAGACCCACTGATCCATTTTTGGAAGTGTTAGTAGTAATTGACCCATGAAGTTTGTGTCCACCTTCTATTTCAAAATTTACTATCTTGCTTTTTGTTTTTTGCATATGTGCCCAGAGAGAGAATCGAACTCTCATGATGTTGCCATCAATGGATTTTGAGTCCATCGCGTCTACCAATTCCGCCATCTGGGCAATTCTTATAATACACTTCGTATTTATTGCTTAGTTAAGCAATTTCTAAATAATACTTCACATTGCGACAAAAATCAATAATTTACTTTTTAAAAAGTATGCTAAAATAATGCAATGTCCAACATTTATTCCAATTCAATTTTCTGGATCGAGACCGATAAAATTAAACCAAACCCATATCAACCAAGAAGGGAATTTGAAGAAGCACGTCTTCAAGACCTTGCTGACTCCATAAAACAATACGGCATCCTTCAGCCACTCACAGTCTCTCGTGTTGAAGTCCAAAAAGAAGATGGGGGACTTGTAACTGAATATGAACTCATCGCCGGTGAACGCAGACTACGTGCTGCGAAGCTCGCTGGTGTTGCTCAGGTACCTGCTATTATCCGCACAGGTGATACTTCTATTATGAAGCTCGAACTTGCGATCATTGAGAACCTGCAACGTGAAGATTTGAATTCTGTTGATCGAGCAAGAGCATTTTTACGTTTAGTTAGTGAATTTAAATTCACCCACCTTGAAGTTGCCAAGAAAATGGGACGTAGTCGAGAATATGTTTCGAACTCTCTTCGTATTCTTGCATTGCCTGATGAAATTTTAAATACTCTCTCTGAAGGACGAATTACAGAAGGTCATACTCGACCAATATTAATGTTGACAGATCACCCTGAAGAACAAATGGTTTTGTTCAAAGAAATTTTATATAAGAAAATTACTGTCCGTGAAGCTGAAAGACTTGCTAGAAAAATTGCTTTTGATCGTGTACGCAAGAAAGAGTTTATGCCTGATCCTGAAATTACTGAACTAGAAGAAGAATTTCAGGACAAGCTCGGTACTCGTGTGCATATAGATAGAAAAGAATTAGGTGGACAAATAAAAATAGATTTCTTTTCTACTGAAGACTTACGAGCTATTTTGGATCTAATCAATAAGACGGGTAATAAAATATCAGTTGATCTACCTGCACAATCTGGAATGCTTGAAAATTATATAGCTCAAAATGTTCCAGCCTCAGATATCTCAACTGAAGAAAATGTAGAAGTGCCTCTTGATGACAGAACCAAGGAAGAAAAAAGAGAGATAGAAGATGATCCTAATTTATACGATATTACAAATTTTAGTGTCTAATTAAATACAAAAATAGCTAGGTAATATACCTAGCTATTTTTGTATTTAAAAATGTCCGAATGATTTTAGTTTTGCAAGTAGGCTATTTTTTTCGCAATAAGCTTTAATATGTTTTTTTGCTAAACCTGTTTTAGTATATTCTAGCCATTTACTTGAAGGGTGAGCATCTTTTTTGGTTATTATTTCCACAATATCACCATTTTTTAATTTTGTGCTGATTGGTATCATTTTACCGTTGATTTTTGCACTAGAGATATGACTGCCAATATCAGAGTGAATCGTGTAAGCGAAATCTATTGAGCTAGAGCCTTCTGGTAGATCTACAACGTCTCCTGCAGGAGTGAAGATAAAAATACGATCATTGAAAACATCCATTTTCAAATTCTCAATAAATTTTTCTGGTTTATCTGAAATATGTTTTAAATTTTTGAGTTCTTCTATCCATTTGAATTTTGATTTGTCGTCTTGAGCTTTTTTATTACCTTGTTCTTTGTATGCGAAATGCGCAGCGATACCATAAGCCGCTTCAGCATGCATTTCCTTGGTTCTGATTTGTATTTCTGCGATTCCTCCAGAACCAGTAAAGATAGTAGTATGAATAGAACGATAACCGTTTAATTTTGGTGATGCAATATAGTCTTTGATTCTACCCGGTAATGGTCTCCAAGTAGAGTGAACAATACCTAAAACTCGATAACAATCCTCAACAGTATCTACAACAACACGAAGAGCGACAATATCGTATATCTTTTCTATATCCATATCATAATGAACAAGCTTTTTGTAAAGGCTATACTTGTGCTTCATTCGATAATCAATTTCAGTATATTTAATTTTATTTTTATTTAATTCTTTCTGAAGTTCATTGCGTACTTCTGTCAAATATTTTTCATATAGATCTTTTTTCTCTTTTATTATTTCTTCTACCTGAGCGTATTCTTTTGGGTAAGCATAAGGAAAAGCAGCATCTTCGATTTCACCTTTCAATTTACCCATACCAAGACGGTCTGCAAGCGGTGCGTAAACTTCGATTGATTCTATCGCTATTCTTTTTTGTTTATCTTCTCTCACATGCTGTAAGGTGCTAAGGTTATGCATTCGGTCAGCAAATTTAATAATGACTACACGTAAGTCATTGGCCATTGCGACAAAAAATTTACGTAGACTTTCTACGTGCCTCTCATGACCGCGATATTTCAAGGTTCCAAGTTTGGTAACACCTTTAACCAAGAAAACGACATCTTTGCCGAATTCTTTTTCCATCTCTGCCTCTTTGATTTGTGTGTCTTCTAAGACATCATGCACAAGTCCTGCGGCAATAGTCTGAGCATCCATACCAAGTTTTGCAATAATTTTGGCAGTTTCAAAAACGTGAATGAAATAAGGTTCACCGCTCATTCTTTTTTGTCCTTCGTGAGCTTTTTTAGCAAATTCGTAAGCTTTAATTATAAGCTCTTCATCTTTTTTTGGGATTTTTCCTTCGATTAGGTTAATTATGTGTTTTACGTCTGTCATACTGATAATTTTAACATTTTTTTACCACTGATGCATCAGTTTTGCGGAAGTCGGACTTCCGCAAAATGTATCTATTTTTAATTCATTTTGATTTAAAGATTTGACATATTCATAAAAATATGACAATATATGGAAATGTTAAACAGATTAGTTTGACTTCGTAAAAGGTGCCGTTAAGCCTGAAATGTTCATTTAAAAAAATTCTTATGTTAAGAAAAATAATAATTATTCGTCATGGTGAGTACACCATGGGACAATGTCTTACCGAAAAAGGTAAAAAGCAAACAAATGATCTTATTCCTGAACTTGTAAAGAGTTTAATGAATGAGAAAAAAGTTTTGTTATTATCTTCTTCCGCACCTCATGCTGAAGAGTCTGCGAAAATGTTAAGTGATGCATTAAATATTCCTTGTGAAGTTCATCCTGAATTTTGGAGTAATATTTCTTACAAACACAAACAAGACAATCCAAAGGCTTTGGCTTTAATTAAAAAAAGAGCTAAAGAAAAAGAAGCAAATATTGTTGTATTGGTTACGAATCTGGATTATACAATCGGTTTAAGTAACCTGATAATAGGCGCAAATGAAGATTCATTCGTTTGGCGTGTATTAGCTGAAGGAGAAATGTTAATTCTTAATTTAAAATTAGAAAAAGAACTTACAAAAGGATTAATATTGAATTAAAAAGTAAGGCCGTAAGAAATATATACATTTATATTTCTTA
Organism: Minisyncoccia bacterium; assembly: GCA_049287045.1. GTDB lineage: Bacteria > Patescibacteriota > Minisyncoccia > Phycocordibacterales > UBA9973 > UBA9973. The sequence goes on along the minus strand of JBAQFC010000009.1, from coordinate 43,341 downwards.
CGGCTTTTTTTATTCCATTTTATTAACAGCTGTAGTTTTGCGGAAGTCCGACTTCCGCGAGATGTTATTGTTAATAGTTAATTATTGTGGTAATTTAAGAAGAAAACTGACCCAGCAGATTCTGGAAGTACATTAAAATATAAAGTTATGACAGGTAGAACAGCACTGGAAATTTATTTTAATCCTGATGATATTGAGTTATATGTCGGTGAGGAAAAAGACAAAAAAGATATTTGGGGATTAGTAATAAGTCGTGGACCACGATTGGATCGACATCCTTTTAAATTACTTATTACGTCAAATGAAAAATCAAACCTTACAAAGTCAACAGTATGGCAAATAATTGAACAAGAATTACGTGCAGCAAAAAAATTTGGTGATGAAATATTTACCAGTACTGAATATGGATTACTTAAATCGCTTACATGTAATGGTTTTGAATCAAAGGATGATTATGTAAAGAATTATGCCCCTGTTCTTGAAGATTCAGACATTGAGAAGATTATGATTGAACTTAAAAATGAAGACGGTGAAAATGCCTATCACTCAACACCCTGGAAATGGAAAATTTGGAAGGAACGTTATCTAAAAAATAATGTTGCTTAATAAAAAAAGCAAAAAGCCTCAAATTAATGAGGCTTTTTTTATGTTATTTTTTTAACAGGTTTTGCGGAAGTCGGACTTCCGCACTTCCGCAAAAATCTAAAAGAGAGCATCAATGCTCTCTTTTGTTTACTATTGCATTTTGTTTAATTTGTGTGGATTATGGTTTGGGCAACTCTTATTACTACATCGTTCCGGAATCGTTTTTGTGCCTTCCATCATCAGTGATCCGCATTCTGCACAGATACGTCCGGTAGGTTTTGCTTTGATAGCATTTTTACAATCAGGATAGTTTGAACAAGAATAAAAAATACCGAAGCGTCCGCGGCGTTCCATCATTTTTCCTTCTTTACAAGTAGGACAAGTGACATCAGTCATTTTTCTTTTAACTTCTTCTTCATCTTGTTTTATAAATTTACATTTTGGATAACGTGAACAAGAAATAAAGGTTCCAAATTTTCCTTCACGTACTACAAGCTTACCGCCACCGGATTTGCCTTTTTTCTCGCCACATTTTGGACACATCTCTCCAGTTTCTACTGGGCCTGCCATTTCTGTACCATCTAGTTTCAATGCTCCTTCGCAATCTGGATAATTTGCACAAGAATAAAACTTACCATTCTTGGATAATTTAATTATCATCTTGCCACCACATTTAGGGCACTTAATATTATCAGGCGCTTCGCCTAGGTTTGTCGCTTTATCTAGTTTGTCTTTTTCTTTTACTTCTTTTAAGAAAGGACCGTAAAAATCTTTAAGAGTTTTTTCATACTCACGTTCACCTCGAGAAATTTCATCAAGTTTGTCTTCCATTTCAGCAGTGAAAGTATCACTGATATAATTTGCAAAATTATTTTCTAGGAAATCAGAAACAACTTCACCGGTATCAGTAGGGAACAATGTTTTTCCTTCTTTACGGACATATTCACGGTCTTCTAGAGTGCGCATAATAGCAGCATATGTCGAAGGTCGTCCGATACCGCGAGATTCAAGCTCTTTCACAAGCCCTGCTTCAGAATATCTATTTGGTGGTTCGGTAAATTTTTCTTCACTGACCAGATCAAGAAGTTTTAATTTTTCACCTTCTTTTACTTCTGGTAGTTCGACATCTTCTCCTCGTGCATCTTTGTCTACTTCAAGCCAACCAGGAAAAAGAACTCTAGAACCAACGACAGTGAAATCAGGCAAGTCTTCATGGCCTTCAATCTGAGCTGAGACTTTTGTTTTTAGAAGTTTTGCGTCTGTCATTTGAGAAGAAACTGCTCGTTCCCAGATTAGTTTGTAAAGTCTCTGTTGTTCATCAGTACCAGCTTCAAAAACTTCGACATGAGTCGGACGAATAGCTTCGTGGGCTTCCTGTGCATTTTTTGATTTTGTTTTATAAGTTCTAGCCTCTGCGTATTTGTCGCCGTATTCTTTTTTAATAAGTGCGATAATTTGGGCTTGAGCTGTTGCAGAAAGATTTGTACTGTCGGTTCTCATATATGTGATATGTCCTGCTTCATAAAGTTTCTGCGCTATTTGCATAGTACGTGATGGTGAATATCCCAAGCGTGAACTAGCTGTTTGTTGCAAAGTGGAAGTAGTAAAAGGCGCACGAGGTGAACGTTTTTGTTCTGATTCTTTTACTCCGGCAACTTTCCAAATACCTTTATTTCCTTCTTCAAGAATTTTTTCAACGAGTTCTTGGTCTCTAGGTTCTTTGGAACATTCCAAAGCTATTTTTTCTTTTTTTAGTGTTTCAAAAAGTCCATGTAATCTCCAATATTTTTCCGGAATGAAAGCACGAATTTCTCTTTCACGTTCCATAATGATACGAAGAGCCGGGGACTGAACACGTCCAGCTGAAAGGCCGTAACGTACTTTTTTCCAGATAAGTCCTGACAAATCATAACCTACGAGTCTATCCAATACTCTACGAGCCTCTTGAGCTTTACGTAAATCTGTATCAATTGCACGAGGATGCAGTAATGCTTCTTCTACTGCTTCTTTAGTAATCTCGTGAAAAGCCACACGTTGCATTGGAGCTTTTACTTTTTTATCTTGTTTCAATAATTCTTCAATATGCCAAGCGATAGCTTCTCCTTCACGGTCGGGGTCAGTCGCCAACATTATTTCTGTCGCTTTTTCTGCAAGATTTTGAAGTTCATGTACAACTTTTTCTTTGCCTTTTGATATCTCATAATGAGGTACGAATCCGGCCTCGATATCTATCGCAGCTTTGTTTGATTTTGGTAAATCACGAATATGTCCGACAGATGCGCGCACAGTAAATGCGCCATCAAGATACTTCTCGATAGTCTTTGCTTTTGAAGGTGATTCCACAATTAAAAGTTTCATTACGTAACAGTATTACACGAAAACTATTTTTTTGGCAAATTTAGTTATTTATTTATAATCATTTTCGTGCTACATTTTACCTATGTGTGGAATAGTTGGATACATTGGAAAAAGGGAAGCTTGGCCTATTTTAATTAAAGGTCTAGAACGTCTTGAATATCGTGGATACGATAGTGCAGGTATTGCACTTTTAGGACAAAATTCTTTATCTGTTTACAAGAAAAAAGGCAAAGTCGCTGAACTCTCAAAGTTCGCAATGGACAAAAATATTTCAGGCGCAGTTGGTATCGCGCATACTCGTTGGGCGACTCACGGAGAACCTTCTGACAGAAATGCTCATCCTCATCTTTCAAATTCTGGTAATATTGCTCTTGTTCATAACGGTATAATAGAAAATTATGCTTCTCTTAAAAAAGTCCTAATAGAAAAAGGTTATCACTTTGATAGTGATACAGATACAGAAGTTCTAGTAAATTTGATCGAAGATGTTAAAAAGAACACAAATACTTCTATAGATGAAGCTGTACGTTTTGCGTTGTCCAAGGTTGTCGGTGCGTATGCGATAGTAGTGTTATGTAAAGAAGAACCTGAGACAGTAATAATTGCTAAAAAAGGAAGTCCGGTAGTTCTAGGCATTGGAGATGAAGAATATTTTATTGCATCTGATGCCACTCCAATCATTGAATATACAAATAAAGTTATTTATCTAGAAGACGGAGAGATGGCTGTTATTAAAAATGGCAAACTTGTCGTAAAGACAATTCAAAATGAAATCATAGATCCTTACATTCAAAAATTGGAAATGAAAATAGAAGATCTGGAGAAAGGAGGCTTTCCACATTTTATGTTGAAAGAAATTTTTGAACAGCCACGTTCAATACATGACTCTATGCGTGGAAGAATAAGTTCTGAAGACGGGATGATAAAGTTAGGGGGCATAGAGAATTACCAACAACAATTTTTAGATGCAAAAAGAATAATAATCTTGGCTTGCGGTACTTCTTGGCATGCTGGACTCGAAGCAAAATATTTTTTTGAGGATATTGCTCATATGCCAGTTTCTGTCGAGTACGCTTCTGAATTTCGATATCGCAATCCTGTGGTTTATGAAAATGATTTAGTTATTGCCATTTCTCAATCAGGAGAAACAGCTGATACTCTAGCTGCTCTCAATCTTGCTAAAGAAAAAGGCGCGACTGTTTTTGGAGTTTGTAATGTTGTCGGTTCATCTATTCCTCGTGCGACTCATGCTGGCGTGTATACCCATGCTGGACCAGAGATTGGTGTCGCTTCTACTAAGGCCTTTACTTCTCAGCTTACAGTTTTGATGTTGATGTGTTTATGGCTCGCAGAGGCGAAGGAAATTTTAAATAAAGAAGAAATGAAAAAGATTCTTACGGAACTTGAAAATATTCCTAAGAAAGTTGAAAAGGTTCTTTTGGTTGATGATGTTACAAAAAAAATCGCAGAAAAATTCAAAGACGCCACAAATTTTATTTATCTTGGACGAGGGTATGCTTTTCCTTTAGCTCTCGAAGGAGCTCTTAAGTTGAAAGAAATTTCATACATACATGCAGAAGGCTATCCAGCAGCAGAAATGAAACACGGACCTATTGCTCTTGTTGATGAAAATATGCCGGTTGTTTTTATTGCGACTCACGGACCTTCGTATGAAAAAGTAATCAGTAATATGATGGAAGTAAAAGCACGCAAAGGAATCATTATCGCTATTGTTACTGAAGGTGACACTGAAGCCAAAAAGATTGCGGACTATTCTATAGAAATTCCAGAAACCTCAGAAACTATGATGCCTTTTGTTGCTACAATACCTTTGCAGCTTCTTGCATATCATATTGCAGTCCTACGTGGTTGTGATATAGACAAGCCTCGTAATTTAGCAAAATCTGTAACAGTAGAATAAAATTTAAAACAAGGTTCAACCTTGTTTTATGCAAGTCGAATTTCTCCTAATTCTTCTTTTATTAATCCTTTTATTTCCATTATTGAAAGTAGAGAATTAGCAGCGGAAGTTTGCATTTTCATTGTCCTCACTAATTCATCACGTTCTACTGGTTCACGCAATAAAGCTATAACCTTTTTTTCTTCCGGTGATGTATCTGCAAAAAGTTTCATTTGTCTTTCTTCATCTTTTTCTTGTTCGAAACCAAGTGCTTCTAAAACATCTTCCACGCAGGTTATCGGTGTTGCACCTTGGCGTATTAGTCTATTTGTACCTTTAGAGTTCGAAGAATAAATTGAGCCTGGTACTGCGAGTAAATCTCGATTGTATTCTGTTGTGAGACGAGCTGTGATTAAGGTACCGGATTTTTCTTCCGCTTCTATTACGAGTACTGCTTTAGAAATACCTGCCATCAATCTGTTGCGTCTTGGAAAAGTCCAAAGTGTTGCTCTGAAACTTGGTTCATATTCTGAAATTAAACATCCGTCATTTCTGAGGACTTCTTCCATCATCTGAATATTTGATTTTGGATACATCACTTCTTTAGAAAGACCTGAGCCAGGAAAAACTATAGTTTTGAGACCTACTTCCATCGCTTTTTTGTGAGCAATAGTGTCGATGCCCATTGCAAAACCAGAAACAATAGCTATTGGGTAGCCTTTTAGTCCGGTAATTAATTTTTCACAAGTCTCACGTCCATAAGAAGTAAATTTACGAGAACCGACAACACATAAATGTATAAGATCTTGATCTGGTAGATCACCCACGATCCAAAGATCTTTCGGAGGCTGAGGAATTTCTAAAAGACCTTTTGGAAATTTATTTTTTGGTAGTTTTTTTATTTGCATAGTGAAAATTACGAAGAATATGTTTTAGAAAACATTACACAGGCCGACGGGCCGAGTATAGCAATTTTCTAGCAAGAAAATATGTGTGTTTTATAAAATATATTCTTCGTAATTTTCTAGCTTTGTAATTATAATAAGAATATTATATAATCTCAACATGTTAGATATAAAATTTATAAGAGAAAACAAAGATATAGTGCAAGCAGGCGCTAAAAAGAAGCTTATTAATATTGATATTGAAAAATTAGTCACACTTGATGACGAACGTCTAAAGGTGTTGAGAGAAGTCGAAGATTTAAGAAGTGAGGTAAATAGAGTTTCTAATGATATAGCTCGTGACCAAGATCCAGCTCTAAAAATTCAGTTGATTGAAGAGATGCGTTTGGTCAAAGACGATATTAAGGCCAAAGAAGAAAATCTTAAAAAGATTACTGAAGAATGGCAGACTTTAATGCTTCAAGTTCCGAACGTTCCAGATATGTCTGTACCAGATGGATTGTCTGATGCTGATAACCAAGAAATAAAAAGTTGGGGCGAGAAGACAGTTTTTAATTTTGAACCAAAAGACCATGTTGAAATAATGACTGCATTAAAGATGTGTGACTTTGAACGTGGAGCAAAGGTACACGGTTTCCGTGGTTATTTTTTGACCAATGATGGTGCTAGATTATCTTTTGCTATTTGGAATTACGCGATGGAATTTTTTGGTAATCGTGGTTTTTCTCCAATCATTCCTCCAGTTATTGTGAGAAAACAAAATCTATACGGTACAGGACATCTTCCAGGTGACGTAGACGACTTTTATATGACTCAGGACGGAGATGCTCTTGCTGGTACAGCCGAAGTACCTATTATGGGTATGCATGCTGGAGAAGTTTTAGACAAAAGTACTTTCCCAATAAAATACCTTGGTTTTTCTCCATGTTTCCGACGTGAAGCGGGAAGTCATGGTAAAGATGTGAAAGGTCTTATTCGTGTCCATGAATTTTTCAAACTAGAACAAGTTATTTTCTGTGAAGCTGATCATCAACTTTCTGTAAAACTACACGACGAGATAAATAGAAACACCGAAGAATTTATCGAGTCACTCGGCATTCCATATCATACAGTTATAAACTGTGGAGGAGATTTGGGTGCAGGACCAGTTAAAAAATATGATGTTGAACTTTGGGTTCCTAAAGAAGGTAAGTATCGTGAGATCAGTTCTGCTTCATATTTCCATGATTTCCAGACTCGTCGTCTAGGTATTCGTTATAAAGACGAAGAAGGAAAAATGCATTATGTGCACTCATTGAACTCCACAGCTATTCCAACTCCTAGAATCCTCGTTTCTTTGATTGAAAACTACCAACAAGCAGATGGTACTGTAAAAATTCCAGAAGTATTGAGGAGATATATGGGTGATAGAGAGTTTATAAAATAAACAAAAAATGGCTACGCTTCATACCAAAGAGCGGAATATTTTAAGTTCTCCACGTCTCGATGAACTTAAAAGAAAAAGAAAACGTGTTTTAAGAAATAAAATAATTCTTTATATTTTAGGTTTTTTAATTATTTTGGTTGGTTTGAATTTACTTTCAAGAATACCTGCTCTTTCGATAAAATCTGTCGAAGTACGTGGGGCCAATATTTTAGATCCTAAAAATCTTAAAGAAAATATTGAGAGTGTCTTGAACGAAAAATTTATCGTTTTTTCTAAGCGCAATGTTTTCTTTTACTCAAAAAGTAAAATAGAAAAAATTCTGTCTAGTATTCCACGTATTAAATCTTTTGATATTAATCGAGAAAATTTTAACAACCTCGTTATTGATATTGTAGAGCGAGATAGTAAATATACTTGGTGCGGAGAAAGTTTACCTGTAGATGATTTAGTTGAAGTGAATAATATGATGCCTAAAGAAACTCAATGTTATTTTATGGACGGAAGTGGGTATATTTTTGACGAAGCACCATATTTCTCTGGTGATGTTTACTTTAAATTTTTTGGTAAAACTGAACTTAACAGTGAAAGTGTAGCTGGGTCTTATTTTATACCAAACACTTTTGAAAAAATTTTAATATTCAAAAATAATCTCGAAAAAATGGGATTCAAATTGTCTTCACTTTTAGTAAAATCTGATGGTGATATGGAACTTTATCTTTCATTAAACTCTGCTTTACCGAATACTCCTAAAATAATTTTTAAATCCGACGCGGATTTTGATCGAATTGCAGAAAATTTACAAGCAGTCATAACTGAGGAGCCTTTGAAATCTGATTTTCAAAAAAAATATTCGTCACTATTATATATTGATTTAAGGTTTGGTAATAAGGTATATTACAAATTCCAATGAGAACTAAAAAAGTTAAAAATTTCTGGAATGAATTAAAAGCGCCATTCTTTTGTCTGGCTCCGATGGCAGATGTCACGGACTGTGCTTTTAGACAAATAATCGCTAAATATTCACGTCATGGCAAGGTCGGTGGTGGCCCAGATGTGTTTTGGACTGAGTTTGTCTCAGCTGATGGCCTTGCTCATCCTGAAGCACGCAAAAAGCTTGTTATTGGTTTGAAGTTCAGTAAAAATGAACATCCGATAGTTGCACAGATTTTCGGATCCAATCCAGACAATATTCGCTCAGCAGCAGCCCTTTGTGCCAAGCTTGGTTTTGATGGTATTGATATCAATATGGGTTGTCCAGATAAAACTATCGAGAAACAAGGTTCTGGTGCAGCATCAATCAAAGATCCGAAACATGCATTACAAATAATTCGTGCCGCAAAAGAAGGCAGTGGAGGATTGTCAATATCCGTAAAGACTCGCATTGGTTACAACAAAAATGAAATTGAAACTTGGATTCCAGAATTACTAAAAGAAAATTTAGCAGCTTTGACTGTGCATCTGCGTACGCGCAAAGAAATGTCTCTCGTACCTGCACATTGGGACTTGATGCCTAGAATTGTCGAACTAAGAAATAAAATAAACAAAGATACTTTAATCATCGGTAATGGTGATGTTTTGAATTTAGTTGATGCTAAAGAAAAAGTTAAAAAAAGTGGTTGTGACGGAGCGATGCTCGGACGAGCTATTTTTGGGAATCCTTGGCTTTTTGATTCTGCCCCAAAAAGGTCGGATCTTAAGAATTTAAAAAGGTCCGACCTTGATGAAGTTCATATTCCAACCATAAAAGAAAAATTAAAAGTCCTAATAGAACACACAAAACTTTTTGAAAAAACTTTAGGCAAACATAAAAATTTTGCAATCATGAAAAAACATTACAAAGCCTACTGTAATGGTTTCGAAGGCGCGAAAGAATTGCGTATAAAACTTATGGAAGCAGAAAATGCTAAACAGATAGAAAAGATAGTAAATGAGTTCCTTAAAAATTCTTTGAAATTAATTCAATCAGGAGTATAATTTCGCTATGCATGACTTAGCTTTATATCGTAAATATCGCCCTAAAACCTTCAAGGAGGTGCTAGGACAAGACCATATCGTGAAAGTGCTAGAAAGCTCTATTGAGACTGGAAAGGTCTCTCATGCGTACCTTTTTGTAGGTTCTCGCGGTACAGGCAAGACTTCTGTCGCCAGAATCTTTGCTGCAGAGATCGGAGTTTCTGAAAATGACTTATATGAGATAGATGCCGCTTCAAACAGAGGTATTGAGGATATTCGAATACTGCGCGATGGAGTGCGAGTTCTTCCTTTTGATTCAAAATATAAAATATATATTATCGACGAGGTACATATGCTTTCCAAAGATGCTTGGGGTGCATTATTGAAAACCTTAGAAGAACCACCAGCGCATGTGATATTTATTTTAGCGACGACAGAACTACACAAAGTCCCTGAGACAATTGTTTCTCGTTGCCAAGTTTTTACTTTCAGAAAACCGTCTGATGTTATTTTGAAAAATGTTATCTTAGATATTGCAAAGAAAGAAGGTTTTGAGCTCGATGCTGGTTCCGCAGAATTAATCGCAATACTTGGTGATGGATCTTTCCGTGATACCGAAGGAGCTTTGCAGAAAGTTTTGAATTTCTCGAAAAGTAAAAAGGTGAATAGAGAAGACGTCGAGAAAATAACCGGCGCGCCAAAAACAACTCTTGTAAATAATTTTATTTCTGCAATTGCTGATAAAAATTTAGAAGAGGGAATTATGAGTGTGCAAAAAGCTTCAGGTGAGAATTTGGATATGAAATTGTACTTGAAGCTCATCATTCAGAAATTCCGCATGGCGATTATTTTGAAATACGCGCCCAAGCTTGAAGAAGAAATGATGGGGTCTTTATCTACTGTCGACTTGGACTTCTTGAAAGAATTGGTAAAAAAGGATAAGATAGGAATGCTCAGGTCAACACAGCTTTCGGTATTGCTCGAAGCGTACCAAAACATAGATAGAGCATTTGTGTCAGAATTACCCCTAGAACTTGCACTTATTGAGATAATAAGTAAGGATTAGAAGGTTTGAGGGCTTTAACCTCGTTAAAAAGAATATTGGGAGACCATATTTAAATGGTAGTCTAATAGAGTTTAAAAAACATTGGGAGATCGTCTAATGGTAGGACAGCGGCCTTTGAAGCCGTGAATCATGGTTCGAGTCCATGTCTCCCAGCACTTCGGCAGGCTCAGTGTAAACGATTTGTAATAATGAAAGAACATTTTACTTATATACTTCTTTGCGACCAGAAAACTTTTTACATCGGAATAACTGATAATTTAAGAAGAAGGTTGTTTGAACATATAAATAAAGAATCATTTTTTACAAAAAAGTTTTCTGAGATAAAAATTGTATATTGTGAAAAATATCAAAGTAAGGATTTAGCAGCAAAAAGAGAACAACAATTAAAAAGATGGAGTCGCACAAAGAAGCAAATGCTCATTGATGGTAAGTTAGGTATTAATACTTGTCTTGAAGAACTGAAAGGCTTACACTGAGTATGTTGAAGTGCTATAAGATTTGGATTTAGATATGGAGTTAACCCTGAGTTTACCGAAGGGAGTCCATGTCTCCCAGCAAACTTGAAATAGGTTCGTTGTTCCTGGATGTATTAAGGAAAATACTGAAGGATTTTATTATTATAATAATGTGATATAATCAAAAGTATGAGTGATTCTTTATCTGTTGAAGCAATAACACTAGCAAGAGCTGCATTTTCTAGCGCCCAAGGACAATTGGGTTTAATAAAATTTAGTGTGGAGGAACTAGTTCCAGTAGAAGGTACAGATTCTAAAATATGGAATTTAACTTGCAGTTTCTATGAGAACCTAGGAAATCCAACTCCTAGCAAATATATTGCAGTAGTAAATACAGAAAATAAAACAGTGTCTATAAAAAAAATTGGAGGAGATGAACCTGACAGAAAATTTACTGTTACAGAAGAAGGAGAAGGAGGGGCTGAAAATAAAATTGATACAGCCACAACCCCAGAAGAAAAAACGACACCGCCAATACTCTCGAAGAGTTAAAATGACTTTAGATAATATAAGACTAGAAGATTACGGTATAACAATAGAACCTTTTTTAAGAAATGGGATAATTATCGACACGTGTGTTCTTTATGAATTGATCAATGGTTTAGTTGAAACAAGAATCAGTAAAAAAAAACTAGATATATTGTCGGAATTCGAACAAATTAATGTTGTATTTGATTTGCTACATGTAACTCAACATCTTAATAAGCTTTACGTTACTCCACATATTCTCACTGAGACATGTCGCCATCTTGAAGTAAATTATAATAATCGTTTAGATTACAAAGACATAGTTGAAGAAGTATTTCCGATACTAGAAGGAATGAGTGAATATTCAGTATCTAAAATAGATTTTTGTAAACAAATTGATAAAGCAAAACCTATAATAGAATCTGGAGATATATCAATATTTGTTATGGCGGATGATTTTACAGATAAAAAGAAAAAAATAGCAATACTTACAAAAGATGAAAGAATTAAAGATAAATACAAACTATTACCGTATGTTCTTGTGATGGATTATCGTACAATTGCTTACAACATGGTTTAATTTTTTTATTTAAACACGAGCGTTAATCCAATCCCAGACTTCTTTATTCATCCAGCCATAATTGGTTCCACGCGTAATTTGTGTAATAAAAAGTCTATCGTTTACATCAAGATGAACACGGAGATATTCATAAATTTGTGTGGAATTCCATGTCGCAACAGAAACAAACCAGACAGAATCTAATCCAGTATCCCTTATGTATTGACACTGTCGTAGTGCTGTATATAAAGAATTATAATCCTTTCCAGGTTTATTTAAATCATACGTTATAAGATAAATCATATTTATAAGTATACTCTTTTTTATAAAAACTAAAAGATAGTTCAATATGACCAGATAAATTAAAACAGAAAAATTTTAAGGTAATTAATCCTTATTTTCCAATAAAACGGTTCCAACTTCGTATCAAACGTTAAAAGTGTTTTATTGTGACTAAACAATGTAACTATAACAAAAAATCTTTATTTTCAAAGCAAAATATGCTAAAATCACTATGTTTTAAGCATAAATTACAATTACTATGGCAGATAATAATGAACAAAAGAAGAACGATGAGGAAACTGACCCTAGTGTCATAAAAATCCCAAAGAATATAAGCACTGCTAGGTCTATTGATAGTTTTGTAAATACTGGCTATAAGAGTACCTTGGACCTGGCTTGTGGAGCATCTACTGTAGATATAGTAGGAATAACCGCAAGGAGTGATTATCAATCGCTCACACTCGCCACACAAGCAGGAGTACTGGGAGTAAATGCTCTAGGAGAAAATCTTTTGGAGATGAAAATAAAAACTATCAGCGATGCCAGAAATTTTATGGTTGGGGTCAATAATGTCGCATCAGTATTTTCTGAAAATAACGGGCTACTCAAATCAATAGAATCGGCATCAGCTATAGCTCTAACTCACGGCAGACTTACTATAGAAGCGATAGATAGAATAAACATCCCATCAGTTACTTCAAGTCTTCGTTTGGCTACGGAATACCACATCAAAGCTAACGAAGTAATCAAGTTGTCAGAAAGCATAACGACAGTTTTGGCATACGGACAAGCTGTTCAAAATCAATTTAGTATTCTTGCAGACAGTGAGATATTTAAAAATGGAGCGACTGTTCTTATGGATAGTTCTATCTCTCTAGGAAAAATCTCTGATCATGTACCTGTATACGTAGATTCTGAAACTATTACTTCACCTTTTATTTTTGAGCCAAGAATAATAAAAACAAAGGAAGTTGAGAAAGCATTACCCGAAATAAAAAAAGAACTTCCTGTAAAAACTACCGAAGCGATAGAACTGATGGAATATATATTTGACCCAAATACAAAAAATGATGATAAAAGAATTATTACTACAGTCTCTGAACTTAAAAGAGCATTAAAAAATATACAGGGTTCTGTTGCTATGTTTGTCCAACAAACATCATCATCATCATATAGTATTGGCCATATAGAAAATTTTGCAGGATCGATTGGAAGTATTACTGACCAAGCGTATGTTTCTATTAAACAAGTAAATGGATTTTCTCAAGAAAAAGTTATTGATCTAGTCGGTCAAATGCAAAAATTTCTTACTAAAATAAAACTTAGAACAGAAGAAAAAGAAAACATCGAAACACTAGCAATAGAATTAAAAAAGGAGATTTATAAAGATACACCCAATCAATCAAAAATTAAAACAACCCTTACTTCTCTAAAGACTATATTTGAAGGAGTTGCTGGCAATGTTATTGCTCAAGGAATAATAGTTGAATTAACAAAGCTTCTCGCTAGTCATTAAAGTTCCAACTTCATACCAGACTGCCAGTAATTGACAAATGAATAAAATATGCTATTATTTTATGTAATAATAGTTCTTTGATATATTTGGTTATTTTTTTGTGTATTGCTCTCTGGACGTCATTTATTGATTTCTACAGAGCAATATTGCAAACTAATTTAAATCAAAAATAAAAATGAATAGTATTAAATCTAATGATGAATTTATTCGTCTCACAATTAAACCACAAGATAGGTCTGGAAAACAATGGCTGAATTATTTAAAAAATAAACATTTCAATATTGTTACTAAGAAAACATCTAGTAATAATAACGGGGTCTTTGAATTTGTTTTAAATAATGACAATAATTTCAATTCACCATTTCGTGGTGATACTGAGATTATAATAATCAAGCCAATGAATAAACAAAAAGTTGAAAAACTCTTAAATGTTAAATTAGAGAAACCTTACTTTGAAATTGCCTGTTTGATAGCTGATAATTTTGAAAAATTAAATTTTGGTAACTTTAAACAAGTTGTAATACCAAGAATCGGTAAACTTTGTTACGACCCTCAAGGTTATTGGTTAACAACTATTTGCCTTAAAAAAATTGAAGATCAATACTTCTATTCGGGCTTAGATTTATCAGAACAATTACCGTGTAATACAGGAATTGCTTATACTATTTCAAAATAAATACACTATACAAATAGTGAACGCCGTATCCTTAGAGATTTTCTAAAGATACGGCTTTTTTTATTCGATTTATTGAAAGATATGGGGTTTAGGTCTTATTTTCCATCAAAAAGTTTCCTACATCGTCTCATAAGGTCAGCAAATTGTTCCTGCGTGCTATAATGTTTACATGAAAAAAACCTTTTTATTTTTTCTGATGATTGTTGTTATTGTTGTCGGATTTTTTATGTTAAATGCTTATGTACGCAAACAAACGGTTGTGGAAATTGGCTACAAAAATATAGAGTATGTCATCGAAGGCAAAAAAATAAAACTGCAAGACGGTGCCGCTCAAACAGATATTACACCAGGTTCTGTTTCGAAGCTTACCACTCAATATTTTGGTAACGAACTAAAAACAGACTTAAACAATGATGGCCAAGAAGATGTCGTTTTTCTTCTCACCCAGAACAGCGGTGGCTCAGGCACTTTCTTTTATGTTATGGCTGCTCTAAAAACAGACACTGGATACGCCGGCTCTGATGGATATTTATTGGGAGATAGGATAGCTCCGCAAACTACTGAAATTAGCCCTAATTCGCAGCATAAAAATGTAATCGTGGTTAACTATACAGAACGTAAATCGAATGAACCGATGACGGCCATCCCTTCTGTCGGTAAAAGTACATATTTAAAACTTAATCCAGCAACAATGCAATGGGGGATTGTCGTGCCTGATTTTGAGGGTGAATCACGTTAGAGAGTTAAATAGATTTCAAAAATGTTCCAACGTCGCACTAGACAAACAGCACTGAATTTAAGCCTTATTTTGTATCAAAAAGGTTTCAATTTTGTCCCATAATGTCAGTAATTGACATATTGATATAAATACTCTATTATCCAAACAATAATAGCTCTTTGATATTTGGTTTATTTGTTAATGATTGATTTACCTTGTGCTTCTAAATGGAGAATAAAGTAAATCAATCAATTAAACAATTTAAATCTATAAAATATGAAAAAAATAAATTCTTTCTTATTACCTGATTCAAATAGTTTTATAATCAAGAAACAGGTAAAGGATATTCTCGCGGGTGACAAACTATTAATTTTTGATGAAACAATACACTTTTCGTTCGTCCCAAATTATAATTGTTACAAACTTATTGATGTACCAGAAAATGGCATTACTAAAACAAAGAACAATCAAGTTTTGATTGAATATAATAATCCGGGAGCAATCGTTTTTGTAGATTTACCTATATATTCTTATGTGTATTTGGGTGGATTAATTTCTTTTTCCTCGCTTGAAACTAAGTCCTATATAAAACTTTATGGGAAAACAAATTCTGATTATGTTGGTTTATTCGGACATCTTTTTAAAGATCAGGAATCACCAGTTGATGTTTTATATAATTCCGAAAAGCTTTATGAAAAAATTAAAAATCTTAATTCCAGACATTATGATGATGGTATTGAATTGACTAAACCAATACGACAGCATCGTAGAATTTATTAATGTTTATTAAGGGCTTCATGTAACGTGAAGCCCTTTTTTATTGTTTATTTATTAAAATAGATTCGACAGCGTCCCATAAGGTTAGCACTAAATCCAAATATCGGATATCAACTATGATATAATTTTATTATGAACACATATGATTGGTATCAACATCTAATCAAACCTACCTGGGCACCACCTAGCTGGATTTTTGGTCCTGTTTGGACTCTTTTATACGCTATTATTTTTGTTTCTTTTGGGGCAGTTTTTTATAAGGCTTTTAATGCCAAACTTTCTTGGATAATAGTATTACCTTTTATTTTAAATCTTATTTTTAATTTAGCTTTTACCCCCATCCAATTTGGGCTGAAAAATAATCTTCTTGCAGCTGTTGATATTGTTCTAGTTCTTACAACTCTTATATGGGCTCTTTTTGTTGTCTGGAATGCATTACCAGAACTTAGATGGGTTGTTTATATAAATATCCCTTATTTATTGTGGGTGTCATTTGCAACAGTATTACAATTAACTATAACTTATCTAAATAAATAATTATGAAAAAGATTTTAACATTCTGATTCTTAATATTCTTCAAAGATTATCACTCAAGATATTATTGAAGTTAAAGAAATATAAATAAGATATTTAAACCTCATTCTGCATTAAAAATGCCTCCAATATTGTCCAATAAGGTCAACTCGTATTTTTAACTTTATTTGATATAATATATTTATGGTTTCATATAAACACACTCAAATTGGATATCTGATGCTGGTTATTACGCTAGCCGTGCTGGTGTTTTTCACATGGGCTCATCTTACGGCCAGGGCCGAACCTCCTTCAGTCGACTCCGGCACAAATTTTCTCGTTACTGCTGTGATGGTGTTGATTGTGTTTATTCTTGCATCGTTTGCCACGCTGACGGTTTCGACTGATGAAAACTACCTCCGGATCAAATTTGGTTACGGAATTTTTACCAGGAAGTTCGCACTTAATCAAATAGCTTCAGTTAGAACAGTAAAGAATCATTGGTATTATGGATGGGGAATAAAATTGTGGCTGTGGCCCAAAATGTGGATATATAGTGTTTCAGGTTTTGATGCGGTTGAATTAATTATGAAGAACGGAAAAATCTATCGAATCGGAACTGATGAACCAACAAAACTTGAATCGGCTATTGTCACAGTGATAAATAAATAGAATCTATCATTGTCATCTATTTTATATTTTTTCTTACCGTTTAAAATGTAAATCATAAAAGTCGTTAAGTATTTCAATGCCATGTTTAGCGGGGTCTACATTGGGATAAACTTTTTCTATCGTTCCGTCAGGGCCTATTAGATATGAAATTCGTTTACAGAAAATAATACTATCTGCTTCATACATTTGGATAACTTTTTTTTCAGGGTCAGATAATAAAGTGAATGGAAGATTATATTTTTCTGCAAATTTTTTATGACTTTCTATTGAATCAGGACTTATACCAAAAACTTTAATATCATTAGCTTTAAAATCCTTATATAAGTCACGTATACTGAAAGCTTCTTTTATACAATCAGGTGTATCATCTTTGGGATAAAAATAAATAAGAACATAAGAACCACGATGGTAAACAAGTGAATGTTCCTTTCCATCTTGGTCTAAAAGTTTAAAATTTGGAGCTAGAGTTTTTACTTTGAGCATATATAAACTATATCACTTATATATGTGTGTACCATATGAAAAAAGTTAATAAGTTATATAAGCCTTATTTTATAAGGTTTATATCTATTGACTTTTTAATATAATTATGCTATACTTAAGTTAGTTAATTAGCTCCTTAAAAATGTTTTGATTGGTTACCAAAGATCCTAAATATAAGGGGTTTGTGGTAACCCAATTAAAACTATATATCATGAAAAATGTAATCTCAGTTTTCGTATTAACTTTATTTATTTTTATCTTTGTTAGTTGTTCTAATAAAGTAAAACAATCGCAAGTTACTCAAACAAGTAATACAAATATTTCAACATCTATGGATGAATATTTTTATTTAGATCCTAAAGAAGAAATATCTGTACCGACCTTAGCAATGAGTAAAAGAAAGTTTAACAGGCTAGCCAACTATGTTGAAAAACATGGAACTCCTGATTTTACTGAAAGAGAATATCGTTTTTGGACAGAACACGATTATATTCTTCGTGATAGTCTGAATAACATACATCATTTTCATACATTTAAAAATGATCAAAGTAAGATAATATCTATTCTTGTTGATGTATATAAAAATGACGACAACGATCCAAGAAATTTTTTTGCACAGTATTGGATTAATCCAACAGGAATC
Source organism: Minisyncoccia bacterium (assembly GCA_049287045.1). Taxonomy (GTDB): domain Bacteria; phylum Patescibacteriota; class Minisyncoccia; order Phycocordibacterales; family UBA9973; genus UBA9973. Next base: position 25,326 of record JBAQFC010000009.1, on the reverse strand, counting down.
ACGTTCTTTCAACATGGGTATGCTGGATACATGGATGACAAGATTGTAAACTGTAGCTATAAATTATTTTTGGCACAAGCTAATAAAAAAATATGATAAAAATGTCAGTAAAAGCATCTCTTTGTAAGGGATGTTTTTTTATTTTAAATTAAAATTGAACGTATAAACTTAGAAGTAGTATAATTAATTTATGAAAATAGAATTTTACAAAGTAACTTGGTATTCTAAACTGCTTGCGGTTGTTTTATTTGTTTCAACTTTTTTTGTTGGTTTTGTGATAGGGGAGCGAAAAATAAATATATATTATTTGCCAATCAAACTAGAAATGACGCAATACAAAACTTATACAGATATTGCTTTGCATATGTCTGTAACATATCCAGAAAATTTTATTATTGATAATACATATAAATACCAAATGCTAGGACCTGGCAAAGACATAGAAGGTATAAAATTTGCTATTCCAAAATCAATATCAGATGGAACAAACCTAAGCAATGATTCATATATAAGTATTGAAAATATCAAACAGAGTAAAAATTGCACAGCGGATCTTTTTCTAGATCAAGCTAAAGCTAGTAGTTTGATTGATGGAAATATGACTTATTCGTATGCTTCATCTACCGGCGCAGCAGCAGGAAATAGATACGAGGAAAAAATATACGCAATTCCAGGAACAAACTCATGTATAGCAGTACGTTATTTTATTCATTATGGAGTTCTTGAAAACTATCCAGAGGGGACAATAAAACAATTTAACGAAAAAGCACTTTTAGATCAGTTTGATCAAATTCGTCACACCTTAACGTTTAATTGATTCTTTTATTGTTGTATGATTTTAATTTAAAATTAAAAAAAACACTTCGATTGAAGTGTTTTTTTTGATGATTAAATACTATTGTTGAATTTTTTTCGTGCCATCAATAAAATATTTAGCAATAACAAAAATTAAAATTGTTGATGCAGTAAATACAAGAACTGTACATATTGTTAATGGACTATTTGGGACATTTGGTAAAAACCAGGCTCCCCAAATTGTTAAATTGAAAGCTAACATTAATAGCCCAACTACGTTTACAATTATACCTCTTGTAAAAAATAGATACATAGTGTACAAAGTGATAATGATAGCCAAAATAAACGGCAATGAGTGGTAAATAAGATTTCCCATAGTTTTTTAATTTTAAATGGTTAAATAATTAGTTAATTTTCGGAATTTATTTAACGGAACAAAGTTAAACGATTCATGTATACAATAGCTTATAGTTCTAGGTATGTCAAATATATAAATTTACTATTTCCATAATTAAAATGTTAAGATGTGTACTTATATGACAAACAAGGAATTGGTAGAAAATTTAATGTCACATTTTGTGAAGGTAAGAAAAATGCTCACATTGGGAAATTTGGAGTTATTAAAATCAGATGAACTTTACACTGCTAAATATAGTATTGAGGATATGCTGAATATTTATAAACCATTCTTTAGTGAAGTAATAGTTCTAAAAATAGAAAAAGTTATTTCAAAAGAAAGGACTCCTCATGAGGATGGAATATTTTTGGAAGCACGAATAGTTAATTCAGAGCTACAGGATATTTATGTTCTTCTAAAAGAATTAATAAAAGACAAAGATGATTCTAAACAAATCAACCTAGATAGCGTAACTCGTGCTTCAGGTTTTTAATTGATATAATCATATTATGATAAATATAAATTCAATTGTGCCTGATTTTGAAGTAGATGCATACCAAAATAATGAAATAAAGAAAATAAAACTTTCTGAATACAAGGGTAAATGGGTAATCTTGATTTTTTACCCAGCTGATTTTACTTTTGTTTGTCCGACAGAATTAGAAGATGCATCTACGTATTATGAAGAAGTTAAAAATTTAGGAGGGGAGATAATGAGCATTAGTACTGATACCGCCTTTGCTCATAAAGCGTGGCATGATAGCTCACCGACCATAAGTAAAATACAATATCCAATGTTAGCTGATCCGACTGGAAGTGTATCAATGATGTTTGGAACTTATATTGAAGCTGAGGGTTTATCTTTACGTGGTACATTTATTATTGATCCTGATGGAGTTTTAAAAACAATCGAAATACATGCCAATAATATTGGCAGAAGTGCAAAGGAAATGTTAAGAAAACTACAAGCAGCTAAATTTGTCAGAGAACATAGTGAAAACGTCTGTCCCGCAAACTGGGAGCCAGGAAAAGAGGTATTAACACCAGGGATTGATTTGGTTGGAAAAATTTAAACTATATATATGGCTTACAACATAACAAAACATTTGTCTCCCAAAAATTGCAGTACTTGTCATGGTGAAGGTGATGGATTTAAATGCCCTAAGTGTGGATACACCACAATGCAATACAATCCTTTACATTTTCAAGCATGTAATGAAAAATCTATGGTGCAAGTAAAGTGCAAAAAATGCAAAGAAGCAGAAAGTAATTGCAAATGTTTGTAGCTTTTTAAAATTACAAATAAATATGAATTGACAGTCAAGTGTAAATATTCTATCATCCCAAGGATGGTGGTTCTTTGATATTCTGCTTTATTTTAATTAATTGTTGGTTGATCCAAGGGTCTTTACAGATTTTTGGAAGAACTAATAATTGATTTTTATAAACCTCAAAAAAACAGAACATGAGTAGCAAAAAACACAGAAAAAAGATTCTGAATCTCCACATAAGGATGAAGGAATTGAGAGACGGTGTTGGTAAAACTAACACTCCTATCTATATTAAAAAAATTAGCAAGCACCACCGAATGCTACTAAATCAGGCTCTTACGTACGGTATTAACCTTATTAATTTAAGGAAAAAATACAAACTTGAGTTCGCAGTAAAACTTTTTAAGTATATTCAAAGTGAAACAGAAAGAAAAAATGATAAGATTGCTCTTATTTTTCCGAAAAATAATACTGAAACAGAATTTCTACCTTTTGATTATATTAAAGAACTAAAAGATGCCGGATTTAAAATAAAAGAGTGGTCAGATAGTTTTGACGATAAGGAAAATAGTGAAAAAGTCAGTATCCCAAGATATGGGTTCGAACCATTAAAATAAAAAAAATATTTTACATCCAATGCAGCCCTAAAAATGGGCTGCATTTTATTTTTCTATTTTAATTACACCCTCTTCCTTTTTTAACTAATCTATGGTATTTTAATGAAAATAGTAATAATCTATAAATCTTTGTCATATGAATATGTCTTATCTTATTGAAACTGGTCTAGAAGTACTAATACTTCTTTTGCTCGTTTTGTTTTATTCGAGAGGACCTAAAGAAAACAAAAAAGAAATACAAAAGGAAATTAAAAAGGAAAAGCAGAGAAATAAATCTACTTCCTTGATAAAAATTGGTGCCAATTCTGAAAATTTTATTGACTATTTTAAATTTAAATCAGAAATTGATTATAAAAAAATAGAAAACAAAGAATTACAATCTCTATTAGAAATTTCAATCAATGAAGAAGATTATGAAAAATCTATATTGATTAGAGATGAATTTAATAGAAGAATTGAACAAGAAAAATTAAATAAAAATTCACAATTAAAAAACTAAGAGAAATGGAAACAAACGCGGAGTACCTAGAAAAAGAACTTAAAAAGTTCCAAGAAATTATTAACCAAAATTGGGCTAAACAAAAAGAGGAGATGAAAACACCTCAAGACGAAGCTATAATTAAGGACATAGCAACTGCTGAATTGGAAATGGAGACAGATAAAAATTTTTATGTACGTCTGTATAACCAAAGGATTAATGACTTGGAAAGAGAAGAGAGAGCACGAGAAATACCTTCATTTACACTGGACAAAGAATCAAGAGAACAATATTACCAAAGAGAATTCAGACGTCAAATGAATTACTCTATTGATACTTGGTTTAAGTATGTTGATATTAGAAAAAAAGAAGCTGAATTAATAAAATAATTAATTTAAAAAATAAACAAGCCTATCGTAATGATGGGCTTTTTTTATTCTAAATTTATCATGAATAATGAGATTAAGGCTTTTTTCTTGCTTTTTATTGCTAAAAAGCATATAGTTATGAAATATTTATTATAACTTGTCTAGTATATAGACATACAAACAAAATATTTTATGGGAAATTTTCAAGGAGGAGACAGAAGAGGAGGTGGAGGTTTTAGAGGTGGTAATAGTAGCGGAGGAAGACCAAACTTTCAGAAAAAGAGTTTTGGAGGTGGAGGTTTTCGTGATAGAGAAGTTGTTATGCACAAAGCTGTCTGTAGTGAATGTGGCAAGAACTGTGAAGTTCCTTTTCGCCCAACAGGTGATAAGCCTGTTTACTGTTCCGATTGTTTTAGTAGTAAAAGAGAAGATGGAGGAGAAAGAGCTCCACGTAGAGATTTTGAAAGTCGTGAACCAAGAAGAGAATACAGTAGTGACAGACCTAGTTCAACTAGTTCTTTTTCAAAACCTACATCAACCCCTGCGTTCGCACAAGATGATACAAAGAAACAATTAAGAGAAATAGGTATGAAACTTGATCGTCTTATAACCGTAATGGAAAGACTTTCTCAAACTAAAGAATCAGCCCCTATTGCTAAAACTACTCCAGCTGTAATCATGGCACCTAAAATGACAGCACCAAAAATAGAAGTAAAAAAAATATTAGCTGTCAAGACAGTTGCAAAAAAGGTTGTTGTAGCAAAAACTCCTGCAAAAAAAGTAGTAGTCAAGAAAACTGTAGCAACAAAAAAGAATAAATAATCTAAGCTAATAATAAAAGCCCGCCAGGTTAACCTGGCGGGCTTTTATGTTTTTTGTTACGATTATACCTAAATTAAATTGACATACTGATATATTATGCTACTATACATACTGTAGTTATGGTTCTTTGTTGGAAAGTTTAATTTTATTTGTTTAAATTACTTTGTATTTTCAGAGGAATTTGAAGTAATTTAAATAAAAATAATTAAAACTAATAAATATGAAAAGAAATAATGCAGTGTTCCCAGAAATTCCAGTTTTCAAAAATAAAGAAAACAAAAATATTTCTTTAACAGAAATAGTCAAAAAAAACATTATATCTGTTAAGATCGGTTATCTTTCAGAAAAAAAGAAAGTTAAGGCTGAAGGATTTATGGGACGAATTGGTTTCAAAAAAAATATTCAGGAAAAGAGGGAATTGATAATAAATGATCCGAGAGGAATTACTTTTAGTTTTGATGAAGAAGCAGAATCAGCGGTAATTTTCTTCTCAGAAAAAAAAGAGTTTGAAAAACTCGCTGATTATGACTTTGATTATGAGACTATCTTGAAGCGAGAAGTAATAACTCTTGCTAAGAGATATCAAATAATTTTTCCTATCAACAACTTAAAAGAAATTGATTGGATTGATAACGAACCTCTAGAATAGGTATGTTTTTAAAAACATTAGTTTAGAAAACAAACGTTTGGTTAACCGCTTAACATAATTGTTTTGATTCTAATGAACATACTGACCCAGCCTTAAAAATAAGGCTGGGTTTTTTATTTTTAATATCCACAATCTATAGAGATTTGCGTCTTACTAATTTGTTATAATAAAAACATGTCGTCGAATTTATTATAAGTTTATAAATAGAATTACATGAAGAAAATAATAATAGCAATTATTGTAGTAATTTTAATTATTTTAGCAGCTTGGTTTTTTGTTGGTAAAAAACAAGAAACAAAAACAGCTGAAGAAATAAAAACAGAAACACAAGCTGCCTCTTTTGGAGGAGTTGTCTCGGATGCTGTTGGAGAAGAACAGCCATTAGAAAAGATTCCAAATGTTAATGTATTTAATTCGGTCGAAACTAATCCTTATAAATCAGGATATACAAATCCTTTTGCTAAATAATTTAAACAAAATGAAAAAAAATATTTTTACACTGGTGCTGAGTTTACTTTGTCTTTTAGGTGTGTCTCAAGTAAGTGCGCAATCGACTGCCAATGATTGGTCTGCATATATAAATTCCGGTAAAGTTTTCTATGTAGCCTTTGATACTGCGACCTTTGATGACTCCGGTTGGACGAGTATTAAGGATCCAATGGGTACACTCAAGGCTGGTGAGACATATACTGTTAAATACAACCCTTCTACCACAAACTGGTCAGTGACCGGTTTTAATGAAGGCTCAGGCACAATCGGAACTTATAACTACAGAACAATCAGCCCCAACGATAATAAACTAAATCTTTGGGGTAGAGTTTATACTTTTTCTACTGATGGTGTAGTTACAGATAGTTCTTTTGGCCTTGTAGGTCATTTAAGAAAAACAGCAAAACCAGATACAAAATTTCCAATAGCTGAACTTGGTAGTTGTAAAAGTGAATCAGATTGTCAATCCTTTTGTGCTAAACAAGAAAATATCTCAGCTTGTATTTCTTATGGAGAAAAAAGTGGTCTGATTACAAAAGACCAAGCTGAACAATCCAAAAAGTTTGCAGATGTATTAAAAGGAGAAGGTCCAGGAGCTTGTAAAGACAAAAATTCCTGCGAAGCTTTCTGTAGTGACTTAAAGAACATTGATTCATGTTTAACTTTCGCAGAGAAGCATGATCTTATTCCGGCGGGAGCTTTGAAAGAGGCTAAACAAGTAGCCAGTGCACTGAAATCTGGTGCTACTATGCCAGGAGGGTGTAAGGATAAAGTTTCCTGTTCAAGTTATTGTGCTGTTCCAGCTAATGTTGAAGAGTGCTTAGGTTTTGCTGAGAAAGCAGGATTCGTCAACGCAGAAGATGCAGCTCTTGCACGAAAAGTATTGCCTCTTATAAATTCTGGTCAATCACCAGGCGGATGTAAAACAAAAGCCGATTGTCAGAAATATTGTGACAGTGAAAACAATATAACTGAATGTTTAACCTTTGCTGAAAAAGCAGGACTTATTAGTCCAGAAGATGCAGTTTTAGCTAAAAAGGTTGGTGGTAAAGGACCAGGTGGATGTCGTTCTAAGGATTCTTGTGCATCATTTTGTAATGATTCAGCCAACCAAGAAGCTTGTTTCCAGTTTGCGAAAGAACACGATATTATCCCGGCTGATAAACTAAAAGAGATTGAAGACGGAATGGGGAGATTACGATCAGGACTTGATCAATCACCAAAAGAAGTAATCCAATGTTTAAAGGATAACTTTGGTGAAAATATAATAGGCGAAATTGAAAGTGGTAAATTTATGCCTGGACCAGAAATGGGCGTGAAAATAAAAAATTGTTTTGAAAAAAATATGAGTAAGCTAGTAGAACAGATGAAAGGTGCATTAGAACAGGCATCACCAGAGACCATCTCTTGCTTAAATAAAGAATTGGGTGATGGGGGATTAGAAAAAATAAAAGAAGGTACTGCTCCAACACCAGAACAAGGTGATGTTTTCAAAAAATGTTTTGAAAACATGAAAATAGAAGGTATGAAAAAATTCCAAACTGGTATTGGCCAAATGCCTCCTGAAGCACGAGCATGTTTGGAAGAAAAACTAGGAAAAGAAAAAGTAGCAGCATACGAAAAAGGTGAAAATGCAGGAGCTGGACAAGAAGTAGGAAAGGCTATGCAGGATTGTGCTGGTGTGCTAAAAAGTTCAGCACTAAAAATGATGGAAGATAAACTAAGCCAAGCTCCTCAAGAAATTCGTGATTGTGTGAAAAATAAAATTAATGATGCGATGATGGCTAAAATCCAAAGTGGTGCAGCTGGTCAGGAAGTAGTTACTTCACTTGTTACTGCTTGTATGGCCAACTTTAAACCGAAAATGCCAGAGAGTTTTAAACCAGAAAATATTCCGGAAGGATTTAAACAAAGTGATATTCCAGATGGATCTGATTTCAAGATACCTACAGGTGGTTTTGGTCCATCAGGAGATGATATCCCAACAGGAGCTGGAATTACCCCTCCTACTGGTATATATACGCCACCATCTGGCGCAGTGCCTAGTATCAACTGTAGTAACTTTGCTGCAGTACCGTCGTGTTCCTATGTACCAGAAGGTGTCAGATCTCAATGTGAACAATGCAAAGGTAACGATTAAAATAAGCTAGTCAATAAAAAAGCCTCTCAACTGAGAGGCTTTTTTATTGACAAAATATGAATTAATTGTTACTCTACTAAAGTAGAAATAGTTCTCAACAACTTAAAACACCTAAGATTATGATGATTTTTTTCACTTTTTCCTCAACAGGCGAACAAATCCTTTTTTATATGGGATGTTTCATTATCGGCTTATTGTTTACATTCTTTGGTACAGCTGAAATTGCAAGTAGAATTTATAAAAGAAAACTTGCAACAAAAAACTTTGTTTATATTTCAAAGATGCATGAAGGACACTTTGTTTCAATTCCATTTAATCAAAAATCTGAAATCAAAGTACTATTGGCTATATGGCAAACACTTCAGGATGAAATATTTCAAGCTGCTTCAAAAGAAGGATTAGAGAAATTATTTAAATATTCTGAGAATAATGATTTGAACTCATTTAAGCCTTATTATTCAAATATTAAACCTAATAATTTAGTAAAAATATTCATCAAGGATGCTTTTACTGAATCCTTTCCTTTTAAGTCTGACATAAACAACCAAATAGCTGTTGTAACTCAGATTACAAGTATTTTTACCCTTAAGGGAATCACCCCGGAGCAATCATCAAAATTTTTTGTCCATATCAAAGACTATTTTGTAGACCATACTATGGTTATGGGTATAATTCATTTTGATATTTATCAGAGTGAAGAATAGTATTGTTTTATTTTTAAAGCCACATATAATTTGTGGCTTTTTTTATTATTATCTCGTGTATAATATAGTTTAATGCAGTATAAATTTTTTACTAACTCAGAAACGACATGGCAGGCCATGTTTGAAGCAATAAAACTAGCCAAGGAATCTGTATATCTAGAAATGTACATTTTTCAAGATGACATGGAAAAGTTTAATTTTTCTGAACTTTTAAAAGAAAAAGCAAAACAAGGACTTAGAGTCCGTGTAATACTAGACTATTTTGGTAGCTCCAAACTCAGTAAAAATGCACTTAGTAGTATGAAAGAAGCCGGAGTAGAAGTTTTATTTATTAGTTATTTATTTCATCGTGCACACAGGAAAATACTTGTCATAGATAATTCTATTGGTTTTATAGGGGGTGTCAATTTTCATCAAAGTGCAAGGTTGTGGGATGATTTAGTGGTAAGAGTTAAAGGTGCATTTATTAAAAAAATAGTTAAATCTTTTGCTAAATCATATGTAGAATGCGGAGGTAAAGATCCACTAATTCTTTCTGAAAGCAAAAAGAACTTTTTACATAAAACACAGATCTGGCTCGTTGAAAATTTTCCACATAGAAATAAATTTTTCCTAAAAAGAGTTTACAAAGAATATTTAAATCAAACAAAAAAACACGTAATACTCGCAACTCCATATTTCATGCCTAAACGTTGGTTTATTGTACTTCTTCACCAAGCGGTTTTACGTGGAGTTAAAGTAGATATTCTAGTTCCAAAAACAACTGACCATGCTTTGATTGATCGTGTAAATTATTTTTACATGAATAAATTGGCGAAACTTGGAGTAAATTTTTATCTCGAACCAAAAATGAACCATGCAAAAGTTATGATTATTGATGAGAAGGAAGGAATAATAGGATCACAAAATTTAGATTTTTTATCATTTGAACTAAATACAGAGCTGGGAGTTTTTTTTAGTGACCTTGCGACGGTAAGTAAACTTGTTGAAATAACAGACAAGTGGAAAGGGGAGTCAATTATTTTTGACCAAAAAAATTACAAACCAAATATGTTGGACTATTTTTGGGCACATTTATTCCAATTTTTTGCGAGAATTTTATAAAAATCATATTATTGCCGCCATTTTTCTATTGTGTTAAACTTTAGAAGTTTTCAAACAAGACAATATGACTAAAAAATCAAATATTATCGTTATAATGCCTGCATATAATGCAGAGAAGACTTTAGAAAAAACGGTATCAGAAATACCGAGGGATATTGTCAGTGAAATAATCCTAGTTGATGATAATAGTAGTGATGAGACAGTTTTTTTAGCAAAAAAACTTAACCTCACTGTATTCTGTCACGATAAAAATAAAGGTTATGGAGGTAATCAAAAAACTTGCTACAAAATGGCCTTAGCGAAAGGCGCAGACATTATCGTAATGATTCATCCTGATTATCAATATGACCCTAAAGTAATAAAATATTTAGTAGGTTTCATTGAAGAAGGATATTGTGATGTGATGTTGGGCTCTAGAATCCGATCCAGAAAAGAAGCTTTGGCAGGAGGGATGCCAATGTATAAATATTTTGCGAACCGTTTCCTAACTTTTTGGGAGAATGTCTTGAGTGGATATAATTTATCCGAATGGCACACAGGTATGAGAGCTTATAAAAGAGAGGTATTGGAAAATATTGATTTTACGAAGAATTCAAATGACTTTGTTTTTGATACACAGGTTTTATTCCAGATAATAGAAAAAGGGTATCGTATTGGTGAAATTCCTGTTCCAGTTAGATATTTCAAAGAAGCCTCTTCGATAAATTTTATTAGGAGTTTAAAATATGGATTTTCAACTCTTTTTATTGCAATCAAGTTTTTTTTAAAAAGAATTTTTGGTATTAAAAAATGAAAAACAAATCATTAAAAAATTATTCAGTTAGTTTTATAGATAAAATATTTTCAATAAATTGGATTCCATTTGGAATTATTATTTCGCTGGGATTATTTGTTTATTTTCAGGCGATTTTTTTTGATTTTTCTTATTTAGATGATAACGCATTAATTTTAGGTAATACGAATCTTCTCAGTAGTTTTTCAAATATTGTGCATTTTTTTCAAATTGATGTATTTAACTCAACAAAAATACTCGCTTTTTATTATCGTCCAATTCTAACTCTATCATTTCTATTTGATTACCAAATTGGTGGAATTTCTCCTTTTATTTATCATTTTACCAATATTTGGCTACATATTTTGGCAACATGTTTACTGTTTAGTTTCCTAAAAAAACTAGATTATCGCAAAGAACTTGCATTACTTTTTTCTATAATATTTTTAGTTCATCCTGTTTTAACTCAAGCTGTCGCTTGGATTCCAGGAAGAAACGACTCTTTATTAGCAGTTTTTATCCTTTCAAGTTTTATTTTTCTTATTAAAGAAATTAAAGAAAAAAAAGTAAGTAATTTACTTTGGTCTTTATTATTTTTTAGTTTAGCTCTCTTTACAAAAGAATCAGCAATATTCATTTTACCAATAATATTTTGGTATTTATTCTTTATGAATAAAGAAAATAAGACATATAATAAATTTTATTTATTAATTGGATCTTCTGGTGCAGTTGGAATCTGGGTTTTACTTAGATATTTTGCCCTTGAAGGTTCTATGCCTGCAACATTAATCAATATGATTAAATCAGTTTTCTCTAGTCTTCCTGCATTAGTTCAACTCCTAGGTAAAATATTTTTTCCATTTAACTTAAGCGTATTACCCATAATGAAAGACACGACATTTGTTTATGGCATTGTTTCAATAATTTTATTAACTATAATATTATTCCTTACCAAGGGTAAACGCTGGAACTATATCTTGTTTGGATTAATGTGGTTTATGTTTTTTTTGTTGCCTTCATTTATCCGCCCAGATCCTAGTTCTGTTGCTAATTTTAGTGAACACAGATTGTATTTACCTATAATTGGGATTTTTATAATCCTGCTTGAAACTGATTTCATTAAAAAAATTGACTTGAAAAAGAAAAGTATACTAATAATCATTAGTAGCATAATAATTATATTTAGTGTAATTACAATGGTGCACAGTAGAAATTTTGTTAATAGACTAGCGTTTTGGAAAAATGCGACAGAAACATCACCAAGTTATGCTTTTAGTAGTAATAATTTAGGCGCAATGAATTTTTTGGATGGGAATATGTTGGAGGCAGAAATTCAATTCAAAAAAACACTAGAACTTAACCCTAATGAACCAATGACCCACAACAATCTAGGTCTTACTTACGCTAATTTAAATAAATTTACAGAAGCTGAAATTGAATATAAAAAAGAAATAGAAATTAATCCAAATTATGATAATGCGTATTTTAATTTAGGATTATTGTATTGGAAACAAGAAAAAATTGAAGAAGCTGAAATAAAATGGAAAGAAACACTGGAAATTAATCCTAACCATATTGATGCCTTGAAAGCTTTGGCTGCAAATTACTATGACCAAAAGAATTACAAAGATGCTGCATTTTATGCAGGAGAACTTTACAAAAGAGGATTTCAACTCCCACCAGAATTTTTACAACTTATTCAAACTTATTAAACTTACATATTATTATTTTAAATAAAATACTTCAAATATGATCAAAAAACTTTTTTTCTTTTTATTTTTTATCTCAGGATTTTGTGCATTATTATATCAAACTGTTTGGTTAAGATTAGCTTATGCAAATTTTGGTATAAATGCTCAAGTGATCTCAATAGTTGTATCTGTATTTATGTTAGGACTAGTGCTAGGATCATGGATCTCTGGTAAATATTTAATAAAGTTAGCTAAAAAATATAAGATAGAATCTTTGTATTTTTACAGTATTGCAGAAATAGGAATAGGAATAGGAGCATTAATTATACCAAAACTTTTTTTAATGGGACATTTATGGCTTCTTACTTTCGGTCAAACAAATTCGGGGGCATACTTAGGTTTATCAGCACTAGTTCTGTCTTTAACTATGCTACCTTGGTGTTTTTTAATGGGTACTACAATTCCATTAATAATGGAGTTCTTAAATAAGCATTTCACTTGGGATAAAAATATTTTTAGTTTTTTATATTTAGCTAATACATTTGGTGCTATGGTTGGTACATTTTTAACTGCCGGAGTATTAATTGAATTATTAGGTTTTAAAAAAACATTATTATTCGCTTCATTTTTAAATTTTTTAATTGCACTAATCAGTATTAAAATTGCTAAAAATTTAAAATTAAATCCTCTTCGACAAGAAAAGAAAGAAGAATTTAAATCTTTTATTTTAAAGGAAATAAACATAAAAGATAAGTTTATTTTAGGTTTATTATTTATTACTGGATTTTCATCTGTTGGTTTTGAAGTAGTATGGAATCGATTATTTACACCTATTTTAGAAACTTCAGTTTATGCATTTGCATTCATATTGTTTTTATATTTACTCGGAACTTGTGTTGGGCTATTACATTATCGAAATAATATTCAAAAAGGGAAAGTTTTATCAACTAAAATTTTATTACAACTATTGTGTATAGTTTCTATTGGACAAATTTGGTTTGTAGATCCACGCATAGGTTGGGGAGTTATTGGAGTAATTTTGTGTGTATTTTTAATTTCATATATTTTGGGTTATTTAACTCCGAAACAAATTGACAAATTATCACAAGGAAATCCAAATACTGCTGGAGTGGCATATGCAATTAATTTACTAGGTTGTATTATTGGTCCAATTGTGGCTTCATATATATTACTGCCGTTAATTGGTTCAAAATTATCAATTATATTTTTTAGTTTACCTTTAATTTGGTTTTTAATTCGTAAAAGTGAAATAAGTACTCTACAATCATACCTTCGTAAACCAATATTAATTATGGTGTTTGTTTTATTATTACTCACTGTTAAATTTAGCACAACATTTGAGGAGTATATGATAGCACCTAATAAAATTATTAAAAACGATTATAATGCTACGGTTTTAGCTGCAACTCTAGATCAAACTGATATGAGATCTAAGTACTTAATGGTTAATGGTGTTGGTATGACAACATTAACACCTATTACTAAAATAATGGCGCATTTACCCTTAGCCAGTTTACCTCAAAATCCAAAAAAAGCATTAGTAATATGTTTCGGTATGGGTACAACTTTCCGTTCTGCAGCAAGTTGGGGCTTTAACACAACAGCAGTTGAACTGACACCAAGTGTTAAGGAATTCTTTTCATATTTTTTTTCTGATGCGAATCAGGTTTTAGCTAAATCAAACAACCAAATAATTATAGACGATGGGCGTAGATTTCTAGAACGTACTTCAGAAAAGTATGATTTGATTGCTATTGATCCACCACCACCAGTAGAAGCGGCTGGATCAAGTTTATTGTATTCAAAAGAATTTTATGAAATCGCTCAAACACATTTATCTAAAAATGGTATTCTGGCCCAATGGTACCCAGGAGGAAATGAAAATGACAAAGCCCTACAAGCAGTAGCAAGATCACTAGTTGACGTTTTTCCTTATGTTGAAGTCTATCAATCAGTTAGACAGTGGGGATATCACTTTTTTGCTTCAAATGAACCTATTAATATTCCAAATCCAGAACAAATTGTAAAAAACATGCCATTATCTGCACAAGACGATTTAATGGAATGGAATGATTACAACGATCCTAATATTTTAAGTTTCATTAAAAGAATTATAAGTGGCAAAATTAATATTAATCAGTTATTAAATTCTAATAAAAAAATTGAAGTAACTGATGATCAACCATATAACGAATACTTTTTAGTACGTAATGCTAATTAGATAATTATGAAAAAATTTTTAAAAATTTTTATTCCTATTGCAATTATCAGTATGATTTTGTATCAATATGGAGACAGCATAAGGACTAAAATCGAAACGCCCCTTGATAATATTTTTAGTCAAATAAATACTAATATTAGCTTATTAAGTACTCCTTGTTCTAAACCTATTACCTACAAGATTGATTCCTTCGATACTAAGTTTGGTATTTCTGAAAAATATTTTTTAAGTGCTTTATCTGAAGCGGAAAACATATGGGAAAAACCTTTTGGAAAGGAATTGTTTACTTATGTATCCGATACTGGAGATTTAAAAATAAATCTTGTTTACGATTACCGACAAGAAGCAACAAGTAAACTCGCAAGTGTGGGTATTGTTGTTGAGAACAACAAAGCATCTTATGATTCACTTAAAATTAAATTTACAGACCTAAAAACACAGCTCGCTACAGCTAAAAATAGTTATGAAAAACGTGTAATTATTTTTAATGAAAAACAGAAAGTTTATGAACAACAGGTAAAATATTGGAATGAACAAGGAGGTGCACCAAAAAAAGAATATAATACCCTGCAAACAGATAAATCTATACTAGATGCTGAAGTAATACAATTAAATAATTTACAAACTCATATTAATGAAATTGTTGATGAGATTAACGCTCTTGTTGTTGTTTTAAATCGCCTAGTAAATACACTCAATCTTTCTGTGGAGGAATATAATTCAATCAATGGCACTCTAGGAGAGAGTTTCGAAGAAGGTGTGTATCAAAGTGATGGTGTAAATAAAAAAATAGATATTTATGAATTTAGTAATAGAGAAAAACTAGTGAGAGTACTCGCTCACGAGTTAGGACACGCATTGGGTCTCGGACATGTAAATGATCCAAAAGCAATAATGTACAAATTGAACCAAAGTAACAATCAAACTTTGACTGAGGCAGACATTGCAGAGCTTAAGGTAAATTGTGAGATAAAATAGAAAAAAAATTTTTCTATGCTAACATATAAATTATGAAAGATTTTGTTTGGGATGTAATGGTAATTGGTGGAGGTCCGGCAGGGATGATGGCCGCAGGGCGTGCAGCTGAACTCGGCGCAAAGGTTATTTTGCTAGAGAAAAATGATTCACTAGGCAAAAAACTCCTTATTACTGGTGGAGGCAGATGCAATATAACAAATGCTGAATTCGACAACCGAAAACTACTTGAAAAATTCAAAGATGATGGGAAATTTTTATTTTCCGCTTTTTCACAATGGAGTGTAAAAGAAACACTAGATTTTTTTCATAATCGAAATATGGAAACGAAAACAGAACCGGGGCAACGTGTCTTTCCTGTGAGCAACAGGTCTCAATCGGTATGGAATGTGATGGTGGAATATATTAAAAAAAATAATGTCACAGTATTATCAAATTCTCCAGTTACAGATTTAATTATGTCCGATGATAAAAAAAATATTACAGGCATAAAAATAAAAAATAAAAATATTTATGCTTGTTCCGTGATTGTTGCAACTGGTGGTACTTCTCATCCAGAAACAGGTTCAACAGGGGATGCATATAAATGGCTTAAGTATATTGGTCATAAAATCATAGAAACAGCACCATCTCTAGTACCACTAGCTGCAAAAGACAAGTGGATCAAGAAATTAGCTGGAGTCAGTCTTAATGATATTAAACTTACTATTTTTCTTAATGGTGTTAAACAAAATTTTAGAAAAAAATCATCTGCAAAAATTGGAAAAATATTATTTACTCATGTTGGTATTAGTGGACCTACTATCTTAAATATGAGCAAAGATGTCAGTGATATTCTTAGTTTTGGTGATGTTGTGGTATCTCTTGATCTTTTACCAAATCTAGATCAAGAAAAACTTAATCTTAAGCTTTTAGAAATATTTAAAGAAAATGATAAAAAGAAATTTAAAAATTGTCTATCTAGTTTAATACCTTCTGCAATAATACCTGTGATTACTGATCTTTCTGGTATTGATCCTGAAATGCAATGTAATAGTGTCACACGAGAAGGACGTATGAAGCTTGTTAATCTACTTAAAAATATACCAATTCATATTGATAAACTTCTAGGTCTAGATATGGCCGTTATTTCTAGTGGAGGTGTACCACTCAATGAAGTTGATTTCAAAACAATGCGTTCTAGAATATTTCCTAATCTTTATCTTATTGGAGATATATTGAATGTTGATCGTCCCACAGGTGGATATGGCCTGCAACTATGCTGGACAACAGGTTTTGTGGCAGGAACATCAGCCGCAAACAAATAAAAAATACACTTGAATATTAAACGACACGGACATAAATATATTATTAAAATATGTTAGAATATCTATATGCGAAAAAGAAAAATAATTTTATTCCTATTTATTCTTTTAATCTCTTTTGCCCCTGTAAAATTTTTGTGTGGAATAGCTAAAGCACAAAGTTCACCCAATGTAGGCTTTGCATCTGCCAATATTAGATATTCTAAAGACCCATTTCTAGATGGTGATAAAATTAAAATTTATACTCTAGTTATCAACCCAGACAGTAAAGAAATTTCGGGTACTGTAATCTTTTTTGATAAAACCACCTTTCTAGGTACTAAAAATTTTACAGTGCCAGCAAATGGAGTAAAAGATATTTTTATCGATTGGACAGTGACAGCTGGTGACCATTTAATTTATGGCAAGATTGAAAATGCTAAATTTTTAATATCAAAAGGAAAATATGAAGATATCCTTCTTACCGAGAATGAAACAGAAAAGAGTGAACGTACTGTAGAAAAAATAATAAAAATAGTTACTAATCCTGACTCTAATACAGATAATACCGCAGATAATTCAAGCATAGGAGCTATACAAAATATTCAAAAACTAATAGCCGAAAAAACTCCTGATTTTATCGCTAAACCTATATCAATGACAGCAAGTGCGATTGATGGATTCAGAGAATATATGGGCACAAATTCAGCAAATAAAAAAGAAATAACTAAAACTGAAATTAAAACACTAGATAGTGGTGGTACCACAGTAGAAAATAGTACTACATCCAAATTAAATAAAAGTAAATTTTTAAAACCATTTAAATATGTAGAACTTTTCTTTCTTACTTTATCTTCAGCTATTTTTAATAATAAACTCATATTTTACAGTCTTTTAAGTATTATCGTTTTCTTTCTTGTCCGTTTTATATGGCATAAGATCTTCTAGTTTGTTTTTTTCTACCAAGCGTGTAATATAAGAACATAATGCTTCGAATTTTATCTTTTTTCGTATTACTGCTCTCAATCCTGTTTATGCCTTTTTGGCTTTCTTGCATTTTGGCATTCCTAGGAATTATTATTTTTTCTTTCTTTTGGGAGGTTGTTTTTTTATTTTTAATTTCTGATCTATTTTTTGGGGCGAGGGAAGCTAGACTCTTTCAGACCATATTTTTATCTTTAATAATTTCTTTTTTTGTTTTAATTTTGGTTGAATTCTTAAAAAAGAAACTCAAATTTTACCCCAAATGATTCGTAAAATATTAAGAAAAAAAAGAATAAAAAATGCAAACTTTTTTGTTGAACCAGATGAGGTTTTTCTTGATTCGAAGAATTTTCAAAATTTTGATAGTCAACAGTTCGAAGGTAGAATTGAAAAACCAATTTCAAAAAGAACTATTACTTTTCTAAGTATTTCTTTTGTATTTTGTGCTCTTATTTTTTCTACACGACTAATCTATCTACAAATACATAAAGGTGAAATGTATTTCAATAGAAGTGAAAACAATACATTAAAAAAGCAAGTAATTTTTGCTGATAGAGGAATTATTTATGATAGAAACAAAAAGGAATTAGTTTGGAATAAAAAAACAGGAGACACTACACTACAAAGCAACGATGGTGAAGAATTTTCTAGTCGTGTGTATCTAACACCAGGGTTTTCACACATTCTAGGGTACGTAAGTTACCCAGCCAAGGACAAATCTGGAAATTATTGGCGTAATGAATTTACCGGTAAGGATGGAATAGAAAAAGAATATAATGATATATTACAAGGTGAAAATGGGACAAAGATAGTCGAAATGAATGCTCGCAAGACTGTGCAGTCAGAAAATACTGTAAACGCTCCAATACGAGGTGCGGATCTTATAACAACAGTCGATTCACGTATCCAAGGTCAATTATTTACTTTTATTAAAAAATTATCTGAAAGTAATTCTTTTAAAGGTGGTGCTGGCGTCATTATGGATATAAATACAGGAGAGATCATAACATCTGTCAGTTTCCCTGAATACGATTCAGGAATACTTTCTCTCGGAAAAGACGCTACAACAATCAAAGGTTATCTTACGGACAAAAGAGGAGTCTTTATTGATAAAATTATTTCTGGACTTTATGTACCAGGATCAATCGTAAAACCATTCTTCGCTATAGGGGCTCTAAACGAAGAAATTATTAATCCTACAAAACAAATACTTTCTACTGGTTCTATATCTATACCAAATCCATATTTCCCTGATCAAAAAACTGTTTTCAAAGACTGGAAAGCCCATGGCTGGGTAGATATGAGACAGGCACTCGCAGTATCTTCTGATGTTTATTTTTATGAAATTGGTGGTGGTTTTGAAGGTCAAAAAGGACTTGGTATTGGTAATATTGAAAAATATGCCGAACTTTTTGGTATAGGTGAAAAAACAAATGTTGATTTACCAGATGAAATAGGAGGAACCATACCAAGCCCTGAATGGAAACTTCGAAAGTTTCAAAATGACCCCTGGCGTATCGGAGACACTTATCATACCGCTATTGGGCAATATGGATTTCAAGTAACACCGCTTCAAATGGTAAGAGCTGCTGGAGCTATCGCGAATTATGGCAAACTTGTTACTCCTCATTTTATTTTGGGAGATACAATAAGAGAAGCGGAAGTTACAAAAATAGATTTAAAGAAAGAATACTTTGATGTCGTCCACGAAGGAATGAGAAGAGGTGTTCAAGTTGGTACTTCTGTTGCACTAAATGTCCCTTATGTTCAAGTCGCATCCAAGACTGGTACTGCCCAGCTCGGTGTCGCAAAAAACAAAGTTAACTCTTGGGTAATGGGTTTCTTTCCTTACGAAAATCCAAAATATGCTTTTACTATTCTTATGGAATCTGGTCCTTCCACCAATGGTGTAGGGGCTCCATATGTGATGCGCCAACTTTTAGACTGGATGTCTTTAAATACACCGGAATATTTCAAGTAAAAAATGAAAATAGTCAACAATAAATTTGTTGCAAATTTATATACTCGCGCGGTATAATGCATAAATGCAAAAAGCAAGAACACTTTTAACGTTGGGTATTTGGGTAACAGTACTGCCTTATTTAGGTTTTCCATATGCTTGGAAAAATACCTTATTTACATTAACAGGCTTGGTACTCATGTATTTTTCTTATATTTTATATAAAGAGTTTAAAATGACAGAAAAAGGCAAAAAACAGACATCTTTCGATAATTTTTCTGAAAACCATAATTTTAAGAAAAAAATAAATCAAACCGAAGATCAAAACCAAAATACAGAAGAATCACAAAATAACCTTAACGAATAGTTTGTATTAATAAAAATCTAATATCATAACTTCAATATGTTTGAATATTTTAAAATAAGAAAAAATAGCTCAATAATTTTACTAGTTGCAATTTTTTTTGCATTTGGTATTTATATAGGATTCCATAACCGCACTGAGATAAGTAAAGCATCCGTCCTAGGAAAAGAAACTGAAGTTGCAACTCAAGCGGATTTTTCACCATTTTGGAAAGCATGGAACACAATAAATGAAAAGTCACCAAACGCTAGCAAGATAACTGACCAAAATAGAGTTTATGGAGCCATTTCAGGCCTTGTAGGCTCTTTAAATGACCCATACAGCGTATTCTTTGCCCCAGAAGAAGCAAAAATGTTTCAAGATGATATTGCCGGTAATTTCAGTGGTGTTGGAATGGAGGTTGGTATAAAAGATAAAATACTGACGGTTATTGCTCCACTTAAAGATACTCCAGCGTACAAAGCAAATATCAAGCCTGGAGATAGAATTTTAAAAATTGATGCTAAAATAACTTCCGATTTAAGTATTGAAAAAGCAATAAAACTTATTCGTGGTGAAAAAGGTACAACAGTTGCACTTACTATTTTTCGAGATGGTGAAAAAGCACCAAGGGAAATAAAAATAGTACGTGACACCATCAATATACCAACACTTGATACTGAACTACGTCCTGATGGAATTTTCGTAATAAAACTTTATAGCTTTTCTGCAACTTCTGCTGATCTTTTCCGAGATGCTATAAAAAAGTTTGCTGATTCAAAAAGTGATAAAATGCTTCTTGACCTAAGAGGTAACCCAGGTGGGTATCTTGATGCTGCCGTAAGTATGGCAAGTTGGTTCTTACCATCAGGAAAAGTTGTTGTTACTGAAGATTATGGAAATAGTGAAAAAGCTAAACAATATAGAAGTGCTGGTTATGATGTTTTTACTGATAAATTAAAGTTTGTGATATTAATGGATAGTGGTTCAGCTTCGGCTTCAGAAATTCTTGCTGGTGCCATGCAAGACTATGGAAAAGCAAAATTGGTCGGAATACAAAGTTATGGAAAAGGATCAGTACAAGAAGTAATAAACATAACACCAGATACTCTTTTAAAGATAACAGTAGCAAAATGGTTAACACCAAAAGGTAACTCAATCTCTGAAAAAGGATTAACACCGGATTATAAAGTTGAATATACTCAAAAAGACGCTGAACTTAAAAAAGATCCACAATTAGAGAAGGCAGTTAATTTATTAAATAATTAGTATTACTAAATAAACGAAATAAAAAAAATGAAAGTAATTCTATTGAGTGATGTTCCAAAGGTTGGAAAAAGACACGATATAAAAGAAGTGAACGATGGTTATGCTGCAAACTTCTTATTACCAAGAAAACTTGCTGTTATAGCAACACCAAAAGCAGCACTTGAACTTGAAAAACGTAAAAAAGAGATTATAGTTGAAAGAGAAATCCAAGAGGAACTCTTGGAAAAAAATCTTGAAGAAATAAAAGGAAAAGTAATTACTATAAAAGGTAAATCAAATGAAAAAGGAAATCTCTTTTCTGCAATTCATAAAAAAGAAATTGCAGAAGCAATGAGAATAGAACATCGCGCTGAAATAAATGAAGAATTTATTATCCTAGAAAAACCAATTAAAGAAATAGGGGAGTTCGAAATCCCTATTCAGATAAGGGGTAAAAAATCTTCTTTTAAGCTCATAATCGAAAAGTTATAATAAAAAAATTCCCCTTTCGGGGAATTTTTTTATTTAATATTTACAAGACTACATTTACAACTTTTTTTACAACAGTTTTACCATTGAAGGATGTCTTTCGTTTAGATCCAAATTTGACTGTACCAGTCTTTAGAGCAAAAAGGGTATGATCCTTACCAATACCGACATTAGTACCAGCCATGATAGCTGTACCTCTTTGGCGGATGATAATAGAACCAGGCTGAGCCTTCTGGCCATCAGCAAGTTTAGTACCTAGGTATTGTGGGTTTGAGTCTCTTAAATTTTTGGCGGTTCCGCCGGCTTTTCTATGTGCCATATAATTGCTTTTATGTTATTTAATGCTAAAATTCTTCTATAAGAAATGTAAATCAAGTATAAACAATTCTATGGAAAAAATCAAGTATTTTATAGAAAGTGATAATGGAAAGGATATTTTAACGGTTATTATCGTTGTTTTAGTAGGTCTAGGCTCATTTGGAATAGGTAGATTATCTAAGGATAGCACATCTTCTGGTGTACAAATATCATACGAAAACCAGGAAGCTAGCGTCATAAGATCAACAGAGTCTACAACACCCAAAACTCCTAATTCTAATATAGTACAAAAAACCTCTCAAAATTATTTTGCTTCCAAAAGGGGACAAAAATATTATTCAATCGGGTGCTCTGCAGGAAAAACTATTAAAGAAGAAAATAGAATTTATTTTAGTTCATCAACTGAGGCTGAACAGAGTGGGTATGAGCTCTCAAGCTCGTGTAAATAAAAGGTCTCTTTATAATCTCTATATTTGAAGTATATATTCAAAGGGGATTATATTATAGGTACGTCGCACAATATATCTTTGCGGTAATCAACATTGAAAAATTTTAAGAGCGTTAGCTCTTTTATAAAATACTCTAAAACATTGTAAATGAAAGTTCAATTTCTTCTAAAATCTTATCATATAGATTTTAGCTATGCAAGTTATTCCATGTGGAAAAACATTTATGCCGCTTCTAAATATTGCCTGGCATTTTTCATAAACTCTTTGTCTTCATATTGCTGATAAACAAATGTGGATATTGGGTTGCTGTGCCCCAAGCCCTTTTGGATAAATGCAAGAGGTGCATTATTATCCCTGCGTTTATGTGCCCAACCATGTCGAAAGCTATGCGGAGTGATTCTTTCTTTGATACCTGCCTGATCAACATAGTGCCTAGTCATCCGTTCAACGGTTCTGGGAGATAATCTCAGACTCCATCTATTGTTGCGGCTTCTGCCGACAAACAAGGCGGATGCTCCGTTGATCTTTTCTAATTCCATACGCATTGGTATATACTTCATGAGGAGGCGATGCGTTTCAGCCGACCACATGATAGCACGTTTATTTCCGGTCTTTTTGGTGAAGATAATAGTTGAGGTTTTGTTTTCATCTATTTGAGAAGTGTCTAAATCGCATAGCTCTGAAACTCTCACTCCCGTGTCCCATAGCAAACGGATCAGGATGGAATCTCTTAATTGAAGAAATTCTTTGGTTGGAATCACATCAATGATTTTTTTGTATTCGATTTCTGCCACAGCTCGATGAGATTTGATTTTAATTCTTGGCAGTCGTATCAGTTCGGGTGAAAGGCATTTGCAGTCACGGAGTTTGAAAAACTTAAAGAGGTTTTTCAAAACAACCATCGCATACTGAATGCTATAGGAGCTATAATGCACTTCAAGCCACCTGTGATATTTTACAATGTCTCCTGAATTATATTCCTCTATGGTTTTATCACCGCAAACAGCCAGGAAATGATTCAGCCATATCTTATAATTGATGCTTGCCCTGTGAGCATAAGTCCCCTTCCATTCTAAATACTCTTGTATTCTTTCATGCATAAAACGCAAAACCGCCTATTTACGTCCACTCGGCTTACAGACCTTGTGGGTTTCAATAGGCGGTTTCGTGTCCCAAATATACTATTGGGGACGATCAGCAGATGCTGACACTGGCATTATAGCAGATTTGCTGAAATGTCAATACCTTTTTAAAAACCCATTTATCTGTAAGGATAATCCCCTTTCGGAAATCAATGGCTGTATGCCATAAATGGAAATATATAATTGGCTATATTAAATAATAATACAATAAGTCTATCATAAGAATAATGGGTTTGTCAAGTGTGTTTTCTAAATTTCTCAACGGTCTTCCGAGTAAAAATATTTTTTTATTTCTTTTTCGGGAATTATTGCTAAAGCCTGATTGAATATGGCTTTGAGTGTTCCTTTGTCAGTAATTGAATGGTTAGGGATTAAAACAATCCTGCTTTCTGCTCTTTTCATTTTTATATGGCTTCCATGTTGGCTACTGACTTCATATCCGAATTTTTCAAAAATGGAGACCACTTGTTTGCCTGACAATTGGCGTAGTTTATGAGACATATACCTGTTGTGGAATTTCGAAGTTTGCTAAAAGTGATGGAGTTGCGGAAAGTCCGATCTCTGCGGAGTTTTCGCCTTCCATATAAAGTGCAGTAGCTTCTTTAATATTGCTTAACAGTTCTTCAAAAGTTTTGCCCTGGGTAACAATGAAATGCCCTATTGCCGAAGCGATATAATACCCGTCCTCTCCTTTTTCAATCGTAAATTGAATAATATTTTTCATTCCTTGTATTATACACCAGTCCGACTTTTCCAGTCAAGCGGATTTCTTTTAATTTTTTTGGAGTTAATTTTCTTGAATTCATCTTCCTTTTCTTTGCAAGACTTGCATTCTTTTTACCGCGAGCTATACTCCCTCCAGAATTATTCATTGAAAAAAGAATAAGCAAAAAAACATTCCAAACCCTTTAATTTATGAACCTTAAAAAGAAAGCTATGAATACTATTAAACTGAATGAACTGGAAAAAAGTCTTGAATTAGCCGAAGTAAAGGTTATATACAAGAGGAGCCGAAGAGATGCAATAAAGATTATAAATTCAAAAGATTGTTTTGAAATTCTTTATTCTCTCTTTAATAAAGATATTATTGAATACAGGGAGGAATTTTTTCTGCTATTGATAAACCGTGCCAGCAATTTGTTGGGATGGATTAAGCTAAGCATTGGTGGAACAACCGGAACAGTTGTCGATCCAAAAATTGTTTTTACACTGGCTGTACAAACAAACGCTTGTTCAATTGTTCTTTGCCATAACCATCCTTCCGGAAACTTATGTCCAAGTCAAGAGGACATAACATTAACGGAAAGAATAAAAAATGGAGGAAAGCTACTTGATATTAAATTGTTGGATCATTTAATCATCACTCCTGATGGCTCTTATTATAGCTTTACCGATGATGGTCTTTTGTGAGAATTGTATCTATTAAAATCCTGATTTAAAAAATTAAATCAGGATTTTTTTGTTTTATTTTTCCTGTCTCCAATAATAAATTTCAGTTCACTTTTCATAAAAATCTTCACCTCTTCTTTGGAAAAATTGTAAAAACTTTTTTCTATTTTATTAACTGCACAAACCCCTTCTCCTTATATTCTTTCC
>JBAQFC010000008.1:0-106503 GCA_049287045.1 Minisyncoccia bacterium | reverse complement strand
ATGTCAGACATAGGGGAAAGTCCCCTATGTCAGACATAGGGGAAAGTGGTGAACAGGAATTTTTGCTCTCTGCAAAATTCGCATGTCCGAAAGATGGTTTCTCATTTCCAGAAATAGAACCTCGTCTTTTTTCCTTTAATTCTCCGCACGGAGCATGCCCTGTCTGTCATGGATTGGGTACCGAGCATATGTTTGGCACTGAAGCTTGTGATGAATGTCACGGTAAAAGATTACGCCCAGAAGCATTACATGTTTATTTAGGGCATGGTGGCAAAGATAAAAATGGCATTAGTATTGTTGATTTCACTAGTCTTTCTATTGAAGATGCAGTAGAATATTTTAGTAAAATAAAAATGACCGCACAGGAAAAAGAAATCTCTGCGGTTCTTTTGCGTGAGATTTCATCACGTTTAGATTTCTTAATGAATGTCGGTCTAGAATATTTATCTCTCGATCGTCGAGCGAATACTCTTTCCGGTGGAGAAGCGCAAAGAATCCGTCTCGCTTCTCAACTCGGTTCTCGTCTTGTTGGGGCATTGTATGTGTTGGATGAACCGACAATTGGTCTACACCAGCGGGATAATGAAAAACTAATAAAAACTCTGACAGATCTACGTGATTTGGGTAATACAATCATTGTTGTGGAACATGACGAAGATACTATTTATTCTTCAGATTATATTGTGGATATTGGGCCAAAAGCTGGTGTCCATGGAGGAGAAATTATTGTGGCTGATTATTTAGATACTTTATTAACTGCACCAAAAAATACTTCTAAGTCCCGAACTCTTGCATATCTTCGTGGAGAAGCAAAAATTCCTGTACCGGAAAAAAGAAGAGAAAATGAAAAAGGAACACTGAAAGTTGTTGGCGGTAAAATTTTTAATATCAAAAACATCAATGCGGAAATTCCTCTTGGAAAATTAGTTTCGATTACTGGTGTCTCAGGTTCTGGTAAATCATCTTTCATGTATGAAATTCTTCACAAAAATCTTCAGGCTAAATTTGAAAGAAAATACAGATCCAATGATGTTTATAACTGTGCTTCGTTTACTGGTTCTGAATATTTACAAAGAGTTGTTTTGATAGATCAGTCACCTATAGGTAGAACACCTCGTTCAAATATCGCGACCTACACAGGTGCTTTTGTGCACGTGCGTGATCTTTTTGCTGCGACAGAAGAAGCTCGTTTTCGTGGTTGGGGACAGAGTAGATTTTCTTTCAATGTGAAAGGTGGACGCTGTGAAGCTTGTGAAGGTAATGGTGAAATAGCTGTCGAAATGCATTTCTTGCCGACTGTTTATGTGACTTGTGATGTATGTAATGGTAAGCGTTTTGATAAAGAAACCTTAAAAGTAAAATACAAAAAGAAAAATATTTATGAGGTCTTGCAAATGACCGTTGAAGAAGGTTTTGTTTTCTTTGAAGAAATACCAGCTATCTGGGACAGATTGAAAACATTGATGGATGTAGGTTTGGGTTATGTAAAACTCGGACAAAGTGCGACAACTCTTTCTGGTGGAGAAGCGCAAAGAGTAAAAATATCGAGTGAGCTTTTCCGTCCATATTTAGAAAAGACTATTTATCTTTTAGATGAGCCGACTGTTGGTCTGCATTATGATGATGTTCAAAATCTGATTAATGTTTTAGATAAACTTGTAAATAAAGGTAATTCTGTTATTGTGATTGAACACAATATGGATTTGATAAAATGTAGTGATTATATTCTGGACTTTGGTCCGGAAGGGGGAGACAAGGGTGGTACAATAGTGGCCAAAGGCACACCGGAAGAAGTTGCTAATCATACCAAGAGTTTTACCGGTAAGTATCTAAAGAAAGTTTTACGTAAATAATATGAATAATACAGATTTTAAAAAAATTAAAATTCCAGATAAACCGGGAGTGTATTTCTTTTTGAAAAATAAAGAGATAATTTATATTGGCAAAGCGACTTCTCTTAAAGACAGAGTCAAAAGCTATTTCTCAAAAGAGCTTTTTAATATGCGTGGGCCACTTCTTGTAGATATGGTTACTAAGACTACAGAAATAAAATGGCAGGAAACTGATTCAGTATTAGAAGCGTTAATTCTTGAAGCGAATTTAATAAAGAAACATCAACCGATTTACAATACAAAAGAAAAAAGTGATAAAAGTTTTAACTATGTTTGTATTACAAAAGATATTTTGCCAAAGGTAATTATAAGGAGAGGTAAAGATCTGCTCCAGAATCGGGGAAATTTTTCCGTTTGCTATGGTCCATATCCAAATGGATCACAATTAAAAGAGGCACTAAAAATAGTCCGTCGTATTTTTCCATTTTTGGATGATAAATCAAAAAATAGTTATGAATTTTATAGACAGATAGGTTTATCTCCCCTCCTTATTGAGGAGGGGGCAGGGGGTGGTGATTATAAAAAAAATATAAGAAATATAAAACTATTCTTTGAAGGTAAGAAAACTATAATCTTAAAAGATTTAGAAAAAGAGATGAAATCATGTGCAAAAAGACATGAGTTTGAAAAAGCAGGGGAAATAAAAAGACAAATTTTTGCCTTGAAACATATACAAGATGTATCTTTAATAAAGGCAGAAACTGCTTCGCATCATGATATTTTTCCGCGCTTAACCCTTCCCGGAGTACCGGGTGGGGCCCACACGCAGAAAAAATATTATGATGCGAATCAGTTTAGAATCGAAGCATATGACATAGCTCACATGAGTGGTAAAGATATGGTGGGTGTAATGGTAGTCATTGAAGATGGTGAACCAAATAAAAAAGAATACAGAAAATTTAAGATTAAAAACTATTCTAGTTCCAATGATGTTGGTGCGTTGAGAGAAGTATTGGAACGTAGATTTGCTCATACTGAATGGCCGTATCCTAAATTAATAGTGATAGATGGAGGTAAAGCTCAGCTCAATGCTGTTAAGAAATTTCAAGACGAAGTTGGACTAGCGATACAAACTGTATCTGTTGTTAAAGATGAAAAACATCAACCTAAAGGCATACTGAATCTTTCAAAGTTGGATCTTAAGGGAGTTCAAGATCCAACCTTAGAATCTTTAATTCTTCTGGCAAATCACGAAGCACATAGGTTTGCAATTTCGTATCATAGGAATTTGCGTGGGAAAATTATATAATATTGAGGTATGCTACAAACTGATGAAGTTAAAAAAATAGTTGGAGTAGTAAGGGGTGGAGTAGAACCTTATTATAAAAATTCTTTACAAGAAGGAAGTAATATTATTTCTAGTATTTCAAAAAATTTATCAAACAAATATAAGGCAGTTGATATTTTGATTGATAAAGATGGTATTTGGCATATAAACGGGATTCCAATTAACCCAGAAGATATTACAGATAAAGTTGATATTATTTGGAATACGTCACATCCAAATCTATCAAAGGTTTTTGAGGATCTTTCTATTCCATTGGTTGGTGTAAATTCTTTTAAATTTTCATCCGCAGAGAGTAAAAATATGTTGGAGAAACATATGAAAGAGATAAAGGTTAAAATGCCTCGACATTTAGTATTACCACTTTACCAAGAAGATATTGATGGATCTAAAGAAAAATATGCAGTACGAAAAGCAAAAGATGTATTTGAAAAGTTTTCTTCTCCATGGTTAGTAAAATCATTGTCAGCTGACATTAGTATGGGTGTTCACGTTGCAAATATTTTTCCAGAATTAGTGAATGCTATAGAAGATGGTATCGAACATGGTCATGGAATTATAGTTGAAGAATTAATCATTGGTAAACTAGGTTCAGTCCATTCTCTCGCTGGTTTTAGAGAAAAAAATATTTATTCTTTTCCACCACGTGATTTTTCTTTTGAAGAAAAAGAAAAACTATTAGCTCTTGCTCGAGATATTTATAAACATACTGGTGCTGAATCTTATTTGAAAATAGATTTTATTTTGACTCCTAATAGAGGTATCTTTCTTAAAGATATTTGTTATTCTCCTGGTTTAAATGAAGATTCTAGCTTTTGCCAGTCTTGTGAATCTGTTGGTGCGAAACCACACCATGCAGTGGAGCATATATTAGAATCTGGTTTATTGTGATATAATTTCAGGCATGGATTGCTTCTATCTGTAGCGGGTGATCGCACTCACATAGGCACATATGTTGGAGGTTAGCCACCACCCGCTTCAAATGAAAGTAATTTTTAAAACACCGTCGCTTACAAGCGACGGTGTTTTGTTTTTGATTCTGCAGAATCATGTCACGTACGTCCTTTGAGATGTGACCAAACACGATGCAAATATTTTTTTAATATCTAATAATAATTTTATTAATTTAATTTATTATATAAAATAAAAAAATTATTTATTTTATATTTTTTTTATAAAAATAAATTTATGAGTTATCCACAGTTTTTATAAAAATAAAGTTGTCTTATAGTTTGATATGAGAGATAATTAATTTAGTTCTTCGCAGTAATTATTTTAAAAATATTTTCTTAATTTTTTTTGAAATTATTTTTAGGTCGTGATTATTGTTGCAAAACTAAATTAAAAACATTAATTTCGCGCAAGCGACAAATTATATGGCAGCAAAAAAGAAAGCAAAGAAAGTAGCAAAGAAAGTAGCAAAGAAGTCAGCAAAAAAGAGAGCTTAATACTCCTTTTTAAAAAATCTCCCGATGAAAATCGGGAGATTTTTTATTTTTATCTTCTTATAATTTCACCATTAAAGTTAATTATTTCATCTTCAAAAATAGTGTGGTTTATGCTAATATATTAACTATGACATTATTTAGTAAAATTTTCGGTGATACCAGCTCCAAATTCGTTGCGAGCACTAAAGCTACAGTAGAAAAGATAAATTCCCTAGAAAAGGATGTTTTAGACCTTAAAAATGAGGATTTCCCTAAGAAAACAGAAGAATTTAAAGCTAGATTAGCTAAAGGTGAGAGTCTTGATGATATTTTACCAGAAGCTTTTGCCACAGTTAGAGAAGCAGCCAAAAGAATTTTAAACGAAAGGCATTATGATGTTCAGCTTGTTGGAGGGTTGGCATTACATAAAGGTAAAATATCTGAAATGAAAACTGGTGAAGGTAAGACTTTGGTTGCTACCTTGCCATCATATTTAAATGCATTAACTGGACTTGGCGTTCATATTATTACTGTCAATGATTATCTCGCACGTAGAGATGCTGTGTTAATGGGACAGGTTTATAATTTTTTAGGATTGTCTGTTGGTATTATAAATTCTCAAAACGTTTCATATCTTTATGATCCAGCACATAAAGAAAATAAAGAAGAAGTACAAACATCAGAATTTAAAATTCTTTATGAATTTTTGAAACCTTGTTCTCGCGCGCAAGCTTACAACGCAGATATTACTTATGGTACAAATCATGAATATGGTTTTGATTATTTACGAGACAATTTAGCGACATCTATAAATGATCTTGTTCAAAGAGGTCATTACTTTGCTGTTGTTGATGAAGTTGATTCTATTTTGATAGATGAAGCACGTACTCCATTGATTATTTCTTCTACCTCAGGTGATTCTGGAGATTTCTATATTAAATTTTATCAAATTGCCAAACAATTAAAAAAAGATATCGATTATAATGTAGATGAAAAATTAAAGGCGATTACTTTGACCGATGAAGGTATAACTAAAGCAGAGAATTTATTGGGTGTAGATAATATCTATACTGAAAAGGGAATAAAATATGTGCATCATTTGGAAACAGCAGTAAAAGCTCAAGCTATTTTTGAACGTGACAAAGATTATGTTGTAAAAGAAGGCGAAGTTATTATTGTAGATCCTTTTACTGGACGTCTTCAACCAGGTAGACGTTGGTCAGAAGGAATTCATCAAGCGATTGAAGCGAAAGAAGGAGTAAAGATTGAAAAAGAAACTCGCTCATCTGGATCTATTACTTTCCAAAATTATTTTAGATTTTATAAAAAGTTGTCTGGTATGACCGGTACTGCTCTTACTTCATCAGAAGAATTTTTAAAAGTTTATGGTTTGGATGTGGTTGTAGTGCCTACCAATAGACCTGTTGTTCGTCAAGATCATTCAGACCTCATTTTCCAAACAGAAAAAGGAAAGTTTCAAGCTATTGCCAAAAAAGTTAAGGAACTAAACCAAAAAGGTCAGCCAGTGTTGATTGGTACTATTTCAATTGAAAAGAATGAACTTTTGTCTGTTTATTTAAAACAAGAAGGAGTACCTCATACAATTTTAAATGCTAAGAATCATGAGCGAGAAGGAGAAATCATTGCTCAGGCTGGACGTAGAGGTGCAGTAACTATTGCCACAAACATGGCTGGACGCGGAATCGACATAAAACTCGGAGGTAACCCGATGGTTAAGGAAGAATATGAAATAGTAAAAGAGGCAGGTGGTTTATTTGTTCTTGGTACTGAAAGACATGAAGCTAGAAGAATAGACAACCAGCTTCGAGGACGTTCTGGTCGTCAGGGTGATCCTGGTGAAACACAATTTTATGTATCTCTCGAAGATGATTTAATGCGCGTTTTTGGAGCCGAGAGAATTAAAACTATGATGGGGCGTTTTGGTATTCCAGAAGATCAACCAATTGAAAATGGTTTTATTGGTAGAACACTAGAGGGAGCACAGGCCAAGATAGAAGGTTTTCATTTTGATGCTCGTAAAAATACACTTGAGTATGATAATGTGATGAATCATCAAAGACAAGTTATCTATGAGCGTCGTCAGAAAATGATGAAAAGTGACAAAGAAGAAGTTGAATCTTTGCTTCAGAAAATAGTAGAAGAAAAAGAAGGATCCGAAAATACAATAAAAGAAAAAAGAGAAAAATTGGGTGATGAGGCCTTCCTTGAAACTGTTCGTAGAATTTCTCTTTATTCGACAGATGTACTTTGGATGGAACATTTAGAGGCAATGGATTATCTACGTTCCTCAGTAAACTTACGAGCTTATGGTCAAAGAGAACCAATCGTTGAATATAAGAAAGAAGGACTCTTGATGTTTAAACAGATGGAAAATGATTTTAAAGATCAAGTTTTTTCATTTATTGAAACTATTACAGAACCAGCCAAGGCTGAAAATGAAGAACAAAAAGAAGTTTTAATTATGAGCCACAATGAGCCTTCAGAATTCTCTGATGAGAATGCAGGCAGAAATGATCCGTGCCCTTGCGGAAGTGGTAAGAAATTTAAAAAGTGTCACGGTAATTAAAAATAAATTTATGGATAATAATTTTCATAAATTTGAAGATTTAATTAAAGAAGATAAATATTCTGTTTTTATTTTTGCTTGTCCTGCTTATATACCCCTTAGTTTTGGAAGACATCCATGGTTTGTTTTGAATAAAAAAGGTCTACTATCTAGATGGGAAATTGAACATTATGAAAATAAGAAAAATGGTGGACATTTGTATCTAAATAATAGACCCCCTTTTCAAGGGGTGAATATTTTTCTTTATATCAAAGAATATTTTTGGAAAGCTGAATTGATAGGATACATAGAGGGAGATGAAAATTCAACAGCACATAAACTA
Organism: Minisyncoccia bacterium; assembly: GCA_049287045.1. Taxonomy (GTDB): domain Bacteria; phylum Patescibacteriota; class Minisyncoccia; order Phycocordibacterales; family UBA9973; genus UBA9973. The sequence goes on along the minus strand of JBAQFC010000008.1, from coordinate 98,990 downwards.
ATACAGTTTATTGAAAATTCTGGAAGTACATACCCGTATTGTTCTGAATATTCTGTAACAGGACCCAATAGCAATACTTATGTCCAGTGGGTTTTAAATAAATTTCCTGAATTTAAAGTAGAATTGCCTTGGAATTTTATTGGAAAAGATTTTAAAATAAATGAAAAATTTAATTAAGAATTTAAAAATTAAAAGACGGGCAATCGTAATCTTGGCTGCATTACATTTTTATGGTAACCCATCAGCCAAGATGAAAGTCGTAGGAGTTACAGGTACAAATGGTAAAACAACGACCGCCACTCTTCTTTATCAAATAGCTACTGACTTGGGTTATAAAGCAGGGCTTATTGGAACAGTAGAAAATATCATTGTGGACGAAGTAAGAGTTTCGACCCATACTACACCAGGGCCAATTCAACTAAACAAACTTCTTTCCGAAATGGCAGAAAAAGGTTGTGAATATGTTTTTATGGAGGTTTCATCTCATGCTATAGATCAAAAGCGTATTAGTGGAATTAATTTTGTTGGTGGAATTTTTACGAATTTGACTCATGATCATTTGGATTATCACAAGAGTTTTGAAAATTATTTTTTTGCTAAAAAGAAATTTTTTGAAATATTACCCGTGGATGCTTTTGCTCTTTCAAATGGAGATGATGAGCATGGCAGAGCAATGATTGGTGGTATTTCAGCTAAACAATTCTTGTATGGTTTCAACGGAGGTGAAGACTTGCATGGAGAAATAAATAAACTAGACTTTAGTGGATTGGAACTAACTTTTAATAAAGAAAAAATAAAAGCTAAACTTTTAGGTAAATTTAACGCTTATAATTTATTGGCAGTTTGGAGTACTGTGAAACTACTTGGTTTTGATATGGATAAGGTAAAAAATATCTTAGAAGATATAAAGCCACCACGAGGAAGATTTGATCATTTTATGTCTCCAACTGGTGTTTTAGTTGTTGTAGATTATGCACATACACCAGATGCACTAGAAAAAATACTTTTGGCTGTATGGGAATTAAGACAAGAAAAAGGCAGAATCATTTCTGTGGTTGGTTGTGGAGGAGATCGTGATCCTTTAAAAAGAAGAATTATGGGAAAGATAGGTGCGACTCTTTCTGATATAGCTATTTTTACATCTGATAATCCAAGAAGTGAAGACCCAGAAAGTATTATTGCTGAGATGAAGACTGATTTATCTTTAGCTGATTCAAAAAAAGTAACTTCAATTACAAATCGTCATGAGGCGATTCTTGAAGTAGTTCGTCAGGCTAGAGCAGGAGATATTATTTTATGTGCAGGAAAAGGCCATGAAGACTACCAGGAAATTAAAGGAGTCAAACATCATTTTAATGATCTGGAAGAATTAAAAAATGCCTTTAAATAATTATAAAAAACAATTCAAAGATAAAAAAATAACAATCATGGGGTTGGGTCTTTTGGGGCGGGGACTTGGTTATACAAAATTTTTAGCAGAATGCGGAGCAGATTTAGTTGTGACAGATCTAAAAACTAAAGAACAACTAGCTACTTCTGTAAAAGCTCTTTCTAAGTTTAAGAATATTAAATTTGTTTTAGGTGAACATAGATTAGATGATTTTAAAAATAGAGATATGATCATAAAGGCAGCAGGCGTACCTTTTGATTCAATTTATATAAATGAAGCTAAAAAGAATAATATTCCTGTTGAGATGGACGTATCTCTTTTTGCAAAGTGCTCACCGGAAGTTGTGGTTATTGGTGTGACTGGGACAAGAGGTAAATCTATGACGACTACTTTGATTTATGAAATTTTAAAGGCGAATGAAAAATTCTTAAAAAGAAATGTATATGTAGGAGGTAATCTTCGTGGAGTAGCAACCTTACCTCTTTTAAAGAAAGTAAAAGATGGAGATATTTTGGTCTGTGAACTAGATTCATGGCAGTTACAAGGATTTGGTGAATCAAAACTTTCTCCTGATATTTCTGTATTTACAACTTTTATGCCGGATCATATGAATTACTACAAAGATAGCATGGAAAGATATTTTGATGATAAAGCAAATATTTTTAAATATCAGATAGAAGGGGATGTACTTATCGTTCGTCCGGATATGAAGAAATTAATTCCAAAAGATATTGAGTCAAAATTAATTGTAGTAAATAAAAAAGATGTTTTAGATTGGAAGTTTAATGTACCCGGTGAACACCATCGAGAGAATTTAGCTTGTGCTGTAGCAGTAGCTAAAATCCTAGATATTCCCGAAACTAAAATAAAAAAGGCTGTTGCTAATTTTAAGGATTTAGAAGGCCGTCTGCAGCTTTTAAAAGTATACAAGGGTGTAAAAATTTATAATGATAATAACGCGACAACTCCAGAAGCTACAATTGCTGGGATTGAAGCGTTAAAATATACACAAAGCCCACACGTCCGACATGTGGGAACTTCCCACATGTCGGACGTGTGGGTGAATAGAAAGATTATTCTGGTTTGCGGTGGAGCAGATAAAAAGCTGGATTTAACTAACTTTGTAAAAATAGTAAACAAATATTGTAAGGCTGTCGTGTTGATTCCAGGTACAGGTACTGATATTTTGCTAAATAACTATAAACTAAAAGTACCCAAACAAACAGGTAAAAATCTGAAAGACGTAATAAAAACTGCGTTAGGTCTTGCCTACCGTGGTGATATTATTCTGTTTTCTCCAGCTTTCGCTTCTTTCGGTATGTTTAATAATGAGTATGAACGAAATGATTTGTTTATGAAGATAGTTAAAAAATTAAAATAAATGAATTTAGATTTATCAAAAATTAAAAATGTTCACTTTGTCGGTATCGGTGGTATCGGTATTTCGGCTATTGCTCGAATGATGCTGCATGACGGGAAAATTGTCACCGGGCAGGATATGCAGGACGGGGAAGTTGTTCAGGAACTTATTAAAGCAGGAATAGATATCAAGATAGGGCAGTCATATGAAAATATTCCAGAAGATGCAGATTTAATCGTCTATACGATTGCGATTGATACTTATGATCCAGAACTTTCTAAAAAAACAAAAGAGCAAACAAAAATACCAGTACGCTCCTATCCTCAAATGCTTGATATTTTAAGTCGTGATAAATACACGATTGCAATTTGTGGAACTCATGGTAAGACTACAACAACAGCGATGATTGCCCAGGTCTTATGTGATCACGGAAATGACCCCACAGTTATTGTAGGTAGCTTACTAGTAGGAACAAAAAGTAATTTTATTGCTGGCAAGAGTCAGTATTTAGTTGTCGAAGCTTGTGAGTACAGAAGATCATTTTTGAATATTAATCCAAAGATTTTAGTTATCACAAATATTGATGAAGATCATTTGGATTATTATAAAGATATTGAAGATATAAAAAATGCTTTCCATGAGATGGTAATGAAAGTGCCAGCTGATGGATATGTTGTTTGTAACCCAGACGATAAAAATATTTCTGATGTAATAAAAAATATAAATGCCCAAGTAGTGAACTATCATGATTTTTTTGATGATCATTTAAAGTTAAAAATACCTGGAACACATAACAGGAAGGATGCTGCGGCTGCCATGGCAGTGGCAAATATTTTAGATATTCCAAAAGATGACACTCAAAAGTCATTGGCTCAATTTCCTGGTACTTGGAGACGTTTTGAATACAAAGGGGAGACAAAGGAGGGCGCTAAGGTTTATGATGATTATGCTCATCACCCAACAGAAATCGTGGCAACCCTAGAAGGTTTCCGAGAGCTTTATTCGGGAACCGAGGGATGGAATATAACTGTGGTCTTCCAACCTCACCTTTTTAGTCGAACAAAACTGTTATTAGACGACTTTGCTAAGAGTTTTACCTTAGCTGATAGTATCCTTTTACTACCGATTTACTATGCTCGAGAGGAAGATGATGGCAGTATCTCGTCAAAGATTCTTTCGGACGAGATTAATAAGTTTCAGGCTAACACTAATTCACAAGCCTTCAATAATTTTGAAGATACAGAAAAAGCTTTAAAACAAAGGGTTTTTACCGATAAAAATATTATTGTGACAATGGGAGCAGGGGAAGCTTTCAAAATTGGTGATAATTTGCTCAAACTCCAGTAAACCCTTGTCTAGTAGGGTTAATTTGACAATATTTGTTCATAACTTGTCAAGTGGCATAGTGTAAAATAGCCTTATTTTACAAGGTATTTTAGGTTTGACATATACTAAAAACATTGCCTAACTATTGACTTTTGTTGACGGACATGATACGATATACAGGTATCCTTATTAACAGCTCAAAAGCTTTTAGTAAGGAATCTTCAGTTAAGGCTGAATTCAGATTATTGGTTGGCGGAGCAAAATCGCCCTACTATGCAAAATAAAAAATTAATAGGATTTTTGGAGGCAATAATTCTTATGCCTATGATGACAGTATCAGTTTCCGCTGGAAATATTCCAAAGGTAAATACTGATAATGTATCTCCTAAAATCGTATTATCACAAAAGAATATAAGTGCCAATGGTCTTTTAGCCTTTAACCAGGTTGTTGATCAGAAGGCCGAAATACTAAAAATCAAGGCACTAGCCATTGATACGTACTTCAAGGAACATGGTATGCCCTTAGAAGGTATGGGTATGAAAATGGTACAAGAAGCTGAAAAGAACGATATTGACTGGCGTCTTTTACCTGCAATCTCTGTCCGTGAATCTACTGGAGGCCTGCATGCTTGTAAAAAAGTTAAGTTTAGTTTTATGGGTTGGGGTTCTTGTAAGATTAATTTTAAATCAAACGAAGAGTCTATCGAAATTGTGGCTAGAAATTTAGGAGGTAATAATCCTAATACTGATCACCATTACGCCGACAAGACAACAAAACAAATACTACAAAAATATAATCCTCCTTCAATCGTTCCTCATTATGCGGAACAAGTCATAAAAATAATGGATAACATAGGAGATGAAATAATAACTCTTCCAACAAATACTTAACAAAAAAAACTTCACTTTGTGTGAAGTTTTTTTTGTTTTAATGTGAGTTGGTGTATAATAAATATATGAAAAAATTAATTATTTTATTTATCTTTACTTTTATAGCTTTAGTTCCATCAATATCTCATGCAGATATTCCACCGTCTGCTGGTTCTCATGTTCCTAGTTTATGTGCTAAGGTTGTTAATCTAAATTCATTCCCTGATATCGTTTTAATTGGTTTTATCACAGGACCAATGATCGACAAAGAAGCATATCAAATAAAAAATAATGAATGTTTTGAAAAAGGATACAAATTTAATTCATTTAATATTTATTCGACCACTAAAGATAAATTTAATTCTATTGATTTAAAAAATTTAAATATAACAGAGGAGTCTGTAAATCATGGTTCTTGGGTAGGAAATGAAAAATATCCAACAGATTTAATTCCCTTATTGAAGGATGTAGAAGTCTTAAATTTTGGTTCTTTGGTAAAAGATAGTAACTCATTGATAAAAGGAACCGTTGAATACTCTATCAGCCGTTCTTCTGATGGAAAACTTTCATTATATATATCAAAACAAACATCAGAATATAATGACGGTACTAAACCAAAGATTGAAATTTTTAGTAATACATTAGATAGCAAGACTGACAAAGTAGAAAATAAAGAAATCGTTAAAACGTCTGATATTTCAAATAAAACTACAGAGGAAGTTTCTGATAAGCCAGTTACAGAACCTACCCCTTCATCAGAACCTATAAAAAGAGGATTTTGGAAATCTATCGGTTGTTTTTTAAAGGGAATATTTGGTAGAGGTTGTTAACAATACTAGGTTTTATGTTTTATGAACAAAAATTTTTATTATCTCTACTCTTAACTTTAATTGTAGAAGTTCCTGTAGTTTTTGTTCTTCTAAGATATTTTTATAAATATAAAGATATAAAAACACCAACAATTTTTTTTGTTGGTGTTTTAGCTTCCGCATTGACCTTGCCATATCTTTGGTTTATTTTACCTGCTTTTGTTTTTGATAGGACAATATATTTATTGCTCGGTGAATCATTGGTTTTTTTAATTGAAGCGTTTATATATTTAAAGTTACTAAAATTAAAACCACTAGATTCATTTATTGTATCGTTGGTAGCAAACTCAGCATCTATTGTTGCAGGTTTATTGTTTAAATTATAGGAGTATTACTAAAAAATAAAAAACCTCCGACTTACATCGGAGGTTTTTTATTTTAGATAATTATTCTAAATGCATCAATGTCATTTTGTGTTCTTTTGGTTCGAACAATGTGATTTGGAAATTGTAATTTTTGCCAAGTTCCAATTTTTCACGAAGCTTTGCTTCTGAACCAAAGGTTGAGTTGTGGACAAGTCCAGCTACTCCTTCTTTGATAGATACAAGAGCACCATGTTTGTTGTATTTGATAACAACACCCTTGATGATATCTCCTTTCTTTAATTTATCTTCAAACTCTTTCCATGGGTTTTCTTTTAGAGCTTTGATAGAAAGGGAAATCTTACCATCTTTGATTTCAATAACCTTTGCACGGATAGCATCTCCAACTTTGAACATTGTGCGAGGATCTTCTACAAGACCCCAGTCAAGCTCAGAGATGTGTACTAGACCTTCTAGACCATCTTCAAGTTTCAAGAATACTCCGAAGTCTACAAGACCTGCAACAGTACAATCTAAATCATCTCCAACGTTGTATTTACTTAAAATTTCTTTCTTTTCTTCGGGGTTGTTGTCTTTTTCAGAGAAGATTAGTTTACCTTCTTTAGGAAGAGTAGAAATAATCATAACTGAAATTTTCTGTCCAATCAGTTTCTTTAATTCTTTAAGGATTTTATCTTTATCAGAATCAAGAACTCTAGGATAGTGATCTGCCTTAAGCTGAGAAGCTGGAAGGAATCCTTGGATACCTTGCCATTCTAAGATAAGTCCACCTTTGTTTGCATCTTTGATTTCCAAATCCATTACGGTTTTTGCTTTGATTGCCTTTTCTGCTTCACTCCATGTAAGAGCTTGTTTAGCTTCTTTCAGTGAAAGTTCTACATAACCGTCTTCATTTTCTACTTCGACAACCTTTGCTTTGATGATATCACCAAGATTTATTTTCTTGATTATATCTTTTGCATTGATAAATTCTCGGCCGTAAATGATACCTGTTCTAAAAGGTGATAAATCAACATATACTGATGATTTTTGGATAAGAATAACTGGACCCTCTACAAGAGAATCAAGTTCTAATTTACTTGAGCTTCTGTCTAAAATAGACTTCAAGACCAAATTTTCTGCTATTTCTTCTACTATTTCTTCTTTTTTCATAATTTACTTACTTAAACAAAAAATCCGCTAAAAAGCGGATATAAGATTAGGTTTTCAGAGACCGAAATCTTTGAGGGTTACCCTAAATCCATACTTTTAATAAATATTTAAGTTGTCCTAATATACTACTACAAAACCACAAAAATGCAACCAATTTGTAAATTATTCGCATTTCTATGTTTCATTTTTTATTAAAATTTAGTATAATAAAAAAATAATGATAATCACATATTTCGGAAAACAATTTTTCAAGATAACACAAGGTGAGATGGCTTTAGCTTTCAATCCAGTCAGTAAGAATTCCAAGTCCGGTATCTCAGCCCATTTTGGTGCAGATATCGCTCTGATTACAACCAACCATCCTGACTATAATGGAATCGAACAACTTTCTCGCGGAGACAGAGAACCTTTTGCTGTTACCGGTCCTGGAGATTATGAAGTAAAAGAAATTTTTATAAAAGGTGTTATGTCAGATACTGTTTTAGCTGGTAAAAATTATATTAATACTATTTATCAGCTTTCTGTGGACAATATTAATATTGCTTTTTTGGGAGCATTGTCGAATCCAGAAATTTCAAAAGAAGCACGTGAGGCAGTCGGTGAACCAGATATTCTTTTTGTTCCAGTTGGGGGACATGGGTTACTCGACGCAAAAGATTCTGCAAAATTAGCTTTGTCTTTTGAACCAAAAATGATTATACCGATGGACTATGATGATGCATCACTGAAAGCATTTCTAAAAGAAATTGGAGATGAAAAAGCTGAAGCAATAGACAAGCTGACAATTAAGAGAAAAGATTTGGAAGGTAAAGAAGGGGAAGTTGTTGTTTTAAAATTTTAATTAATCTTTCTAAAACATTATGCCAATCACTATTTTAAAAAATAAAATAAAGAAAGCTGTACATCACTTAAGAAAACAACCGGAAGAAACAAGAACACATATTTTACACGCTCTTACAATTTTCGCAGCTGTCGTTATGATAATTTTGTGGACTTATTCATTGGGCCAAAGTTTTGGTGGTGCAGAAAATAAGGCAAAAATTAAACATGATTTACAACCTTTTGCAGCTTTAAAAGATAATTTAGTAGATGGTTATAAAAGCATTTCAGTACCGAGTGCTGATGTGGTAAGATAGTCTTTATGGCAAAGAAAATTGTAGAACCAATTGAAGAAGCTCCTCGCACTGACGGAATAGTTCCAGTCAATATTGTGGCAGAAATGAAAGAATCATATTTAGCATACGCGATGTCGGTTATTACTACACGCGCTTTGCCAGATGTTCGAGATGGGTTGAAACCAGTACACAGAAGAATTCTTTTTGCTATGAATGAGATGGGTTTGAGTTCTACTTCACGTTTTAGAAAATCTGCTGCAGTGGTTGGAGATGTGCTGGGAAAATACCATCCTCATGGAGATACTGCCGTTTACGAAACTATGGTTGGAATGGCCCAGGAATTTACTTATCGTTATCCTTTGATTTTAGGACAAGGAAACTTCGGTTCAATTGATGGAGATAATGCTGCTGCTATGCGTTATACTGAAGCAAAAATGGCCAAGATGTCCAATGAGCTTCTTCGTGATTTAGAAAAAGAAACAGTTGATTTTAGACCTAACTATGACCAGACTCGTAAAGAGCCTGTCGTTCTGCCTTCTGCTGTTCCAGCCTTACTTTTAAACGGTACTTTAGGTATTGCTGTTGGTATGGCCACAAATATACCTTCACACAATCTGGCTGAAGTTTTGGATGCCACGATGCATTTAATCGACAATGAAGAAGCTACTACTGAAGACTTGATGCAGTTTGTGAAAGGTCCGGATTTTCCTACAGGTGGAATCGCTTATGGTTACAAAGATATGCTGCATGCGTACTCCACAGGACGTGGAGGAGTTGTTTGTCGTGGAGAAGCAGAAATCATTGAACAGAAAGGAGGGATGTTTCAGATTATAATTACTTCGATTCCTTTTCGTGTAAATAAATCAAATTTAATAATGGCTATTGCTGAACTTGTTCAAGAAAAAAAGCTTGAAGGTATTAAAGGCTTGAGAGATGAATCCACTAGAGATATAAGAGTTGTAATAGACCTCAAATCAGGTGCACATCCAGAAAAAGTTTTAAATTATATTTATAAAAATACCCAACTTGAGTCAAATTTTAATTTCAACATTGTTGCTTTGGTAAATGGTGTGCCTCAGACTCTTTCACTTAAATCGATTCTTTCTGAATTTATTTTACACAGAAAAGAAGTTGTAAAAAGAAGATTACAATATGATTTACGTAAGGCTGAAGAGCGTGAACATATTTTACTTGGTTTGAAAAAAGCGCTTGATAAGATAGATCGAGTTATTACTATTATCCGTGCTTCAAAAGATGCTTCAATTGCAAAATTAAATTTAATAAAAGAGTTTAAGTTTTCCGACTTACAAGCGACTGCTATTCTTGAAATGAAGTTGCAGAAACTTGCTGGTCTTGAAAGAAAAGCTATAGAGAATGAGTTAGCAGAAAAACAGAAATTTATAAAAGAAGTAAAAGAACTATTGGCAAACGCAAAGAAAATGCTGAAGGTTATTTCAGATGAACTAAAAGAAATTCGTGAAAAATACGCTGACGACAGAAGGACAAAAATTGTAAAAGGTGGAATAAAAGAAATCTCAGACGAAGATTTAATTCCAGAAAAAGAAACAATGCTTGTCTTTACAGCTGGTGGTTATGTAAAACGCACAGATCCTTCTGAGTACCGTTCACAAAAAAGAGGTGGAGTTGGTGTTGTTGACCTTGAAACAAAAGAAGAAGATTTCGTCACGATGCTTATTGGTGGTTCAACACACAATGATTTACTTTTCCTTACCAATTTAGGTAAAGCTTATCAAATCAAAATGTATGATATTCCAGAAGGACGCCGTGCTACAAAAGGTAAGTCTATTATGAATTTCCTTTCGCTTTCTGGTGATGAAAAAGTGACTTCTATTTTGCCGATGCCGAAAGAACTTAAAAAATCTCCAATATCATTGATGCTAGTTACTAAAAACGGCACAGTCAAAAAAATGGCTGGTGAGAGTTTCAAGGATGTACGCCGAAGTGGAATCATTGCTATTCGTTTAGACAAAGGAGATGAGCTTTCAACAGCTCTTTCTGTCGACAAGGGTGATGAGGTTATGATTGCAACTGAAAGTGGACAATCAATCAGATTTAAAGAGTCAGATATTCGTGAAATGGGACGAACGGCTGGAGGAGTCCGTGGAATAAACCTTGGCAAAGATGATGTTGTTATTGGTGTAGACGTTATTAAAAAAGAAAACAAAGATGGAACATTCCTAACAATGAGTGCAAATGGCTTAGGAAAGAAAACTAAACTTTCTGAATACAAAGTTCAAAAGCGTGGAGGTTCCGGTATTAAAACTGCGAAAGTTACACCTAAGACTGGTAAATTAATTGTTTCCAAAGTTCTGACTGGTGATGAAGAAGAAATTATTGCAATGTCTAAAAAGGGACAAGTTATCCGAACAGCATTAAAAGATATTCCTTCTCTTGGACGTCAGACTCAAGGTGTCACAATTATGCGACTTCGCGCGGGTGATGGTATTGCATCTATTGCATGTGTGTAAAAAGCATTGTTAATGTTATAATATAGAATATGTTTGCCGACCCGGAAAAAATTTTAAAGCAAATTGGTCTTCAAGATAATATGATTGTCGCAGACTTGGGTGCTGGGTCTGGTTTTTATTCTATTCCTGCTGCAGAGATGACTCCAAACGGGAAAGTTTATGCTATCGAAGTACAAAAAGATTTTTTGATAACGATCAAAAATAAGGCGAATGATACACATCTTACCAATATTGAGCCTATTTGGGGTGATATTGAAAATATTGGAGGTACAAAATTAAAGGATGAAATTATTGACAGAGTGATAGCTTCAAATATTTTATTTCAAGTTACAAATAAACAAAAATTTATCGATGAAGCTTTTAGAATTTTAAAACCAGAAGGGAAGATTCTTTTGATTGATTGGTCTGATTCACCAGATTCTTTTAGTTTAAAACAAAATATTATCGTTAATAAAAATCAAGCTCGCGAGATGTTTGAGAAAAAGGGCTTTGTTTATGAGCGTGATATTGATGCTGGGGCACACCATTATGGTATGATATTAAAGAAAGAAAATAACAATATATGAAAAATTTCCAATTAATACTTTTAATTGTTTTTATTGCAGCCGCAGCTTTTGGTCTTTTGGTTTTTTCTGGGATGATTCCTCTTGGTAGTAATAAAGACAGTGCTGGTGGGGGAGGAACTGTTGTTTTGTGGGGTACTATTAGCCAACAAGCAATTTTTGTTCCTCTTGATGATTTCAATCACGCTAATCCTAGATTTATTGTTCAGTACGTTCAAAAAGATCCAGTGACCTTTGATCAGGATTTATTAGAAGCTTTAGCTTCTGGTGTTGGTCCAGATTTATTTTTCTTGCCTGATAATCTAATCTTTCATTATAGTAAAAGAATTTCTACGATACCGTATCAGAGTTTTCCTTTAGCATCTTTTAAAAGTACTTTTGCTGGTGCAGGGGAAGTATTTCTGACTTCAAAAGGAATACTTGCTCTTCCATTGTTTATTGATCCATTAGTGATGTATTATAATCGAAGTATTTTGGATTCAAATAATATCGTTAACCCTCCAGTCACCTGGGATGAGTTACAAAATTTAGCTCCAATTTTAACCAAGAAAGATCAAAATAAAAAAATAATTAAAAGCACTGTTGCACTAGGACAATTTTCAAATATTACTCATGCGAAAGATATTATTTCGACTCTTTTTATGCAAGCCGGTAATCCAATAATTAATGAGAAAGAAGGGTCTTTTTCTTCAGCATTGAGAGATGGAACAGTTGACTTAGGTGCTATTCTAAAATTTTACACAGATTTTTCTGACCCTGTAAACGGTGTTTATTCTTGGAATAAATCATTGCCAGAATCTATTAACTTTTTTAGTTCTGAAGATTTAGCTTTTTATTTTGGATATGCGAGTGAATTGTCTTCTTTAATAAATCGTAATCCAAATGAAAACTTTTCAGTTGCACCTATTCCTCAATTAAAAAATTCAAATATAAAAATGACATTTGGTAGAACTACTGGTGTAGCTATGTCTTCTTTTTCTAAAAATCCAACAGGAGCATTTTCTGTTATGGGTCTCCTGACAACTGGTGTTTTTGCTAAAGAGTTATCTGTGGCACTCAACACTGTTCCTGCTAGGCGCGACCTGTTGGCAGTAAAAAATACTGATGCTTATTTCCCGATTTTTTATTCTTCCGCTTTGATTGCAAGAAGTTGGCTTGACCCATCTCCAAAAGATACCGATGATATTTTTAGAGGAATGGTTGAAAAAGTACTTTCCAATAACCTTGCGCCAAGTAATTCAGTAAATGATGCTTCTGCGAAATTAGGACTTTTATTAGCTAAATAAATTAAATGAAAAAAATATCAACAATTTTAATTATTTTATCTCTGTTCGTAATTCCATCTTTTTCTTTCGCACAAAACACATCACAAACATGTCCTGCTAATTTTACATGGGATACAGTAATAAGTGCTTGTGTCCCCACAGCCGCGACTGTAACAGATTTTAATGCAAACACAGTTCAAACATGTCCTGCTAATTTTACATGGGATACAGTAATAAGTGCTTGTGTTCCCACAGCGTCGACCGTAACAGAATTTAACGCTAACTCTACCAATAGTACAAGTATGGGTTCTAATAGCACAACCACTGGTTCTTTTGTCCGAGATACTTCCAGTCCAGCTGGCGGGTTAATCCCTGCCTGTCCCAATGGCTGCGGATTTAATGAATTAATGCAACTTGTAAACAATGTTATTAAGTTTGTTTTATTTGCTTTGGCTGTACCTATTGCAGCTCTGATGTTTGTCTACGCTGGGTTCCAAATGGTGACATCGGGTGGTAATGCACACAAGTCTGAACAAGCCAAAAAGATATTTTCTAATGCAGTTATTGGTATTGCCTTGGCCGCTGGTTCCTGGTTGATTATTGAGCTAATATTAACAACTCTAGGTTATGAAGGTTCTTGGATTGGGTTTTAAATAGTGTTACAATATACACATGAATTTTATTAAGAAAAATATACATAAATTGTCCCTATTTGCCTTTATTCTCCTTGTTCCAGTTTTTACCGTTTTTGCTCAAGGAACTGTTCAAATTTGTGACCCAGCTGGTGGTAAAATTTGCCCACCGATTAGTGTTACTAGTTTAAATGATTTTATAAAAATTCTTCTTCAAGGAGCTATAAAAATAGGTATTCCTATTATTGCCTTGGCTATAATATACAGTGGTTTTCTTTTTGTAAAAGCTCGTGGTAACCCTGGAGAAATTGAAGTAGCCAAAAAATCCTTACTTTATACAGTAATAGGTGCAGCAATTCTTTTAGGGGCATGGGCAATTGCTCAGATTATAACGAATACAATACTGGCACTTTAATTTTTATAAGCTAATCAATTTATATCAACAGTATTTTATTAAACCAAATGAAAAATTTTAAAAAACTTTCTTCTATAATTTTTGTCACTTCCTTTCTTTTACCGATTGTTTCTTTTGCTCAAACCACAACTGTTGCCAGTTGTACCTTGGTACCAAATCCTAAATTTGGTGATTTATTAAATTTTGTTACTTGTAATATATCTAGATCAGTTATTCCTCTTGTGTTTGCTTTGGCTGTAGCTGCTTTCATTTGGGGAGTAGTTCAGTATGTGATTTTGGGCGCTGAAGAAGAGTCAAAAAGGGCAAAAGGTCGACAGTTTATGATATGGGGTCTTATTGCTTTGGCCGTGATGGTTTCGATATGGGGCCTTGTGGCTATCATCGGAAATACTTTTGGTATAAACAATGCCATTCCACAACTTCAGACCCATTAATATTTGCTTTTGAGGTTTTTGTTGTTATAATTAAATTACCCTAATATTTAGGAAAGTTATAAAAGGTCGCTTTAAATTATCAATTATTATTAATTAAAAATTAAAATCATATGAAAAATAAATTAATTCCATTAGTCGCTTTTGGTTTAGTCTTAGCTCCTTTTGCTTTCGCTGTAAATACAGTGGGTGATATCATTACTACAATCGGAGGTCTTCTTAACACTGTAGTACCTATTCTTATTACTCTAGCCGTTATTTATTTCATCTGGGGAGTTGTTTCTTATGTTCTTGCAAAAGAAGAAGAAGCTAAAACGGCCGGAAGAGATAAAATGATCTACGGTCTTATCGGTCTAGTAGTTATCGTTGGTATGTGGGGTCTAGTTGGTATTATCGCTAATACTTTCGGTATCGGTGTTGGTGGTGGTTCACAGGGCATTACTGCTCCTTGTATCCCAGGAACAATCGGTTGTTAATCTAATTACTTAAAAAATTAATGAATTTTTTCTTTACAAATGTCGCTTATGCCGCTGGTGAGAGTCTGGATAAATTTATCCAGAACGTCAACAACCTGATTATCAATCCGCTAATCGTTTTACTTTTTGCTTTAGCTTTAGCTTATTTTCTTTGGGGAGTATTTGTCTTTATTTCTAATCAAGACAATGAAGAAAAGAAAACAACAGGAAAAAGTCACATGGTTTATGGGTTGATAGGGATTACGATTATGATGGGAGTCTGGACTATTCTTTCAATTGTTATGAATACTCTAAACATCTCCACAACAGAGATCAATCCTAGTACAGGTAAAGTTGATTTAGGTAATTACAATCCTCCGGCAGGGAGTGGTGAGTTGAAGATAAATTAAATTAAAATAAAAAAAGCCGTTCACAATTTGTGAACGGCTTTTTGTTTGCATTGGGCAATGCGATATTATGCCCTTAATTCAATACTTCTACTCCATAATTACTTGGTTCACCTTGGCAGACCGAAAACCAGCCTGCAAGTTGGCGACCCATATCTAGGACTTCACCTGGTTTTAATTCCCATGTAGTCCCTGATGGAGATTTTATAATTATTTTTCCACCCTTAGGGTAAAATGCAGTTTCACTTTTTAAATAAACTGAAATACATTTTACATTTGCAGAAAACTTATAAAATACTTTTTTTGCTTCTTGTTTTTCTATTGTTTGTATTGTTGGTGTACCATGACTGCTGTGTGCAAAAAAGGGTATTGTGTAATTCAAACCAATCAATACAATAATAATCAAAACCGCAAAAAACAAAAAATCTCTAAAAAAGATCAATACAATTAAAACAATTGCATTGGTAATCCAAAAGAATAAAGGAAAATCATACCACACGTGCCAAAGTAGAGGGCACTGCATTTGCATGAAGATTATTCCTAGTATGTAGAATATTATAAACAGTCCATTTTTTTTGAACCATCCCAATTCTACTTTTACTTTAACCTTGCCACCTTTTTTAATTAACGAGATAACAAAAATTAATACAACAAAAGCTACTATGCCTAAGGCAATTTCTAAAAATGTTTCCATTATTTTCCCTCCTTTTTAGTTTCATCACCATCAACATTAATGGTGGATATTACATTAGCTCCAAGGACACGTATCTGTGTCTCTTTCACTTGTTCCAAATTCATAAACGGGATTATCCCAGGATTTTTCTTTGCAACTTTACTCATCTCACCAAAGCGGTGTGCTTCAGCTTCTGTCGTAAGTATGTGTGCATCTTTTGCAAATTTAGCGCTGTCGATTAAGGCCTTGCCTTCAGAATTGGTTTTAATTTCCAAAACCTTGGCTGCGGTCTCTGATCTCGTAATCAGAGCTTTTCCTTCGTTTTCCGCTATTAAATTTTCAGAAAGCGATTTATCTACTTCTTCATTTGATGGACCTTTGCTTATGCCATAGTTTGCAAGTTTCATACTATCAACCTCTATTCCTAGGGTTCTTAATGTGGTTTCATTAATGGATTCAGTAATTTGTCTGATAAAATCAGAATCTTTACTTGTTTTGTCTGCTTTTTCAAACGCATCCCATTCTTTATTTCTCACAAAATTGTTGACAGCTGTTTCTATGTCAGCTGAAGCTTTGTAGATTGTGATTCCATCAGGTTGTGAGAGAAAGAGCAGTTTGGTAATATTCATTACCTTAAACCTAAACTTTAGATCTAAATCTATTTTAATTTCACCACCCAATAATTCAACTTCCTTTACTATGATTCTAAAGTCATAGAGATGCTTGAAAGATGTATGTTCTTCAAATTGTTCATCATTTTGATAAACTTTAAATTTAAGGATTTCATTAATTGGACTTAACCCAAAGAAGGTTATGCCAAGTTTTTCAAACAAAGAACCTAAATTTTGTGGTCTGCATATAAAGTTTCCTTCGTTGTCTTTGCATTCCTTCCAGTTTCCTTCTTTGTCATAGAAACCATTTTTGGAATTAAATAATAAGTTTACAACGTTCTTTCCCTTTACAACACCTTTACCAGTTTCTTTTGTAAGTTCTGTAAAGTGAGTGTCATTTTTTCCCAATTGCTTTAAAAGCAAAGTAAAGCCTAACCAACCTAGTGATAATATCGCTAAGATGGCAAATGTAATTAGTGCTGTCATTTTTTGTTTCTCCTTTTTATTTTAGATTAGTTTAATTAATAGTTATGTTCAGCGAAACGGCTCAGTGTAAAAGGGGACTGAGCATCTTTGCTGAACATAACTATTTTTCTAACCTGTTTTCAAACAACTTATTATTTATAAAGTATAGCATATATAAGCAAAAAAGTCAACCCTGTTGGGCTGACTTTTTTGTGTTATTTGTAGTGTTATTAAGCGTGTTTTAAAGGAGTATGTTTTTTGTCTTCTTTAACAAAGGCTTTTCTAGCAAATATTACTATTAGCAGAACTAGAGTTAAAAGCAAAAGCCATCCGATTAAACTTGAAGGCATTAAACCATTTGTTCCAAACAGTGCGTTGGCCATAAGACTACTACTAGAATCTGTTGTTTTAGTTGTATTTTTAGCAACAGTTGTTTTCTTTACCACCTTTGCTGTTGTTACAGTCGTTGCGGTTGTTGTAGTTGTCGCTTTTGCGACAGAAGCTTTGTTTAGTTGGAATATAGCGGAATTTGACATTCCACCTCCTGGTAGAGGATTAAAAACTGTTATTGTGTAAGCACCTAATCCAGACATGTCGGATGGGGTAAGGGTTGTTGTAATTTTATTTGAGTTTACAAAAGTTGTTGCTCTTTCTTCACCGTTCCATTTAGCAACTGATCCAAATGAAAAGTTGGTTCCTATGATTGTTACAACAGTAGCAGCTTTACTTGAAACTGCAGAATCAGGACTAATTGAATTTATGGTTGGAACTAAATTGACTGTTGGCGTGGGTGTTGCTGTTGTGGGTGTATTAATATCACCTACATAAGAATATCCATTGTAGTAACTACCAGCTCCGCCGTCATAAGAAAAGCCACCATAAGCATTAGCTTTTACAGGCAAAACTAGGATACTGAAAACAAATATACCTAATACTCCTAAAGTCTTTATTATTAAGTTGTTAGTTGTTTTATTCATATACATAAAGTATACCATATATAAATTTAAAAGTCAAGCCTATTAAAGCTTATAAACATTGTGCCGGGAGGGAGACTCGAACTCCCAAGGGTTGCCCCACTAGTTCCTAAGACTAGCGCGTATACCAATTCCGCCATCCCGGCATTTTTTCGATTACTATATAGAATAGCTTTCTTTTGATAATAAAT
The DNA here is from genome assembly GCA_049287045.1 of Minisyncoccia bacterium. Lineage (GTDB taxonomy): Bacteria > Patescibacteriota > Minisyncoccia > Phycocordibacterales > UBA9973 > UBA9973. The sequence goes on along the minus strand of JBAQFC010000008.1, from coordinate 81,014 downwards.
CAAACACGAGAGTAAGAAAAAATTTTTAAAATGCACACATAAAATTCTGCTGAATTTTTGCTCTGCTCGGCTCGTCAGCCTGCGCAAGGCATTTTAAAAACATTTTCTTTCTCTCGTGTGTGCACCCAGGAGGGATCGAACCTCCGACATTCTCCTTAAGAGGGAGCTACTCTACCAGCTGAGTTATGGGTGCATAAAAACAAATATAAAAACTTACTTTCTACTTTAACATATTTATTTTATTTTCAATATGTCTTGTGCCCGGAGTGGGGGTCGAACCCACATCCCTTGCGAGACACGATTTTAAGTCGTGCGCGTATACCAATTCCGCCATCCGGGCAATTTTTAAAATATATTTCATATTTTAAATTTTGTAAACAAAACCATTGCCCGGATGACGGCCTCCTCACTTTGTTCGGATAAAAATCAAAGCAGTTTGATTTTTATCCATCCGGGCAAATATGATTCTTTTTTCAAATTACACTTGAGGCCTGGGGCGGAATCGAACCGCCGTATATTCCTTTTGCAGAGGAATGCCTTACCACTTGGCTACCAGGCCGTAGGCGCACAACCAACGCCTATCTATCTTACTTTTCTCGAAGCAGTTCGTCAATTCTTTGTCTATTTTTTTCTCCTTTATCTATCTCAATATCAATAAATGGGATTGTTTTTACTTCCATATTCTTTTTCAAGAAGTCTCGTAGGTCTGCTCTTCTGCGTTTTGCGAATTCCAATGCCAGCTTCTCTTTTGATTCAGGGAGCACAGTGATAAATATAGTTGCACGTTTCATGTCAGGGGAGGTGTTGCATGAAGTAACAGTTATGAGTGAGGTATTATTGTTCTCGCGTGCCAAAAACTGAGCAGCAAGCTCTTTTACAAATTGTGCTATTTTTTCGTTTCGTGGGATCATATTATTTTTGTGTTATTGAAAACGACTCAAGAATGTCTCCTGCTACTATCTCAATCTTTGATTCGATCATAGTACCAAATTCTGAACCTTCTTCTACTTTGTTTGTTTTTGATTTGAATTTTTCTAGGTTTACGATTCTACCTTTACCTATTTCAAACTCACGACGAATTATTTTAACTGTTTCACCAAGAGAGATATTTCCTTCAGTAACTTTTCCTCCGACAACTTGGCGTTCCTTGGTACGGCTGAAAGCTTTGATTATCTTAGCTCGTCCGGTAACTTCGATTGTTTCTACTCTAGGGCGTCTCTTTTCCATTTCTTCTGTCAACCATTCTGTCATTTTGTAAATGATATCGAAAAATAGAATTGGAATGTTTTGCTTTATAGCTAAGTCATTGGCACCTCTGTCTGCTTTTACATTAAACCCGATTACAATGATTTCTGAACCCTGGGATGATTTAATATCGGACTCAGTAATAGGTCCGACACCTTTCTGGATTATTTTGAATTCTGCACCTTCACTTTGTATTTTTTTTATTTCTTTTTCGATTGCTTCAATAGATCCCATGACATCTGCACGCAAAACTATTGGAATCATTTTTTTATCACTTATCTCTCTCTTTTCATTTTTGGTTATTTTTTTATTTAATATTTCTTTTGCGTATTCTTCAGCATCACCTTTCTTTTCGAAAGCTTTAAACATTGCTCCAACTTTTGGAACTTTACTAAAGCCAACTAGTCGAACAGGGGAGGAAAAACTAGCATCCTTAACCATTTTTCCTAAAAAGTTTTCCATGATACGGGTAGAACATAAAGCATCTTCTACTGCCACAGTCATACCATTTTTAAGTTTTCCATTTTTAATAATTAAAGTAGCTTGGATTCCTCTCTTTGGATCTAAGTTTGCTTCGATAACATATCCCGTTGCTCCTTCCTCCGTATTTGCTGTAAATTCTTCCATCTCAGCAATAAGGAGAATTAGAGTTAAAAGATTATCTACTCCAGTACCAACTTTTGCAGAAATCTCAGCGACAGGTGTTTTGCCTCCGTATCCTTCAACATATATTTCATTTTCAGCCAGTTCCATTTTTGTCTTTTCGATATTAGCAGCTGGGCGGTCTATTTTATTAATAGCTACAATAAAAGGAATCTTACTTTCAAGGATTGTTTTATAAGCTTCTATGGTTTGTGGCTTTACTCCGTCTTCTGCTGAAACAACTAGAATAGCTATATCAGCTGCCTCTGCTCCACGTTCACGCATTTTTGAAAAAGCTTCGTGTCCTGGAGTATCTAAGAAAGTAATTTTTTTATCTTTGCCATGTTCGTCTTTGTGAATAACTTCATATGCAGAAATATGCTGAGTAATTCCTCCAGCTTCACGGTCGACAATATTTGTCTTTCTGATATAGTCCAGCAACGTAGATTTACCATGGTCGATATGACCCATGACTACTACTATCGGTGGACGTTCTATTATGTTTTCTGTTTTATTTTTCATTATTGTTTTACTTCAGCTTTTTTTAGTATTTCTTTTTCTTCGTTTGTTAATTCGTATTCTGATTTTCCTTTTTTAATAGGCTTAGCAAAAACACTCATTCTCTCACGGGAATACAAACTAGAAAGGACGACACCATCTCCATCTTCATTTAATAATCCTATTGCGAAACTTTGGTTGCTACCTTGATCTGGAAAAGGATTGAAACGAACAGTCTCGAGTCCACGAATACTTTTTCTTAATTTTGCATTTATCTCAATAATTTCTTTTTCGTGTTCCTCTTTTATTTTTATTAAGTTAGCAAGGTCACTTTCTAGCGCGATGATAGTATCCTCTAAATCTTTTGCTTTTTTACCAACAAAAAATCTTTTCAATCTTTTCTCTGTTTTTATAACCCAAATAACGCCAACAATGACGGAAATTCCAGTTAAAATAAAAAAAGCGATCTCGAGCTTTATATTCATGCCTTTTCAATATATACTATTTTAATGGTTAAATCAATCAAAAAATCAAAGAATATATATATGGATTATGCCAGTGGTGCTTCAGCTAATCCTGCTAATCCTGGAGCAATTCACGATTTTGGTGTGAAAGCGAAAAAACAACTGAATGAAGTAAGAGAAGAAATTGCCAAGATTTTAGGTGCACACTCTAATGAAGTGGTTTTTACCTCTGGTGCAACAGAGAGTAATAATTTGGCTCTACTTGGTGTGATTAATAAATTTTACGAGTCATTTTTTCAAATGCACACATATTTGCCTGCTGGCAAATTGCTCTGCTCGGCTCGTCAGCCTGCGCAAGGCATTTCAAAAAATACTCGAAAAATTATTCCTCATATAATCACCACGAATATAGAACATGCTTCCGTTCTGGAAGTGTGTAAACATTTAGAAAAAACAAAACAAATAGAAGTGACTTATGTGCCAGTAGAAGAAAATGGAATAGTAGATCCCGAGAAAATTAAAAAAGCATTAAAATCAAATACGATTTTGGTTTCTGTAATGTACGCAAATAATGAGATTGGTACGATTCAACCAATAAGAGAAATTGCAAAAGAGATTCGTCATTATCGAAAAAATAAAGTTGCAAAAAGGTCGGACCTTAAGAATTTAGAAAGGTCCGACCTTGGTATTTTTCCAGTTTTTCATACCGACGCCACACAAGCAATAAACTATTTATCAATCAATGTTGAAAAACTTGGTGTTGATTTGTTTTCATTTAATGGATCAAAAATTTATGGGCCTAGTGGTGTTGGGGTTTTGTATATAAAAAGAATGACACCTATCACTAATATTATATTTGGTGGTGACCAAGAATTTGGATTAAGACCAGGGACAGAAAATATTGTCGGGATTGTCGGACTAGCAAAAGCTTTAAAAACTGTTGAACAAATAAAAGACAAAGAAGTAAAACGTTTAATTAAACTTCGTGATTATTTTATTAAAAAAATGTCAAGGTTAAGCCTTGACACTACACATTTCCAGAAACCAGGTTTAGGGGATTTTCCCCTAAACCTGGTTTCGGGGAAAGTAATTTTAAATGGTGACCTAAAAAACAGACTACCTAACAATATAAACATCACGATTCCAAAAATTCCAAGTGATCTTTTGGTAATCGAACTTTCTGCTCATGGAATTATGGCCTCTGTCAAAAGTGCTTGTAAATCAGGTGATGAAAAGGCTTCTCATGTAATACAAGCTATCCGTGAAGCACAGTTAGGGGAGTTATTGGTTAATAAAGAAATTGATGGATCAATCAGATTTTCTCTTGGCAGACAGACAACTAAAGCAGATATTGACTACACACTAAAGGCTTTGTCTCAAATTTTGACCAAACTAAAAAAGTGGTATAATTAGCCAATGGATATCAAAGATTTAAATAAACCACAATTAATATTATTGGCATTACTTTTGAGTTTCGTTACTTCATTGGCTACTGGTATTACAACTGTTGCTCTAATGCAACAAGCTCCAGATTCTGTAACGGTACCTATTAATAGAATTATTAGGCAGACTGTTGAAAAAATAGTACCGACAGATATGGGAAAACCAGCGCAGACAATTATTATTAAGGAAGAAGATTTAGTAGTGGATGCGATTGCTAAAAATAAATCTGCTATTTTCTCAGTTACCAAGGAGTCGGTTGATGAACTTGGTGCAATCATTGAAATTTCTGCTGGGAAAGGATTTGTTATATCTATCGATGGTATGATTGTAACTGATGCGGCCTTAGTGCCGGATAATAGTGTGGCTTATTATGTTAAAAATAGTTCAGGTACATTTAAAGCAGATTTCGTTTCTACAAAAGATGGATTTTCATTTTTAAAAATTGGTGCACCGTTGGATGAAAAAAATAAACTAGTTTTCGCTTTACCTACTTGGGGAGATTTTACTAAAATGAAAATAGGACAGAAAATAATAGTCCTAGGTGGATCGATTTCTTCTTTTATGTTCGATGGATCAAAAGATCTTAAAATTAATGTTACAAAATCAAATGCTGGGGGAGTAGTTCTTGACCTAGATGGAAACGTTCTTGGAATTGCTTTATCAGGTGATAACTCCTCTTTTGCCCAAATTTCTGTAATTACTGAGGCATTAAAACCAGTACCGGTTCCTGTTTCAATAACAGAAGTACCTAAAGTTCAATAATTTAATCTTATTACTTATTGGTGACAGCATTGACATTTAATTTATTTATTCTATTATATAACATTCAAACATATGCCACCATTAAATAAATTTACAACTAAAGCCAAAGACGCAATAAAAAAAGCTCACGAGCTGGCGATTGAACGTGGACAAAACCACGTTTCTTCTTTGCATTTACTTGCTGCATTATTACTCCAGGAGGAGAGTATGGTGAATTCTATTTTAGATAAAATGGAAATTGATACGATGCTCTTGACCGATTCTGTTTTAGAATTAATTGAATCACCTGAGTCGCAAACAACTGTTTCTCCTTCATTCCAGATTTATCTGAATCCTGATTTGGCACAAACAATAGAACATTCAGTAAAATTAGCAGAGTCATTAAAGGATGAATTTGTTTCGACAGAACATCTTTTTATCGCGATGTTGGAAATACCAGGTGAAGCGCGTGAACTTTTAGCTCGATTTAGAATTCATAAAGATGTGGTAATAAAAATTTTAGAAGAACTTCGTAGTCAAAATATTACCGATACATCAGAGACCAAAAAATTTCGTTTACTTACCAAATATACTCGTAATATGACCAAGTTGGCCAAGGAAGATAAACTTGATCCAGTTATTGGGCGTGATAGTGAGATTATGCGCATAATGCAGATTCTTTCCCGTCGTACTAAAAATAATCCTATATTGATAGGTGAAGCAGGTACAGGTAAAACTGCTGTAGTAGAAGGTCTAGCTCAAAGAATAGCCAAGAACGATGTTTCAGAATCTTTAAAAGACAAAGAACTTGTTTCTTTGGATTTGGGTTCATTGATTGCTGGTACCAAATATCGTGGAGAATTTGAAGAAAGATTAAAAGGCATAATGAAAGAAATAGAGAGGTCTGACGGTAAAATAATTCTTTTTATTGATGAGATTCATACCATCGTCGGTGCTGGAGGTGCAGAGGGAACTATGGATGCTTCAAATATGTTAAAGCCTGCCTTGGCTCGTGGGGAACTTCGTGCAATCGGAGCAACCACTTTGAAAGAATACCAAAAGCATATAGAAAAAGACCCAGCCTTGGCTCGTCGTTTTCAACCTGTTTTTATTGATGAACCTTCTGTGGAAGATGCAATAGCTATCTTACGTGGACTTAAAGAAAAATATGAACTTTTCCATGGTGTACGCATTACTGATGATGCGATTCTTTCAGCTGTTAATTTGAGTACTCGATATATCACAAATAGATTTTTGCCAGATAAAGCTGTAGACCTTATTGACGAGGCTGCTTCATCCTTAAAAATTGCACTTGAAAATAAACCTCCAATTTTAGAAGAAGCACATAGAAAAATAATGCGTCTTGAAATTGAAAAAGAAGCATTGAAAAAAGAAACTGCAGAAAATAAAGAAGCCAAGATACGCGTGAAAGATATTGATAAAGAGATTGGTAACTTGCGTGAAAAAACAAAAGAATTAGAACTTAAATGGCAGAATGAAAAAACAACTGTTACAGAAATACGTTCAATCAAAAAAGAACTTGAGATTTTTCGTCTTGAAGCAGAGAATGCCGAAGCTCGAGCTGATCTTTCTCGTGCCGCAGAAATACGTTATGGAAAAATTCCAAGTTTAAAAAAAGAACTCGAAACAAAACTTTTACGTTTGAAAAAATTACAAAAATCTAGAAAAATTTTAAGAGAAGAAATAACCTCTGAGGATATTGCAGAAGTTGTTGCTCGTTGGACAGGTATTCCTCTTGTTAAAATGCTTGAAGAAGAACGTGAGAAACTAGAGAAAATGGAAGATGAATTACGTAATAGAGTTATTGGGCAGGACGAGGCAATCAAACGCGTGGCAGACGTTATACGTCGTTCACGAGCTGGTATTTCTGACCCAAACCGCCCAATCGGTTCCTTTATATTCTTGGGACCCACTGGTGTTGGAAAAACAGAACTAACAAAAGCTTTGGCACAATTTATGTTTAACGATGACAAATCTCTTGTTCGAGTTGATATGTCTGAATACATGGAGCGTCACTCTATTTCGAAACTTATTGGTTCTCCACCAGGATACGTCGGTCATGATGAATCTGGTCAATTAACAGAAGCAATCAGACATCGACCTTATGCAGTGATACTTTTTGATGAAGTTGAAAAAGCACACCCAGAAGTTTTCAATCTATTATTGCAAGTTCTTGATGATGGCAGATTGACTGATGGAAAGGGAAGAGTAGTCAATTTTAAAAATACAATTATTATTCTTACTTCCAACATTGGTTCCCAATTTATAAATAAAATGGAATCAATCGGATTTTCAAATGCGTCCGACCAACAAAACTATAACAGCATGAAAGATAAAGTCATGGAGACTTTGAAAGATCATTTTCGCCCAGAGTTCTTGAATCGATTAGATGAGACTATAGTTTTCGATATCTTGCCGGAGGCAGCTATTAGACAAATAGTTGACCTAAGAATAAAGGTTGTCAAAGATAGATTATCCATAAAAGGAATTGGTTTTGAAATTTCAGACGAGACTCTTTCTTACCTTGCAAAAGAAGGTTACAATCCTTCTTATGGAGCACGCCCATTAAATCGTCTAATTCAAAATAAGATTTTAAATTCTGTTGCTACTTTTATTATTTCTCTTAAAGCGAAAAAAGGGGATACTATTTTTGTCTCAATGAAAGATAATGAGATTGTAATTGATACTAAGAAAGCCAAAATCAAGAGCTCTTTGAGAGTGAGAACTAATTCTTCGGTGAAAGCTTAATTGTAAATATGGAAAATAATTCATATCAAAAACGTATAGTCTCATATGAGAAAATACACTCAATAGATGAAAGTGATTTCGAAAAATTAGTTTCAATTGTTAACCCACAAAATGAGCAGGTTATTTTAGATGCTTGTTGTGGTTATGGTGCTGTCTCAAAGAGATTACTAGAAACAATAAAATTAAAAAATTTAGATACAAAAATTACCCTGCTTGATAGTAGTGATTTACAATTATCAAGAGCCAAAGAAAGTTTACAAGGACAAAACCTTGATTTTGTTATTTCAGATGCAATAAAAACTCCTTTTCCAGAAAATCACTTTGATACTATTGTAAATAAAATGGGATTACATGAAGTAGATAAAGAAAGCCAAGAACAAATGATGAAGGAATTTTATAGAATTCTTAAACCAGGTGGAAAAATGATAATTTGGGAATTAGCTCTTGATGATAAATCACAGCAACTTTTTTCAAAAATAGTTCAAAAAAAGGATGAACTCGCTGGTTTTGATTCTTTGGTAAGAAACCGATATTTCCCTAAAAAAGAAGAAGTTATTTCTTTGCTTGATAATACTGGTTTTGAGAATTCAAATGTTGAACATAATGTTTTTCCTAATCTTTCAATACGTAATAGAAAAGAAGAATTTGTTTCTGCTGACAGATTGAGAATCTTAGAAGAAAAAGGTTTCCTTGAAGAATCTGACAATGAACAACTAGAAAAAATATCTGAAGAAAAAATAGAACAACTTCGTTCTTTTATTAAAGAAAATCTTTCAGAAGAAGAAAAACTTTTAATGAATTATTCTGAAACAGAAAATGATACTATTTACACTGCTCCCAAGGCTATATTTAAAGCTAATAAACCTGAGTAAATAAACTATGATTCTATTTTAATGACAAGGTTGAACCTTGTTAAAAAAGTTGTTAGCAGTGTAGTAGTCTGTTATAATAGACAGTATGAAAACCAAAGAAAAAGGGGACCTTGCAGTTGCTAATGCAATACGGTATTATGTAACTTGTGGTTACGAGGTTTGCTTGCCTATAGGCGACAAAAAAGATTACGATTTTGTAGTAGAAAAAAATAACATTCTGCATCGTGTCCAAGTAAAATTTGCAGGTATCTATAGTGATGACAAATGCAAAGTAGGTCTTAGAATCACGGGCGGTAATCAATCTTTTAATTATTCAAAGAAATATAATTTAAATTCCTTCGATTTCCTTTTTGTTTATACAGAACGTGGAGAAATGTATTCTATTCCTTGGAAAGAGGTTGATTGTAGAAATGAAATTACTATTGATAATATAAAATATCAAAAGTATAAAAAGAAAGTTTAAATATATGCGTCGGTGGTGGAGTGGTCTATCACAAGAGACTGTAAATCTCTCGCCCTCGGGCTTCGAAGGTTCGAATCCTTCCCGACGCACAATAAAAAATCCCTTAACTTTGTTAAGGGATTTTTTTATATGTGTCGTCGAGTAAGAGCAAATTTATTTGCTCTTATGAAGGATTCGAAAAGCTTTTGCTTATCCCGCATTGCGGGATGCAAAAGGTATACTGCGGCTGTAAGCCGAGAAACTCCTTCCCGAAGAATTAGAAAAGGCCTACTGCTCCTGTAAGGAGAGAAACTCCTTCCTAACGCACACTTTTTTCAGGCTTATTTTATAAGATTATTTTTGCTAGCTGTTATTGGATTGAAACTGGTATAATATGAAAATGAAAAAATATAAAGTTGTTCTAATATTTTTATTTTTTGGTTTCTTAATCATTCCATTTACAATTAAGGCAACAACAATCTACAATTTTGGTGCCACAACTCTTAGAAATGGGAGTAGAGGTGAAGCAGTTATGGAGCTTCAAAGATTTTTAAATACAACTCTAAATCTAGGGTTAATAGTTGATGGTAAATTGGGTCCAAAAACAATTATTGTTATAAAAAAATGGCAAAATGACCATGGGTTAAAAGCTGATGGTTTTATTGGTAAAAATACTAAAGCAATGATGAATTTCTCACTTACACCTAACCCTACTAATACAAATATCTCTACTCCTAACTCTGTAACTATTTACACACCCACACTTTCTACTATTCCTGATAATACGCCCACTTCCTTATATGATTGTAATCAAAAAAGTTTCACAATGGCGTTGATTTTTGTTGCTAGAGACATTAATGATCCGACTTTTCTTTCGCAAAAACAGAGATACACAGATGAACTTGCATATGTGAAAAATCGTTTTCCTTGGTCTTTTGGTTTTGCAACTGGAGGACTTGCCATAATGTCTATACCTGATGACGCAGTTTTTATGGATGGAAAAATCCTTGGAATAACTCCTGAAAATTTCAATATAGCATTAATAACAAAAAAATTTTATGAAACACACGGTGATAATTATGATTTTATTTCAATTTTTACAAATACAACAAATACGACCGGAAGTAATTATCATTTTAATACAATAAACAATATTGGTGGTATAGGACTTTCTAGTTCGTACTCCAATAATTCTTCAACTTATGGAAGCAACAGGAAATTAGAGGGTATAAATTATTTAGATGATTTACTTGATGTCGATTCTACTAAAAATTGTTATCTTCAGGAAAAGAACAATTTAGGTCTATTAACAATAGGAAATAATTGCGGGATGCTAACATTACTACATGAAACTGCACACCAGTGGGGAGTTTTTGTGGGAGATTCCCTTGATACCAGTGACCCAACGGGGTTAGATCTTCCTGTAAAAAATTCAGGAGCTCACTATTCTATGTTGTTGACCTCTCCTGCGGGCACCAAAGATACTCTTGGTGGTATAGCATGGAAAAAAAGCTCTAATAATTCAGTTGCCTACATATATGACGAGGATAATGCATCTAACCTAATAAAAGATCACCCTTTTACCATATATTTTATGGGGCTACTTCCACAGGCTGAATATGATACAAAGTTTGATATTTTACAAAAAGAGACAAGTTACCAAGATGGAAATACCCAACGTATGGCGATGGAATCAGTTTACAAACAGGTTAGTGTTAGGGATATCATCAAAAAAGAAGGGGTGAGGTCTTGTATTAAATAAAAATATATAATGCCTAACATCCTCTATTACAACGCACAACATAAAAATCCTTAACTCTTTGTTGGGGATTTTTTATTTTGAAAATAAATTATGGCTTGGTATAATTAGGGGATATGAATACTAATAAAATAGAAATTTTAATAGCTAGGATTGGTTTAGCTTTTCCTTTTATTTATGCAGCTATTGCTAGTTTGATTAATCCTTCTTTTTGGCTTGGATTTTTTCCTCCTTTTATGACGAATTTATTACCTCAAGGATTTCTAATTACAGGCTGGGCAATTTTGCAAATCACGGTTGGTTTATGGCTTGTTATTGGTAGAAAAATTTTAATTCCAAGTATAATTGCTGCGTTCATGCTTGTTGGTATCTTGATTTTTAATTACAAACTGTTAGATCTTATTTTTCGAGATGTATCTATCTTGGCAACCGCTGTTTTTTTAATTATATACTCCTACAGAGAACAGAATAATAAAACTCTATAAATATTGACTTTGGGTCAATTTATGTTAGAATTGTAGTATGATAATACCAGTAACGATACCGCCTACAATGCCTTATAACGTACCCTTATATTCCCAAATAAGTGATATTTCATCTGTTGCATGGAAGCAAAAAGGTTGCGGAGTAGCAGACCTTGCAATGATAATTGAATACTATAAACCCAACACAACCTCAGTTCAAAAGGTTCTTGAGGAAGGTATTGCTGGAGGTGCTTACCAAAAGAACGTAGGGTGGAAACATGACGGGCTTGCAGCCTTGGCTGTAAAACACGGCCTAGTCGGTAGAACCTTTGATTTTTCAAAACTAGACAAAAAGAGTGCCTTTATTGAGTTTCAAGATATTATAAAAGAGGGTCCTGCTGTGGCATCAATTCATCGTGGTTTTAATCCAAAAAGTCCTTATGGTCACCTCGTTGTCGTAACTGGTTTTGACGAAGATTTTATTTATTACAACGATCCAGGAAAACACGATGGTATCAGAAAAGTATCAGTTACAGATTTTATGAAGGGTTGGAAGAAAAGACTTATTGTTGTAAGACCTCCTGAAACAAAAATACAAGTAGCATTAGCGCGTTAAGGCTGTACCAACAAGGCATACTTTTTGCCAAGGTTGGTAGATACTTTTGAAAATTCTTTTTTTAGTTGTACCGTCTTGGTATTTTACAGAATATAAAACTTCAGTAGTCACACCATCGTGTGGTGTCTCTGTGCATTGTGTTTTTCCAACAGGAATATCTTTGCTTTGTATATATTTTGTTTTTGGTGCAGGAATTTTGTCATGTATATATGGTTTTGATATCTCTACAGAGCGGCCATCTTTTTGTCCGTAAAGTTCCATTATAACTTGTTTATTTTCTACTCTTGCTTGTAAGAGCAGAAAACCACCTGTGTCATTTACAAAACGAAGATCTGGATGAGGGCCGTAGATTGTTGCATCGAGTCCTGGTGGATTATAATAACCAATAACAAAACGGTGATTCATTCTTTCTGTAATAGATAATCCAGCGTTAAGAGCTAAACGAAAAAGGGTAGTAGCAACTTGGCATAAACCTCCTCCAAATTCTTTGGTGGTTTTATTTTCTTTGATTACCGTTTCTTTTACATAACCTTCTTTTCCTGTAACGGGACCAATAGAAGATACAGTAGAAAATTCTGCGCCTGGGGCTATTAATATTCCATTGATAGCAGCGACTCCTATTTTTATATTATGTTCTCGATCTTTACTACTCCCATTAAAACTTGTACGTATTTCCCCAACTAAATCCCTTATTTGATATTTTGATATTGTTTCTTTTGTTATGTTGGGTTCAACATTAATAGTTTCAATAGGTAAATATTGGATATTATTTAGGGTATCTAAATTCATTTCTGATTCATGAATTATTTTTTCAATTTTTTGTACAATGTTTTCTATATCTATGATGTTGCCAGGTTTACCTGGAGCTATTTCAATCAGTTTTCCATTTTGAATTTCAAAACGGCTATTTTGAGGTGGGTTATTAATAAATTTAGTAACTGTTGTACTAAAATAATCGTTTAGTTTTGTGTTGTCAATATCGATTTTGCCTTCTTTATTTATTGTCAGCCATGTTACAAGCTTTGGTCCTGCTATTTTCCATTTGTGTCCTTTATATTGAAATACAAAATTTGTTTTTTGTGAAAAGTTTTCAGCAAAAATCAAAAATGGTTTTAGGTCATCTTGTTTTACTGTGGGGATGTCTGTTTCTGTTTTGAAAACGGTAGGAGACGTATCAAATTGAATTAATTTTTTCTCTAAAATATTTAGAATTTCTTCTTTGTTTATAATTTCTCCTGTCTCTTCTTTAGAAATAGAAATTTCATTTTCAGTGGATAAAAATCTAGCAGGTATATTTTTCTTCAAAAAACCAGAAAGATCATTTTCAAGTAATGAGTTCACGGCTTCTTTTTGAATAGAAATAGAAAACTTGAAATTTTTTCTTACAAATAAGAGAGAAAATTGTTCTTTTAGTCTGTGTAATATATTTTTTTCATGACCCCAAGCGTAAGCTTCTTTTAAATCATTTTCCCATTCATCGAGTGTAAAGTATTCCACAGAATTATCTGAAGTTAATCCTGTTGTGGATATTGGTATATTTATTTTTTGAATTCCTTTGGAAGTTTCAAAGCTTGCATTCAGCCCATTCCTTTGTAGTTCTTCTGCTTTTTCTTTAAAATGACCGAGTGCTTCATCATAGGTCTGACCACCAATAGATTCACTACCAATAAAAACACCTGGATAAAATCGGTCGTTATATTTTGTTTCAAAAGCTATGAATACCCATATTCCTATGAGTAATGGTAATAATAAAAATAATAAGCCAAAAAACGAGAGCCCAAAAGCAACAAAAGGAGGAACTGGTTCTTTCGGCTTCTCCGTTTGTGTCTCGTCCACACCTTTTTTGTGGTGTTTCTTTTTGAGATGTTTATGTGGAAGATGTTTAAACATTTCTGTATTATAGGACTTTGTAAGTAATTTTACTATCGTTAATGTAATAGGTCATATTTTTATATCTAAAGATGGCGAATTTATATATATAACATATAATATAAACATGAATTGGCTTAGGCATATTTTTTTAAAAATTAAAGGAGAAGAAGAAATTGATAATTCTTCGCAGAAGGAACTTTCTGATAATTTATTAAAATTTGCTATTAATGATTCTAATTTTGCACTAGACAAACTAGAATCTAGAGTGAGTGGTTTAGACCGAGAAGAAGCTCAAAAAAGAATTAAAATTTTTGGTTTTAATGATCTCTCTGAAGAGAAAAAAACAAATCATTTATTTAGATTATTTAAAATCTTAAAAGATCCTTTAAATTTACTTTTGGCTATCCTTGCTATAGTTTCTTTATTTGTTGGTGATACTAAAGCTGCTACCATTATTACGATAATGGTTTTAATGAGTATTGTTTTGAATTTTTATCAAGAAACAAAAGCTGAAATAGCTGCTGATAAATTAAAATCAATAATTCATACAAAATCTACCGTAATAAGAGGTGGAATTAAATCTCAAATTTTATTAAGAGAAATTGTCCCTGGTGATATAGTTTTTTTGTATTCCGGTACGATTATTCCGGGAGATGTTAGGTTAATTTCTTCAAAAGATTTATTCATAAATCAGGCGACATTGACTGGTGAATCAATGCCAGTAGAAAAACATGTTACTGATGTTGATTTAAAAGATAAAACTGTATTAGAAGTTAGTAATCTGTGTTTTTTGGGTACGAGTGTTGAAAGCGGTGTGGCTACAGCTCTGGTTTTGAGTACAGGAAGAAAAACTTATTTAGGTAATATCTCGCATGATATAAATAAAAATAACCATGTTTCTGATTTTAATAAAGAGTTGAAGCGATTTGTTGTTTTGATCTTAAAATTTATGGTAGTCATGGTGCCAGCTGTTTTTTTGTTAAATGGTTTTTTTAAAGGGGATTGGTTTGAAGCTTTTTTGTTTGCTATTGCCGTCGCTGTTGGTATTGCGCCAGAAATGATTCCGACGATTGTGGCTGTAAATTTATCAAAGGGAGCTTTAGTTTTGTCCAAAAATAAAGTTATTGTAAAACATCTGGATGCTATCGAGAATCTAGGAGTAATGGATGTTTTATGTACAGACAAGACGGGAACAATAACAGAAGGAAAAATTGTCTTAGAAAAACATTTAGATATTAATGGTAAAGAAAGTGTTGAGGCGTTACATTGTGCATTTATAAATAGTTATTTTCAGACAGGTTTAAACGATATTATTGATGACGCTATTTTAAAACATGAAGAAGCCAAGGAAAAACTAGAAATAGTAAACTATCAAAAGGTAGATGAAATTCCTTTTGATTACAATAGAAGGAAAATGTCGGTGATAGTATCAAATAATAAAGATAAAAATTTATTTGTTTGCAAGGGAGCAGTAGAAGAGATTTTAGATTCTTGCAGTGGTGTGTTGGTTGACAATAAAGTAGTTTCTTTAAGTAGTTTCAGCGAAGATAAAAAAATACAAATTGAAAAGGAATTAAACAAAGATGGTTTTCGTGTTATCGCTATTGCATACAAAGAGGTTGATAAAGATAAAAAGATTTTTACCAGTGATCATGAAAATGATCTTATTTTTGTTGGATTTCTTGCCTTTTTTGATCCACCCAAACAAAGTGCTGCTGAAACGATAGAAGATTTAAAAGAGCTAGGTGTGAGTGTAAAAATTTTAACAGGTGACAATGAAATAGTTACAAGAAAAATATGTGAAGAGGTAGGTATGCAGATAGACAGAATACTTTTAGGTAAAGACATTGAAAAATTTTCTGATGAGGAGTTAGCCAAGGAAGTTGAACTAGTTTCAGTTTATGCCAAACTTTCTCCATATGATAAAGAGAGAATAATAAAAACTTTACGTAATAATAATCATGTAGTTGGTTTTCTTGGAGATGGTATCAACGATTCTCTTTCTTTAATTTCTGCTGATATAGGGATATCTGTCGACACAGCAGCCGATATAGCGAAAGAGTCTTCAGATATGATCTTATTGGAAAAAAGTTTGCTTGTTCTTAAAGAAGGGATTAAAGAGGGAAGAAGAATTTTTGATAATATAATCAAATATATCAAGATGGCCGCGAGTTCAAACTTTGGAAATATGTTCAGTGTAGTCGGAGGTAGTATATTTTTACCTTTCTTGCCAATGTTGCCTATTCAGATTTTAACTAATAATATTTTGTATGATTTTTCACAAATGACTATTCCAACAGATAATGTGGACGAGGAACGTTTGTTGAAACCTAAAAAATGGGACTTCAAAAATATCAAAAGATTTATTTTGTTTTTTGGTCCGATAAGTTCTTTGTTTGATTATGCTACTTTTTTTGTAATGCTTTATGTTTTTCACGCTTGGGGTAATCCTGCTCTTTTCCAGACTGGTTGGTTTGTTGAATCATTACTTACTCAGACTTTGATTGTACATATTATTAGAACAAGTAAGATTCCATTTTTCCAGAGTATGGCTAGCTGGCCTCTTATTGTTTCTACTTTGTCTGTAATTGCATTTGGTATTTTCCTTCCATTTTCACCATTTGCTGAAGCCTTTAAACTCGTTGCACTACCAGTGTCATATTTTATATTTTTAGTTATTGGGCTTATTCTTTACTTTATATTAACTCAATTACTAAAGATGTGGTTTATTAAAAAATATGAATGGATATAAGAGTTGTTTGCTTTATTGGTTTAAGATGATAAATTAAGTATGTTATGAATAAAAGATATATTATCGGTTTCATTCTAATAATTTCTATTGTTTTGTTTCTGGTCTTTTTATTCCGCATTCAAAAACAAACACCAGCTCAATCCAACAAATTACAAGTAGTAGCCAGTTTTTATCCTTTGTATTTTTTTGCGAGCCAAATCGGTGGAGACAAAGCTCAAGTAATAAATATTACTCCTGCTGGTATTGAACCACATGATTATGAACCAAAAGCTCAAGATATGGCCAAAATAGAAAATAGTAGTTTATTGATTTTAAATGGTGGTGGTTTGGAATCTTGGGGTAAAAATGTTGAAATAAATATAAACCCCGAACATACAAAAATACTAACAGTAGGAGATGGTTTATTAAATAGACAAATAACAGAAAATGGAAAAGAAAGTATTGATCCACATATTTGGCTTTCACCAGAAGTATCAATAAAAATAGTGGATAAAATAACAGAAGGTTTTATATCGGTTGATTTTGTAAATAAAGATTACTATCTTGCTAATGCAGATATTTTAAAAGAAAGATTGAGTAACCTTAGTTTGTCTTACAAGCAAGGTTTAAGTAACTGCGTAGGAAAAAATATTATTACATCTCATACTGCTTTTGGATATTTAGCTGCAACTTATGGTTTTAATCAAGTATCAATCGCAGGATTGTCACCTGATGCGGAACCTTCTACTAAGCAATTGGTAGATATCGTAAAATTTGCTAAACTTAATAATGTTAAATTTATATTTTTTGAGAGTCTTGTTAGTCCAAAGTTATCAGAGACAATAGCAAATGAGATTGGTGCACAGACGCTGGTTTTGAATCCACTTGAAGGTCTGACTGCGGACGAGGTAACACAAGGCAAAGATTATTTTTCTGAAATGCAGAATAATTTATTAAATTTAGAAATAGCATTACAATGCAAACAGTAGATCATACAAAAAATATTATAGAAGTAAAAAATATTTTCTTTTCTTATAATAAAGAAGAGGTTATTCGAGATATTTCTTTTGATGTACATCAAGGTGATTATTTAGGAATGATAGGACCAAACGGAGCGGGTAAAACAACCTTATTAAAAATAATGCTAGGACTTCTTGTTGCTGGTAGTGGTTCTGTTAAATTATTTGGACAGGATATTAAGAATTTTAAAGATTGGCAAAAAATAGGTTATGTACCACAAAAGGCGACCAGTTTTGACATAAATTTTCCTGCAACAGTAAAAGAAGTAGTGTTAATGGGCAGATATGCTCGTGTTGGACTTTTTCGTAGAGTAACAGAAAAAGATTTAGTCTTGGTTGAAAAATCTTTAAAACAAGTTGATATGTGGGAATATAAAGATCGACTTATTGGAGATCTTTCTGGTGGACAACAACAGCGTGTTTTTATCGCACGAGCTCTTGTTTCTGAACCAGAAATTATTTTTTTGGATGAGCCTACCTCTGGTGTAGATGAAAAAACTCAAAATGAATTTTTTAGTTTACTTAGAAAATTAAACCAGGAATTTTCTTTGACATTAGTTCTTGTTTCTCATGATATAGAAAAGATTACTAAAGAAGTAATGCATATTGCTTGTATAGATAAAACTCTGGTTTGTCACATGTCTCCAGAGGAATATATAGAAGAAAGTCACGCAGTAAATATTTCTGGGTTACCAGTAAAAATTATCACTTCGCATCACCATAATAATTAATAAAAATAATATAAAAAAATGTTAGAAAATATTTTACAATATGGTTTTGTGGTCAGGGGATTGGAAGCTGGAATAGTCGTGGCTATTATTGCTCCATTGATAGGTATTTTTCTTGTTCTTAGAAGATACTCTCTTATTGCTGATACTCTTTCTCACGTGTCTCTGGCAGGTATCTCAATCGGATTACTTCTTGGCTTGAATCCGATGGTAACTGCTTTGGGTTCGACTGTTTTAGCTTCATTTGGAATCGAACGTCTTCGTACTTCTAAAAAAGTTTATGGTGAATCATCTTTAGCTTTATTTATGTCTGGTAGTTTGGCGTTGGCTATTGTTTTACTCAGTCTTTCTAATGGTTTGAATGCGAATCTTTTTAATTATTTATTTGGAAGTATTGTCACTGTTACAGCAAACGATGTATTTATGATTAGCCTTTTAGCTATTGTAGTTGTCATTACTTTATTTACTTTCTATAAAGAACTTGTATATGTGACCTTCGATGAAGAAGCCGCGAAGGTTAGTGGTGTACCAGTTCGTTTTATTAATACAACCCTTATTTTTCTTACAGCCCTAACAGTGTCTCTTGCAATGCCAATCGTAGGTGTTTTATTAATTGCTGCTTTGATAGTTGTTCCAGTGGTCACAGCATTACAACTACGTAAAAGTTTTATACAGACAATCATCTATGCAGAAATTATCTCTATTTTCTCTGTAATTTCCGGAATCATTTTTTCTTTTTATTTAAATCTTTCTACCGGTGGGACAATAGTCTTACTAATGCTTTCTATTTTCGCTATTGTTTTCTTCTTTAAAAGAGGTCAATAGTTTGCGGAAGTCGGACTTCCGCAAACTAGTATACCAGCTTATTTTGTGTTGTGATATACTTATAGTATGAAAAAATATATAGGAATTTTGTTTCTAGTTGGTTTTTTTATTATTCCAAGTTTATCTCTTGCTCAACAAACAGATGTTGATCCATTAGGTAATTCTAATTGCGCTGTTATTACTCACAACCTACGTTTAGGTAGTAGAGATGTTAATACTAACGATGACGTCTCTCTTTTACAAGATTTTCTTAATACTAATAAGTTTTTAACTGCTACCGCTAGTGGCTATTTTGGTAATGCGACTTTGAAAGCTGTTAAGACTTTTCAAAAATCAAATGGTATAAGTCCTACAGGATATGTCGGTTCTTTTACTATTGCAAAGATAAAAGAAATTGATTGTGTAAATACAGACAACACAACTACAACACCTGTTAGTACAATTCAGCAACCAACTTCCACAACCACTGCTACTGCTCCTGCTCCTGCACCAACAACACCAACATCAAATATTCCACAAACAGTTCCAAAAGCAATGGCTGTACCTGTAATGACAACACAAGCGATGCCCACAACTACATCTTTTAATGCTTCTGGTACAAAAATGAATGATCAAAAATATAATGACGGTTGTTTACTGGGTCATAAATTTAGTTCAATGACAGGATTGCCATGTACTACTAGTACAATACAATTAACTACAACTATGACTCCTGAAGTTCCAAACGTATATCCAACTAATTATGTTTCACCTACTACTGCAACCACAGCTACTCCTGTTCCAGTTACAACCACCCCTGTTCTTACTTCTTCTCAACTTCCTGTTCCGCTTCCTACTGCTGCTCCTGTTCAGACAACAGTTGGTTGTACTTCAACTTCATCACCAAGCATAACAGTCCTTTCACCTTACGGTGGAGAGACATATACAGCAGGTCAACAAATGATGGTTAAATGGACGAGTTGTAATTTACCAAATGGTAGTGCTATCACTGCACAGCTTAATAATCCCAATGGCACAGGAACAATTGGAGCTATTTCACCTCTTACACCTCAGAATAAAATTACCACTCAATTAGTAGGGACAACTGCTGATGATGGGATAGAATTATTTACATTACCTCCACTAGGAAATTCTATTTATGGTTATGGAAAAAACTTTAATATATATCTTACAGTTCATTATCTTCAGCCTAGTGGTAATTGGGGTTCTGGTACTAATGTGATTTATGGTCAATCAAATAATCTATTTACAATAAATTCGAGTTCTACTTCTTCTACTGCTTGTGGTCTTTCTGTGGCTAAAGCAAATAATTCTCCTAGTGGTTATATTCAAGCTGGAACCGTTGCAGCAAATTTAGCAATCTTTAATCTGACTGCTTCATCTTCTTGTGATGTAAAATTGACGGGTGTAAGTCTGAATATTTCAGGATCTATTTCTGACGGTCTTACTAATGTATCTGCATACAACTCTTCAATTCAATTAGGGTCTGTGGTATCTTCACCATCTGTTGTGGTTAATATAAATACAGGTATAAATGATGCTGTCACTATTCTTGCTGGACAAACAATACCACTAACCATTAAAGGTGATTTGTCATCTACATCTGCAGGCAGGGATGTTCTGATACAACTTACTAATTTTACTGCTATTGATAATTCTAATGGTAATGCGTTAAGTTTTGGACCTACAATTTTGGGTAATACTATTAATATAAATTAATTTTTAAAGCTTTCAGCAAATAAAAAACACCACGATATTATGTGGTGTTTTTTATTTGCTGTTTTAGAAAAACTATGCTATTATAGATTTATTCAAATGAAGCCCTCGGGCTTTTTTGTTTTATTCCGCCTCTACGGTGGATTGCCGATGAGGCAATATTATTATTATAAAAAATACACAAAATGGAAATCAGAAACATCGCAATTATCGCACACGTTGACCACGGCAAGACTACCTTGACCGACGCCCTAATGAAACAAAATGGAGGCCTTCAAGATGAAGGATTGACCATGGACTCAAACGCTATTGAAAAAGAGCGTGGTATTACTATTTATTCTAAAAATACTTCTATTAATTATAAAGGTACAAAGATCAACATTGTTGATACTCCTGGACACGCTGACTTCGGTTCTGAAGTCGAGCGTGTTTTGCGTGCGATTGATTCCGTGCTTCTTTTGGTGGATGCTGTTGAAGGACCTATGCCTCAGACTCGATTCGTTTTAAAGAAGTCTCTAGAGTTAGGACTTAAACCTATCGTCGTTATTAATAAGATCGACAAGCCCGCTGCAGATCCAAATCGTGTACACGAAGAAGTTCTTGGTTTGTTTTTTGAACTTGGTGCAACTGATGAACAAGCAAACTTTGAAACTATTTATGCTATCGGCCGTCAAGGTTTAGCAAAGAGACATCTTAATGATGAATCTAAAGATTTGTCTCCACTTCTAGATCTTATTTTAGAAAAAGTTCCAGCAGCATCTGTAAATGAAGATGCAAAAATGTCTGCACAGGTTTTCAACCTTGGTTATGATAACTTTTTAGGTAGAATGGCTGTCGCTAGAATTTATTCCGGAAAAATAACTCCAAATAGTCAGCTCTTTGTTAAAGGAGAAAATGGTACAAGACCAGCAAGAATTACAAAATTATTTACCTTTGAAGGTATTAGTAGAAAAGATGTCACAGAAGCGACATCAGGTGATATCGTGCTTCTTGCTGGTATTCCTGATATTTATATCGGTGAGACAATTTGTGGAGATGAAAGTGTAGAACCTTTACCACACATTGCTATTGATGAGCCTACAATTTCCTTGAACCTTTTAGTGAACGATTCTCCATTCGCAGGTAAAGAAGGAAAATTTGTTACTTCAAGACAGATCAAAGAAAGACTTGAAAAAGAACTTGAAATTAACGTTGGTCTTAAAGTAGATTTTTCTCCCGATCAAGGTGAAATAAAATCAGGTCCTAGTTTCTTTAAAATTTATGGAAGAGGTGAGTTACACGTTGCGATTCTTTTGGAATACATGCGCCGAGAAGGATTCGAAATGCAGGTATCTCAGCCCGAGGTTATCATCAAAGAAGTGAATGGTAAAAAGACAGAACCTTACGAAGAATTGGTTGTTGATGTCCCTATGGAATCTTCCGGTGTTGTTATTGAAAAGATGGGAAAGCGCCGCGGTATCATGAAAGATATGACTGAAAAGGAAGGTATTGCGAGAATCGTTTTCGATATTCCTACACGTGGACTTTTGGGTTACCGTGGAGAATTTACTGTGGACACAAAAGGTGAGGGTATTATGTCCTCACGAGTAACAGGATTCCAGGACTATGCAGGAGAAATCAAGAGACGAGAATACGGTGCTATGACCTCTATGGTTGCTGGTAAAGCAGTTGCTTTCTCTCTAGCAAACTTGCAGGATCGTGGAGTTCTCTTTATTGAACACGGAACTGAGGTTTACGAAGGAATGGTTGTTGGTAACGTATTAAAAGGGGAAGATATGGCAGTGAATCCTACAAAAGGTAAGCAGCTTACAAATATGCGTGCTTCTGGTACCGATGAAGCCTTATTCCTTAAGCCTGTTTATACTTTGACCATCGAACGAGCTCTTGAAGTTATGAATTCAGATGAGTACTTAGAAATAACACCAAAATCA
The DNA here is from genome assembly GCA_049287045.1 of Minisyncoccia bacterium. Taxonomy (GTDB): domain Bacteria; phylum Patescibacteriota; class Minisyncoccia; order Phycocordibacterales; family UBA9973; genus UBA9973. Next base: position 58,237 of record JBAQFC010000008.1, on the reverse strand, counting down.
GTCAGACTACGCAAGAAGTACCTTACAGAACAAGACCGTATCAAAGCTTTACGAAAGTAAAAATATTGCATTTATGTCAAGGTAAAATTTGACATTGTTAAAAATGAGTGTAATATGTATATGTAACCAAAATACTATTTATTATTAAAAATTATTTTTAAAGATTATGTCAACAATATCATTTAAACCAAAACAAGTAACAAAGAAAATAACTTCACATCTTCAGGATCGTGCGAGCGATGTTATCATGAATCGTTTTGGTTTGACTGCTGATGCTCAACGTAAAACTCTAGAAGAAATCGGTAAGAAATACAGTATCACACGAGAACGTGTTCGACAGATTGAAGATGCCGCTTTGGCTTCAATCAAGAAATCTGATGCTTATAAAGCAGAACAGGTTACTTTTGATGAGATAAAACAATTGATACATTCTCTTGGTTCAATTGTCGCTGAACATGAATTTTTGCCTTCAATATCAAAAGATAAAGCTACTCAGAACCACATTCATTTTTATATGGTTTTAGGTGATTCCTTCAAGAAACATCGTGAAGACGATCATTTCCAAACACGTTGGAGTATTGATGATGATATGGCTTCTAAAGTTCATGATTCTCTAAAAAAACTTTATTCAAGTTTGAGTGATGCAGATCTTGTTCCTGAAACTGAAATGATTAAAAAGTTTTTTGATCAAATGAAAGATGTTTCTGAACAGTTCAAAAATGAAGAGATGGCTAAGAGATGGCTGACAATTTCTAAAACTATATCAAAGAATCCTCTTGGAGAATGGGGTAAATCAACATCACCAAATATTCACACTCGTGGAGTAAAAGACTATGCCTTTTTAGTAATGAGAAAACATGGTAATCCTATGCACTTCCGTGAAGTTGCTGATTCTATTTCTAAAACTTTTGGAAGAAAGACACACTATGCAACTTGTCACAATGAACTTATCAAAGACCCTCGCTTTGTCCTTGTTGGACGTGGAATGTACGCTCTTGCAGAATGGGGCTACAAGACAGGAATCGCTCGTGAAGTTATCCGTGACATTCTAAAAAGAGAAGGACCACTTTCAAAAGAAGATGTAGTAGAAAGAGTAATGAAAGAAAGATATTTTAAAAAGAATACTATTTTAGTAAATCTACAGAATCCAAAATACTTTAAGAAGAACAAAAACGGACTTTATACTTTAGCTTAATCTTATTATGTACAATAAGGGTATCGCTCACATTATTTTAATTTTAATTGGTGTTCTAGTTATCCTGGTACTTTTAGGTTTTTTTTCTGTGCAACAAGGTTCTAACTCAGAAATTGATTCATCTCAGGTTCAATAGTAATAATCTATCCCCAATTTATTTTGATTTGTCTCACTTATGTATTAAAATATAACTAATGGTTGATTCAATAGTTTATTTTTCTTCGTATATTTTTTCCGCAGTTTGGCCCTTTGTTGGGTTCGCACTCCTTGCTCATTTTGCATGGCTTTTTTGGCATCACTATGTAGAACATGATTTCATTGCTGGTATTGATTGGGTTCTGCTTGAAATAGTTCCTCCACGAGATGTTTTAAGATCACCTAAGGCAATGGAATTATTTTTTACTAACGGACTTTATTCTTTAAGTAATAAAGGATTTCTTGAAACATACTGGCTTGGAGCAGTTCAGTTGTGGTTTTCACTTGAGATTGTTTCTATTGGAGGTCAGGTTCATTTTTATCTTCGAGCTCCATCCCGAATGAAGAGTTTAATCGAGACTCAATTGTATGCGCAGTATCCTCAAGCACAAGTAAAAGTAGCAGAGGATTATACTTTAGCTGTTAATAAAATATCACCTCAGAGCGGATGGGATCTTTGGGGGTGTGAATTTACTTTAGCAAAACCTGATGCATATCCTATTAAAACTTATGTTGATTTTGGATTAGATAAAGACCCTAAAGAAGAATTCAAGGTTGATCCGATTTCTCCGGTTATAGAACTTTTTGGTTCAATCGAAAAAGGTGAACAAGTATGGATGCAAATAGTTATAGCACCTTCACAAAAAAAATTTCATACTCATGGCACAAGATCAAAACATCATGGATGGCTTGAAGAATCAGAACATGTAATGAAAGAGCTTACCGAAAAATATACAAAAGGAGAGGGTGAATCTTCATTTAAATTATTACCAAAATGGTTGGATCCTGTCTTGGAAGGTATGACCAAAAAAAGCGCCAAGGTTGGGTTCGATACAGGAATAAGAGTTTGTTATGTGGCAAAGAAAGAAAATTTTCAAAACAATACCAAGCGTAATCTTCGTTTAATTTTCCGCCAGTATGAGTCAGCATCCTTGAATAGTTTTAAGAGAGTGAATACAACAAGTTTCAGTCATTTTTGGCAATACACTTCTACTTCTCTTTTTAGATTTAAAGACAGAATGCTTGAAGAGTACAGAGAGAGAGCTTTCTTTTACCCACCTCTTATACACCATATTCCAATTCCTTTTCCTGTTTCATTATTTTTTCCAAAATATAGTCATCCAAATATTTCGGTTCTTAACACTGAAGAGTTGGCTACTATTTTTCATTTTCCAGGTCAGATATTACAGGTTCCTACTCTTGAACGTATTGAATCAAAAGAGGCAGCTCCTCCTTCTAATCTGCCTATATAATTTATGGATAATATTCCTTCTTTAGATAATTCAGCCTATAAATTAGGTAGTAATTTTAAACAAAATTCTTACTTAAAGATAGTTCTTTTTGGTTCTATCGGAATATTTGTTATTGTAATTATTTTCTATTTTTTATTTTTAAGTGCACCAAATAATTTTCCAGTTGGGCAAATAATAAATATAGAACAAGGAACAAGTCTCAGAAGTATTTCTAAAGATTTGGAAATAAAACATATAATAAAATCTAGAGTTGCTTTTGAAACTTTCGTCATTATTTATGGAGGTGAAAAACATATAGTACCCGGAGATTATCTTTTTGAAAATAAGTCCCTTGTTTTTGAAGTAGCTAGAAGAGTCTCATATGGGGATCATCATTTACTTCCTGTAAAAATTACTATACCAGAAGGATTTAATATTTCTGATATTTCAAATATCATGTCTACTAAATTATTAAATTTTAATAAAGAAAAATTTTTATTAGAAGCACAAAAAAAAGAAGGGTATCTTTTCCCTGATACATATTTTTTCTTTACTACTGCAAACGAAGAAGATGTATTAAAGGCTATGAGTGATAATTTTAGTAAAAAAATTAAACCAATCCAATCTGAAATTAATTTATCTGGTAAAAGTGAAAAAGACATTATTATTATGGCATCTATTGTAGAACGTGAAGCAAAAGGAGATGCAGATCGAGGTGTTATCTCTGGTATTCTTTGGAATAGATTGAGTAAAGGAATGATGCTCCAGGTGGATGCTGTACCCGTCACATATAAAACAAAGGGATTACCTGAGAATCCTATATCGAATCCAGGTATTGAAGCTATTAATGCTGCATTAAAACCAGAAAATTCACCTTATCTTTTTTATCTACATGATAAAAATGGTGTGATTCATTATGCTGTCACTTTTACAGAACACAAAAAAAATATAGCTAGATATTTAAAATAGAAACAAATTTATTTAAACATTATGAAAAAACATAATTTAGCATTTATAGATATAGAAACTACAGGCCTCAACTTGATGCAGCATGAGATCATCGAGATTGGTTGTATTGTTGTGAGCCCAACTTTTGAAATTCTAGAAGAGTTCGCATTAAAAATAAAACCAATACACATTGAGACGGCTGATCCTGTGTCTCTAAAAATAGTTCATTACGATGAAGAAAAATGGGAAGAGGCTATCACCTTGAAAGAAGCAATAAAAATACTCGCCGATAAAACAGAAGATTCAACAATGATAGGACATAATATTTCTTTTGATGCTGCATTTTTAGATAAAGCTTTTTTTGAAACGAAAACAAAAAAGAAATTTTTTCATTTTCATTTACTCGATACCATATCAATTGCTTATGCAAAATTGCATGACCGTGAGGATATTGAGAAGTTGTCACTGCATGAATTGTGTGCATATTTCGATATAAAAAATGAACATGAACATTCTGCGCTATCAGATATACGCGCAACCCTCGAGCTTTACAAAAAGCTGATGTCTCTGTAAGCTAATTTTAATGAAGAAGAAAAAGACAATATTTGTAGGAATGTCAGGCGGAGTGGATTCTTCTGTTTCCGCTGCAATTTTAAAAGATCAAGGACATGATGTCGTCGGGGTCTTTATTCGTACCTGGCACCCTGATTTTTTGGTTTGTAATGAAGAAGATGAGCGCCGCGACGCTATGCGCGTTGCGGCTCATTTGGATATTCCATTTTTAACTTTTGACCTTTCAGATGTTTACAAAAAAGAAGTCGCAGACTATATGATTGCTGAGTATAAAATGGGACGTACTCCGAACCCAGATGTTATGTGCAACAAAGAAGTGAAATTCGGTGCTTTCTTGAAAAAGGCTCTAGAAATGGGTGCAGATTATGTAGCGACTGGGCATTATGCACAAGTTTTAGAAAAAAAATTAGTTAAAGGCATTGATCCGTCCAAAGACCAATGTTATTTCTTGTGGACATTAAAACAAGAACAACTAAAACATATTTTGTTTCCCGTAGGGCATTTGAATAAAACAGCGGTGAGAAAATTGGCAAAGAAATATAAATTACCTGTCGCAGAAAAGAAAGATAGTCAGGGAATTTGCTTCCTAGGTGATATTGATTTGAAAGATTTTTTGAAACATTATATTAAAGAGAAAAAGGGAAAAGTTTTAAATGAGGTAGGAGAAGAAATTGGATATCATGACGGAGCTGTTTTTCTGACTCTAGGTGAAAGACATGGATTTACCATTACCAAAAAAGGTCCGAATGATGGGGCTTATTATGTTGTTAGTAAAGATGTAAAGAAAAATATCATAATTGTGTCACAGATTTCCCCCCTCCTTAATAAGGAGGGGGTTGGGGGTGGTAATTCAAAGAATCACCACCCCGCTCTAAAGAGCACCCCTCCTCAAAAAGGAGGGGAAGAAATTAGAATTAGTGACATTAATTGGATCTCAGGCACTCCAGATGAAAATAAAGAATATACAGCTCAAGTACGTTATCATGGTGAATTTTTACCTTGCCAAGTAATTTGCGGAAGTCCGACTTCCGCAAAAGTGATTTTTGAAAAACCTGTACTCGTTGCTCCAGGACAATCTATCGTTTTCTATGATAAAGATGTTTGCCTCGGTGGTGGTGTCGTTATATAAACTGTAAATTTTATAATTTGCTTTTTTGTTTATTTAGTCGTATTCTCTTTTTGAGATAGCAATACTGCTATTTGAAATAAAAAAGGAGGACAAAATGATAAGTATCGTAAATGGCCATAAACCAAGTCTGCAGGTTTGTGAAGAATGGCGTAAATTCTATTCTAATTTTTTTGGTTTAGAAGTAGATTTCAGTCAGGTAATGATTTCTCCTAAACCTGTATTTGGTGAATGGATGTTAATCTTTATTCCTAAAGGTTTAAATTTAAATCTTGCTTTTAAAGTTTATTCAAAACTTTTTAATAGTACTAATTGTTATAATAATTTAAATGAGCATATAACAAAAAATGTTCGTGATACAAATTGTGATTATGCTGTGTGGGTACAAGATGAAGTTGAACCAGATCGTGAGTTTTTAGGTAAATCTGCAAAACAGTCAGATCCTGATATGAAGCTAGGTGTTACCTTGCTCGAAAGGATTATTTTAGGAGTAAGGTATCTTACTGAAACGGGTAATCATCTTGATATAAGAGGAATGACTATTTGTTCAGGCTCTCGTGATTCTGAAGGTTTTATTCCAATTATTTATTGGTGTAAAAAAGGTAAGGTTGAAGAAAGAGTAGAAGTTAGTTGCATTCTTCTGAATGGAGTTTTTTGTGTTAGTGGTATACGCGCCGCTCAATAGATGTTTTTAAATTTTTTTATTATTCCACACTTCAAAAACAGTGTGGAATTTTTATTTTGCTTTCACTTTTTTTTGAAGTATAATAAGCTCATGTCTCAATTTTTTATAGAAAATGGTGATTTTATTTTAAGAATAATTTTAGCAGTGGTACTTGGTATGCTTATTGGGGCAGAACGTCTTTTTGTACACAAAGAAGCCGGAATGAAGACACATGCTTTGGTTTCTATGGGAGCAGCACTTTTTATGTTGGTCTCTGAATCTATGGTTGAAAAATACGCTGGTCTTAATGGTTTGAATCCAACGATGATACCTGCTCAGATTGTGACGGGAATAGGATTCTTGGGTGCCGGTTCAATAATCCTACAAGGTACTAGACTTAAGGGTCTTACCACCGCAGGAGGTCTTTGGGTAACAGCAGGTATAGGTATGGCTGCTGGATTAGGTTTATTTAGCCTTGCAACTATTTCAACTATTTTAGTTCTTTTTATTTTTATCGCAATGAATATTCTTGAAGAACCTATTAGAAAAATGGCAGGTGATGGTGAAGCAGATAAACCAACTACTTAAAATATAAAATTATGCAATCAAGCGAAATTAGATCTAGGTTTTTAAAATTTTTTGAAAAACGAGGACATGCAATAATTCCTTCAGCTTCACTAGTACCGGAGAATGATCCTTCTGTGCTTTTTAATACTGCCGGCATGCAACCTCTTGTACCGTATTTACTCGGACAAGAACACCCTATGGGTAAGCGCATTGCTGATATTCAGAAATGTGTCCGTACCGGTGATTTGGATGATATTGGTGACAGTCGTCATTTTTCATTTTTTGAAATGATGGGTAACTGGTCTCTCGGAGATTATTTTAAAGAAGACACTATCAAATGGAGTTATGAATTTTTAACTTCCAAAGAAGAAGGTCTTGGCCTCGATATAAATCGTTTATATTTTACGATTTTTGAGGGTGATGAAAATGCACCTTTCGATCAAGAAGCTAAAGATATTTGGATGAGCCTGGGTGTCCCAGAACATCGCATTTATCCTTTACCTGCAGAAGACAATTGGTGGAGTCCTGGAGACAATGGCCCGTGTGGTCCATGTAGTGAAATGTTTTATGATATGACTGGAAATGTTGGTGATCTAAATCTAGAGGGTTTTGCTGATGCGAATAAAAAAGAAACTGTCATAGAAATTTGGAATGATGTTTTTATGGAGTACGAAAAGAAAGATGGAAAAGTAATTGGTAAACTAAAACAGAAAAATGTAGATACTGGCGCTGGTCTTGAACGTATTACTGCAGTGATGCAAGGAAAACAGACTGCCTACGAGACTGATCTGCTCGCTCCGGTAATGAATGAAATCAAAAGAATCTCTGGAGAGAAATATAATGAAAAATCTGCTCGTATAGTTACTGACCATATCAGGACATCAGTCATGCTTATTGCTGATGGAGTTATTCCTTCAAACAAAGACCAAGGCTACGTTTTGCGTCGCCTTGTTCGTCGTGCTGTTCGTCATGCTGACAATTTAGGATTGAAACAAGGACAAGAAAATAATCCTGGTGATATTTCAAATATTGCAGATATATTTATAAAAAAATACAGGAATGATTATATGAATCTATCTTCACAATCAGATTTTATTTTTGCAGAAATTGAAAAAGAAGAAAATAAATTCCGTCAGACACTTGGATATGGATTAAAAGAATTTGAAAAAGGAGTTGATCCATTTATTCTTGCTACTACTTATGGTTTCCCCGTAGAGCTTACTGTTGAACTGGCAAAAGAAAAAGGTCAGACAGTTGACCTTGAAGATTTTCATAAGAAAATGACTGAACACCAGAAGCTATCCCAGACAGCCTCAGCCGGTATGTTTAAGGGTGGACTAGCGAATCATAACGAAAAGACTATTAGACTTCACACAGCGCACCATATGCTCTTAGCAGCACTACAGGAAGTCGTAAACCCAGATATCAAGCAAAGAGGCAGTAATATTACCGAAGAGCGTTTACGTATTGATTTTCTATGTGATCATAAACTGACCGATGAAGAAAAGAAAAAAGTAGAAGATTTAGTAAATGAAAAAATAAAAGCTAGTTTGAATGTTGTCCGTCGCGAGATGCCATTTGTTGAAGCAGAAAAAATTGGTGCACAAATGGAATTCGGTGCTAAGTATCCAGAAGTGGTGAGTGTTTATTTTATTGAAGATCCTTCGGCAGGCTCAGGACAAGCTTTTAGTAAAGAATTCTGTGGTGGTCCGCATGTTGAAAATACTTCAGAACTAGGTCATTTCAAAATTCTAAAAGAAGAAGCCGTCGCTGCGGGAATACGTAGAATCAAAGCAACTCTAGAATAATTTTTGTTTGTGGTACAATTATCTCATGAAGATTTTTTCTAAATCCAAAGAAAAAAAAGAATTAACTCTTGTTTTTGATATTGGCTCGACGTCTGTCGGTGCAGCACTTTTCTTTTTGCAAAAATCCGGTGTTCCTAAAATAATTTGTACTATTCGTGAACCTATTTTTCTTGAAAAAGAAGTTGATTTTGATCGACTACTTTCTTTGACTGCAAAATCTCTTGAAATTGTTGCCAATAAAATTCTTCTAAAGAAACTTGGTGCACCAAAGGACATTTTTTGTATCCTCTCGTCTCCTTGGTATACATCTCAAACCAGAACCATCAACCTAGAAAAAAATACACCTTTCATTTTTACTGCGAAACTTGCTGATAGTTTAACTCAAAGAGAGCTATCTCTATTTAAAGAAGAACATTCTATCCAGCACTCAAATTCCGGAGTTCAATTGATCGAACTTAAAAATATGAAGACCAAACTAAACGGTTATACAACATCTAGCCCTTTGGGTAAGAAATCCAAAGAACTCGAAATGACTATTTTTATTTCAATGAGCTCTGACGTTGTATTGGAAAAGTTTAAACATGCTGTTGGTAGATATTTTTATCCAAGTAGTATCAAGTTCTCGTCATTAGCGATGGCATCCTTTGTTGTTACTCGTGACATGTTTATAAACCAGAAAGATTTTTTATTGGTTGATATTGGTGGGGAAGTCACAGATATTTCTCTAATAAAAAATGACATATTATGTGAATCAATTTCTTTTCCATTAGGTAAGAATTTTATAATAAGAAAGGCCTCATCTGTTTTGAAAACCTCGTTACATGAAGCAAAGTCTCTTGTTTCTCTCTATAAAGATGGTCATGCTAATGAACAAACTGAAAGGAAACTCAAGCCTGTTGTTGATGAATTAAAATTAGAATGGCTTAAAAATTTTCAGATGTCTCTTGGTAACCTTTCAAATAATATTTCTGTTCCATCGTCTATTTTTGTGATGGCAGATCAAGATTTAGCAGATTTTTTCTCAGGAACTATTAAAATGGAACAGTTTAATCAGTATGCTTTAACTGAATCAAAATTTAATGTTGTCTTGCTCGATACAAAAACACTCCATGGTTTTGTTGTTTTAGAAAAAAATATAATTCGTGATCCTTCTCTTATTATTGAATCTATTTACATTAGTAGTTTTCTTCGCTAAAATATAAGTATGCCCAAAAAGTCTTTTCAAGATATTGTAAAAATAAAACGTATAAATAGAGATGTACTTACAGAAAGAAAAATAGAAAAGAAAGAAAAAATAGAAAAACCTGAATTTAAAGAATCTCATTTTAATTATCATGTAGAGGAAAATAATAATTCCAGATATGCACTTTGGTTTGTTGCGTTGGTTTCTGTTGTATTTCTACTTTTTGCTTTTTCTTTTTTGTTCTCTAGGGCAAAAGTTACTGTTAATCCAAAAGTAAAAGATTTGGAATTAAATGAGACTTTGTCTGCCACCAAGGATTCAAGTACAGACGGTCTATCTTTTCAGTTAATCTCAATTTCTGACAAAGAAATTAAAATAGTACCAGGTGGAGAGGAAAAAGATGTTTCTGCAAAAGCTAAAGGAGTTGTTACTATTTTTAATACTTTTAGTTCTGCTCCACAGTCTCTCAGTATCGATACACGGCTTGAAGGGTCAAACGGTAAGATGTACACAACAGATGCCAAGATTGTCGTGCCAGGAATGGCTAAAGACGGCACTCCAGGGCGTGTAGAAGTAAATATCTCTGGAAAAGAAGCCGGGAGTGAGTATAATAGTGCTCCACTTGATTTTAAGATTTTTGGTTTTAAGGGAACTTCTAAATATTCAAAAATTTATGCTAGATCAAAGTCACCAATAACTGGTGGACTCAAAGGTAAATTTGGTCAGATTTCTGACACTGAAAAAGAAACTATTGTAAATGATTTAAAGACTACTTTACAAGCAAAATTATTTAAAAAGGCCACTGAACAAATTCCAAGTGAATATATTTTATTTAAGGATGCAGTCTTTTTTAAGAACGAAGATGCGACAGTTGATTTTATCCCTGCGAGTGGTCAAGTTTCAATCGGTGTAAAAGGAACACTATATGGTTTTTTCTTTAATGAAAAAGATTTAACAAAAAAAATTGCTACTTCAAATATTGAAGATTATGATGGCAGTGATGTCTATGTTTCCAAAATTAAAGATTTATTATTCTCTCTTACCAACAAGGAAAATATATCATTCGGAGATGTAAAAAATATAAATTTCACATTAAAAGGTAAAACCAAGATTGTCTGGAAAGTAGAAAATGAAAAGCTTGTTATTGATCTTTTAAATACAAAGAAGAAGGATTTTAATAGTATATTTTCTAAATATTCTAATATCAATTCAGCTGACTTAGTTTTACGTCCAGCATGGAAGAGTTCCTTACCTGATAAAAAACAAAAAATAGATATTATAGTGAATTACCCATAATAAATATTTCCAAGAAATTTACGTTAAGTATTATATGTTGTTATTAACATAATATATTTTGACTTTATTATCTAATTTTGTTAAAATAACCAAACATCAAATGAGTGATCAAAGAAATGAAAAAATTTTGACAGCGAGAGGAGTTGTCACTGAGGCATTGCCTAGTACTTTATTTCGAGTGATGATGGATGATCAAAAGGAAATACTTGCTTACTTATCTGGAAAGATGCGTATGCACCGTATAAAGATTTTGATAGGAGATCAGGTTGAAGTTGTGCTTGATCCGTACGGTGGAAAGGGTAGAATCGTTAAAAGGTTGTAATTTATTTGGAATAGTGTATTATAGTAATTACGGTTTTAGAAGACGATAAGTGTTATTAAAAATAAGGGTTTTCCCCTTATTTTATCTTAATTTCAAAATTTATATGAAAATCAGAGCATCAGTAAAAAAAATTTGTGATAATTGCAAAATGGTCAAGCGCCAGAGGCATTTAAGAGTTATTTGCGTTAATCCTAAACATAAACAAAAACAATAAAATTTATGAGAATACTCGGAATTACAATACCAAATGAAAAGAGACTTGAAATCGGTTTAACCGTTCTTTTTGGAATCGGTATCCCAGCTGCCCGCAAGATATTAGACCAAGTTGGTCTTGATCATGGAAAAAAAGCTAAAGACTTAACACCTGATGAAGAAAATAAAATTCGTGCAATCATTGAAGTAATGACTATCGAAGGAAATCTAAAGCGAGAAATCTCTGGAAATATCAAAAGACTAAAAGATATCAAAACTCACAGAGGTGTCAGACATATGAAGAGATTACCCGTCAGAGGACAACGTACAAAGACCAACTCTAGAACTGTCCGAGGTAACGTAAGAAAGACCATGGCATCTGGAAAGAGAAAAGAGAGTAAGACATAAGATAATTAATTAAAATGGCAAAGACAAAAACAACAACAGAAGAAGTAAAGACAGAAGGAGAAGTAAAAGCTGCTCCATCTAAAACAGCAAAGAAGAAAATAACTTCTGGAATTTTGTATGTTGATGCTACTTTCAACAATACTAAAGTTATTTTCGCTGATAAATTAGGCAACGTATTGTTTTGGTCAAGTTCAGGTTCACTAGGTTTCCGTGGAGCAAAAAAGGGTACTCCTTTCGCAGCTTCTAAGGTTGGAGACATTGTTGGAGACAAAGCAGCTACTCTTGGAGTTAAAGATGCAGATGTAGTTGTCCGAGGAGTTGGTTCTGGACGTGAACCTGCTATCAGAGCATTCATGGCTCACAATATTGAAATAGTTACAATCAAGGATGCCACACCAGTACCACACAATGGTCCCAAAGCTAAGAAGCCTAGAAGAGTTTAATTAATAAATTACTAAACAAAAATGATTACTAAACCAAAATTTAAAATTTGCCGAAGATTAGGACCAGGAGTTTATGACAAATGTCAGACTTCTAAATTTAAGCCTTCCGCAAAGTTTGCTGGACCTGGCGCACGTCGCCCAAAGGCTCCTTCTGAATACGGAGCTCAGCTTATTGAAAAGCAGAAAATTCGTTTTTCTTATGGAATCACTGAACGCCAGCTTTCAAACTATGTTAAAAAAGCTACTCATATCAAAGGTGCTGGTACAGCAGAGAAATTTTACGAAGGACTTGAAACTCGTCTTGATAACGTAATCTACAGAATGGGTCTTGGAAGTTCAAGACGTGCAACTAGACAAATGGTGTCACATGGACATTTTATTGTTAATGATCACAAAGTTACTATTCCTTCATACGAAATGAAGCCTGGAGATATCATAAAGATCCGTGAAGGTTCAAAAGGAAAGAAAATTTTTGAAGGTATGTCTGATAAACTAAAAGATTATAAATCTCCAGCATGGGTAGCATTCGATGCAAAAACAATGGAAGGCAAGGTTTCAGCTAAACCAAAGAATACAGAAACTTTCCTTGACCTTAATGCTGTGCTTGAATTCTACAGTCGTTAATTCACTTAGATTCGTTTTATTTATTATTAAAAATTTAAAAATAACTTTTTATAAAAAAACATGCCTGAATATAAAATAATCATGCCATCTAAGCCTCGCGTTGTTGTTGAAGAAGGAAACAAAGGAGTATTTGAAATAGACGGTTTATATCCTGGGTACGGACATACCCTTGGTAACAGTCTACGAAGAATTATTCTTTCTTCTCTACCAGGCGCAAGTATAACATCAATCAAAATTGATGGTGTTTCTCATGAGTTCTCAACACTTGAGGGAGTTAAAGAAGATGTGATTGTTATGATCTTAAATTTGAAAAAGACTCGTTTTAAAATGACTTCTGATGAACCTCAGACAGTGACTCTTTCCATAAAAGGACCAAAGGAAGTCACAGCAGCAGATATTAAAACAAGTGGACAAGTTGAAGTTTTAAACCCAGATCTTCATATTGCTGAAGTTACTGGTAAGGTTAATTTAAATATTGAAATGAGAATCGAGAAAGGCTTAGGCTTTATCTCAAAAGAAGTTTTACAAAAAGAAAAAGTTGATGTCGGCACAATCGCTGTTGATGCTATCTTTACTCCTATTCGCCGTGTTGCTTACGAGGTTGAGAATATGCGCGTCGGAGACAGAACAAACCACAATCGCCTAAGAATCTCAATCGAAACAGATGGTACTTTGACTGCACGTGAAGTTCTTTCACAATCTATCGAAATCATGATCAATCAGCTTAAGGCTATTATCGATTTCAAAGAACCTGAAGAAGAAGTTAAGATTGAAAAGAAAGCTTCAAAGGAAGAAGAAAAAGAATCTGAAGAAGAGGATGATAAAAAAGGAGATGATTTTACTGATGTTTTAAAGACACGCACAGATACTCTTGATCTTTCTACTCGAACCTTAAATGCTCTTACAGCCGCAAATATTCGTACTCTTGGAGGTCTTGCTCGCAAGAAAAGAGAAGATTTGCTTGAAGTAGAGGGTATTGGTGAAAAGGGAATAACAGAGATTAAAAAAGTGCTCGGAAAATTCGGGCTTAATTTGAAAGAATAATTTTAAAAATTTATGAGACACGGTAATTCAAAAAGAAAATTTGGAAGAGAGAAAAATCAGAGAAACGCTTTGATCAATTCATTGGCGCTCAATTTGATTGTGCGTGAAAAAATTAAGACAACTGAACCTAAAGCAAAAGAACTACGACCTTTTATTGAGAAGCTTGTTACAAAAGCAAAAGCAGGAGACCTTGCAACACGTCGTTTGGTTATTTCTAAACTTTCAAACAGAAGTAAAGAGGTAAAGAAATTGTTCGATGTCATTGCACCGAAGTATGCTGATAGAAAAGGTGGATACGTTCGAGTATTAAAATTAGGCGCTAGAAAGTCTGATGGTGCCAAGATGGCACAAATAGAATTCGTATAATATTTGTATTTTTTTTAAAAATGATTTAGTATGGAAAAACACATGAAAACAATTGACGCATCAGGAAGAACACTAGGCAGAGTTGCATCAGAAGCAGCTATGTCTTTAATGGGCAAGACCAAAGCTACCTTTGAGAGGAATGTTTATTCTGGTTTTCCTGTAAATATCACGAATGCCTCAAAGCTTCGTATTACTACAAAGAAATTGGCTGAAATTTATCACACCAAGTATTCCGGTTATCCAGGCGGTCTACGTATCACAAAAGGTACTGAGACAGCTGAGAAAAAAGGACTGAAAGAATTAATCAGACTTGCGACCTACCAAATGCTTCCTGGAAATAAACTAAGAAGAGAGATGATGAAACACTTAACTATCGAAGATTAAATAAAATGGCAAAAACATTAACAAAAGATATATATATTGAAGGAGTAGGAAGAAGAAAAACTTCCACAGCCAGAGTTCGTATTTTTGAAGCTACAAAATCAAGTTTCGTAGTGAATGGGAAAGACTCTAATGAATATTTCCAGACTGCAGACCAGAGACGTCTTATCCAAGACCCTATGGTCAAAGCTACTCCTGGAATGAAGTATGCTGTTGAAGCAAGAGTTAACGGTGGAGGAATTCATGGCCAAGCTGAGGCTGTCCGTCACGGTCTATCTCGTGCCCTTGTTGATTCTGACTTAGAACTTCGTGGAAAACTAAAATCATTAGGATACCTAATGCGTGATTCAAGAGCGAAAGAAAGAAGAAAATTCGGTTTGAAGAAAGCCAGAAAAGCTCCACAGTGGTCAAAACGTTAATCTCAAAAAATCCCTCTCACGAGGGATTTTTTATTGTAAATTTTTTATGTTAATATAAAAATATGAGTGAAGAAAATGAACCTGCCCGCAATGCTTCGCAAAGCGATGCAGGCGGGGAAATAATTAAAGAACCAACAGAACCAGAATCAGAAGTTGTTGAGTTTGAATTCAATGATGACGGTGAGGAAGATTTAAAGAAAACTTTAAAGAAATTTAGGGCTGATATAAAAGAACTCAAAGCTCAAAAGGAAGAATACCTAACCGGCTGGCAGAAAGAGCGAGCGGACTTTGTGAATTACCGTAAGGAAGAAGAAGAAAGAAATAGAAATTTCAGAAATATTATTCAAGAAAGAATTTTAGAAAATTTCCTTTCTGTAATGGATAGTTTCGATATGGCTTTCTCAAACAAAGAAGCTTGGGAGAAAGTAGATGCAACATGGAGGACTGGTGTGGAATATATCTATTCTCAGATGAGTAATATCTTTGAAGAATACGGTATAAAATCTATTGGGCAAGTAGGTGATAAATTTAATCCTGAAATTCATCAGTCTGTGGAGGTTGTAGAAACTGTTGACCAAACTAAAGATGACACTATTGCTCAGGTTTTACAAAAAGGATACAAAACAAAAGACAAAGTACTAAGAGCTGCTCGAGTAAAAGTTTTTGGACATAAAGAATAAAATAAAAAATCTCACATCACTGTGAGATTTTTTATTTCTTGAAAGTATCAAATAAAAACTTTTTAGTTTCTTCGTCGATGAATTGAGTTTTTATTATCATCATCTCAGTAGTGAGCTCTAAATCTTTTTTGATGTTTTCAAAAAGATGTTCATAAGGGTAAGGGGAGATCCATGCGGAATTTTTGAGACACACGAACCCAGCCTTTTTTAATAAATAACGAAGAGATTCACGTTCGCTTTTTCTAGTCTCTGGTAAGTCGAGTAAAATAATTCTCCAAAACCCGTCCCAGGAAGTATCAACGAGGGTGGTGTCACTGTCGAGCTTTAGGCTGTTTATTTTCTTTTTGCCCTCTTTTGTTAGGCGAGCATAATCATTTTGCCCGGAGGAAATATTTTCTATCAGACCAGCTTCACGAAGCCCTTTTAATGAGCGTGTGATGGCGTATACGGAGCTTTGAGAGCAGTCTTTACTATTTACTTGATTAGTTAAATCAGGCAGGGAAATAGCTGTTTTTTCGCCTAAAATCTTAAGTATTTTCTTGGAATAGTCGGGTTTAGTTGACATATTCATATATTATCCTATATATTGTCTTTTGACAAGCATTCCGCGACCACGAAAAGCTTGCTAAAAATAATATGGTGTGTATAATTGTCTATGTTCATTAAAATTAATTTTTTTTATAAAGCAATCTATCTGGCGAAGCTTCGCCAGCGAACTGCTCGTCGCTCAAGAAAATAATAAATGGAATACCATTTTTATTTTCTAAGCTCCTGTGCAAGACTTTCTAAAAAAATTAATTTTAATTTACCTTATAAACTTAATAAAATAAAATTATGGCAAAAATAATAGGAATAGACTTAGGTACAACAAACTCAGCGGTCGCTATCATCGAAGGTGGTGCGCCAAAAATAATAGAAAATATTGAAGGTGCTCGTACGACTCCTTCGGTAGTTTCTGTTGCAAAAAATGGAGACAGACTTGTCGGTCTTTTAGCAAAAAGACAAGCAGTTACAAATCCTGAAAATACCATCTATGGTATCAAGCGTTTTATGGGTCACAATTTTGAAGATCCGGAAGTGCAGAAAGATTTAAAGAATGCTTCTTTCAAAATTCAGAAAGGCGCAAATGGTGGAGTTGAAGTAAAAATCGGAGACAAGTGGATGCGTCCAGAAGAAATTTCTGCGATGATTTTGTCAAAAATAAAAACAGACGTGGAAGCAAAGATCGGTGAGAAGATCACTGAAGCGATTATTACTGTACCTGCATATTTTAATGACACACAAAGACAAGCAACTATTGATGCGGGTAAAATTGCTGGCCTGACTGTAAAAAGAATTATCAATGAACCGACAGCTGCAGCATTGGCTTATGGTTTGAACTCAAAGAAAAATGAAAAGATTGTAGTCTACGATTTCGGAGGCGGAACAACTGACATTTCTGTTCTTGAAGTTGGTGATGATGTTATTGAAGTAAAATCTACTGATGGTGATAGTCACCTTGGTGGACGCGATATTGATCATAAAATTATAAATTGGATTGCTGATGAATTTAAAAAGACTTCCGGTGTAGATGTACGAACTGATGCATTGGCATTGCAGCGTCTTGATGAAGCTGCAGAAAAAGCAAAAATCGAACTCTCAACAGCTATTGAAACTGAAATAAATATTCCTTTCATAACTTCCACCGCAGCTGGTCCTCAACACTTGTTGTTGAAAATGACTCGTGCTCAATTGGAATCTATTGCTGATGAATATATTACTCGTTCGATAGATATTGCAAAGCGTGCAGTTGCAGCATCTGGATTTAAAATCGAAGAAATAAATGAAATCATAATGGTCGGAGGACAGACCAGAATGCCAAAAATTGTCGAAGAAATAAAGAAATTATTCGGTAAAACTCCAAACCTTACAATCAATCCTGATGAAGTGGTAGCTCTCGGTGCTGCTGTCCAAGCTGGAGTATTGCAAGGTGATGTACGTGATGTTCTTTTGCTTGATGTTATTCCTCTTTCCTTGGGTATCGAAACACTTGGAGGAGTTGCGACAAAACTTGTAGAAAGAAATACAACTATCCCTTCTTCAAAATCACAAACATTTTCAACTGCAGCTGACAATCAGACTTCTGTCGAAATTCATATCGTGCAAGGAGAGCGTCCAATGGCTTCTGATAACAAATCTCTAGGAAGATTTATCTTGGACGGTGTTCCTCCAGCTCCTCGTGGTATGCCACAAGTTGAAGTGACTTTCGATGTTGATGCCAATGGAATCTTAAATGTTACTGCGAAAGAAAAAACTAGTGGTAAAACTCAGACTATCAGAATTGAAGCTAGTTCTGGATTGAAACCTGAAGATATTAAAAAAATGCAAGAAGACGCAGAGCTTCATGCTGATGAAGATAAAAAGAAAAAAGAAGTCGCTGATGCAAAAAACACAGCCGACATGACTATCTTTACAGCAGAAAAAGCATTGAAAGATAATGAAGGAAAAATCTCTGAAGATACAAAGAAAGGTGTTGAAGAAAAAATAACAGCATTGCGTGGAGTGAAAGAAGGTTCAGATTTGGATGCAATTAAAAAATCTACTGAAGAACTTTCTAGCGAGATGTCCAAGATCGGTGAAGAGATGGCAAAAGCATCTTCTAAAGTAGATGATGCCGGTGCACCACCAGTAGAGCCAAAAGAAGAAGCTACTACTCATGAAGCTGATTCTAAGGAGGGTGAAACTCCAGCCGCTGACGAAGCTGCAAAATAATATAAATATTGCGAAGGACAGTCTTCCGCAGAAAGTAAAAATCCTCTCCGACTTTGGTTGGAGGGGATTTTTACTTTCACCTATTTTTAATTTTTGCTATAATTCAATTTATGGAGAATCCTAAAATACCAATCAATAAAGATATGACATATATAGGTCAGACAACCTTTCGAGATAAGAATCAGATTTTTGGTATGAAGCGCAGAGACAGACGCCAGCACGTATATGTTCTCGGAAAATCAGGTACCGGTAAATCCGTGCTTCTTTCCAATATGATTGTTCAGAATATACAAAACGGTGATGGTGTTTGTGTTGTTGATCCGCACGGAGAATTAGTTGAAAGTGTTTTACAATCTATTCCAACTGACCGTATCAAAGATGTTATTTATTTCAACCCAGCCGATACGGATTATCATATCGGCTTTAATGTTATTGAAATTCTAGATCCAAAATATAAACATTTGGTTGCTTCAGGTTTGATGGGAATTTTCACCAAGATCTGGGCGAATGCTTGGTCTGCTCGTATGGAATATATTTTGAATAATACAATTCTTGCATTGCTCGATACTCCGGGTTCGACTCTTCTTGGTATTCCTAGAATGTTGGTGGACAAAGAGTACCGTAAAAAAATAATTGAAAATTTGAAAGACCCGGTCATCAAAGCTTTTTGGATTCACGAGTATGAAGCTTGGAATGAAAAATTTAGAAATGAAGCTATTGCTCCGATTCAAAACAAAGTCGGACAATTTCTTTCTTCTTCCATCATTAGAAATGTTGTAGGTCAATCAATGAGTACCATCAATGTTTTTGATATCATGAATGAAGGTAAAATTTTCTTGGTGAACGTTTCCAAGGGACGTATTGGTGAAGATAATTCCGCATTGCTTGGAGGTATGATTATTACCAAGATCCAGCTCGCTGCGATGGAGCGCGTGCGTATTCCAGAAGATGAAAGAAAAGACTTTTATTTATATGTCGACGAGTTCCAAAACTTCGTGACCGATTCTTTTGCTAGTATTTTGTCTGAAGCTCGAAAGTATCGATTGAATCTAACCGTTGCACACCAGTATACTGCTCAGCTTGTTATTGATGGGTCTTCCGCTGTGCGTGATGCTGTCTTCGGTAACGTTGGTACGATGATTGTATTCCGAGTGGGTGCTGATGATGCATTATTCCTAGAAAAAGAATTTGAACCAGAATTTACTCCACAAGATATTGTGAATTTACCGAACTACCGTATTTATCTTCGTCTGATGATTGATGGTATCGGTTCACGACCTTTTTCTGCGAAGACGTTGCCTCCAATAGCGAAAAATCCAGATACACAAGTAGAAGATAAAGTTATTAGTATGTCTCGTGCTCTTTACTGTAAATCCAAAGAAGTTGTTGAACAAGAAATAAATGATTGGAGTGGTATGTCTATTGGCAATATTGTCAGTACCAGTCCTATCAGTAATGTAGAAAAATTCCCAGCTGTTTGTTCTAATTGTAAAAAGGAAACATCGGTGCCGTTTAAACCTGAACCAGGAAGACCTATATATTGTAAGGATTGTATAGCTAAAATTAAATCCGGAGAGATAAAACCTGTTCCACAACCAGCTCCTGTTAAAGAACCTGAGGTTAAAAAAGTTGAGGAGCCTGTTAAACCAGGAATTCTTTCAACACTTACAAAAGTTTTGAAGCCTATTATACCGATTATTTCTAGTCGTCCAGTGGACATTGCACGACATGGTTCTGTGGAACCAAAAATTTTTCCTAAAGTTCCTATTGCTTCAGAACCTCCAGTTCAAAAAGAAATTCCAAAGCCATTTGTTCGTTCTATACCGATGTCAGTAAAGCCTATTGAAAATACAGCTTTGAGAGATATTTTAAATAAGACTCTGTCTGAGAATAAAGTTTTAGAGAAACCGGTTGTAGTACCAGAAGTAAAAGAAATTAAAATTCCCGTACCACCTCCTGCAATGTCATTGAGTGATTTAAAAAGATCAAATCCTGTATCAGCAACCTCTATAAATAATGATAGATCTGCAAGTGCAGAAGATATGAATAAACTTAAAAATTTTATTTTTGAAAAAGTACCAGCAGCATCACAAGAAAAAAAAGTTGAGCCGGTGAATGAGGAAGTAAAAAAAGAAATTCCAGTCCCAACACCTCCAAAAAATATAAAAGAAGTGCCTGAAGATGTGTTAAAGAAGATTTTAGAATAGTTATACATAGGAGTTTCCTATGTAGTTTCAATCTTCACTAAAAATAAAAAATTATTATCTATTTTAAAACATAAAAATGTTATAATATTTCGGTATGGTATTAAAAAAGACACTAAAAAAGAAAGATGTAGTTATTTACCAAGCTAAAAATGGAGCTATTGAACTTCGTGGTGATTTTTCTCGTGAAACTGTGTGGGCTACTCAGGCGCAGATTGCTGATGTTTTTCAGACTGAAAGATCTGTTGTGACTAAGCATATAAGAAATATTCTTAATGATAAAGAACTTAATGCTAGTTCAGTATGTGCAAAATTTGCACATACTGCAGATGATGGAAAGGTGTATCAGGTACAATTTTATAATCTTGATGTTATTTTAGCTGTTGGATATAGAACAAGTTCAAAGAAGGCTATTGAATTTCGTCAGTGGGCAACAAAAACGTTACGAAGCTATATCGTAGATGGTTTTGCAATAAATAAAAACCGAATTGCTAAAAATTATGAACATTTTTTAAATGTTGTTGATGATATTAAAAAACTTTTGCCAGCTGAATCTGCGGTTAATCCAAAAGATGCTATAGAACTTATATCACTTTTTGCTGATACTTGGCTTTCTTTGGATGCTTATGATCGAGAAATTTTATCGAAAGGAAAGCTTACAAAAAAGAAAGTTAACATCACCTCCGAAAAAATTTCACGAGATTTATCCGAGCTTAGAAAAATTCTTATTGAAAAAGGTGAAGCGACAGATATTTTTGGTCACGAAAGAAATGTTGGTTCTGTGTCGGGAATAGTTGGTAATGTAATGCAGTCATTCGGAGGCAATGAACTTTATCCAACAGTTGAAGAAAAGGCTGCACATCTTTTGTATTTTATGGTAAAGAACCATCCATTTACTGATGGTAATAAGCGTTCAGGAGCTTTTGCTTTTGTTTGGTTATTGAAGCAGGCGAATATACTCGATATACAAAAATTAAGCCCTTCAGCCTTAACAGCGCTTACAGTTCTTGTTGCGGAAAGTGATCCAAATCATAAAGACAAGATTGTTAAACTAATTTTGAATCTTATTTCAAAGAATAATTAAATATATTTGTTAATGATTATATAAATAATATAATATATGTTATATTGCATAAACTAAATGAAAAAAGATTATTACAAAACTTTAGGGGTAGAAAAAGGCGCGTCAAAAGAAGAGATCAAAAAAGCTTTTCATAAGTTGGCTCACAAATATCATCCTGATAAAAAAGAGGGCGATGAAGCTAAATTCAAGGAGGTAAATGAAGCTTACCAGACTCTTTCTGATGATTCCAAGCGTTCAAAATACGATCAATATGGTCCCGGTTTTGAAAATATGCAAGGTGGTGGAGGACAAGGTGGATACCAGCAAGGTGGTTTCGGTGGAGGGTTTGAAGGTTTCGATTTTTCTGGTTTCCAAAATGGAGGAAGTGCAGATTTTGATTTAAATGATATTTTTGGTGAATTTTTTGGTGGTGGTTTTCGTACTCAGAGAACTCCACGTGGAAGAGATATGAAGACTGAATTATCTATTTCTCTTGTTGATTCTATTTTAGGTTCAGATAAAAAAATATCCATTAGTGGACATGACGATATTGTAATAAAAATTCCAGCTGGAATTCAGAGTGGTCAGACCATAAAAATGACTGGTGGTGGAGAGCAAATAAAAAATGGAAAACCCGGAGATTTGTATATTCTTATTACAATAAAAATACCAAGTAAGATTTCCAAGAAAGCCCGTGAGCTTCTAGAAGAGTTGAAAAAAGAGGGAATTTAGTAGGAAATTATCAAGTTAGCTCATTTTATATACAATAATTTGCCTTTTTTAAAATTTTGTATATAATGTCTTCATGCTTAAATTAACAGCGAAAAGTAGAGATATTAAAGAAGACTTAAAAGAAATGCGAAAAGCAGGTGAATTACCCGCTGTATTTTATGGAGCAGATAAGAAAACTACCTCCATCTCAGTATCAAAAATAGAATTTAAAAAAGTTTGGTTGAAAGCTGGAGAATCTTCTACAGTTGAAATTACAACTCCAGAAGGAAAAGTAAATGTTCTAATCCATGATGTTCAAGTTGACCCTGTTACAGATGAACCTATACACATTGATTTCTTGGCTATTGATATGAACAAGAAGATCACTGTCAGTGTTCCTCTTGAATTCGAAGGTGTTTCTGAAGTTGTTAAAAATGGAACAGGAACTCTTGTTAAAGTAGCACACGAAATCGAAGTTGAAGCTCTTCCAAAAGATCTTCCACACAATATCGTCGTTGATATTTCTAAACTTAAAACTTTACACGACCAGGTTCTTATTTCAGATTTGAAAGTCCCAGCCGGAGTTACAATTCTTGGTGAAGCTGATGAAGTTATTGCTTCTATTGCTGTTCAAGTAGAAGAAGTAGAAGAAGAAGCTTCCCCAGTAGATCTATCCGCTATCGAAGTTGAAAAGAAAGGAAAGAAAGAAGAGGAAGCTACTCCTGCAGAATAAAAATAATTCAAATTATGTTATAATAGAAGCTATGATACGGAAAATGGTCATGGCTTTTATTTTTGCTATATTTTTATTTTCAAGTTTTTCGGTGAATAAAACATTCGCTGTTTTTGATTGTTTAACACTTTCTATTTCCTCTTCTCAGACAGACAAGGATTACTGTCGTAGTGAATTAAGTCAAATTGAGCAACAGCTGACTGAGCTCTTAGCAAAACAAAAAGAACAACAGAAACAGACTGGTACACTGAAAGGTGATGTTAATTATTTGACTAGCCAGATTAATGCTTTAAAAACCAAAATCAAAGCCCGTGCGTTAGTCATTGCACAATTAAAAGTTTCTATTAATGAAAAAGTAAAAACAATAGGGACTCTTTCAGATAAGATAGATCGTGAGCATGAATCTCTTGCTCAGCTTTTACGTAATACAAATGAGTTTGATAATGAAAATATGATACATTTGATTCTTTCTGATCAATCCGTTTCAGATTTTTATAGCGATTTAGAATCTTATGCTTCTATCAAGCAAGCTGTAAAAGCTTCCGTTGAAGAAATTACTGGAGTAAAACAAGAAACAGAAATACAAAAGAAAGATTTAGAGATAAAACAAAATGCAGAAATTGATGCTAGAGATGAACTACAAAGTGCACAGAAAAAAGTTGTTCAATCAGAAGCGGATAAGAAAAAGTTATTAGCCATTTCAAAAGAAAAAGAATCTGCTTATCAAAAACTTGCTGCTGATAAAAAAGCTAGAGCTGACAAAATTCGTTCTGCACTTTTTGCATTGCGTGACACTAAAGCAATTCCTTTCGGTACAGCTTTGAAGTATGCTCAAGAGGCTGAGAAAAAGACCGGGGTACGTCCAGCATTTGTACTAGCTATTCTTACTCAAGAAACAAATTTGGGCGAAAATATTGGTACATGTAACCGTGTTACTGATTCAGCTGCAAAAAACTGGACGAATATTATGAAACCAAGCCGTGACTTGGAACCATTTAAGAGAATCACTTCGGCCTTAGGAATTAATCCAGAAGGTACTCCACTTTCTTGTCCTTGGAATGGTGGTTATGGTGGAGCGATGGGCCCTTCACAATTTATTCCTTCTACGTGGGAACTTTATGCATCAAAAATTGCGAAAGCACTTGGTATAAGTGGAATGCCAAATCCATGGGAGCCTAAAGACGCTTTCTTTGCATCTTCTATTTATTTAGGAGAATTAGGTGCCTCAAAAGGTGGATTTACTGCCGAACGTACCGCTGCTTTGAAATATTATGCTGGTGGTAACTGGAATAAAAAGGCTAATGCTTTCTATGGTGATGGTGTTATGAAAAAAGCTAGGATCATCCAAGCTGATATAGATTTGCTTTCAAACTAGGTTTATGATAATCTCTTAAGTATGAAAAAAGGTATACATCCAAAATTTAGCACAAAAACCAAGGCCGCCTGTGCGTGTGGGGCTGAGTTTGAAGTTGGTTCCACTTTGCCTGAAATTTCAGTTGAAATCTGCAGTCAGTGTCACCCTTTCTATACTGGTAATGAAAAGATCATGGATACTGCTGGACGCGTAGAACGTTTCAACAAGCGCCGAGCTGCATCTCCAAAGAAATAACTTCTTCTAAACACCCTCCTTTACACAAGGAGGGTGTTTTTGATGATATAATAAATTTATGACTTTAGATTTAGAAGAACTTAAAAAGAATCACAACACCAGCTACTTGGCGGGTATTTTAGAGCGATTAGCTCGCGAAGAGGCTGAGGTAAGAGAAATGCTTGCAGGTGATGATACTTTGCACGAAATGGCTCAAATTGAGCTTAAGTCAATTCAAGAACAAAAAGAAGGTACTGAGAAGCAGATACAAGAAATTTTAGATAAAGACAAAGAGGAAGAAGAATTTCCAAATGAAATCGTACTCGAGGTACGAGCTGGAGCTGGAGGTGATGAAGCAGCTCTTTTTGCTTGGGAACTTGCTCATATGTATGAAAGACTTGCTGAAGTTCAGGGTTGGCAGTGGAAAGTAAATGATGAATCCAAAAATGATATCGGTGGATATAAAGAAGCGAGTTTTGAAATAAAAGGAAAAGATGTTTATAAAAAAATGCGTTATGAAACTGGTGTGCATCGTGTCCAGAGAATTCCTGCAACAGAAAAAAATGGCCGAGTTCATACTTCGACAGCATCGGTGGCTATTTTACCTATCAAGAAAAAAGTTAATTTTGTTATCAATCCAGTCGATTTGGAAATGGAATATTCTCGCTCCGGGGGCAAAGGCGGACAGAATGTGAACAAGGTTGAGACGGCTGTGCGTTTGATACACATACCTACAGGTCTTGATGTTCGTTCGACGAATGAAAGAAGTCAGCTTGCAAACCGTGAAAAAGCGATGATGATTTTGACTGCTAAAATTCAGCAATTAAAAGATGAAGAGGAAGCAAAAAAATATTCTAGTGAACGTAAAGGACAAATTGGTACAGGGGACAGAAGTGAGAAAATTCGTACATATAATTTTCCTCAAGACCGTGTGACTGATCACCGTATTAAAAAATCATGGCATAACCTACCAAAAATAATGGAAGGTGGAATCGGAGAGGTTATAGAATCTATTGAATCCGGGGTCGTGGGGGATGAAGACGAAGAATAACTTTGTGTTAAATATGTCAACAATATGTCAAAGATGCCCTTTGACATATTGTTTATAGTATTTATCCACACAGTATAGTTTCATTGCTTTTTCTCACTTTTGTGCTATACTGCTCCAGTAGTTTCTCCAATAGCTTTTTGTTTGAGTTGTGAGTTTTGAATTTTTGGCACCAATTAGGCCAATTGAGCGACAAGAGTATCTACGCATTATAATTAGTTTTTGCCCGATTTTTTAAAACGGGAGAAATAATAATATGGCTACAAAGCTATACGTAGGGGGACTTCCTTACAGTACCCAAGAAGATGCTCTTAAAGAGCTTTTCGCACAAGCAGGAAATGTAACTTCCGCTGTGATTATCATGGACAAAATGTCCGGTCGCTCAAAAGGTTTTGGATTCGTTGAAATGTCAACAGACGAGGAAGCACAAGGTGCTGTCTCAATGTTTAACGGTCAGGAATTCGAAGGACGCAAACTTACAGTTAATGAAGCTCGCCCTATGGAAGCTCGCCCACCAAGAACTGGTGGAGCAGGTGGATACAGTAGTGGAGGCAATAGTGGTGGATACGGCGGTGGAAATCGCAGTGGTGGACGCCGAGAGTACTAATCTCTTATTAGAGACTCAAAATAAAAAATACCCTGACTTTCAGTCAGGGTATTTTTTATTGATTTTTTTTAGATAGTATTGTACTATCTAAAATGAAAAAGTAATTTAAATATTAACTTAATACCTTGAAAAAATGAATAAAACATTGATGACCATTTTGTTTATACTTGTATTTTGTTTTCAAAATGTAAGAGCACAAGAAAAACAAAGCTCGGATATAAATCCTACTTTGAATGAATATTTCTATATGAAGCAAAAAGCGATAGAAACAGAAAATAAGTTTATGAATACCGTACAAAATGTTATTTATGAATATTCTGTGCTGGACTCTCTGGAAAAAATTTATTTTGAAATTGAACAGATTAAAAAAAGTAAAACTGTCTCGATTAGCTTTCTAAATAAGATGATTGATCAAAATAATGCTATTTTAAGAGCAAAAGAAGTTGCAGCCGAAGCTCAGCAAGAAAGCGATATTGCTTGCAGTCAGTTCAAATTATTAAATAACAACTACAAACCTGATTAATAGAATTGAATAAATAAAAGCCCCATTATCCTAAATGATAACGGGGCTTTCTTTTTTTATATATTTTTGTTATATTTTATGGGTTGATTTGAGTGTGTAGTTCAGTGGTAGAACGCTGTCCTGATAAGACAGAGGTCGATGGTCCGATTCCATCCACACTCACAAATGAAAGAATTAAATAAAAAAGGGAATGATTGGAAAATGACAGCAATGATTTTTTATGCCAAGACTACCGCGTGGATAATCATCCCAGCATTGTTGTCTTTGTTTGTTAAATCTTTTTTAAATATAAATTCTGATTTAGTTTTTCCAATTTTGATTGGATTAAGTTTCGGTGTTTCATGTTTCGGTATTTTTAAAGAAATAAAAAATTATCAAAAGAGTATAGAAAGTAATGGAAAATAATACACAAAATACAAATACTGCAGTGTCCCACGAAGTGACTATCTTTGCCGAACCTATTTTTAGTGTGGGTAATTTTACTGTTACTAATTCCGTTATTACTTCATGGTTGACTCTTATTGTTATTACAGTCCTCGCCTTAGCTATACGTCTAAAAATAAAAAAAATTCCAGGCAAGCTCCAAAATTTTTTTGAAATCATTATGGACGGTGCTTTGTCCCTTTGTGATCAGGTGACAGGTGACAGAAAAATTTCCAAAAAAGTATTTCCTTTTTCTTTAACTCTTTTCTTTTTTATTTTAATCAGCAATTGGCTCGGTCTTGTTCCTTTTCTAGGTTCTTTGGGTTTTACCTCTTTTGAGGGAGGAAATGCTGCTTTCGTGCCTCTTTTCAGATCTGCTACAGCTGACATAAACACCACATTGGCTCTTTCTATCGTTGTAGTTATTGCTTCAAATATTTTTGGTATATTTATGGTTGGATTATGGAAAACTTTTAATAAATATGTTAATCTAATATCGCTTGGTTCTGTATTCACAAAAGTGAAAAAAGATCCGACAGTGCTCATTGTAGCCCCTATAAATTTCTTTGTTGGAGTTCTTGAGTTAGTAGGTGAGATGGCAAAAATTGCTTCCTTGTCCTTCCGACTATTCGGAAATGTTTTTGCGGGTGAAGTGTTACTAGCTTCTATGGGTGCGATTATGTCATACCTCGTCCCTGCACCATTTTTATTTTTGGAAGTGTTCGTTGGATTGATTCAGGCTGTTGTATTTAGTCTGCTTGCCACTGTGTATTTTGCAATGGCGGCACAGGATCACACTGAGCACGAGGAGAAACACAGTGAAGCACATGCATAGTTATTTATTATTATAAGTTAGTCGATTTTATTAAAAGGTTAATATAAAAAAATTTTATGGAAAAAGAAGTATTGAGTACAGTTGTAAGTTTCGCTCCTATTGGTAAGGGTCTAGCAATCGGTTTATCAGCAGTTGGTGCAGGTATTGGTATTGGTCTTATTGGTGGTAGAGCTATGGAAGCTATCGGAAGAAACCCAGAAGCTACAGGTAAAGTTCTAGTTCCTATGTTGATTGCATCAGCCCTAGCAGAAGCTGTCGCTATTTACGGTCTAGTTATCGCATTCTCTATTAAATAATTTTTTTGACAAGGTTCAACCTTGTCAAAATTAAAATCATGAATGAACTAATTTCAACATTTCACATAGATTGGAAGATAATGCTTGCACAGCTATTCAACTTTGCGTTGGTTTTTCTAGCTTTATATTTTATTGCCGCGAAACCACTTCGCAAGATGATGGATGACCGTGAAGATGAGATAAAGACCGGGTTGACTGATGCCGAAAATGCAAAAGCAGAGCTCGCAGGAGCAAGTCTAAAAAAGGAAGAAATCACAAGAGAAGCAAAGGACAATGCAAAAAATATTATTTCTCAGTCACAAGCTGACGGTAGAGACATAGTAAAAGAGGCAAAAGACAAAGCTACTCTTGAAAAAGAAGAAATATTAAAACAAGCTCGACTTGATGTAGAAAAAGAAAAGAAGACTGGCGACGAAGCTATCAGAAAAGAAGCTGCAGAGCTCGTCTCTGTCGGTGTACGAAAAATGGTTGAAGGCTACGTAGCTGCTGGTAAAGGTGATGAAATTATCAATGCAATGTTGGCTAAGAAATAATAATGATTAAATCAAAACAACTGGCTCAGGCTTTATTCGAATTGTCTGAAGAGAATACTGAAGGCTTAGACCAGAAGTTTTTTAGTTTTATTGAAAAGAGAAATTTGAAAGGACAGATGAACTCAGTTCTTTATCACTTAGAAAGAATCACTGAACAAGATAAAGAAAAGAAGGGTATCCAGATAGAAACAGCTCATGAGATAAAGAGTGAGACTGCAAAACAAATAAAGAGTTTCCTGAAAGCTGACCACCTGACTGAATCATTAAAAATCAAAAAAGAACTGGTTGCAGGATTTAGAGCGAAGTTCGGAGGAAAGATTTATGATTCGAGCATTATGACTGGTCTGAAAAAATTAGAAAAAACTATTACAAGTTAATTAAAAAATTATTATGAGTGCGAATGCAACAATAGAAAATTTAAAAAAGAGAATTGCTGGTTTTGAAGGAGGGGCCGAGATGTATGAATACGGCACAGTGCTTTCTGTCGCAGATGGAATCGCAAAGATTTCTGGCCTAGCAAAGTGTCAGTCTTCAGAAATGGTTTCTTTTGATTCCGGAGCTATTGGGCTCGCACTCAACTTGGAAGAAGATTCTGTTGGAGCTATCGTGCTCGGAGATTTTTCTAAAATTAAAGAAGGAGAAACTGTAAAGAGAACAAACAAAATTCTTTCTATCCCTGTCGGTAAAGGTTTCATTGGACGTGTGGTAAACCCTCTAGGTGAACCCATCGATGAAGCTGGAGCTATTCAGTCAGATGCTGTCTATCCTGTAGAAAAAGTAGCTTCAGGTGTTATGACTCGTGAACCTGTGAAAACACCCGTACAGACTGGTATAAAGGCCATAGATGCCATGATTCCGATTGGTCGCGGACAACGCGAGCTTATCATCGGTGACCGTCAAACAGGAAAGACTGCCATAGCTATCGACACTATCATCAACCAAAAAGGCGAAGATATTATTTGTATCTATGTCGCTATTTCACAAAAGCAATCAAAAGTTGCTCGTATCGTTTCAAAATTAAAAGAAGCAGGAGCGATGGATTACACTATCGTTGTTTCAGCCGGAGCATCTGATGGTCCAGCTTTCTCATATCTTGCTCCTTACTCTGGTACAGCACTCGGAGAATATTTCTTGGACAAAGGAAAAGACGTTTTAATAATTTACGATGATCTTTCTAAACACGCTGTCGCTTACCGAGAAATTTCTCTTCTTCTTCGCCGTCCACCAGGTCGTGAAGCTTACCCTGGAGACGTTTTCTATTTGCACTCTCGTTTATTGGAACGTGCTTGCCGATTGAATAAAAATTACGGTGGTGGATCTATCACTGCTTTGCCTATTATCGAGACTCAAGCTGGTGACGTGTCTGCTTATATTCCTACCAACGTTATTTCTATCACTGACGGACAGATTTTCTTAGAGACAGGTCTTTTTAACAAAGGTCTTCGCCCAGCTATCAACGTCGGTCTTTCTGTTTCTCGCGTCGGTTCTTCTGCTCAAATAAAATCAATGAAGAAAGTCGCGGGTAAGATGAAACTAGCGATGGCTCAATACCGTGAGCTAGAGTCTTTTGCTCAGTTTGATTCTGATCTAGATCCCGAAACCAAAAAAGCTATCAACAGAGGAAAGAGAGTGACTGAGCTTCTAAAACAAAATCAATATTCTCCTGTATCTGTCGCGAAACAAGTTACAAGTATCTTTGCTGTAAACGAAGGATATTTGGATGAACTAGAAACTACAGAAATCAGAGCTTGGGAAGAGAGTTTTTACGCTCATCTTGACCGCACCAAAAAAGATTTACTGACAAAGCTTACTACAGGTTGGGATGATAAAATAGAAGCTGACCTACGAAATGCGATTGTAGAATTCATGGGAATGTAATTATGGATAATATAAGAAAATCAATAAGTGTAATAGTTGCAATTCTTTTAGGCTCGTTAAGCGCTATTGTATTTATTTGGCTTTCATTTTTAGCAATTAACGGAGTTTTTATTCTTCCGATCTGGGCGGTAGCAGGGTTTGTTGTATTCATGTGTGCTAGAAGTCTTAGAAAAGATTTTAAAAAAAATAAAGATAATCATGCCCTCAACTAAAGAAATAAAACAGAAAATAAAATCGACAGGAAACATCAAAAAAATCACCAAAACGATGGAGATGGTTTCAGTTTCCAAAATGCGCCGTGCGGTGGACAAAGCTCTTGCTTCACGCGCTTATTCTCGTTTTGCTCTTGAACTTTTGGTGAATTTATCAAAAAATAAAGATGTCTCTCATTCTTTGATGGAAAAAGGTAAGGGTGACAAGGAATTATTGATTGTCGTCGCTAGTAGCAAAGGCTTGTGCGGAGGATATCATACGAACCTTTTCAAAGCTTTAAATATTTATCTTAAAAAAGAAGAGTCCTTAGGTATAAATTTGAAGGCCATAACGATAGGTAAGTATGGCGAGAAAATTTGTAAGAAAGCAGGTGTCTCGACTTTTGCCAGCTTCCTAAACTTTTCCGAAGCTTCGAGCATGGAACAAATAAAAGAATTATCTGATTTGGTTTCAAAAGAATATGTCGAAGGGGGATACAAGAGTGCGAAGATATTATACACGCAATTCTTGAAATCAACTTCTTACAAACCAGTCTTACGAGAACTCTTCCCAATTAGTCCTGAATCAGTAAAAAATATTATAGACACAGTAGAGGAAGAAAAAGTTAGTATCAAAGAAGAAGAAAATTATTTTGTACATTACAAATTTGAGCCAGATGTAGAGACGATCTTAGAAAATATTTTACCAGGGCTCGTCGATGTTGTAGTATACCAGACCTTAGTTGAGGCATACGCATCAGAACACTCTGCTCGAATGTTTGCCATGAAGAACGCTGGAGACAATGCCTCTGCAATCTTGGATAGACTGATGTTATCTTACAACCACGCAAGACAAGACGGTATTACCAGAGAGCTTTCCGAGATAGTCGCCGGAGCGGAAGCATTATCAAGCAATTAAAAATAATTTTTATAAATTTATGCAAAAAGGAAAAATATCACAAATAATAGGAGCGGTTGTCGATGTACGATTCGAGGGTGAATTGCCAGCGCTTTTGAATGCGCTTTTAATCAAGCGCGAGGGCAAGACTGATTTAGTTTTCGAGGTCGCAGGACACCTTGGTTTAAATGAAGTTCGAACCATTGCGATGTCATCCACTGACGGACTTTCTCGTGGTGACGAAGTTGTGGATTCCGGTGCACCTATTTCTGTACCCGTCGGTATGGATACTCTAGGCAGAATGTTTGATGTTTCCGGAAATGCTATTGATGATAAAGAAGCTCCAAAAAATGCAAAGAGAATGCCTATTCACCGCAAGGCTCCTACTTTTGCCCAACAATCTCCAAAGACTGAAGTTCTAGAAACCGGTATTAAAGTTATCGACCTTATGTGTCCATTCTTGAAAGGAGGAAAGGTTGGTCTATTCGGAGGAGCAGGAGTCGGTAAGACTGTTGTGATTCAAGAATTGATCCGAAACATTGCCGCTGAACACGGAGGATATTCTGTATTCGCCGGAGTTGGAGAAAGAACTCGTGAAGGAAATGATTTGTACCGAGAAATGGAAGAATCTAATGTCTTGGATAAAACAATGCTCGTGTTCGGACAAATGAACGAACCGCCAGGTGCTCGTGCACGTGTCGCTCTTTCAGCTTTGACTATGGCGGAACACTTCCGTGATGTTGAAGGTAAAGATTTACTTTTGTTCATGGATAACATTTTTAGATTCACTCAAGCTGGTTCTGAGGTTTCCGCTTTACTTGGCCGTATGCCATCCGCGGTGGGTTACCAGCCAACTCTTGCATCTGAAATGGGAAACTTACAAGAACGTATTACAAGTACCGACAAAGGTTCTATTACTTCTGTGCAAGCTATTTACGTGCCAGCTGACGACTTGACCGACCCGGCTCCAGCGACAACTTTCTCTCACTTAGACTCCACTGTCGTGCTTTCCCGTCCTTTATCTGAGCTTGGTATTTACCCAGCGGTGGATCCTCTAGACTCTTCTTCAACAATTCTTGATCCGAACATTATCGGACAGAGACACTATGATGTTGCTCGTGATATTCAGAAAATTTTGCAGAGATACAAAGACCTTCAAGATATTATTGCGATTCTTGGTATGGATGAATTATCTGACGACGACAGATTAGCAGTGTCACGTGCTCGCAGAATTCAGAAATTCCTTTCTCAACCATTCTTCGTTGCAGAACAATTCACTGGCCGTCCTGGAAAATACGTTCCTCTAGAAGAGACAATCAGATCTTTCGAAGAAATTCTAGCTGGAAAATATGACCATATTTCTGAACAAGCTTTCTACTTGAAAGGAGGTATTGAAGATGTGCTAGCAGAAGAAACTAAATAATTAAAATATGTCTAATCTAAAAATCTCAATTATAGCTAAAGATAAAGTTGTCTACCAAGGTGAGGCTATTTCTGTGATCGTTCCTACAAAAAGTGGAATTATCGAAGTGCTTCCTGAGCACATGCAACTTGTTTCAGCTCTTGCAAAAGGTGAGATTGTTTTGACCCTCGCAAACGAAAAGAAAACTTTTACCATCTCTGGTGGAGTTTTGGAAATAAAAACAAAGAGTAATATACTTATTTTAGCTGACATTATCTCCGAGAAATAAAATGAAGGAAATCTTTGATTCAATCTCAGATACCATAAAAAGCAGATTAACAAATTCAATCTATGGAACTTTCACCATGTGTTGGATTGTTTTTCATTGGAACTTTTTATATGCAGTATTTGCACTTGATGATACAAAAATTTTTCAATTAACTAATAAATTGAAAAATGATTATTTGTGGGGAAAATATTTTAGTATTCATGATCCTTATTTTTGGTTTTCTTGGTTTATGCCATTTTTTGTAACATGGTTAATTATTTGGAAGTTTCCAAATTGGTTTTTAATTTCTGGTTACAAAAAAGAGGAAAAATATAAAACAGAAAAGAAAAAAATTAAATTAATAGAAGAGAAAGAAATTAAATCACTTGAAACTGCCTTAGAAAAAGAGGCCTTAAAAACAATTACTGCAGTAGCTCAAAAGGTAATTCAGGAGAAAAAAATAAAAGACACTGACCCCACTATTTTATGGGAGGAAGAGTTTAATGATTTTAGAAAAAATGAAATGTTTTTTAAGTTATTTTATTTGATAATTAATTCTATTTATGAACGTAGGGGTTTTATTGATGATGGAATGAATCATAAAATACCGACAGATATTTTAGTATATTCAGATACAAATGAGCTTATAAAAATAATAGGTAATAAAATAGAATTTACACCCAAAGGTAAGTTTTTTGTAAAAAAATATAATGAAAATTTAGGTCGTTTTTAAGTTTATTACTGTGATATAATTAAGGTATGGAAAAGAGATACAATTTTTTAGATATTTTCACCGAAAATTCAGATGGTTCTTTAACTCCAAAAAGACAGATATTTGTCAATGGTATTAGTTTTGGGCCAGGTGTTGTTTTTCAAAAAGGAGTCGCTTTTGGTGGTATAGATTTTCATCTTTATAAATACTGGGATATTGCAGTTGACGAAAAAGATGGAGTTTTGAATATTAAAGGATTTTATCAGCAGTAAAATTTTATGGCTGATTCAATACCCACGAAACAAGAAATAGTTGGACTTGTTGAAGCACAAGCAAATTCTATTGATGATATATCTAAACGTTTTTCTAGAATAGAAAATTTAGTTAATACACAGGAATCTCGTAACGAAAAGCAAGAAGTAAGAAACCAAAATATAATGATTACCGTTTTATTTGCTTTTGTCTTTATAGTAGCTTCTACAGCAGTGTCTATTTTAATTTCAAACAAAAATGACGCTCAATTTTATTCTGCTTTAGAAAAAGATATTTACGAACAAAATCTAAAGGTTCAAGATTTAAATAATAAGGTTGATAATATAAAAATTAGAAATGCTTATTTAAAATAATTATTAATATTAAATGTTTAAACTGTATGAAATTTAAAGATTATTTGTGGCTCTTGATTCCTGTGGGAGTTATAGTTTTAATTTATCTTTCCGTTAAACTTATCCCTGCTGAAAAATATGATCCTGATTATGATTCTAGAATTGAAAATTGTGGACCTGGGGGAACATTTTGTTAATTACTTTACTAATAGTAATAGTACCGAGCTAGTATTTTATTTTGGTTTGCATTAAAGAAAAATATTACCTATAATTTAAATATGAATATTCAAAGCTTAGCATTTGAAAATGGAAAGGAAATCCCAGCACAATATACTTGTGATGGCGAGAATACAAATCCTGCACTTATTATCAATGATGTTCCAAAAGAAGCCAAGAGTTTGGCTTTGATAATGGATGATCCAGATGCCTCGAGAGGTGTGACTTGGGACCATTGGGTGATGTGGAATATTTCACCCGATACTACAGAAATAAAAGAAAACAGTGTACCAGTTGGAGCAGTGCAAGGGGAGAATAGTTGGCCGAAAAATGAATACAGTGGTCCATGTCCACCAAATAATTCTCATCGATATTTTTTCAAGCTTTATGTTTTAGATACAGTTTTAGATTTACCAAAAACTGCCGGTTCAAAAGAATTGATCAAGGCTATGCAAAATCACATTTTAGCTGAATCAGAATTAATGGGGAGATATCAAAGAAAATAAAATTAAATGAAAAAAAATTACACAATTCAAATAATGTGGGCAATAGTATTTTTTTCTTTTCTAATTTCAATAGTGTTTTACCCATATTTACCGGAAAAGTTACAATCATTACATTCCGGAGAAAGTGAAAAAATTTACGAAATATCAAAACTTTTTGCAATATTGCTTATACCAATATTTAATTTTTTGATAGCTTTATTTTTTACTTACATATATAGATTAGAAAAAAAACAAATTGAATTTAATTTTAAAATTAATAAAAGTTTAGGATTACCATTAGTTCTTTTCCTATCATTGTTTCATATCACATATTTAATTAACAACTCAATTTTTAAAATAAATCCTGTGATGTATACACAACTTAGTTCTATTTTTATAGCTCTATTTTTATTTTGGGGTGGTCAGTATTTAAAAAACTCAAAAAGTAATTTAAATAAATTATTTTCATCTTGGTCCTATAAAAGTGATTTTGTTAAAGAAAAGACAAGTACTATGGCAGGGAATTTGTTAACATATTGCTCCATCTTTATAGGATTTTTTGGTGTTATTTTTCCAGGCTCAATATTTTTTATTATACCTTTATTTCTTTTAGTTTACTGGTTATGTATAATATCTTATTCGTATTCTATTTATAGAAATAGTATAAAAAAATCAAATTTACAATAATTTTATGTCCAAATTTTACGTAGTGGCTACACCGATAGGAAATATGGGAGATATTACACTCCGAGCAATTGAAACACTTAAAGAAGTGGATTTAATTCTGTGCGAGGATACTCGTGATACAAAAAGGATTTTGGTTAAATATAATATCAACAAGCCGATGATGAGTTATCACGCTCAGAGTAAACTCGCAAAGGTAGACAAAATTTTTGAATTATTGGAAGAGGGGAAGAATCTTGCTTTGGTTTCTGATGCTGGCACACCAGGTATTTCTGATCCGGGAGCGATGCTTGTATTTAAAATAAAAGAAAGATTTACCACCGAGGAAGTTCAAGTCATTCCGATACCTGGAGCGACAGCACTTATCGCTGCACTTTCTGGTTCAGGTTTACCAACTCATGAGTTTACATTTATTGGTTTTATGCCACATAAAAAAGGAAGAGAAACATTGTTTAAAGAAATATCCGAAGCAAAACGCACAATGGTTTTTTATGAGTCTCCACATAGAATTTTGAAAACTTTAGAATCATTGATAAAATTTTGCCCAGACAAAAAAGTCTGCATTGCTCGTGAAATAACAAAAATCTACGAAGAATTCA
This sequence comes from Minisyncoccia bacterium, assembly GCA_049287045.1. Taxonomy (GTDB): domain Bacteria; phylum Patescibacteriota; class Minisyncoccia; order Phycocordibacterales; family UBA9973; genus UBA9973. The sequence goes on along the minus strand of JBAQFC010000008.1, from coordinate 21,318 downwards.
AAACCGGTTCTGCAGAAGAACTGTTGGAATATCTAACCAAAAACCCAGTAAAACAAAAAGGGGAGTTTGTGGTACTAGTTTCATAATTTTTACAACAAATTTTCTAGATTGATGTTTGCCAAAAAAAATAAATCAAAATGCACCATATGACATGGTTTTTATAAATATTTTTGGTAAAATATAAGTATATGAAAAAATCAAAAAAGATTCTAATTATTTTGGGAATTATTATTGTTGTAATATGGGCTCTTATTGCAAGCGGTGTATTAACTTTTCATTTCTCAGTAAATCGCACTGACGATAAGGTTAATTTAGAAAAACCTGCAAATTATGAAACTGCGGAATTTAAATCAAAATATGGTTTTACTATGACTTATCCAAAAAATTGGATAGTAGATACTTCTGAAAAAATTGCACCTTTAGAAGTTATTCGTGAACCATTAGGAAAAGCTTATATAACTATACAAAGCGGATACGATGAAAGGCTTAAAGTTTTTTCATCACGTGCTCAGGCTATGATTGAAGCAGAACAAAAACTTACAGCAAATAAACAATATAAACTTGATTTATTTAAGTGGACGTATGAGACCCCAGAGAATCCTTCAAATATGTATGCAGCTATGGGTTCTTTCAATGATAAAAATGGTGTAAATTGGCAATTTGAAGAAGTCGGTGTGTTTGATTCCACTGGTATGACAACTATTTTTCAAGGTAGTTTTATTTCTGAATTTTCAGAAGATTATATTCCAATTATAGAGAAAATTTTTTCTAGTTTTAAACCAACAAAAATAACGGCTGAATTGGCACAAGCAGAAATTGAATCATTGCCTGAAGTAAAAGAATATGAAAAAAACCTGGCTGATTCCGGTAAAAAAGCAATAGTTGAAGTTGAAGATGCGGAGGACAATTGGAATGTTCACGTATTTGAGATTATTAAAGAATCAGACAGAACATCCCATACAGCAACCTTTGGTTGGTATCGAGTTAACAAAAAAACAGCAATAGTTGAAAAGGGAATTTAATTTTCTACAACAGATTTTCTGGATCAATATTTACTGAAAATTCACGTGGTAGAAGCAAAAGTTTTTCAAGAAGTTTTTCATCTATTTTAGAATTTGTAGATAGTTCAGGTAAAGACCATTTTTTGGTATCCATTTTTATTAGCATATTTGTGACATATTTATCTTTTATTTTACTCACGAAACCACTAAAAATCTCAGGGTCGTAGTCTTTGAATACTTCTTCAAGAGCTTTTTTGGTATGAATTGAATCTTCTTTATTACCCATGTGTGTAACTTTAATAAAACGTTTAAAGGGTGGATAGTTTAGATTTTTTCTATCTTCTAATTCTTCACGCACAAAAGACAATATGTTTTCTGTCTCAACTGCATGGATAGCTGGATCTTGTTTATTTTTGGTTTGAATAATAAGTTTGTCTTTTGTTTTGGAAATTATTGAAAAAATAAGCTGGATAATTTTCTCATTCATTTTGAAACTAGGCACACTCCAAAGTGAATCAAAAGAAGCAATGACTGAGAGATCCACATGTTCTTTTATATATAATAGTGCCATCTCAGTACCGACGAGTATTGATCCAGGATTCTCTTCAAATTCTTTTATTATTTTTATTGCACCCTTGGTTGTCTTGGCTGATTCTTTGTCGAGTTTAAAAATTTTTGTTTCAGGGAAAAGTTTTTGAGCTTCTTCAAACACTGTATCAGTACCGATACCAAGAGGCATCAGATTCCAGCTATTACAATTCAGGCATCTGGTTTCAGGGTCTTTTTCAGTATTGCAGCGGTTGCAGGCAAACATTCTTTTTTTACCATCTCGAGATAAGTATAAAACTACAGGCACAGAACATTTTGTACACATAACTGGTTCATTGCAATCTCGGCAAAGTGTCTCTGTGGCTAGACCTTTTCTTAGAGAGAAAATAAATACGCTTTCATTTTTTAAAATCACATCTTGTATTTCAGTAATATTTTCAGTTTTTAATACTTCGAATTTTTTCCCGCCTGCATCAGCTATGCTGAAAGCATTGCGGGCAGGTTCTGGTATTTTTATTTCTCCTTCGAAATTTATTCGGAAAGACAATGGATGTACTTCAGAAAAATTATCCATTTCTTTTCGAGCTATTGTTTCAAAACGTAACAATGAGTCACCGAATATTAGTTTGGCACTTATTTTTGAGGCATAAAGCTCCACAAAAGAACGTAGGTCGAAATAGGGCCTGTTCATCATTTTATAAGCATTGGAACTCTCATATTCTAGTATGATTGTTCCGAAATCACGACGGGGTATAGACAAAAATGGGGTAGTTCCGAATACTAGAACAGGGTGCGAAGAGGTAATAATTTCTTCAAATTTTTTAAGAATCTTTTTGGGGCCCAATCCTGCATACATTGTGAAGCTGAAGTTTTCAATACCCTTTGAAAGTGTTTTTGAAAAACTTTCAATATCTATTTCAGTCGGTAATACTATAAAAACTGATTTTTTCTCGGCAAAAGATCCACGAATCAGGGTTTTATAAAAAGAAATACGATCTGCTAGTGGGTATTGAAAAAGTAATTTCTCTTTTTTAATGTTTATAGAAATATTTTCTATTTCTTTTGTTTCATTTTTTATCTTAGATATTTTGTCATACTCTTCTCGGAAGATTGACGGGATCAAAGTCACAATCGCATCATTTTTTCTTGTTGCAAAATATTTACTGATGTCGAGAGTGGACTCAATATATTCTTTTAAGAAAATTGAGTTCTCTTTTACTTCTGTTATTTTTTTTAAATTGAATGTCAGATTTTTTATATCTGATTTCGTGTCTGTGGCTTTCTCTGAAGAGACAGCTAAACCAAGTATTTGTTTGTTACGCATAGGCACGGTCACAATGCTCCCATCGGGTATATTTTTCGAGCTAAAATAGGTCAGATTCTCCTTGAAAGCTCCTTTTTCCAATGGAATTACTGTAACGATTCTCATATTTTTATTCTAGCACGACTTGTGATATATTTAGCCCTATGGGAATGTTTTCAAGAAAAATAGGAATTGACCTCGGAACTGCTAATACATTGGTCTTTTTGCCAGGTAAAGGTATCGTTTTAAACGAGCCTTCTGTAGTGGCTGTTTCTGAACAAGACAATAAAATTCTAGCTATTGGTTTTGATGCCAAGGACATGATTGGAAAGACTCCAGATTCAATTATTGCTTATCGTCCGATGAAAGATGGAGTGATTGCAGACTACCGTGTCACTGAAGCGATGCTTCGCTATTTCATAAATAAATCTATGGGTAGATTCAATTTATTCAAACCAGATGTGATGGTTTCAGTGCCAGCAGGTGTAACTTCCACAGAACGCAGAGCAGTCGTAGAAGCGACAATTCGTGCTGGTGCCAGAAATGCATACGTTGTGAAAGAACCGATTCTTGCAGCTATCGGTGCAGGAATTCCTATTTATGAAGCAAGAGGTCATATGGTTGTCGATATTGGTGGAGGTACGACAGATGTTGCGGTTATTTCTCTTGGAGGAATCGTGGCTTCAACTTCCGTAAAATGTGCTGGAAATAAAATCGACCAAGCGATAGCCGATTACATTAAAAAAACTTTCAACTTAGCGATTGGTGATAAGACAGCAGAAGAAGTGAAAATTAAAATAGGTGCAGCTGTGGCTCTCGAAGAAGAACTTCGTGTCACCATCAAAGGCAGAGATTTCATTCAAGGTTTACCACGTTCTGCTCAAGTCGGAACCAATGAAATTGTCAAAGCGATAGATGGGGAATTAAAACAAATAATTAAAGCTATTAAAGATGTCTTACAAGAAACTCCCCCAGAACTTGCTTCTGATATTATCGACCACGGTATTGTTATGACCGGTGGTTCGTCTCAACTTCGATGTTTGGCTGATTTGGTTTACCGAAGGACAGGTGTAAAAGCAGTCTTGGCTGAAGACGCACTATTTTGTGTTGTAAAAGGTACAGGTATTGCTCTTGAACACCTAGATGTCTACAAGAGAACTATTTTAAGTAAAAAATAATCACTACTCAAGCCCGGCCTCACAAGTGAGGCCGGGCTTGAAATTTATTATGAAAATATTAGAACATTTAGACAAAAATAATCTACACCATGCATATCTCATAGAAGGATCTCGAACCGAGATTTTACCAGAAATTTTTTCCTTCCTAGAAGGAATAGATATTACAACTTCAGCTAATCCTGATTTTTATAATATTGTTATTGATAATTTTAAAATCGATGATGCCTTGAGTCTCAGAGCTTCTGGTTCAGAAAAAAGTTTTTCTTCGGGCAAGAAGATATTTATCCTTTCTGTAAATCAATTCACTCTCGATGCTCAAGGAGTTCTTTTGAAAATGTTCGAGAACCCGTCTCCTGATACACATTTTTTCTTGATTATGCCTGATACGGATGCGTTGCTTAAAACAGTAGTTTCTAGATTTTATTTTATTTCAACTAAACCAGAAATGATTGATGAAATAAAAGAAGCTGAGAAATTTATTAGTATGAAATTGGCTGATAGAATAGAATTTTTAAAAATATTTTCAAAACTAGAAAAAGATGAAGATGATGAATCTGTGGCGGTGATAGACGAAGAATCTCCTCGTATAAAAGCATCTAAATTTTTTAATGCATTAGAAATAGCTTTACATAATAAAATGTCAAAGACTGCATTTGACACATCTTTTTTCAAACACTTCTTTAAGGTTCGAGAATTTCTTCGCCAGCCTGGTTCCTCTACTAAATCTCTTATGGAGTCAGTAGCTATCATCGTGCCAAATTTATAATTTCTGATACAATATATCCATGCAATACAATTTTTCAAATTTTAAAACTGAATTAAAAAAAGCAGGGGAACATTTAAGCAAAGAATACAGTCAGCTTAGTACTGGACGTGCTTCACCGATGGTCTTGGATGGAGTTTCTGTCGAGATATATGGTGATTACCAGCCAATCAAAAATATAGCTTCAGTAAATATCGAAGATCCAAAAACTCTACGTATTGCACCTTGGGATAAGGGTCAGATTAAAGCAATCGAAAAGGCTATTATGGCTGCGAACCTAGGATTATCCGTAGCTACTGATGACATGGGTATTCGTGTTATTTTTCCTCAATTAACTACCGAGACTAGACAGACCTTGGTAAAAGTTTTGAAAGCAAAAATGGAAGATGCAAAAATAGTTGTCCGTAAGGTACGTGAGGAAGTTCTAGATGATGTCGCAGCACATGAAAAAGAAGGAAAAATGAACGAAGACGAAAAGTTTAGTGCAAAAGAAGATATACAAAAATTAGTAGTTGAGGCAAATAACAACCTGGAAGCTATTTTTGAAAAGAAAGAAATAGAAGTCCTAGGATAAAATAAAAAATAATGAATATAATTATATTTATCGTAATTTTACTCGTGGTTGTTTTAGTCCATGAATTTGGACATTTTATTGTTGCTAAAAAATCTGGTATCAGAGTAGACGAGTTTGGTTTTGGTTTTCCACCGAAACTTTTTGGTGTTAAAAAAGGAGAGACAATATACAGTATCAATGCGATACCTTTCGGAGGGTTCGTTAAAATTTTCGGAGAGAATCCAGATGAGGAAAATACAAAGGGTTCTGATAGTGCACGAAGTTTTGTAAATAAACCAAGATACATTCAAGCACTTGTTCTTTTTGCCGGAGTATTCGCAAACTTTGTACTCGCTTGGCTTTTGTTTTCTTTCGGACTTATGTCAGGACTTCCTACTTCAGTCGGCACAGAGCCAAAAGGTTATGCTTTAGAAAATGTACACTTAGTTGTAGTATCAGTTCTTGCTAAATCTCCAGCAGAAATAGCAGGATTGAAATCTGGTGATAAAATAATTTCATTAAAAAGTGGTACTGAGTCAGTCGCAGAGATAAACCCAGATTCATTAAAATCTTTCATTGTTTCTCATGGAGACAAGGAAGTTGAGGTTGGATATCTACGTGGTAATGCTGAGGATATAAATAATATAAAGCTGACACCTATTACTGGTGTTACGGGTGATAAGCCTAGTATTGGTATTGCGATGGATCAGATAGGGATGGCTAGATTGCCCTTTTTTAGGGCTCTTTGGGAAGGAGCCAAGTTAGACTGGACTGTTACAAAAGAGACCGTTGTGGGGCTTTATAACCTCATTGCGCAGGGTATAAAGGGCAAAGGTAGCTTTTCTGCGGTTACTGGCCCTGTCGGTATGGTGGGTATTGTGGGGGATGCTTATAAATTCGGTTTTGCATACTTACTTTCCTTTGCAGCTCTTATTTCTGTAAACCTGGCAGTGATAAACTTGATTCCATTTCCAGCCCTCGATGGTGGACGTTTATTCTTCCTTTTGATTGAAAAAATAAAAGGTTCACGCATGAATCCAAATGTTGCCAATACTGCCAACATGATCGGTTTCGCTATTCTCATTATTCTCATGCTTCTTGTTACTTATCACGATATAGCTAAACTGCTTTAAAAAAAATTTAAAATAAAAAAATCACACATTAAACATGTGTGATTTTTTTTGACATGCTCATATTTTTATGGTAAATTTATAAAAAATTCATTAAAAAAATATATGTGTTATGAGAAAGAAAGAAAATTTCCTTTTGAGTGTTCAGAATTCAATCGGGTCTCAGATTTTTAGGAGTTACCTTGATAATCAAGGTAATGATGTGCTCAAAAATGGTGATTTATCTTGCGCTTACTATATTTCCGCAATCTTGCTGATTCATGGTTTAATTGATCGTGTTCATTTTAGGGTTGATGGAACAATAGAAGCGATGGAAAAGGCAGGTTGGATTAAAGTTGAACATCTTAAAAAGGGTTGTGTGGTTATTTGGGATTCTGTTAATCAGAACGGAAACAATCATCACCATATAGGTGTTTACATTGGGGATCAACAAGCTATTTCCAATAGAAGTTCTCAAGGAATGCCAGGAGAACATCCATTACACTATTCAGGTCTTGATAAAGAAGGTCTGAAAAAAAGAGCACCTGTAATAGCATACTATTGGCATCCTGCTTTTGATAAAGTAGAATAGCTAATATGAAATTGCTAAAAGCAGATTATGAAAAGAGACAACTGTCATCAGATGGTGTCTCTTTTTTTTGTGTTTTTGGACGAGAAGGAATTTCGGATAATAAAATAGAAGGTGATTGGAAAACCCCAATTGGAAAATTTAAAATAAGAAAAATATATTACAGAAAAGATAAAATCCCTAAATTAGAAACACAAATAGAATGCATTCGAATTTCTCAAGACGATGCTTGGTGTGATGATTCGTCTCTCCCAGAATATAATTCTTTTGTGAAATTACCTTTCAATGGCAGTTATGAAAATTTATGGAGGGAAGATAATCTGTATGATGTTGTTGTTGTAATTGGATATAATGATGAGCCTGTAATTCCCAACAAAGGGAGTGCGATATTTATACATATAATGAAAGAAGATATGGAATACACAAAGGGGTGCCTTGCTATCAAAAAAGAGAACATGATGTCTTTAGTTAAAGAAATAGATACTGAGACAGAGATAGAAATTTATTAATAAATACCCTTTAGATAAAAGGCGTTACCGGGGTTGCTTTTTTAAGCGTTTTGTATTATCCTAGAACCATGTCCCAAGATAGACTTTTTAGATTAAAATGTAGTGTCTGTAAAAATGCTAACTACTACAGTAGTAAGAATAAAAAACTCGTTCCTAAAAAGATTGAGCTTTTGAAGTTTTGTAAGACCTGTAAAAAGAAGACTAAGCACAAGGAAGCAAAACTTACTGGTTAATTTTGTTTTTTTGAATTTACTTTGATACAATGGACAGGCAGCAAATTTGTTTGCTGCTTGTTCTTTTTTATATGAGTATCTTTCGCAATGATTGATATTCTAGGGGATGTGTTATTTTTTATTAATGTAGCACGTTCACGCACCTTCGCTATGCGAAGAGTGTGGGCGATTAGTTTAGTGGTAGAACGAAGGTCTCCAAAACCTTTGGTGGGGGTTCGATTCCCTCATCGCCCGCAATAAAACAAAAAAAGAACGGCTTAATGCCGTTTTTTTTTTTTGTTTTATTGCGAAGCGATAACAGGCCAACTGCTTGGCCTGTGGAGGGAATCGAAAAGCTTTTGCTTATTTACGAAGAACTTTGTTCTGAGTAAATGCAAAAGGTATACTGTTCCTGTAAGGAAAGATTACCCCATCGCTTACGATTAATACCTATTACGAAGATCTTTATTAAAATCTATAACAACAAGGTTCGACCTTGTCGTTGAAATATATTTTTAAATTAGTTAAAATATTAGAGTGAAAATAAAAGATTTACAAAAAGTAGATTTACCTCGGGAAAAGCTTGCTAAATATGGTTCAGATAAATTAAAAGATTATGAGCTTTTAGCGATACTTCTTGGTTCAGGAATTAAAGGTTTAAATGTTCTAGAACTTTCCAAGAAAATTCTTAAGGTTGTTGAAAAAGCTGGAATAAAAAATATTACACTAGATAATTTGCTCGAGATAAAAGGATTGGGTAAAGCGAAAGCATCTCAGGTCTTTGCTTTATTTGAATTAGGCAAAAGATTAAATACTCAAAATAAAACAGAAATATTATCCGCTCAAGATGTTTGGAAATTATCAGCAGATATTTGTGAATCCAAAAAAGAACATTTTGTTGCATTTTATTTAGATACTCAAAATAATCTTATTGAACGACAGATTATTTCAATTGGTACACTTAACTCAAGCCTTGTTCATCCACGAGAAGTTTTTGAGCCAGCAATTGCATTACATTCGGCAAGTATTATTATCGCCCACAATCATCCATCAGGAGAATTAAACCCTTCAGCTGAAGATAAGAAAATTACAGAAAGATTGATTGAATCAGGAAAAATTTTAGGGATTGAAATTGCCGATCATATTATTTTAAGTAAATCGGGTTATTTAAGCTTCCAACAAGAACATCTACTCTAAATATCCCCTAAAGAGGGTATTTAGTTATACACAGGCTTGGGGCTTGCTTTTTTCATTTAAATGCAGTATACTACCTGTATGTATATGAAAATATCAAATTTTGCAGAAGTGATAAATGGCTACACTTTCAGAGGAGCCATAGAACCCCTTAAAAATGCGGATATTTCTGTATTACAGGCTAAAGATATAGTTTCGGGACAAAATGTTACAGATATAGATAAATTAACTCCTATTGCTTTCAATGGCACTCGCACAGCTTCCTTCTTACAAAAAGATGATGTTCTTGTTGTCTCTCGGGGTATGAGTGCAGGTTCATTTCGTTCTGCTGTTTTTAGTTTAGATAATACCAATATCATTGCTTCATCTTCACTTTTAATAATAAGAATCAAAAATAAAGAAATACTTCCAGAATATATCTCTCTATATTTTAATTCACCAGATGGTCAAAATAAAATTTTAGAAACGGTAGCAGGTTCCTACATAAGAGCAATATCACGGCAGAAACTTAAAGAAGAAATAGAAATACCGATACCCCCATTAGAAAAACAACAATCTTTAATCAAACTAAATCAAAATATAAAACAGCAAGAAAAGATATACGAAAGAAAAAAGCAACTTAAACAAGAAATTATAAACGCAACTATTACAAACTTAATTAAAAAATAACATGACTACACAAAATACAGATAAACAAAATGAATTAAATAAAGTCCTTTGGGATTCAGCCAATTCTTCCCGTAGCCAACTCAACGCCGCGGATTATATGAATTATGTATTGCCAATGCTTTTTTTGAAGTATCTTAGTGATAAGTCAAAACAGGTGCATGAAGAATATAAGAAAAGATTTGGGAATGATGAAAAACGTATTTCAGAAAAAATGAGGCTAGATAGATTTTATCTTCCACCAAAAGCTTCATTTGATTATATATATTCTGTTTTAGAACAAGATAATATTGGTGAAGAAATTAATAAAGTTCTTGGTCGCATTGAAGATGCCAATAAAGAAAAGCTTGAAGGTGTCTTTAGTGTAGATTTTAATTCTGAAGCAATGCTTGGAAAATTAAATGAAAGAAACAAAATGTTGCGTAATCTTATTCATGATTTTTCAAAGATTGACCTTTCTGATATAAAAGATGACATTATTGGTAATTCGTATATGTATTTGATCGAACGCTTTGGTGCTGACGCAGGGAAAAAAGCTGGAGAATTTTTCACGGTGAGAAATGTTGCTCATCTCGTCGCAAAGCTTGCTGAGCCAAAGCCGGGTGCTCGCATCTGTGACCCTTGTTGCGGAAGTGGTGGACTACTTTTACTTGCAGGAGAAGAAGTAGAAAAACAAGGTTCTAAAAATTATGCATTGTATGGACAAGAATCCACAGGCTCCACTTATCAGCTCGCTCGCATGAATATGTTTCTTCATGGGAAAGATTCTGCTCGTCTTGAATGGGGTGATACTTTAAATAATCCTCTTCTTGTAGAGAATGACCATCTGATGAAATTTGATAATATTGTAGCGAACCCACCTTTTTCACTTAAGAAATGGGGTGCTGAGCATGCAGATGCAGATAAATACAAACGCTTCTGGCGTGGTGTTCCTCCAAAGGATAAGGGAGACTTTGCTTTTATCACTCATATGATAGAAACTGCAAAACCAAAGACTGGAAGAATTGCTGTTATAGTTCCTCATGGTGTTTTATTCAGAAGTGGGGCAGAAGGAAAAATTCGTGAGCAGTTAATTAAAGAAAATATTATTGATGCAGTTATTGGATTACCAGCTGGGTTATTCCAGACTACTGGTATTCCTGTGGCTATTCTTATTATAGATCGTTCTCGTGAGAAAGGTGGAGCAAATGAGAATAAAAAAGATATTTTCTTCATTGAAGCTTCAAAAGAATTTAAGCCAGTGAAAGCGCAAAATGTTCTTGAAGAAAAGAATATTGAGAATATTTATGACACTTATAAGGCTCGTAAAAATGTAGAAAAGTTTGCAAAGAAAGTAGAATTCAAAGAATTAGAAGAGCATGACTTCAATCTCAATATCACTCGTTATGTGGATACTTTTGTAGAGGAAGAACCTGTAGATATAAAAGCAAATTTGAAAGAACTTGCCGAACTAGAACCCCAACTTCAAAAACTTGAAAAACAAATGGCCGAATATTTAAAAGAATTAGGAGTTACAAAATAATATGGACAAAAATAATGAATTAAAAGAATTTGTTTTCTACACATCTCCAGAGGGAACAATAAAAGTTGATGTTCTTATTCTAGAGGAAACTGTTTGGTTGACACAAAAGAAAATGTCTGATCTTTTTGGAGTTGATGTAAATACTATAAGTGAACATATACAAAATATCTTTAAAAGCCAAGAATTACAAGAGGATTCAGTTACCCGGAAATTCCGGGATACTGCTACAGATGGGAAAACATATGAAATACAATTTTATAATCTTGACGTTATTATTGCGGTGGGGTATCGAGTTAATTCAGTTCAAGCTACACACTTTCGTAAGTGGTCAACAGCAGTATTGCGTGATTATATCATCAAAGGTTTTGCTATAGATGATGAATTATTAAAAAATGGGACTCGTCTCGGTAAGGACTATTTTGAAGAATTACTAGAACGTATTCGTGATATTCGTGCAAGTGAAAGACGTTTTTATCAAAAGATTACAGATATTTATTCTACTGCTATTGATTATGATAAAGAAGCAGAGATTACACAAACATTTTTTAAGACAGTTCAAAATAAATTACATTTTGCAATTCATGGTCATACTGCAGCAGAATTAATTGCAGAAAGAGCAGATGCAGATAAAACGCATATGGGTCTTACAAGTTGGAAAAAATCACCTGAAGGAAAAATATTAAAAACTGATGTGGGTGTAGGTAAAAATTACCTTGAACAAAAAGAGTTAACGGAATTAAATCGCATTGTTTCAATGTATTTAGATTATGCCGAGAATCAGGCAGAGCGTGGTAAAACAATGGAAATGAATGATTGGAAAGAAAAATTAGATGCATTTTTAAAATTTAATGATTACGAGATTTTAAATAATCCCGGAAAGATTAGTATGGAAATGGCTCAAAAACTAGCAGAAGATGAATATGAAAAATTTAGACCTATTCAAGATAAAGAATTTCGTTCTGATTTTGATGAGTTTGTAGAAAAGACAAAGAAGTTAAAAAATATAGAAGACAATTAAAAACAAAAGGTCGAATATTATTAGATTAGTTAAACACAATTATATGATAGACAAAGAAGATTACTTAAAAATGGCAGTAGAAATTGCAAAAGAATATGCACGAGGTGGTGCTGGCAGTGGTGCATATGATGGTCCTGCTGAAGTCTTAGAAAGAGCTTATGAAAAGCTTGTTAAATTAGGAAAAACAACTGCAGAATAGTTATTTCTAGGTTTACTTCTCTGTTTTAATTTTGAGCAGAGAGGTAAGTCTTGAAAAGGTTATTAAATTAAGTCGAATATTTAAAAGAATTAGGATTAAATAAATTTATGGATAAAGCACGAACAAAACAATTAATTGATGGGGCAGTAAAAGATTTTATTGATGTATGCCCACATTGTGACACAAAAGCACATTTTCAAATGCTGTTTAATGAATCATATACTGAAAAAAATCGTGATGTTATTTATTATATTATTTTTAGATGTGTTCCTTGTAAAAAACTTATTCTTGAAACTTATAAATTTTGGCAAAATCAATATGATCAAAATGAAAATTTAACATCCTCGGGCTGGCAAGATAAATTTCCTTCAGATGAAATCATCTTTGTAAATAAATTTGAAAACATAGTTCCGTCGGAAGTACTCGAAGATTTTAAAGAAGGTGTAATCAGTCTACAAAACAAATGCTACAAAGCTTCTGTCTCGATGTTCCGAAGGGCTCTTCAGTCTGCTGTTATTAATCTTGGGGCAAGCACTGAGGAGGATTTGATTACTCAAATTAAAAATCTTGGAAATTTAACTACTGAAATAAAAGATTGGGCTCATAATATTAGAATTTTTGGTAATTGGGGTGCTCATCCCCAAGATGATAATTTAAAAGAAGTTGATTTAAAGTTAGCAACAGAAACTCAATCATTCTTAGAAGAATTTTTTAATTATGTTTATGTGATGCCAAGTAGGGTTATAAAGGCAAGACAAGTCGGAAAACCCAAAGAGAAACCTCAGGAACCTGGAGAATAATTTTGTTATGAAATATATTTTTATAGATACAAATCAATATCGTCATATTTTCTCAAAAAATGAGGGGTTTTCTGATGAAATAAAAAATCTTCTTGATAAATTAATCAATCAAGATCATGTAAAACTATTACTTCCTAAACAAGTTAAAGAGGAAGTTGAAAGAAATCGTTTTGAAAATTGGTATAACGACGAGATAAAAGATAATAATAAAAAAATTGAGAATATTAAATTAGACATAAAATCTTTTGAAGAATCTCTCGCTTCCTTCCCTCTAGAATTACAAAAAATAAAAAAGAAACTTCAAAAAAGTTTAGTTATTTTTGAAAAAGAATCTCTAAATATAAAAAAAAGATACAGGGAGTTAAAAAGCAAAGCAAATCAAAAATTAAAACAGCTTTTTGATGAGGCTGAATTTATTGATGAATCTGAGGAAATTATATATAAAGCCAGGCTTCGTTTGGACAAAAATAATCCACCTTTTGATAATAAACTTGGAGACGCTTTGATTTGGGAATCATTATTATATTTCTTAAAATCTGCACCCAAGAAATCAAGTTTAATTTTTGTAGCTAGAGACGGAAATGCTTGGGGTAAAGATGGATTTAATCCATGGTTACAGCGTGAATTAAAAGAAAAAACTGAAGTGTTAATTTCGTTGACTCGTGCTCTATCAGATATTGATTATCTTACAAAACAAGAACAAGGGAGTTTAAGAACAATAGAAAGAGAAGAGCTAAAAAATAATGCAATATCAAATTTTGTGAATAGTCGAAGTTTTGATTCAGCTGGCTCTAACTGTGGTGCATTGTTACAATATAAAGATATATTTAAAAAGGAAGATTATGAAAAAATTATTAATGCGTCTATTTCTAATAATCAAATATATCAATCTTTTTTCACTTCAACCCCGTTAAATGATTTATGTTCAGGAGAAAAAGGTTATGTTATTTCTTATTTAGAAAATATTAATAAAGAAATTTGGGATAATTTTGTAAAAATGAAACATATAAAATATATTAGACAAAGTGATCCAAAACTAGACTTAACCTCAGATGACTTTTAATTTATGAAAACTAATTTATTTAAAAAAATAAAAGAAATAAATAAAATCTTACCCGATTATTATTTTTGGATTTTTGTTGTTTCGTCTATTACAATTATTTTATACTTAGATCACATATCTAATAATTTTTTAGGTAGATTTTTTAATTTATTTGAAGATATGGATAATAATTTAATTGTAATTATTTTAGCTCTAGTCGGGTGGATAATTTCTTTGTTTTTACAAAATATAAACATAAAACAACAATTAAAAACTGAAATAAAATATGATGTGTATAAACAATTAGTAATTTTACATAAAGAAACTCAAGATTCGTTAGCTCTTTTTATGGCCAAAGCTAGACCCCCATTTATTTTGATGGAATCCTCAATGATTTCTTTTAATCTTAATTTAAAAAAGGAATATAAAGGAGAATGGATACCTTATACAGAATCAGATTGTATTCTTGAGGGAGGAGCTAAGTGGAATTCTTTTATATCGGAAATGAATAATACATACTTTAATTTTGGTGATAAATATGTATCAATGCTTTATATCCTTTCAGATTGGATGGCTCCTATTAAAAATTTAAATGAAGTAAAAGATACTTTAACAAAAGAAATAAATGTAATAAAGAATAATATATCTAAAAATATAAATATCTTACAAATGTATTCTTCTAAAAATGACCATGATTGGAGAAAGTGGAATAAAGAAGAAGTTGAAAAAATTACGAATGATATTTCGAACGATGCACAGTCAATAGGCTCTTATATTGGGGACTTCATGGTTTTAATTCATAATGAACTTTTATCAGAATATTTTAAATATAAAAGACCAATAAGAAAAACATTTGATGAAAAATATAAAGTATTAACAAAAAAAGGAATTGTGATTAATTTAGAAACAGATAAGAAAAAAATAAAAGAATTTAATAAAATAATTTCTGAAATAAATGAAAAAAACTAACCAACTACAAAAAAATATTTCAAATGAATGGCAACTAATTCCTGCTGGTGATGTTTTTGAGTTTATAAAAACTTACTCATTTTCTCGTGATAACCTAACTACTGAAATTTTATCAAGTGACCGAGTTGGTTGTATTCACTATGGTGACATTCACTCAACATACATAGGAACAACTGTTGATATTTCTAAAACAAAAATTCCTTGTATCAATGATAAAGGGTTTAGCCCGAAAAAAGAAGAGCTTTTAAAAGACGGTGACTTGGTTATGGCTGATGCTTCTGAGGATTATGAAGGTATTGGTGTGACTGTTTCTATTCATGGAATTGGTAAAAACAAAGTAGTTGGAGGTTTGCATACATTTGTCCTTCGAGATAATAAAAACAAAACGACAGAATATTATCGTCAGTATATTTTTCGAAATAAAGAAATAAGAAATAAACTTCAAAAAGTTGCAAATGGTGTTTCTGTATATGGGATTTCGAAAACAGCTTTATCTAAAATGTTTTTACCTATACCTGCAATTCCTGAACAAAATCGCATTGTTTCGGTTCTTGAAACTTGGGATAAGACGATTGAAAATTTGAATAAGAAAATTGAAATTAAAAAGCAAATTAAAAAATGTTTAATGCAGGATTTATTGACTGGTAAAAAAAGATTAGAGGGATTTAATGATAAATGGGAAGTGGTGATGCTTGGTAATATCTGTGATGTTAAAACTGGTAAAAAAGATGTTAATGAAGGAAATCCTAATGGAAAATATCCATTCTTTACTTGTGCCAAAGAGCATACATATAGTGATAATTATTCTTTTGACACAGAAGCTATTTTAATAGCAGGTAATGGTGAAGTTGGTAATTGTTTGTACTACAAGGGAAAATTTGAAGCATATCAAAGAACATATGTTTTATCAAATTTTAAAAAAGAAAGTATGTATATTTATCAATATTTGAATTATTTTTTTCAAAATATAATAAATTCACAAAAACAAATGGGGGCAATGCCCTATATAAAACTTGGGATGTTGCAAGAATTTGAAATAAAAATTCCTAAGGATTTAACTGAACAAAAAGAAATCGCCAATGTATTGATAATTACAGATAAAGAAATTATTGAACTTGAGAGAAAATTATCAATTATTAAAGACCAAAAGAAGTTTTTATTAAACAATTTGATTACTGGGGTGATTCGGACGCCAGAGAATTTATTAGTAAAAGTAAAATAATTTTATGTTAGAAAAAGTAAATTTTGATGAAGCCAAACAGTCCCAACTCCCATTTATAGAGTTGTTATTAAACTTGGGATATAAGTATATCTCGGCAGATGAAGCTCTAAGACAGCGTGGTGGGGATACAACGAACTTCATACTTTCTGATATTGCGGTGAAAAAATTGATGGAGATAAATGAATATGATGTTGATGATATTAAATATAAATTCAGCGGTAAGGATGTGCGAGATGTTATAGATGAGATAGAGCATATTCAATACGAAGGGCTTATTGATACTGCTCAAAATATTTACAATATGATTATGCCGACAAGTGGAGGCAAGACCATTAAAGTAAATCACGACGGCAAATCAATTTCTAAGAATTTTAAATTTATAGATTTTAAAGATATTAAGAATAATGATTTTCATGTTACAGCTGAATTCACAGCAAGTGGAAAGCAGAATATTCGTCCTGATATAGTTTGTTTTGTGAACGGTATTCCTTTTGCTGTTATTGAAAATAAGAAATCAAGTGTTTCTGTGGTTGAAGCGATAAACCAAATGAATAGAAATCAAGGTCAGGAATTTTGTCCGAAACTTTATACTTATACTCAGCTTTTGGTTGGAACAAATGGAAAAGAATTACAATATGGAACGACAGGCACAGGGAATAAATTTTATGCTGTTTGGAAAGAAAAAGGCACAGAACAGAAAGTTTTAGATGAAAAAATATCTGAACTTATTAAAACCAAGATTGATGAAAATATATATAATCAAATTCTAAAAGATTTAAATGGTTATACAGATGGGCACAAGCAAAGAACCGATCGTATTCCTACAGAACAGGATAGAGGTATTATCTCTTTATTTAGACCCGAAAGACTTTTAGACTTAACCAAGAATCATATTCTTTTTGATGCCGGAGTAAAGAAAATTTCTCGTTATCAGCAGTATTTTGCTATTGATAAAATGCTCAAGAGAATTGAGGAAGAAGAAATTATGAATGGTGATACTACTCGCCGAAAAGGTGGGCTTGTATGGCACACACAAGGCTCAGGTAAGTCTCTTACTATGGTTATGTTTGTGAAAGCTCTTATAGAAGACCCTAAAATAGTTAATCCTAGGGTAATTATCGTTACTGATAGACGAGATTTAGATAGGCAGATAAGAGATACTTTCAAGAACTGTAATTTAAAGAAAGATGTTATACAGGCAACAAGTGGGCAACATCTTCTTAATTTAATTAAAGAAAAGAATTTAGGAGTTATAACAACAATTATTGATAAATTTGAATCAGCAAGTAAAAAATATGCTAACTTTGTCGATAATGACAATAATATTTTTGTATTAATTGACGAAGCACACAGAAGTCAAAACGGTACTGCTAATTTTGAAATGAATCGTATTATTCCCAATGCTTGCTATATTGGATTTACGGGCACACCATTAATGAGAAGTGAAGGAGAAAGTTGGAGAAAATTTGGTGGATATATTGATAAATATACCATCGATGATGCTCTTGCTGATAAAATCATTTTGCCTCTCATATATGAAGGACGATATACTGAACCAGTACAAAACAAAGAACAAATAGACAAGCATATAGACCGTGTGTCTGAAGATATGAGTAAGAAATACAATGAGAATACTGTAAGCAATGAACATAAAATAAAACTGCAAAAACAAATTACAGAAAATATTATTAAAAATAATCCACAAATAATAGAGGAAATTGCAAGGGATATAGAAAAGCATTTTATAGAGCATTTTAAAGACACAGGACTCAAAGCTCAAATTGTTGCCCCATCAAAATATGCAGCGGTTTTATTTCAAAACTTTTTTGAAAGTCGTATAAATATAAATACGGCTGTGGTTATTTCAGATGAACACGATGACGGAGATGAAGATGATTCTCATAAAAAAGAAGTAGTTAAATATTTAGATAAAGTTCGTAAGAATTACACGAGTGTAGCAAAACATGAAAAAGATGTTATAGAAAGTTTCAAATATGGAGATGGAGGAATAGAAATAATTATTGTTGTAGATAAACTCCTAACTGGTTTTGATGCCCCAAGAAATACGGTTCTGTATTTAGCTAAAGATTTACATGACCATGGTTTACTCCAAGCGATAGCTCGTGTAAATAGACTCTTTGAGAACAATAAATTACCAAAGACAGCTGGGTATATTATAGATTATTCAGAAAATGCAAAGAATATTGATACAGCGATGAAGCTTTTTGGTAATTATGATGAGAATGATGTAAAAGGAACATTAATAAATGTATCAGAAAAGATAAATGAACTTGAACAAAGTTACGGAGTAATTCATGATTTATTTAATGAGATTAAAAATTCATCTGACGATGAAGTGTATTTACAGTTTTTGAAAGATGAAGCTAAAAGAGAAATGTTTTATAAAGATCTGAATGATTTTATAAGAAATTTAAATGAATGTTTTATTTTGCAGGATTTTGTTCATGAGTTTAAAGACAAGATAGGAATGTATAAAAAAGATTTGAAGAAATTTATGGAAATCCGTAAATCGGCAAGTCTCCTCTATAGGGAGAGAGTAGACTTGTCAGAATATAAAGAGTCTTTGATTAAAATTCTTGATAAATATGTAGATGCTAAAGGTGTGGAGTTACTCACGAAGCAAGTAAATATCACCGACAAAGAACAATTCAAGGAAGCAGTTGAAAATCTTGGTTCTGATAAATCAAAAGCCGAAGCCATCGCATCTCAGACACAGAGAACAATTAGCGAACAAATGGATAAAGACCCAGAATTCTTTGAAAGATTTTCAAAGAAAATAGAAGAAATTATAGAGAAAATGCGATTAGGGAAATTAGCTGATATTGAAGCTTTAAAGCAGATGAGGCTTATCAGCGATGATGTTTTAAATAAAAAAGGAGATGATTTGCCAAAGGAGATAAAAGAACTTAATGGTTCTGATGTTTTTTATCGCAATTTAGAAGCTACATTTAAAAAATTAAATGTAGATAAGGATGTATATGTATCAATTATTACAGATATCTTTTTAATTTTAAAACATGAAGCAATAATTGACTGGCATAAAAATATTGATGTAAAGCGAAAAATGATAAATGTCATAGATGACTACTTATATGACGAAGTGAAAATTAAAAAAGGAATAGATATCGATAGTGATTTTATTAAATCAATAATTGATTCAATTATGCAATTAGCAGAGAATAATTTTGAATTATTCTCATAAAAATATGAAGAATTTTATCTTTGGAACATTTATATATGAATATCAACTCATAAAACAAGATAGAAAAACTTTATCCTTAACAGTAACCCCGAATTTAAAGATTATACTCAAGTGCCCACTTGATGCTGATGATAAGAAAATAGAAGCATTTTTAAAAAGAAAATGGTTTTGGCTTGAGAAGCAACTTTCTTTCTTTAAAAAATACCAAAGAAATATTTATGAGAAAGAATATATTTCTGGTGAAGGATTTTTATATCTAGGTAGACAATATAAACTCGTTGTTAAGCATGGTAAAGAAGATTTTGTCTTATTTACTAAGGGTAAACTTATAGTATCCACAACCAAACTAGTGTCCAACGGAAATTATAATAAAAAGTTAATAAATGCTTGGTTTTTAGAAAAAACAGAAAAAATCTTTCAAGAAAGATTTTTGGCTATGCTATCTAAATTCGATTACAAAAATACTCCTGATTTAAAAATACGAGAAATGAGGAAAAGATGGGGAAGTTTTTTAAATAAAGATAAAATCCTTCTCAACCCTAAACTTATTAGTATGCCCAAAGAATGTATTGATTATGTAATCGTTCACGAACTATGTCATTTGAAATACAAAAATCATGATAAAAGATTTTTTGAATTATTTAATAAAAAATTTCCTAAATGGGAAAGAGTAAAAGATAGGTTGGAAATTTTAGGAGCAAGCATTTAATTTTGGAATAATGGGTCAGGTACCTTTTGTTTTAGAACAAAAAGTTGAAATTGATTAAAACATTTTAATTCTGCCAACAAACAATAACAGGAGCACCTATTTTTTCTGAAATAAATTTTTTTGCATCAGGATATAAACCTATTTTATCTATCAATCCATTTTTTAAAGCGGCGTCACCCATAATAGTTGAACCATCAGCTAGTTTTTTAACCATTTCAATAGATAAATTACGATTCTGTGAGACGAGATTCACAAAATGCTCATATCCTATTTTAATATCTCGCATAAAGATTTGTTTGTCAGCTTCAGTTAAAGGACGGTTGGGACTCCCTGAATCCTTATATATACCCGAACTTAAATCTATATAAGTTAAACCTTCCTTTTTGTTCTTTTCTGTTTCTTGAAGATATGAACCTGTGATACCAATTGAGCCAACATCAGAGAATTTAGAAGCAAAGATAGTTTGTGCTCCAGTAGCAGCTAAATAGGCTGCTGATGCCCCAACGCTACGTATAAAAGCAATAACGGGCTTATTTGAATCCTTTAACGCTCTCATTATCTCTTCGCCAGCAACTGGGTATCCACCGCCCGAATCAATTTCTATTATTAATGCTTTTACATTTTCTGCACTCTGTGCCTTATTTACAGCCCCAATTACTTCATCTGATGAAGTCTCATCTAATGTAAGTTTATCTTGATCATTATAAGCGTCATTTGCATGGTAAGAGACAATATTTCCATGGATATTTATGCCGTAGACATTACAGTCTTCGAGTTCAGCAGAATCATTACTTGCTAAATCAGAAGACTCATTCAGAAAGCTTGTTATAAAATAATGTGAACCACCTGTCCAAATACTTATAGTAAGTATTACGCAAATTACTATGAAGGAAATTTTTAATATTTTAGTAATTTTTTGTCGCATAGGTTTATATTATCATGTATGGGTTAAATATAGTAGAATCAAAGATATTGGGTTGCTTACAGG
>JBAQFC010000007.1:0-8581 GCA_049287045.1 Minisyncoccia bacterium | reverse complement strand
TATAACTCCTATCGCACCTATAACTCCTATCGCACCTATAACTCCTATCGCACCTATAACTCCTATCGCACCTATAACTCCTATCGCACCTATAACTCCTATCGCACCTATAACTCCTCCTTTTTCTAGTGCTTTTAATGTACCAATCGTCGCAGTAAGGTACGCTGGTTTTTGGAAAAGATATGTCGCCTTGTTGGTAGATGGTTCGATTCTTATTTTATTCTCAATTCTAGTTTATTTAATTTTATTAAAAGTTGGAGTTTTTGTTCCAGCTATTGTTTCAAAAATAATATTAGTGTTGTTAGGTGTCGCTCAGTTTTTGTATTTTCCATTACTTGAAAGTTCTTCACGACAGGGAACTTATGGTAAATCACTTATGGGTTTGAAAGTGACTGATATTTCTGGTAACAGAATTAGTTTTCTGCGTGCATTAGGTAGAAATCTAGCCAAAATTATTTCAGGAATGATCCTTATGATTGGTTATCTTATGGCTGGTTTCACATCTAAAAAACAAGGTTTACACGACATGATTGCAGGCACTCTTATCATAAAAGAAAAACCTGCAAAAACTGGATTAGTAATCCTAGCTATTTTTGGACCAACAATTGTTTATGTTGTTGGAGTAATTTTCTTTTCTTCCTTGCTTGCTGGAATTCTAGGGTTTGGATTAGGCTCTAATTTTTCTAATTTATCTAATATTATACCCAACACTCCTTCTGTTAATATTCAACCTTTAAATAAATAAAGAAAAAATTCTTGTGTAGCATGCTATAATATTTATATTATGAAAAATAAAACAGTTAAGAAAATAGAGTCAGTTGCTAAGGCTACAGCAAAGAAAACATCTGTACTTATAAACAAAGCCGATAAGGAAATCCTTAAGGCCGCGAAAGTTCTACAAAAGGAATGGAAAAAATCAGAACCAAAACGAGAAGAATATAAAAAGGAAATCAAGAAGGTTGCCAAGAAAGCGGGTGCAAGAGGGATGGAGTTATTAAAGAGTGGTCTTAAAAATGGTATCAAGATTGGTAGTGATATTGCAAAAGTTGTCAAAAAAGATATAAAACAAATTCGTAAGAATAAATAAAGATATTAAAGAACTTAAAAACCACACGATAAATCGTGTGGTTTTTAGTTTTCAACTATTAATGCTGTATTGTTTTATTTTATTGATGTAAAATATAATGAGTATGTATAATAAAATAATTAAAATTATTTCTCTAATTATCGGAGTAGAAGCAATATTGGTTATGTTTGGTTGGATTTTTGGTTTTGATTTATTAACTAGATTTTTTCCTAAACAAGGCATAAATATGGCTTTCACAACGGCTCTTATGTTTTTCCTTAGTGTGATAGGAATCTTTTTTTTAAATAAAATAACAACAGAAAATGAATTTACCATATCGCCAATAATTTTGTCTGGAATAACGCTTATTATATTTTTGATTAACATTACTATTTTAATTAGTAGTTTTATTGGCGTTCAGAGTGGTTTAGAAAATTTATTTGTAAGACAACAAGACCTTCTTGTCCTTAACGATATTGTTGCAGGATTACCGTCTTTACCCACTATCCTTTGTTTTATTTTTTTGGGATTTGCTAATATTTTTTCTTTGCTCAAATATAGAAAAAATATTAAATTTTTTGGTTATGCTATTTTTATAATTAGTTTTATTGCATTAATGGGTTATATACTTAAGACTCCAGTACTGTATTATAAGTTTAGTCCTTATGCTATTCCAATGGCCTTTAACACTAGTCTATCTTTTGTTTTGTTAAGTATTTGTGTAGTACTTATTAGTGAAAATAAAAAAATATATGAAGCTTAATACAAAAATTATAATTTCTATTTTAGAACTCGCAATTATCCCATTATTATTTTTTGGTTTCATTTCTTACTTCAATACTAGAGCGCAAATAAACAAAAACATTCTTAACAATCTTGATGCAATTGCTCAAATTCAACAAAACCGTTTACAAGATGCAATAAATCAAAAATTAGATATTTTGAGTTTGTTCACAACTAAACCTTTGCTTCGTTCATATTTACATGATTTTAATATTCAACCAAAGATTGCTCTTCAAGAAAATATGAATACTAATTTACTTCAGTCAATGGAGGGTTCTGTCAGTATTAAAAAAATATTTATAACTAATCCTGCTGGGAAAATAGTTGCCTCAACAGATAAAAATCTTATCGACAGTGATGTATCTGCTGAGGATTATTTTAAACAAGGTATTAAAAAAAGTGATGTATCTATTTTAAAGAAAGATGATAAAAGTGTCATATTTCAGTATTTAGTCAGTCCAGTAATTTTGAAAGGAAAAACTGAAGGAATGGTAGCTCTTGTTGTGGATACTGATGATATTTTTGCTTTAGCAAATGATTATACTGGACTTGGTGATACTGGGGAGACTCTTTTGGTTAAAAATGATGGTATTGGCAATGCTTTATTTTTAACCCCTATTCGGTTTGATAAAAATGCAGGACTTTCACGTGTTGTTTCTAAGGAAGAAAAAAATGTTCCAGCAATTCATGCAATTGCAGGAGAAGAAAATACTTCTATTGATTTCATTGATTATCGAAAAATCCCAGTTTATTCCGCTACTCGTTTTGTTGAAACAATCAACTTAGGAATAGTTGTAAAAATTAATAAAGCTGAAGCATTAGCTCCTATAGAAAAAATTAAATATCTTTTTTTGCTTCTTGTTTTATTTATTTCAATTATTATAATCTTTCTTGCGATACCTATTGCAAAATTCATTGCCAGCAAAGAAGAAGAATTGGACAAATCAAAGGATGAATTTCTTTTATTGGCATCTCACCAATTGGCTAGTCCGATTACTGCAACATTATGGGGTTTGAAACCGATTATTAATGGAAAAAGGGGATTAATCAATGAAGAGCAAAAGGAAACATTAGAAGAAATATATAAAAGAACTGAAAATATGATGGATTTGGTTGGGGGATTTTTAGACCTTACAAAAATAGAATCTAGTGGTTTTGAGGTTGTGAGGGGTGATGTCGATTTAGTTCAAATGTCAGATCTTATTTTAGGAGAGCTAGAAAAACAAATTTTAGATAAAAAAATAAATATAATTAAAAAATATAGTAGTAGTGTTCTTCATGTTGATATTGGAACAAAAACAGCTAGAATTATTTTACAAAATTTACTTACTAATGCTGTAAAATATACACCAGAAAATGGAACAATCGAAGTACTTATCGAAAAAAATATCAAAGGTATTTCTATCGTAGTAAAAGATAATGGTTGTGGAATTCCTGAGGAATCAAAGATTCATATCTTTTCCAAACTCTTCCGTGCTGATAACGTAAAAGAAAAAGAACCACTAGGTACAGGTCTAGGTCTTTACCTTCTTAAATCAATGGTTGATAAACTTGGTGGAAAAGTATGGTTTGAATCTGAAGAAGGAAAGGGGACTACTTTTTTTGTAAATTTAAAATAATTCGTTAATTTAATATTTGGTTTGACTTTTTTTTGAAATCTACCATACTTGTACAAGTAGTAGTTTTTAAACAATTAAACCAAACAGAAATGAGAAAGTTAATTTTCTTTTGCGCACTTTTTAGTGTCATAATTCTATTTTCTTGCAAACATGTAAGTATTGCAAATAAACCAACTGAAGAAGTTGTAAAAGATATTATTAGGAATATTGCTTATGCGAAACAAGACACAACGGGACTTTGTTTTGCGTTGAGTGTATCAGCTGATGATAAATCAGAAAAAGCCTTCACTCTTCTTGGTTGTGTTCCTTGTGATTCTTTAAAGAATGTCCATGTAATTAAAGTACCTTATCCTTAGTTAGAAGCTCCAATAGTGGGCTTCTTTTTTTTATTTTAATTTCACCTTTTGTGTTTTTTATGCTACCCTATAGGCATGGATTTTAATTTTTTAAATAATAAAGAAGATACTAAAAAAGGAAAAGAGAAGCCTAAGGGGACTAAGTTTTCTGGTAGTATTGCTGGAGGAGTTTTGATTTTTATACTTATAATTGCATTTTATTTAACTATCTCTGAAGCACCCAAGGAAGTGACAGATGTCTCTATCTCTGATCTTGCAAAAAGTGTCTCAGCCGGAGAAGTAAAGAAAATAGAAGTAGCAGGAGAAACATTAACTATTACTTATAAAAATGACGAAATAAAAAATTCTAAAAAAGAAGTAGAGTCTTCTTTGTCTCAAACACTTTTTAATTATGGAGTAAAACCAGAATCCCTTTCTGGTACTGAAATTATTGTAAAAAATGAAAGTGGATTTTGGTTTTGGTTGGTAAATATTTTACCTTTCTTGTTGCCTGTAGCTTTCATTGTTCTTTTCTTTTGGTATCTGTCACGACAGGTAAAAGGGGCCGGGATGCAGGCATTCACTTTTGGTCAATCTAAAGCACGTATCACTGACCCAAATGATAAGAATAATAAAGTTACTTTTAAAGATGTCGCTGGAAGCAAAGAAGCCAAAGAAGAACTAAAAGAAATTGTAGATTTTCTTAAAAGTCCAAAAAAGTTTTTGGATATCGGGGCACGTATCCCCAAGGGAGTTATTTTGACCGGTGCACCAGGCACAGGTAAGACTTTATTGGCACGTGCAGTGGCGGGGGAAGCAAATGTACCTTTCTATCATCTTTCTGGTTCTGAGTTCGTAGAGATGTTTGTGGGTGTCGGAGCTTCTCGTGTGCGAGATTTGTTTAAAATGGCGAAAGCTGCTGCGCCTGCGATAATCTTTGTTGATGAAATAGATGCAATAGGACGCACTCGTGGAGGAGGTTTCGGAGGTGGGAATGATGAACGTGAACAGACACTAAACCAGATCTTGGTTGAGATGGATGGTTTTGAACCAAATGACAAAGTTATTGTTATGGCTGCGACAAACAGAGCTGATGTGTTAGATCCTGCTCTTGTTCGCCCAGGACGTTTTGATCGAAAAGTGATGCTTGATTTACCAGACCGCGCAGACCGAGAAGAAATTTTAAAAATTCATGCAATATTGAAACCTTTAGCAGACGATATTGATTTGAAAGTTATTGCTGAACGCACACCTGGATTCTCTGGAGCAGATTTGTATTCATTGATGA
The DNA here is from genome assembly GCA_049287045.1 of Minisyncoccia bacterium. Lineage (GTDB taxonomy): Bacteria > Patescibacteriota > Minisyncoccia > Phycocordibacterales > UBA9973 > UBA9973. Next base: position 3,490 of record JBAQFC010000007.1, on the reverse strand, counting down.
ATGAAGGAGCAATCTTGGCAGCACGTGAGAATCGTAAAAAAGTTTTTCAGCTTGATTTAATTCATGCGATTGAGAAAGTCATGCTGGGTCCTGAAAGAAAGAGTCATTTGCTTTCCAAAAAAGAAAAAGAAATCACTGCATATCATGAAGCCGGACACGCGCTCGTTGCTTCTGTCTTGCCTTATGCTGATCCTGTACACAAAGTTTCTATTGTCGCCCGTGGACGAGCAGGGGGGTATACTTTGAAGCTTCCTCTTGAGGAAAGAAGACTGCAATCTAAAAAAGAATTTATTGATGATATTGCTATGTCATTAGGTGGTTATGTCGCAGAGAAAATGATTTTTGGAGATATTACTACTGGCCCTTCAAGTGATCTACAGGTAGCTTCAAATTTAGCACGAGCAATGGTGACTCGATGGGGGATGTCTGATTTACTTGGTCCAGTAGCGTTTCATGGAGAAGGTGGAAAATCTCAATGGGGCATGCCTGAAGAGAAAGAATATTCTGAAGAAGTTGCTGCTAAAATCGATGCAGAAGTTTCTAGGATAATAAACGATGGTCTTAAGTCAGCTGAAACAGTGTTGAAGGAAAATAAAAAAGTTTTGGCGGCTATCGCCAATAAGCTTATCGAGGTTGAAACTCTGGAACAAGAAGAATATGATAAGGTTATTATTGTTCATGGAATAATGCCTAAAAAGAGGGAAGTAGAAAAAGCGTAAAGTTAGTTTTTTTACAAAACTACATTATAGTGATAATATAGTTTTGTGTCTCCGTCCTTAGCTCAGTTGGTTAGAGCACAGAGCTTATACCTCTGGGGTCCTTGGTTCGAATCCAAGAGGACGGACAAAAATAAAAAACACCTCATTCTTGAGGTGTTTTTTATTCAAAATGAAACTCACCAACTTTCTCTTTTACCTTTGCCTTTAAAAGAGGATAGTTTAAAAGTTCTGGATCTTCAGATATCAAGCGAGTTGCTTCTTCGCGAGCAGCGGAGACCATTTTTATGTTTTTTATCGCTTCCATTCCAAGGTCGGTGATACCCCATTGTTTTATTCCAGAAAGTTCACCCGCACCACGGAGGGATAGGTCCAACTCTGCGAGTTCGAAACCATTTTTGGCAGTTTTAAGTGCTTTCAATCTCTGGATTGTTTTATCTGATTTTGCATCTGCAAAAACATAACAATACGCTTGGTGAGAACTTCGGATTACACGTCCACGGAGCTGGTGGAGCTGAGCAAGACCGAATCTTTCCGCTCCTTCGATAATGATGACTGTTGCATTCGGGACATTCACTCCCACTTCGACTACGCTCGTTGCACATAATATATTTATTTCACCATCGGTAAATTCTTGCATCACTTCCTCTTTTTTTTGTTTAGTCATCTTGCTGTGTAGCACACCGATTTTACATTCTGGAAAAACTTCTTTTTTTAAACGAGCTGCTTCAGAGACCGCGGACTTCATGTTGAGTGCGAGTTCTTTTTCTGGATCGGGTTCAAAAATTCTTGGACAAATCACATAGAGTTGGCGTCCATCTTTTATTTCTTCGCGTATTTTTTCATAAGTTTCATCGCGTTTGTCAGGAGTAATAATTTCAGTAATTATTTTTTTTCTGCCAGCGGGCATTTCATCAAGGAGTGATAAGTCCAGGTCACCATAAATAGTTAGGGCAAGGGTGCGGGGAATAGGTGTCGCGGTCATCGACAAAAGATGCGGAGCAACGCCGTCTTTCCTGACAAGCTTTCTTCTTTGAGCTGTTCCGAAGCGGTGTTGTTCATCTATTATCACCAGAGCTAAGTTTTTGAATTTCACACTTTTTTGAATCAGTGCGTGCGTACCGATTAAAATTGGTATTTCTCCATTGGCTGTCCATTTCAAAAGTTGTGCGCGGGAAATATTGGTCCATCCAGAAGGGTCTACTTTGGAAGGAAATTTACGACAACCAGAACCTGTAATAAGTCCGATATTGATCGGTAAATGCTTGAAGTATTGAATAAAAGATTCAAAATGCTGCGAAGCCAAGATTTCAGTCGGTGCCATATAAGCTACCTGTAAGTTTCCAAAATTTTGTCCTTCAGGTCTTTGTTTGACAGTGACATATGCCGCAGTGGCAGCCACAGCTGTCTTGCCGGATCCAACATCACCCTCGAGTAGTCGTGACATGGGAAAAGTTTTGGCCATATCAGAAAGAGCTGTATCAATGGATTTTTTCTGAGAAGCTGTCGGTTCGAAAGGGAAGCGTTCCAAAAAATCTTGCACGTCTTTTTTTAGGGGAGTAATCTTAAAAGATTTATTTTTTCTATATTCGATTTTGTCGTGTTGACGTTCTAGCTGAATACAAAAGACTTCTTCGAAAGCGAATCTTTTTCGTGCAGTCTCAGCATCCTGAGCGTTTTTGGGTTTGTGAATCCAGATGAGAGCAGTTTTTAAAGTTGGTAGATTATATTTTTTAAGAATATCAGTTGGGATGTAATCAATAAAATTGTCTAAAGTTTTTTCTCGAAGTATTTTTTCAATTGCATGATAAAACCACTTGGAAGTTATTCCACGAGTTTCTGCATAAACAGGAAAGCCAAAAATCTCATGCTCTTTGCTTTGTTTCTCTTTATTAAAATTAAATAAAGAGTTATGTACATCTATCGGCATTGAGTCGACTTTCTTGTATTCTGGGTTGGCTAAATAAATACCACTTTTACCTTCGGTTACTTTACCAGTTAGCTCTATTAGTTGTCCCGAATGGAGCATCTTGGCAATAAATGCTTGATTAAACCAGATAACTTTTATTTTTCCAGTTTCGTCTTCTACCTCTCCTTGAGCTCTCAGTATTTTACTTTTGAAACTACGTTTTATATCGGGACTGTAAAATTTACCATAGATTGTAGCTGTTTCTCCTGGAATTAGTTGGTTTATTGGTTTTATTTCACTAATGTGTGAATAACGAGCAGGGAAGTGAAAAAGTAAATCATGCACAGAAAAAATTTTCAGCTTATGTAAGGCTTTTTTTTGATTTATATCTAGACGAAATTTTATTTCAAGCTTGTCGCTTAATTCCATTTTTGTGCTAATTTCCAATCAATTCTTTGATCTTTTTAGCGAGTTCATCTAGTGTGAAGTTTGATTTGACCATAAACTCACTGACACCTAATTTTTGTGCGCGCTTAATGTCTTTATCTTCTGATAGGTTTGAAAAAACAATAACAGGAACTGTGAGAAAAGATTTGTCTTGTCTTATTTTTTCCAATATCATAAATCCATCTATACCCGGGAGCATAAGATCGAGTAAAATTAAATCTAGTTTTGTTTTATCATCTAGAATTTTAAAAGCTTGTTCACCGTTTATAGCGCCCAATATATCGTAACCTTCTTTTTTAAGTTTAGTTGCCTCAAGACTCTGGAGGAAATTGTCATCTTCTATTATTAGTACCACTTTAGCCATGACATGATTATACTAGCTATAAAAAGAGAGTGCAACCTTGTATTTGCTCCACAC
>JBAQFC010000006.1:0-1700 GCA_049287045.1 Minisyncoccia bacterium | reverse complement strand
GTCTGACATAGGGGAAACCTGCGGAGAAAACTACTTTTACAAGTCCATCTGACTCAAGCAAAGCTCGCTCAACAGATTCAGCCAAACGTAGCTCAATATCTTTTGTATCTTTTACATTAAATTCATGCGCGGAAAATTCATCTACCAATACATCAATATCATGTTTTTTTGTTTTAGAAAGTTCTACACGTTCACGCAGATTTTTCATCACACCGTCCACGCGGACTTTGGCATAACCTTTACCGAGTAAATCATAAAGAAGCTGATAGTACTCACCTTTTCTACCTCGGACAACCGGAGCAAAAATCTGGATTGGAGTATCATCGAATTCCACACCCATAACCTTTTTCTTAGGACTAGAAAGCTTCGATATTTTTTCCATTACGAATCTGATTATCTCTTCATTGGAAAGTTTTTTTATTTCATCTCCACAAGTAAGACAATATGGACGGCCGACGCGCGCATAAAGAACACGAAGATAATCATATATTTCTGTGATAGTCGCCACTGTCGAACGTGGATTATTGGAACGAGATTTTTGGTCGATGGAAATAGCAGGACTCAAACCTTCAATCTCATCTACATCCGGCTTGGCCATTTGTTTTAAAAATTGGCGTGCATAAGAAGAAAGAGACTCGACATAACGTCGCTGTCCTTCCGCAAAGATAGTATCAAAAGCCAAAGAACTCTTACCGGAACCCGAAAGTCCGGTAAATGCAATCATTTTACCGCGTGGCATTTCTACAGTAACGTTCTTCAAATTGTGCGTTCTAGCACCTTTGACGATTATTTTTCCTTCATTTTTTATGTCTTTTTTCATATTATTATTTACAGCGGTTTCACCGCTGAGTATGATACAAATACGCAAACATCCCCACCACTTGCGCTTAGGGGTAACTATTAAAATGTGAGAACACTATATCACACATATTACTTTTTGGGAAATAAAAAAGAGATGAATTTCATCTCTTTTTCTTTGCTAATTTTTCCTGTTTTTTTCAATTTCTTTTTTTAACTCACTTATCAATTTATTTCCAATAACCATATTGTGGGTTACTGCCTCGAAAACAAAGAGGAATATCTCTAATATTATAAATATTCCTAACCCCAGTGAAAATGAATTAGAATGATATCCTATTAAGCATGATGCAACAATAGAAAAAAATAAAAAGCCGAATCCTTTCATGTTTTTAATTTTTAAGTTTATACAAATTTTATTTGTAATATTATAAGTGTATTTATATAAAAAGTCAATAGCAACCTAAACAACAAAAAAACACCATTTCTGGTGCTTTTTTGTTGTTTTCTACCTTTCGGTAGTTAGGAGTTTGCTGTTCTTTGTTTTGTTTCGTTCACTAATTTTTTTGGTGCATGTCTTTCCACGCTTGTCAGATTGTTTTAAGTTCAAGCAAACTATTGTGTCGTCAATTGAGCGACACAATACCGACTCAATAAGTCCAGATGTTTAATAAATTAAATATCATTGAATCTCGCTGAGGCAAGATCCACACTTCTGATAAATCAGAAGTGGGACGGTTTCAAATTGAATTATTCCACGAGCAGCTTCCGCTACCCGTGCCTTGTTACGACTTAGTCCCTGTCACCGAGCTTACCTTAGGACCCGCTTATGCGGATACTTCGGGTACTCCCGGCTCCCTTGACTTGACGGGCGGTGAGTACAAGACTTGAGAACGTATTCA
>JBAQFC010000005.1:0-18328 GCA_049287045.1 Minisyncoccia bacterium | reverse complement strand
GTACCATCGGTGGGGGCCAAGCTCTCACTCCCCCTAAACGTCATAGCCTTGGTGAGCCATTACCTCACCAACTAGCTGATATTGCACAGGCCTTTCCCAAAGCGATAAATCTTTACTCTTGCGAGACTATCGCGTATTAGTCCACCTTTCGGTGAATTATTCGCGACTTCGGGGGAAGTTCCTGTGTATTACTACCTCGTTCGCCACTAACCTCAAACGACCTTTGACTTGATGTAATCGCATCTAGGGAAAAATGAGGTCCGTTCGACTTGCATGCCTTATCCACGCCGCCAGCGTTCATCCTGAGCTAGGATCAAACTCTAAATAAAAGTTAGGAACGAAACAAAACAAAAAACGGCATTTAGTAAAACTAAAACTGTTCTTCAAAATTATTTTTCTAACTCACACTAGATTCCTAGCTCTTGAAATTATTTGCTCTTGAATGTAGGAGAACGTTTTCTCCTACATGTGACTCAGTTGAATACTCTTTTATGAAAATATTCATACTGGTCAAAATAAACTGTTGAGACTTGCTCCCGGCTCCTAGCCGGGGTTCTCAAGTTATTCAGTTGTCAAAGATTCTCTTTAAACTAAAACGCCTTATCCAAAAAGGACTAGACGTATAGAGGAGTTTATACTAAACATATCTCTATGTCAAGCAATACCCTAATCCCCCTAAAAGCCCTATATTTTGGCATTAAAAAGAGACTGTTTTTACCACCCCAAAAGTTATCATAGGGCTTGACTTTTAAATCACTATATGATACAATACATACATAATAACAGTTGGTCAAGAAAGATTAAAAGATAAAAAATTATAAAATATATGAAAAAAATTATGAAAAAATTAATATTCGTTTTTGTTTTAGCGGGACTTTTTGGCGTTGGGGCTGATTTTGCATCAGCGGCAAGTCCTTCTGTATTAACAACTCCACCAAGTGCGACTTCTTCATCCATTACTTTTAATGGAATCTTTATGGCGAATGGAAGTCAGACAACTACTAGATTTGAATATTCAACAAATCAAAGTGATGTACAATCTGGTAACGGAACAACTGTTTGTCAGGTTATACAATCTACAAGTACAAATACAGGAACTTTTCATTGTACTTTAAATACACCTACTATTACGACTGGAGTAATTTATTATTTCCGAGCCGTTGCTTCAAATACTGACGGTACAACTTATGCTACAAACATAGCTTCTATACAGACAATTATTTCTGCTCCTTCTTCTGCACCGACAGTATTAACAACAGTTCCAACTGCGACTTCATCATCTATCACATTGAATGGAATCTTTTCAGATAACGGAGCACAAACAACTACTAGATTTGAATATTCAACAAATCAAAGTGATGTACAATCTGGTAATGGATTGACTGCTTGCCAACTTACTCAATCAGTAGGAGCAACTGTAGTACCTTTTACTTGTACTTTAAATACACCAACTATCACAGCTGGTACCACTTATTATTTCCGTGCTATTGCATCAAATATAAATGGAACAGTATATGGTAGTACAACTTCTATCCAAACAACGATTACACCTCCCCCTTCAACCACACCAACATTAGTTTCTCTTTCTCCAAATAATGGAACTCAAGGACAAACATTAAACGTAACTTTGAATGGAACTAATTTTACAAGTGGAGCATCAACAAATTTTGGATCAAACATCTCTGTTAATTTCACAATTTTTGTAAGTCCAACTCAGCTTACTGCAAACATAACTATACCTGCTGGTGCAGCTCTAGGAGCATATAACGTAACAGCAACAAGTGGCAGTCAAACTACAGGAGTTCAAACTTTTACAGTTAACTCACCCAATAACTCTTGTGGATCATACCCATCAATCTCTTCCATTTCTCCTTCTTCAGTTACTGTAGGAACCGGAGCAACTAATGTTGTTGTATCTGGAAGTAATTTTGATAACTCTTCTTTGCCTCGTTTTAATGGTGCAAACAGAGCAATCGTAGGAACAATTTCAGCAAACCAAATAACAATGACTTTACTATCAACTGACTTATCAAGTGTCGGAAGTGGAAGTATTTCTGTTGCCAATAATAATTGTGCTTCAAACGGAGTTACTTTTACAATAACTGCCAACAATAACGGTGGTGGAGGCGGAGGTGGTGGAGGATATTATTATTCTTATGTATCAGTTACAACTCAGAATGCCGGAAATATTTCAAGTAATTCTGTTGTTTTAAATGGTTCAATCAATCCCAATGGATACACTGCAACATCTTGGTTTGAATATGGAACTTCAAATACATTAGCAAATTTTAGTGAGACATCTCACATCTCTCAAGGTAGTGCAAACTCATACTCAGCTTTAGCTCAAAGTATTACAAACCTTGCTCCAAATACAACCTACTACTTCCGTGCTGCTGCAAATAATTCTTATGGAACAAGACAAGGTAATATCTTTAGTTTCACTACTGGAGCCTTAAATGGAGTTGTAACTACTGTTCAGGCAACTAGCCAGACAAGTACTTCAGCAAGACTAAACGGAATCTTTGTTAATCAAAGTAACTATTCTGCTCAAGGATACTTCGAATACGGCACAACTGCTTCTTTGGGATCCACAACAACAACCCAAGATTTAGGAACATCTCCTTCAGTAAATTTTTCAAACACTGTTAATAATTTTACTTCAGGAACTATCTATTATTTCCGAGCAGTAGTCTTAAATAACAACTCTGTTTACAAAGGAAAAATTCTAGTATTCCAAACAAAGAGTGCTGGTGATACAACAATAAACACAGACAACAATACAGGTCCAAGTGTAACAACAGCCCAAAGTTCTATTCTTAAAATTACAACAACCACAGACAATATTACCGCAGGAAATGAAATTGAATACTTGGTTGTTTTCAATAATAAAAATTCAAAAAACTTTGAAAATGCCAAAATTTCAATTCAACTTCCAAAAGAAATTGACTTCACAGAATCAAACTTTGGAAAAGTAAACTCCGATAATATCGTAGAATTAAATGCCGGAGTATTGGTACCAAATCAATTGGGTTCAATGACAATAAAAGGTAAAGTTAGTTCAAGAACTCCAGACAAAAGTGTCCTTGTAACTACAGCCGTCATGACCTACAACATAACAGGTTCAACAAGTGAGCATGATGAAATCGCTTATGTTACAAACCATGTTGTCTCAGGTACTGGACTTGAAGCAAACTCTTTATTTGGAGCAAACTTTCTTCCGTCTACTCTTCTAGGATGGCTTGCCTTAGTTCTTGCTATATTAGGACTTACTATAGTTGGAAGAAAACTATATTCAAGTTTTGGTACTACTAAAACTAACAAAAAAGAAACTGCTGACCATGTAGAACACTTGCCTTTATAATAATTAATTAACAAAAACAGCCCCGTCGCTAAAGCGACGGGGCTGTTTTTAATTCTACTACAGTAGTTCGACACTATCCCCTTCTTTTAAATTATTTTTATCTCCAAACCCAGAGACCACCTCTAAGACATACTTTGTATTTTCATCTGGACCAAAAGATTCGGGAAAAGATTCGGGCTTGGCATTTTTTTTAATATAAACAACATGAAGGTCTTCATTAATCCATATCATATCTATAGGAAAATTCATGTCTTTCATCCAAAAAAGATTATGAGAAGGTTTTTCAAAAACAAAAAGCATTCCTTCATCTTCCCTTAAACTATTCCTACCTGAAAGCCCTTGTTCCTGAGTTTGTTGATTTAAAGCTAAATCAATTTTTAATTTTTGCCCCGCTATTTTTATATACTGAGCGTTGGTTTCTTTTATTTCTTTTTTAGGGATATAATTTTGAATTAAAAAAAATCCAACAACAACTAAAATAGAAAATATTATATTTTTAATTAGAGGTTTAGAATTTTTTTTGTTCATATTATTTATGATCTCCAGTATTCCAACCAAAAAGCTTACCGATTGATTCTGCTGTCTCACGCTTACGAGCAATTTTTATCATACCATCTTGAGCTACTATTTTCATTGGAGCAGACAAAAGGCAATGGTGTGAAGCGAGACTATCCTGATAAGCACCGGTATCTAAAATAGCAACAAACTGATCTTTGTTTTCATGCAACTTAGGCAAGAGAATATAATTACCACCAGCAGTATATTTATCATCCGAATCACAACTACTACCGGCCAGCCAAACTCTTTTTAAACTACCATTCATATGATTCACAGGTATCGTATGCCATTTCTGGTGAATTGCCCAAGTATCCTTGAGATCATTCATGAAGCTTCCATCAATAATATACCAAGCTTTTGCATTGGCCTTTGGAATAGATTTCTCAGAAATAATTTTATAAATTGTAACCTGTGATGGAGCTACAATATATTGCCCCCATTCGACAGCCAGGTTTGGATGCTTGATACCCGCTTTGTCCGACAAATTTTTAAGCATTCTTATCATCTTACTTGATACACCTTTCGCTGTATAAAACTTTTTCTTTTCGTAAGGAATACCAAAACCACCACCAATATCCAGAGTATCTAAATTTTGATGTGTTTTTTGCAGTTCAACATAAATACTAAAAGCATGTTTCACCCCATCAAGAATACTCTTTTGTGTTTTTATTTGAGAGCCAAGATGATAATGCATTATTTTCAAATTTTTCATTTTACTTAAATCAAGAACATCACGCTCTGACAACCCAAAACGATCAAATTTTTTATCCCAATGCGTATCTGCTTTTATAGAGAGGTCTACTCGTACCCCGATGTCACCCTTGTATTTTGCCAGTCTTTCGATTTCTTCCGGACCTTCAATAATCGGAATAATGTTCATTCCTTTTGTCCGGAGTTCTTCCACTAAGTCTAAATATATATCGGTCTTGGGTCCATTACAAAGAACACGTATCTTACTATCAAACTTTTCTTTTTCCCAAAGTTTTTTCACAAGCCAAAGTTCATTGGCAGAAGTAACTTCCAAATTCGCCCCCTCAGAAATAAGCGGTAAAATAAATTCTTTATTCTGGTTCACTTTCATCGGATAGTGATAATAAAATTTACCTTTGTAGCCATATATTTTCATATAAGCTTGAAAATAACCAATCAGGTCCTTAAGACGGTCCTCGATTACGAAAGGTAGAACTATCTGTAAAGGTGTACCATATTTTTCAGCTAAATCAGAGATATTATAAGAGTTATGACCTTCAGAGACAGTCAGTTCCCCATCTTTCGAAACACCAAAAAACTGAGTGTTGAATTCCTCAACTCCCAGCTTCCAAAATTTCTTCCAATTCTTACCGTTTTTCTTTATTTTTTTCTTTGCCATTTTATTGCGAAAAGTATAGCAGGCTGAAATTAAAATGCAAAGAATTATGAAACTACTTCACCAGTCTTTCTTTTAAAATTTTAAGTTCATCACGCAGAATCGCAGCAGTTTCAAAGTCCAAAGCTTTCACTGCTTCGGACATTTGTCTCTCTTTTAGTTTCACAAGTTTGGAAGGATTTTTGGCAAAAAGTTTTGTATCTAAATCGAGCTCAGAAGCCACGGCTTTGTCATGCAGACTATCCAATGCTTCGGTAATATCATTAATCTTTTTAATAATTGTTTTCGGAGTAATGTTATGTTTTTTATTATAAGCGACTTGGATAACTCGTCGGCGATTTGTCTCTGCCATCGCACGCTCCATCGAGCCAGTAATCCTGTCAGCATAAAGAATCACACGTCCTGCAACGTTTCGAGCAGCACGTCCTATCGTCTGAATCAAAGAAACTTCACTACGTAAAAATCCTTCTTTGTCCGCATCTAAAATACCAATGAGTGTTACCTCCGGTAAATCCAAACCTTCGCGGAGAAGATTCACTCCGACTAAAATATCAAAAGTTCCTCGACGAAATTCTGTCAGGATTTTTATGCGTTCAATCGTCTTTATATCACTGTGCACATACTCTGATTTTATTTTTTTATCTTTCAAATAAGCAGACAAATCTTCCGCCATTTTTTTGGTCAAAGTGGTAGCTATCACTCGGCCACCTTTTTTAATTTCTTTTTCTGCTTCTGCAATGAAATCTTGTACTTGGCCTGGATATTTATCTCCTCCTTTTTGAGGAGGAGTGCCCTTTAGGGCGAGGTGGTGATTTTTTGAATTACCACCCCCTACCCCCTCCTTAGCAAGGAGGGGAGAAACTCCTGCCATAATAGGTCTCACCTCAATTTCAGGGTCTACAAGACCTGTAGGACGGATGATCTGCTCCACTATCTGGTCGCTTTCTTTTCTTTCCACCTCAGATGGAGTTGCAGTCGTATAAATCACCTGCCCAATACGCTTTTCAAACTCATCATATTTGAGAGGTCTGTTATCTTTCGCACTCGGCAATCTGAAACCGTGTTCAATCAAAGTGGTTTTACGAGAAGCATCACCTGCATACATACCACCGATTTGTGGCAGTGTGACATGTGATTCATCAATAATCGTCAAAAAATCTTTACCGAAATATGAGAGCAAAGTCTCTGGTGCTTCACCTGCTTTTTTACCAGACATAAGCCGAGAGTAGTTTTCTATCCCAGAACAATATCCAACCTCTCGAAGCATTGCGATATCGTAATTTGTTCTGCGTTTTATTCTCTCTGCTTCTAAAAGTTTTCCTTCTTTATCAAACTTTTTTAATTGTTGTTTTAACTCTGCTTGAATATCTTTTATCGCTTTGGCTAATTTTGTTTTGTTAGTTATAAAATGTTTTGCTGGGAAAATGAAAATACTATTCTCTTCGGAGAGAATATGTGAAGAAACTGGATCAATACGAATAATTCTTTCAACTTTTTCTTTTTCTAAATCGATTGAATACAAAAAGTTTTCGGACACCGGCATGACTTCTATTTTGTTTGCTAACGCACGAAAAGTACCGGGAGTCAGATCTGCATTTGTTCTTTCGAAATGCATCGCAATCAATCGAGACATTAAATCTGTACGGGTTATTTTGTCTCCTATGGCTATCTCCAAATTTTCTTCCTTGTATTCTTCTGGACTTCCTAAACCATAAATACAAGAAACTGAAGCGACAATGATCACATCTTTGCGAGTCAAAAGAGCTTGCGTCGAAGCATGACGCAATCTATCTATTTCTTTATTTATCTGTGCATCTTTTTCAATAAAAGTATCTGTCGTCGGCATGTATGCTTCCGGCTGATAATAGTCGTAATAAGAAACAAAATAATGCACTGCGTTTTCAGGGAAAAAAGTTTTGTACTCTTGGGCGAGCTGAGCGGCGAGAGTTTTGTTGTGAGCGATAACTAAAGTCGGCTTGTTCATCTCAGCAATAACATTCGCGACAGTAAAAGTCTTACCAGAACCTGTCACACCCAAAAGGGTCTGCTTGTGCATACCTTTCTTTAGACCTTCCAAAAGGCCCTTTATGGCTTTAGGTTGATCCCCTGCGGGCTGATATTCAGTATGAAGTTTGAATTTGTTATTTGACATTACAGATAAAAGTATAGCAAATTATTAAATTATTTTTCGTAATTTTTCAAAAACTCGTCTCTGAACTCATAGAAATTATCATCAATGATACTCTGGCGGATTTTAGCAACAAGGGAAACAATAAAATGTAAATTGTGAATGGAAGCTAATGTTCCTGCAAGCATTTCTTTGCCGTGGAAGAGGTGGGCTATGTAGGCTTTGCTGTATTTTACTGTGTTCAAGGAAATACCTTCCCCTTTGGGTAAGGAATTACCTTGCCCACAAGTGTAACATTCACAGTCATCTTCAATTGGAGAAAAATCATCACGATATTTTGCATTTGTGATACTTATCTTCCCTTTTTTTGTATAGATTGTGCCATTGCGTCCGAGACGTGTCGGCAAGACACAATCAAAAAGATCCACGCCATTTTCTATGCCCATAAATAAATCTTCCGGTTCACCGATACCGAGCAAATGTCGAGGTTTTTCTTCCGGTAAAATTTCATTCACCCATTTCACTGCGGTACTCATATCTTCTTTGGCAAAACTTCCACCAATACCAAAACCATCAAATTTTTTACCATCTACATTCATTTCTGAAATAACCTGAGCAGATTTTTTTCGAAGGTCTTCTTCTCTACCACCCTGAACGATACCGAACAAAGCCTGAGGAGAATTTAAAATTGTGCTTTCTGCAACGTCAGGAAAATTTAAAGAAGTGTTTTCTGCGACATACGCTACATCCAGATCATTAACCACACCCAGGTCAGAGTGCGAGTCGCGAGAAAATATCTTCTTTGAATTTTCCTTTAACTCTTCTAATTTCTTGTGTTCCTCGAGACACCTCTTAGCCCAAGCATGTGTACGATTCAAGGCTTCTTCTTGATATTTAAAATCTTCCGCAGGACTAGTACATTCATCAAAAGCAAAAATAATATCCGCACCCAAATTATGTTGAATCTGAATTGATTTCTCAGGAGTAATGTAATGAATTGATCCATCCAAATGTGATTTGAAAGATACTCCATCTTGTCCGATCTTTGCGAGACGTGGCGCATCACTATCATCAAAACGTTCGGGAATCATAAGTGATGGATCAGTGATTTGTATAACCTTAGAAATATTTTTTCCATAAGCAGCACCTAAAGAAAAAACTTGAAAACCACCTGAGTCTGTCATTGTCGGACCGGACCAATTCATAAACTTTCCGATACCTCCAGCCTTGGCGACTATCTCATCACCGGGTTGTAAAAATAAGTGGTAAGTATTACCGAGGACAACTTGAGTTCCCTCATCTTTTACTTGGTCTGGGTTGAGAGATTTTATTGTGGCTTTAGTACCAACCGCAACAAAAGAAGGTGTTAAAATAACTCCATGTGGAGTCGTTAAAACTCCTATACGACCCAAGTTATTCTTTAATTTTTTTTCTATTTTAAACTCCATTTAATATTATTAATTTGTAAAAATGTAAAAGTAATTTCTATAATGCACACATAAAATTTTGCTAAATTTTTGCTCTGCTCAGCCCGTCGGCTTGCGCAAGGCATTCTAGAAACAACTTTTATATTTTTACTTCTGTGAACTTTAAAATTACTTTTGTAATTCAAACATTGAAAACTCAAAAAATAACTTTTATATTTGTACTTCAACAAACTTAAGCTCCTGAATATTTACCGGACTTGTCAATAAAGCTTTTTGAAAAGCATCACGCGGATCAGAGATTATTGTTTGCACGACACCAAGTATATACGGTGTAATACCAGGCAAATGAACCTCTGTTCCTTTTTCTAAAATTAAATCTCGAGGTAAAATCATTTCAAAATTTCCTCCTCCACGACCAACAATTTGCATAAAAATATTTCCACCAGTGTGAATAATTGGAGGTAATACTTCGCCAGATGCTGAAACAACAGGTTCTTTTAAGAGATTACAATCTGGGGTAATAACTACTTCTGTTTTTTCTTTGGGATTTGAAAATAAAACAACTTTTGAAGAACTAGCATCAACTTCAGCAACACGCCCGATTGGAACATTACCTAAAGCAAACACAACCTCCCCTATTTTTATTCCTTGATTTGCTCCAGCATCAATAATCAGAGTGTCATATATTGATTTATTAGGTTTGGACAAAATAGCAGAAAGAATCATATTGGCTTTTTCTGTTTTACGGCCTAGAATTTCTTTAAGATTATTATTCTCATCTAAAACAATACTGTAGTTTGAAACTCGAGCAGACATCTCATTTAGTTGCGCCTGCAACTCTTCATTTTTCAGAACAATCAATTTTTTATTTTTAAAATATGCACCAGTACTAGAAAATTTATCACCTATATTATTTCCTAAAACAACGACTGGTTTAAAAACAAAATGGGCTACGTATGAAAGTTTACTAAAAAGAGCAGATCTAAAATAAATAGAAATAAATAAAAATACGACAATAACCGCAATAGTTGAAAACTTTCTTCTTTTTATTTTTCTATCTAGGAGGTAACTCATCTTGATTTCCAATTAGAGCTTCACGATATGATTCTAAATCATCTAAAATAACTCCCGTTCCACGGGCCACAGCGGAAAGAGGGTCATCAATGACATAAACAGGTATTTTTAAAACATCTTGAAGAAGTTGGTCGAGACCAGTTAATAATGCCCCACCTCCTGAAAGAGTAATACCTTTATGCATAATGTCGGAAAGTATTTCGGGTGGTGTTGTTTCCAGAACATCTTTTACTCCTTCAACAAGTTCCTTGATGGATAATGAAATAGCTTCGCGAACATCAGAATCAGTCACGACTACTTCACGAGGAAGTCCTGTCAATAAATCTCGTCCACGTACAGCTGTCTCCATATACTCTACTGGAATAACAGAACCGATAGCTATCTTCACAGCTTCAGCAGTTTTTTCTCCAATTAAAATTTTGAACTCATCACGCATATAAGTGATGATGTCATTATTTAACCTGTCTCCAGCTATTTTCAAATTTTTTGATTTTACGATACCACCCAAAGAAATAACTGCGACATCGGTAGTACCTCCACCAATATCAATAATCATCGAACCGACAGGGTCCTTGGTAGGAAGTCTGATACCAATAGCTGCGGCCATAGGTTCTTCCACCAAGAAAACTTCTCGAGCACCAGCACTACGAGCAGCATCATAAACAGCACGTGTTTCAACATTCGTCGTACCAGAAGGCACACCTATCACAACTCTTGGTCGCGCCATTTTTTTGGAAATTTTATCTGCTTTGTTAATAAAATAAGAAAGCATTTCTTCGGTTACTTCGAAATCAGAAATAACACCATCGACAAGTGGACGGATAGCTTTAATATGTCCTGGAGTACGTCCAAGCATTTCTTTTGCACGTATTCCGACTGCAAGGATTTGGTTTGTCTTTTGGTTCACAGCGACAACTGAAGGCTCATTGATCACAATACCGTGACCCTTTAAATACACTAAAGTATTAGCAGTACCTAGGTCTATACCGATGTCATTTGAAATTAATTTGTAAAATTTTTTGATCATTTTTAAATTAATTTTCTTGAGATATTATCTTTAACAATTCTTCCAAAGAAACAATCTGGCCTTTTTCTTCAGTACGCTTTTTTAGTTCGATTCCTTCGGTTACACCTTCGGGTAAATTCTTCATACTTCTTTCTGAGACCACGGCACGGTATGGCATACCAAGTAAATCAGCATCAGCAAATTTTTCTCCAGCAGACAATTCCAATCTGTCATCAAAAAGAACCTCCACACCAGCTTTGGAAAGTTTCTCAAAAATCCTATTTGCTTCAGATAAAACATTTTCTTTATCTCCCAAAGCAAGTAAATGGACTTTAAAAGGAGCAATAGATTCCGGCCAGATAATACCCTTATCATCAGACAAAGATTCCACAACAGTACCCATAAGACGACTTAAGCCAATACCATAACTACCCATTACGACTAACTTATCTTCACCTTTTTCATCTTTGTATTTCAAGTCAAATGGTTCAGAAAACTTTGTTCCGAGAGAGAAAATATTTCCCACTTCTACTGCTCTTTTTTCTACTAAATTTTCTTTAACTAAATTAAGTTCTGCAATAACCTCATCATTGTAAACTTCTTTGTTTATTGCAATTCCTGAATTTTCATCTAAGTAAATAGTATCTTCCCCGACAGAAGTTATGGTCTGAAATTCATGTGAGAACTTAGAAAAAGTTCCACCGGAAGCAAAAGTCATATATGTAATATGTCCAAGCCCTGCTCTTTGATAAACATTTTTATAAGCAACTTTCATCTTTTCATAAAAAGCTTCGTGTTCTATTTCATCCTTTGAAAAGGAATAAAGTGCTTTCCAGAAAAATTCTCTACCTCTCATGATTCCAGATTTACTTCTTGTTTCATTTCTAAAAATATTTTTAAAATCATACGGGTATAGTGGCAAATCCTTATAAGAACTTACATATTGTTTCAAAATATTTGAATAAGCTTCTTCATTGGTAAATGACAAACCAATCTCTGTGTCATTTTTTAATTTTGTTTTAAACCAATTATCTACAACTTCATCATCCCATCTGTTTGTTTTTTCCCAAACTTCTTTACTTTGAAGAACAGAAGTTCTCATTTCAGTTCCACCCACCTCGTCCATTTCTTCTCTGATTATATTTTCAATCTTATTGATAACACGCAAACCTAGAGGTAGAAAAGAATAAACACCAGCCATTTCTTTGTGAATAAAACCAGCACGGATTAGAAGTTCAGCGTTCTTTGAGGTCTCATCTGCAGGTGCTTCCTTCCTTGTTTTTGTAAAAAGTTTAGATTGTCTCATTCCATTAGTCATAATGTCATCCTACCCTAAAACTTTTTGTTTTGCAAAAAGTTCGGGCGATCGTATCTTTTGCCGATTTAGCCCGAAAAAGGCCTTTTAGTCAAAGTTAAGAAATTTGCAAATATCGAGACCTTCTGATAGAATATCTGACATGCAAAAAATAGAAAACAATGAGGCGATAATAGAGCAAATGTTTCAGGCCGGAGCACACTACGGCTATTCAAAAACCAGAAGACATCCTTCTGTTGCTTCATATATATTCGCTACTAAAAATAAGACAGATATCATTGATCTTGAAAAAACAAACGTAATGCTTGCTGAAGCTTCTGAATTTATAAAGAGTCTAGGAGCCCGCAATAAAGTGGTTCTTTTTGTTGGTACAAAGCCTGAAGCTCGTGAAGCCATCAAAGCTGCCGCTGAATCTCTAAATATGCCATATGTTATCGAACGTTGGATTGGAGGCACACTAAGTAACTTTACAGAAATCAAGAAAAGAATTAACGAACTTGAAAACTACCGTAAAGATAGTTCAGAAGGTAATCTTGAAAAATATACTAAGAAAGAAAGAGTTGTTATGGCTAAGAAAATGGAAAGACTTTCTAAATACTACTCAGGTCTTATTGGTCTTAAAAAGGCCCCTGATGCAATGTTTATCATTGACGCTAAAGCAGAACATATCGCTGCTACTGAAGCCAGAAAAGCAAATGTACCTGTTATCACCCTTGTGAATTCTGATACAAATCTAAAAGATTTAGACTATCCTATCGTTGGAAACGACGCATCAATACCATCTATCAAGCTGTTCACTACATCTATTGTTAGTGCTTACAAAGATGGCCAAATGTCCACTCCCGAAGAAGAAACTTCACCTATTAAAAAAGCTTAATTTTTAAAAAAATATGTCATCAATAATAACAACTGAGTTAATAAAGGAGCTTAGAGACGCGACTGGTATCTCTGTTATGCAATGTAAACGTGCCCTCGAAGAAGCTGAGGGAGACATGAAAAAAGCCTTAGCTATCTTAAAAAAAACTAGTTCTGATATTGCACTTAAGAAGGCAGATAGATCTGCTGCTGACGGTGCAGTTACAGTCAAAACAGAAGCTGGCAAAGCAATATTGGTAGCTCTTCATTGTGAGACTGATTTCGTATCTAGGAACGAAGACTTTACTTCCCTTTTATCTAATCTAGCTGATAAAGCATTAAAAGAAGGAATCGAAAAAATGAAAGAAGGTGCAAAAGATATGATTGATCCAATTATTCAGAAAACTGGAGAAAATATCCAGCTTGGTGACGTATATTTAGTAGAAGGAGATGTTATCGGGTATTATGTACACAACAGCAAAGCTGCTATCGTTGTAAGTCTAGAAGGAGGTACTTCAGAACTTGCAAAGGATGTAGCAATGCATACTGCAGCAATGAAACCAGAATACATTTCAGCGGACGAAATCAGTGAGGACACAAAGAAAACAATGGTTGAAATCTTCGAAAAAGAAGTTGCTAGTATTGATAAACCAGAAGATATTAAAAAGAAAATGTTAGATGGTAAAATAAACACATACTTCAAAGAAAAAACACTTCTTGAACAACCTTTCATTAAAAATCCAGATCTAACTATCGGAAAGCTACTAGAAGCTGCTAAAGCAAAAATAAAAGAAGTAAAGCGTTACTCAATTTAAAACAATGCAAATAGTATTAATTTTATTCTTCGTATCACTCGCGGGTATCGCCCTAATGATCGGACGAAAATTAATTATACCTAAAGACGAACTAGTAGAACCCTTAAACGATTTTTTCTTTGAAATTCCTGATTCAAAAGATGTAAGGATTATTGCTGTTAAAAATCTTAAAAGGTATGGATTTATTGCACTGGTTATAACTATCAGACTCTATGTACGTACTTTAAATTTGATAAAAGATAAAGGTAATAAGCTTTATAATAAAGCACATAAAATAATAACTAGAAATAAGTTTGAAAAAAGTAATGGTCACAAGGAAGTTTCAAAGTTTTTAAGAAAGGTGTCTGAATACAAACAAAAGATCAGCAAAATCAAACACCAAATCGTAGAAGAAGAGAAAAATCAATCTTAAGAAAAAGCTTGATAGAATGAATTAAATCTGATAGTATATCCTCATACCTTTCTGGTATAGTTGTTTGCCGGCATAGCTGTTTTGGCTGATATACGCCAAAGTAACTGCTGACATAAAAATGTTTTGATAATTGTATAGTTTGCCGGCATAGCTCAGTTGGTAGAGCGCCACTTTTGTAAAGTGGATGTCCGGGGTCCGAATCCTCGTGCCGGCTCCAAAATAAAAAACCTTCCAAATTTGGAAGGTTTTTTTGTTGATTTTCTTTTTACACTTTTTCTTTATTTTTTCCACAAAGGAGTTCCTCTAAAGAATCCAGCAACATAATATTATCATTGATAACTGTCGGAGAAAATACCGACTTAAATGACACAAAAACTGTCGGGATTTTCGTCTCTGAAATATACCTTTGTACCGCAACCTTTCGAATATCTCTATCTAGAAATATTACATTTGGTCTTGTTTTGGAGGTGGTTTCCCAAAGCTTGTGTTCCATGTCTTTCTCATCACTGAAAATGATAACTTCTGCACCTGCTTCGCGAGCAGTTGTTGAAATAAGATCTGACCAATTTTGGTGTTTCTCCATAAAGAATAATCCGATAATTTTACCGGAAAGGATTTTTTCTTTCATAGTTAAATGATTTAAGTGAAAATTTAAATGAATTAATTCATAAAAATTATAGCACACCTATTATAAAAAAGCAACCTTACTTTGAAGCCTTTGTATTTTTAGTGGACTTTGGCTCTTGGAGTTTAAAAGAGTCTTTAATGCGTAATTCTAGTGCATCTACGCTCTGGAAACTGGTCAATAGCTCATCATTGATCACCACAGCTGGGAGTTTTGTATCTTGAATTTTGTATATATCAAGCATAGCTTTGACTGCAGAAAGATCGGTGGAAAAATCGAAAGAATAAACCTTTAATTCTGGATATTTTTCACGCAAAGAAGAAAGGACTAGTCCTTGTTTCTCACATTCACTACAGTTTTGAGCAGTAGTATAAAAATAAAGAATAAAGGCTGATTTAACTCCACAAGTGGAAGAAATCTTCTTTGCTAATAGGTAATCTTTTATTTCAAGTAAAGAATAATATTTCTTTAGATAATTTACTTCATCCGTCGCTCCAAGATTTTGCAAACTCCATTCAAGTTTATTTCCAAGGTCATTTAATTCACTTGAAAGTACTGAATCGGAAACGTTTTTACAGGAAAGTTCTGAAAGTAGTGCGTATTGAGTTTCTGAAGAAAGGACATCGATAGATATCGTATCCTGAATATTTTTAAGCTGACTCAATTTTTTATCACTAAAATAATTACTGACATACACCGCGGTTAGAAATAAACCGAGTGTTATAAAAAACACTATTAAGTATCTTTTCCAATCAAGTTGTGGTTGTTGTTGCATATATTTTTATTTAGCTATTTTAGCTTCCCTTTCTAGTGTCCAGCTCGTTTCTTTGGACCTAATAGCGTTTATAAGCGCCTTTATAATCCAAAATGGAGCAATTACACTGTATATAATTATAAAATAAAACAGATCAAAGGAAATTCTCGGTTTACCTTCCAACATCGTCCTGCCTATCAGGAGGGATATTATGATTGAAGTATACAGAATAATTGAAATAAAAACTATCGTTTTGGTATCAAAGAAAAAGAAATCAAAACTGAAACCAGAACTAGAAAAAGTATTACTAAAACCAACTGCGCTAATTTGTATTATTTTATGAAGAATAAAATTAATTAAATTGTAAGATATCATCATAAACAAAAAAACAGCTGAAAAAACTGATATCAATCCAGATGGTAAAGTAAAGAAAGCGAGCGTTCCGAATTCCTTTTTAAAAATAAGTCTTCTGTAGTCTATCGCGTTTCTAATGAAACCATAGATCCATCTTAATCTTTGGCGATATAATTTTTTGACAGTATTAGGAGCAACTGTATAAACATAAGCATCCGGGCAATGCTCAATCTTGTAGTGATGTTCTTGCATGCGAAGAGCTATTTCTTGGTCTTCGGTATTGTGAGCATGCCTATATGGACCTAAATCGTCAAAAACTTTTTTCCTAAAAATGGAAAAAGGACCGGGAGTAACATGGATTCCACCAAGGAAAGCAAGCATTTTTTTATTATAGACACCCATATCATATTCTGCTTTTTGTGCTCCCTGTAAAATATTTTTTGGGTTATCTACAATAATTGAAGGGGCAACCGCCATAGTATTTTTATCAACGAAATAAGTCATGATTCTTTTTAGGGCTTCAGAATCAACAAAAGAATCTGCGTCTAAACAACCAATAAATGGGGTCTCTACTTTTGTAAGACCAAAATTAAGAGCAGTGTACTTACCTCCATTTTCTTTATGAAAAACTTTTATATTTTCGTAATTTGTAAATTCTTGAATTAGTTGCCAAGTATTATCTTTGCTTCCATCATCAATAATAAATAACCGAAGTTTATCCTTGGGATAATCCAAATTCAAAAGTGAATCAATCGTGGCAGTAATTGTTTTTGATTCATTATAACAAGGCACAATGATTGTAACTCCGGGATATTCATCCAACTCGATCGGCTCGGTTCTAATAAGAATATTTTTCCTTTTTTCTAAGAAAGTAACTAGAAAAAATACCTGTACATATACAGATAAAAAGGTAAAAACATAGATTATCCCCGAGAAAATACTCATAATTTATTGGGTTTATTATAGCATAATTAGCCTAAAATACAAAAAAAATACTCCGAGCTATTTCGGAGTATTTTTTTATATAATATCTAAATAAATTACATTATTTTTTCTTCCTTTTCTCCCATTTTACTTTCTACTGAACAACTACCACCCATACACTTTGGACATTTACAACCAAAAATTTTCATTACTGCTGCAACACCAACAAGTACATAAATAATCGCCTCAATAGCTGGCATGGATTTAAAAATCGCATGAACCAAATTCCAAGAATCTGCTGTTTTACCCAATAACATACCTAGACCAATCAAACCCCAGTTTAGGCCTCCAATAATCACTAAAATTTTAGCGACCATTTTCATAGCACAACCTTTCACACAACCCTCTTTTCCACAATTACCTTTACAATTTTCGTGCATCATATATTTCTAAAAATTAATTAATAAAAACCTTATAATACTTTTAATTATACCATGCATAAAAAAAATGCTACAATAACAGTATTAATAAATAATACAAATGTGTTCCCGATAATGATATCGGATCTAAAAAAATTAGAATGGAAAATAACAACAAAAATCAAGTAAATATAGCCGGGGCAATAATCATAGCAGGAGTTATAATAGCGGGAGCAATTTTAATTAACGGCAAGACACCTGTAGCACTTGCTCCAGTAGACGGTGTTGTAAATAATTTAGCAAACATAAAAATAAGACCTGTGTCAGTAGATGAACATATACTCGGAAATCCAAACGCAAAAATTGTAATCGTAGAATATTCAGATTCTGAATGCCCTTTTTGTAAAGTATTCGACACAACAATGCACGAAGTAGTAGAAAAAGGAAACGGACAAGTGGCCTGGGTTTACAGACACTACCCTATTGCTGAACTTCACCCAAAAGCATTTCGTGAGTCCGAAGCGATGGAGTGTGCTTGGGAACAAGGTGGTAATACAACTTTCTGGAAATACTCAGATGAACTTTTCTTAAGAACAACCTCAAACAACAGACTCGATGTAGCAGAACTGCCAAAAATCGCATTTGATATCGGGCTTGATTTAAATACTTTTAACACTTGTCTTGATACTGGAAAGTATTCTGAGAAAGTTAGAGCTGATATGTCTGACGGGGTACAAGCTGGAGTCAATGGCACCCCTTCCGGATTTATTCTAAAAAATGGAAAAATTGTTGATACTATCCCTGGTGCTCAATCGGCTGAAATAATCTTACAGAAAATTGAGAAGATAAAATAAAACAACAAAAAATCCTCCAGTTTAAAACTGGAGGATTTTTTGTTGAGAAAACGAAGGTCGGACCTTTGCCAAGTGTGGCAA
>JBAQFC010000004.1:0-17278 GCA_049287045.1 Minisyncoccia bacterium | reverse complement strand
TAATACAGCAACTTCATTCACTAGTACGGTTGATTTCTCCACAACAGCCGGTAGTATCACGCCAACTATTTCAAATAATTTTGTTTCTGGAAGTCTAACTCAAAATGTAAGAGTTACCCAGTCTGGTTCTGGTAAAACTATTACTGCTACAAAGACTGGTGATACTCAATTCTTTACGAGTAATACTTTTGATGTAAACCCTGGCACAGTTGCTAGTTTCATTGTTGAAGCGAGTGGTGGGGGTTCTATTGGTACACAAACGATAGCTGTACCTTTTGATATTAAAATTACTGCAAAAGATTCTTTTGGTAATATAGCTACAGGTTTCACTGGTACGGCTGATATTTCTTCAACCGGTACACTTTCTTCTGGTAGTGGTATAACCTCTTCATTTACAGCAGGTATTTTATCTGCTCATTCTGTAACACTTTCCAATGCTGGTGCATTTACAATAACAGCAACACGTACAGGTGGATCTGAAACTGGTATTTCAAATAGTTTTACAGTTGCTTCTGCTGCGATTGTCGCGACAAAGTTTATTATAATCGATCCATCCGATGTTCAAGTTGGAGGGTCAACAACAGTGACTGTAAAAGCTGTTGATGATCTAGGGAATGTTGATAGTACTTTCCAAGGAGATATTAATTTAGTTACTTCTGGTAGTGCCACAGGTTCAGGCCTTGTTGATATTATTAATGGTGTCGGTACTTTAAATATTTCTGATTCTGTAGTTGAGACAGTTAATTTATCATTAAGTGATATTACACCACCAACAACTCTTATCTTTACCTCAACTCAAAATGTAATTTTCTCAGCAATTCCACCAGTAGTCTCTGGTGGTGGTGGAGGAGCGGTGAGTGTTTATGTAGCGCCCGTTATTCCAACAATATCTTTCTCTGGCCAGGCGTTTCCAACAGGTAATTTAACCGCATTTGCTATTTCCAATGGAGCTATTCCTATAAAGCAAGATCTTGTAAAAACAGCAGATGGTAAATTTAGTCTTAATTTTAGTTCCGCCTTATCAGACGCCAATCAATACGGTCTTCTAATCACTGATAAGAATGGTCGTGTTTCCCAAGCTAAAATTTTCACATTAAAAGACGGAGTTTTAAGTTTAGATGTAAAAGGTTTAGTTATGTCACCAACAGTCGATTTGCTTAGAACTTATTTATCCAAGGGTGATTTCCTATCAGTAAGTGGCTTTGCAACGCCAAACAGTACAGTTCAGTTTGAAATAGACGGTACGGTTGTTACCGATAAAGCAGTAGCTGCCGCTGATGGTGCATATAATCTTCTTTGGAATACAGCCACACTTGGTTTAGGAAAACATAATTTGAGAGTAAGACAAACTACCCCCGAAGGATTATTGAGTGAATTTTCTCCAACTCAAGATTTCAGTCTAACGAATTATATTATTACTCCAACAGATTTTAATTCTGATGGTAAAATAAATGTAAGTGATATGAGTATCTTCTTGTCACTATGGTATAATAAAAATAATCTAGAAAGAACTAAAATTGACTTAAACCACGATGGCAAAGTGAATATTCAAGACTTAAGTATTTTCTCACGAACTATTTATAAAAAATAATCATGAATAAAAATAAAAAAAATATTAAGAATAATAATAGCAAATGGTGGGTGAGTGGTCTTATAATTTCAGCTTTCGTTTTATTTTTTCCTTATGGAGCAAATGCTGCGACAATAAATCTTTTTAGTAATAAAGATTCTTTGTCGATTGGTGATGAATTTAGTATTGATTTGAAAATAGATAGTGAAAGTGTCGGTATTAATGCGGCGCAAGCTACTCTGCAATACACCAAAGATTTGGTTAGTGTTGTGAATGTTGATAAAACAGATTCAGTTTTGAATTTTTGGTTAGTTGAACCTTCTGTTGATAATACTCTCGGTACTATCAATTTTATCGGCGGATCGACGAGTGGTTTATCTGGTAAATCTCTTCAAGTTTTAAGGGTTGTGTTTAAAGTGATAGGCACAGGCACTATAAGTTTGACTCTCAATGACTCAGCGGTTACTGCGAGTGATGGTTCTGGTACAAATGTATTAACAGCGACGAAGGGGATTGAACTTAGTAGTTTAGTGAAAACAACTGTTTCTGTCATTGTTCCTACTGTAACCAACCCAGCCCCGGAAATTGCCCCTAACGCTCCAGCCAAGCCAGTCATTTCTGTTTTATTGTATCCAAACCCAAACAGTTGGCATGATGTCTCACAAAATTTTGTTGTTAATTGGAATTTACCAAAAGATGTCACAGAGGTTGCGGCGGTGTTAAATAAAATTCCAGTTTTCAATCCATCGACAAGTGAAGGTCTTTTTGATAATAAATCATTTCCACCTCTTGGTAATGGTGTATCATATTTGCATATACGTTTCAAAAATAATATTGGTTGGGGTATTACCAATAATTATCGAATTGCCATAGACACTGTTCCTCCACTTCCTTTTAAGGTTTCATCTGTTGATGGATTTAAGACTGAGAATCCTTTTCCTTCATTTTCTTTCAGTACTAAAGATAGTATTTCTGGAATTGCAAATTATATAGTACGTATAGATAATACTAATGAAATAATTTCCAAAAAAGATACTTTAGTTTTGCCAGGATTAAATCCTGGTCAGCATCGTGTTGTTGTCCAAGCTGTTGATAACGCTGGTAATTCTACAGAGGACAGTGTCAGTTTGGAAATTGTACCTTTAGCTACACCGACCGTTGGATTGTTTAATAAATCTGTTTCTTTTGGTGAATTTGTTTATGCTTCTGGAAAAGTTAACGCAGGATTGGGTGTGCAGGTTAAATTAAATAGTTTGAATGGGCAAGAAGTTTTTAATGGAAAGGGGACAATTGATTCATCTGGAAATTGGGAAATATTAATTAAGAACCCATTATCTGTTGGTCAATATACATTGACAGTTGTAGCGATAAATGACCTAGGTGCTTCGAGTTACCCTGCGGAAACTCAATTTATAAATGTACGAGCCCAGCCTATTATTTCTATTGGACTTTTACAATTAGGTTGGTCTGAAATTGTTCTTTTGTTGATATTTATTTTTATAGCAATAGCAGGTTTTTATGGTTGGTATTATGTTTCTAGAAAAAATAAAAGTGATGCCTATAAAACAGTTATTGGAATGGATGTAAGAAAATTAACAGCAATATTAGAAAATGATTTAAATGCTTTAAAAGAGACCCGCATGTCTTCAAAACCAGCTGAAAGCAAAAAAACAGAAATCGGAATCCGTATTGATAAAATGGAAGAAAATATAAATAAAATGAAAAAATACTTACCTGCTGAAATAGATAAGATTGGGTAATTTTTATTGTTAATAATTAAATATATTTATTTTTAAAAATGGAAAATGATAATAAATTAAATACGGAGGAGTTAATGATATCAAGCGGTTATAGATATAAAGCTTTATTTTTATCGTCCCGTGATGCTGTAATGACCCTAGAGCCACCAGAATGGAAATTTACTTCGGCTAATCCGGCGACAATAAAATTATTTGGAGCAAAAAATGAAGGTGACTTTTTGTATAATGAACCTTGGGCCTTGTCCCCATTATTACAACCAGATGGAAGTCGTTCAGATGAAAAAGCAAAAGAAATGATAGAAAAAGCTATGAAAGAAGGTTCTAATTTTTTCGAATGGACACATAAAAGATTAAATGGGGAGGAGTTTCCCGCAGAAGTTTTATTGTCAAAAGTAGAACAAAATAGCAATACTTTTCTACATGCCGTTGTGCGGGATATTTCTGAACGTAAAAAATTGGAAGAAAAAATGAAAGAGGTTAATAAAGAACTTGAAGTTAAAATCAATGAACGAACAGAAGAGCTTTCTGATAGAATAAAAGAACTAGAAAGTTTCAATAAGGTTATGATCGGGAGAGAATTAAAAATGGTAGAATTAAAAAAAGAAAATGAAGATTTAAGGGAAAAGATTAAGAAATACAATGATAGTGATAATAAAAATATTTAATATATGAATTTGTCCCAAAAAGGTACTATTGCCTCAATAAAACAAATCACCAAGGGAACTATGGAGGTTGCAATAAAAGTATCTGAAAATTTTAATTTTATTGCTGGGCAATATATCTGGCTTCAGGTTCCTTTACTAAAATATCCTGACACGAAAGGTAATACTCGAATGTACTCTATCAGTTCTTCTCCAAATAAAAAAGGTGAGTTAGATATAATTTTTCGGTTAAATGAAAATGGTTATAATAGAACTCTTGTTGAAATGATTCCCGGAGAAGAAATTATTTTCTCTGGTCCTTATGGTCCCCAGAAACTGCCAGAAGACAAGTCTGTACCGGTTGTTTTTGTTGCTGGTGGAGTAGGGGTTGCGTCATTTTTAAGTATGATTCGTTTTTCAACGGAAACAGACTCAGGACACAAGATTGTTCTTATTTATACCTGTGAGAGCGAAAAAGAAATGGTATATTATGATGAATTGAAACAATTAGAAAAAGATAATTCTAATTTAAAAATATTTAGTGTAGTAGGCTTGTTGAAAGAAAATAAATTAAATAGTCTAGTGAGTGATTATATTGATAAAGAAACATTTTGGTCTGTTATTGGACCAAAAAGCTTTGTAGACTTTGTTGGTTTTTATTTAAATAAAAAAGGTGTTTCTTTAAGAGATATAAATTTTGAACAGTTTTATCCCAGCTTACCTATTACAAAATGATAAATATAAAGAAAAAATTACTAGAAATAATCGTTCCGGTTGTACTTACTGGCAGTATTACTACTGTTGTAGTTTTACACTTTTTTATTGATTACTATTTTAGTAATATGTCCTTTTTGGCAAAAGAACATTTTGAATTTGAAGCGATTATTTATCAATTAGAAGTTTTCATTATTTTCATAATATTTATTACAGTAGCTCTTTTTTTGTTTTTTTCAATAATAAAATTTAAAAAGTTTGCAAACGATGATATTGGAATATACCTACTAGCGCTAGAAAGTGCTAGTAATCATATTATCATAACCGATGTGGATGGAAGCATTGTCTATGCTAATAAGGGTGCACAAGACACAACGGGTTACAGCTTTGAAGAAATGAAGGGTAATACTCCAAGGTTGTGGGGTGCTTTGATGCCTGTTAGTTTTTATAAGAATCTTTGGCAGACTATTAAGTATGACCGTGAAGTATTTAGTGCAGAAATAAAAAATAGAAGAAAGAATCAAGAAGAATATTATACAATTGCTCATATTTCTCCTATTGTTAATACGAAAGGCGATCTAACCGGGTTTGTTGCTTCTGAGGAAGATATTACTAGTCAAAAGCAGGCAGAAATTAATTTAAAAAACTCTGTCACGGCTACTCGAAATATCCTTGAAGATTTGCGGGTTGAGAAAGAAAAACTTTCTGAAGCTAAAGCAAAAGATGAGGCTTTGTTGGAAAATATTGGGGAAGGAGTTATCGCTATCAACAAAGAAGGGAAAGTTATTTTAATGAATAATACAGCTGAAGATCTTTTAGGTTTCAATAGTATAGAAGTTATAGGTAAATTTTTTAATGATGCAATTATTTTGCAGGACGAAGAGGGTAATAATATTCCTGAAAAATTACGACCAATTACTTCAGCCTTAGGAACAAAAACTACTACTACTACTACTACTACTAGTTACTTTTATGTTCGTAAAAATGGGACAAAGTTTCCTGTGGCAATAACAACAACACCTGTTATTCTTAACTCAGAAATAATAGGAGCTATAGATGTGTTTCGTGACATTACTAAAGAAAAAGCAATTGATCGAGCAAAAAGTGAATTTGCTTCTGTCGCTTCCCATCAACTTCGTACTCCTCTAACTGGAATTCGTTGGACAATTGAACGTATCTTAAAGAAATCAGATATTCCACCAAAAGAATTAGAGCAACTGAGTGATATTCAGAAATTAGCTTTCAATTTGACAGAGATGGTTGATTCTCTTTTGAATATAGCGCGTATTGAATCGAGTGTGATTAGTGTTACCGTTGAGGCTTTTGACTTAGTAGGATTTTTAAATGGCTACCTCAATGATTTTCAGTTCCTTTTAAAAGGTAAAAATTTGGTCTTGAGTTTTAAAAATTCTTTAAAAGAATTTGAAGTAATTACAGACAAAAATACCCTTCGGAATATTTTTCAGTCTCTACTGATAAATGCTATTGAGTATACCCCTGATAATGGGAATATTATAGTTTCTTTAGAAAAAAAAGAAAATACCTTTTTAGTAGCTATTAGTGATACTGGTGTCGGTATTCCACAAGATGAGCAAAAAAGTATTTTTGGAAAGTTTTTCCGTGCTTCAAACGCAATGAGTATTAAAGCTGGTGGCACAGGGGTTGGACTTTATATAGCCAAAGAGGCTACTAAGCTTCTTGGTGGTAAAATATGGTTTGAGTCTGAGCTGAATAAAGGCACCACATTTTATGTCGAAATTCCTTTGATTTCAGTTGCTAAAGAAGGTACAAGGTCGTTAGCCTAAGTATTGCGCAAATTATTATTGTGATATAATATATCAGTATGAATCAAACGAAAATTCTTTTAGTCGAAGATGATAAAATATTGGCCAAGGTTCTTTTTGAAGAATTAAGTGAGGCTGGTTTTGATGTAAAACAAGCTTTTGATGGTGGTTCTGTTTTGGGTATGGCTAAAGAAGAAAAATCAGATTTAATTTTACTTGATCTTATTTTGCCTAAAAAGCATGGTTTTGAAGTTTTGGAAGAACTTAAAAAGTCTGCCAAAACAGCAAGTATTCCTGTAGTCATCCTTACAATGTTGGGCAGTGATGAAGATTTGAAAAAAGGTCTTCAGCTTGGTGCTGATGATTATATCGTAAAATCTCAGCATGCTGTTGGAGAAATCGTAGAGAAAGTAAAAGCTTTTATTGAAAAACAAAAAGAAAATACTTTAGTTTAAAAATCTAAATTTAAAAATAATTTTTTATTAAAAATGAACAATGATAAAATAAAAGTAGTTCTTATAGTGGAAGATGATAAAGTTATTTCTGATGCATTAAATGAAGAGTTTTTAGAGGCCGGTTTTGAAGTGATACAGGCCTTTGATGGGGTGCAGGGATTAGACTTAACTAAAACCCACAAACCAAACTTAATCCTATTGGATATTATGATGCCTAGGAAAAATGGTTTTGAAATGTTGAAAGATCTAAAAGAGTCACCTATAACAAAAGATATCCCTGTGATTGTTCTGACTGCTCTAGGTCAAAATGATGACATAAAAAAAATAATAGATCTCGGAGCAGAAGGTTACATAGTAAAATCTGGAAAATCTCTCACTCAAGTTTTGGAGGAAGTAAAGATTTTTCTTTAAAATATCTAATGAAATTAAAAATAATAATCTCTATTCTGAAAGATTCATTTTTTCATTGGCAAAACCATCGTGCTTCACGTATGGGTGCGGCACTTTCGTATTACACTATTTTTTCTATTGTTCCATTGTTGACACTTTTTCTTGTCGTTATTGGTTCATTTTTGGGTCATGGTTATATCCAAACAGCTATCGTTGGGCAAGTTCGTATTTTGATAAATGAGCAAAGTGCAGATTTTATTCAGTCTCTTTTGACAGGTATTGGTGAAATAAAACTAGATTTTATAACTATTCTTGCCGGTATTATTACACTAGTTGTGGGAACATTGGGAGTTTTCTATGAACTAAAAAATTCATTAGATGACCTATGGGATATTGAACAAACAGGAAAAGAGACAAAAGGTTGGAAATACTTTTTTTCTTCTCATCTTCTTTCACTTTCTGTAATCCCGATTCTTGGTTTTTTGTTTATTTCTTCGTTGGTGTTTAGTGCTGTTCTTAGTTTTATTTCTGGGTACTCTCCAGTTCTGGCAAATATGACATATTTGTTTCAAGCTAGTACTTTTATATTTTCTTTTTTAATATTAAATTTTTTAGTTGTGTTTATTTATCGTTTCTTACCAAAGAGACAATTACCATGGAGAGAGCTTGTTCGTGGAGCATTTATTACGACTATTCTTTTTATGGTCGGTAAATTTTTTATTAATATTTATTTAGAGAAGCTGGTTGGGGCTTCGGTTTTTGGAGCCGCTGGAGCGTTCGTTGTCCTTCTTCTTTGGATTTATTACTCCGTGCAGATTTTCTTATTTGGTGCGTCATTGACCTATGTTTATTCTAAAAGGTACGGGCATTTAAAAGCTAAGTAAAACTATTTATGTTTCTAGTTTATTGCTACAATTAAAATATGGAAAAAAAAAGATTAGAAGTCATATCATTTTCAGTTCTTTGTGCAGGGATATTGATCCTGACATTTTTTGTTTTTCGACCATTTTTTAGTATTCTGGTTTTGGCTGCAGTCTTGAGTATGCTTTTTCGTCCATTGTACAAAAAAATGCTACATTCCTACAAAGGAGGTAAAAGTTTTTTTGCTATCATAATAGTACTTTTAGGTCTTATTTTTCTAATAATCCCAATTATATTTTTTGGGTTACAAATTCTAGGGCAAATACAGGTTCTTTTTTCCTCAATTCAAAATGATCCAGGTCAATCGATTCAGCTTGTACAATCTACTATCGAATCTATTGCTCGTCCATTATTTCCAAATTTTTCATTTCATATATCCGACTATGCTTCTACTGTTCTTTCTTTTGTTTCAAACAATTTCAGTACACTTTTGTCGCAAACAGCTTATTTGTTCTTTCAAACACTCTTTCTTTTGATTACATTCTTTTTCTTCTTACGTGATGGTGAAAAAATATTTTCTTCATTAATTTCATTGAGTCCATTTGGAAAAGAACAAAATAAAGAAATTCTTGGGTCTGTACATAAAGCAGTCACATCAGTTATAAGGGGGACACTTCTTGTTGGATTGATACGTTGGGTTCTTTTGACGACGGTATTTTTCTTGTTTGGTATTCCTAATGCTTTGATATGGGGGAGTATTGCAGGTATTATCGGGATAATACCTGGGGTTGGTACTCCTTTTGTTATTATACCGACCGTTATTTACTTGATACTTACTGGTAATATTTTTTCGGCAATTGGAATAGGTTCATCGGGTATTCTAATTATATTTTTTGTCGATAATATGCTCTCGGTTTATTTCTTTGGTAAGGGATTAGAAGCACCGTCTATTTTTATTCTTTTCTCTATTATCGGAGGGGTAATATTTTTTGGTCCTCTTGGTTTTATTTTTGGACCAATAGTCTTATCTCTATGTATTTCTATGATAGAGATGTATAAGATACTTCTGCAAAAAACAAAAGAAATACCAGAATAATTTTTGGTATTTCTTTTTTATTTTTTAAAAATTAAAATAATGAATTTAAGAGTTTTTCAAGAGAAATTGTAGCTACTCCGACTACACTATCAGCTCCTCCGTAATACATAAACAGTGTGTCGTCTCTGACAGTCGTACCACAAGGAAAAACTACATTAGGAATCATTCCTAGTTTTTCATAAGGAGTTTCTGGTTGGAATATTGGTTGACTGGCTCTAGCTATCACATTCGTTGGGTTGTGAAGGTCTAAAAGGGCCAATCCGACCCGATAGGTGTGATGATTAGAAGAAACACCATGATACAGTAACAGCCACCCTTTCGAGGTCTTTATTGGAGGTGCGGTGATTCCAACTTTTTGACTATCCCACATGCCTTTTCTGGGAAGAAGAATTGGTGTTGCGATATGAAGTGGTCCATTAATAAAATCCAGAGAATCAACATAGTTTGCACAGATATCAGAATATACTCTATGTAAAATTAAATATTTATCATATATTTTTTCTGGAAAAACACAGGCATCTTTGTCATCCGTGTTTGGAGGAGAAATAATAATTGGTTTTTTCCAGTCCCATTTTTTATTTAAAAAATTTTCTTTGCTAATAGAAGTTAACGCAACTCTGGGGGGATTTATCCCATTGTAAGCTGTATAACACATATAAATTTCGTTACCGATTAGAGTTAGACGTGGATCTTCACAACCACTGTTGCCTGGATGATTTTTATTTTCAAAAAGTTCTCTTGGGACATAAATAGGTTTGTCTTCTCTATGGGAAATATTGTACCCGTCTTCTGAAGAAGCATAACCAACATAAGAAGTGTCGTCTTCGGACATGGCACGATAAAGGATGTGAGTTGTATTTCCTATTTGAATTGAAGCAGGATTAAAAACTCCGTGCATTTCCCAAGATACACCTTCTCTTGGGGCAAGAATCGGATTTTTTTCATATCTGGTAAAATAAGTACTCATGGAATTTGGCATTAGACCACTTAAAAGATTATCTAAATTGACCGAAGCTCTGGCACAGACAGAGTCGGCTGCTCCGTAATATATTTCTAATTTTTTTTCATTTATTAACGCACCAGAAGGAAATACAATATCTGGAATTTGGCCGAATCTTTCATAGATTTCGGTAGGTGTAAACATTGGACCTTTGGTGCAGCCAACTATCTTTTTAGGATTATTTAAATCTAAAAGTAATGCTTCTATACCAAAGACCTTTTGAAAGGGATTGTTTTCTTTGAAGTAATTTTCTATGTGACTATAAATAAATAACCAACCTTCTTTTGTTTTTATTGGGACAGCGCCGACTTCAACGTGATCATAATTTGTCCTGCGTGGGTCTATGCTATGTTGGTCTAATTCCCTATACCATTTATCCCAATACAATGGATCCCACATATCTTCTAATTTATCAAATTCAGCAAAACATATTTTTGCTGGTGGTAGGTCGGTATTTACAGATAAAACCGCGACGTATTTGCCATTTATTTTTTCTGGAAATAGAGCCATCGCTTTTGCGTTAAAAGGAGTAATAAGATATTTTTCTTCTATACTTTTAAAATCTGTTGTTATTGCGACTGCAATCTTGATGCTTTCTGCGTTGAAAGGATAATTTGAAAGGGCAGTATAAAAAATATAAAATTTACCATCTATTTTAGTGACTCTTGGGTCTTCACAACCGTATCTTTCCCAATAATGTTCCGGGGCGATAAGCTGTCTTCTTTCAGAAAAACTTGTTCCATCATCACTTGAGGTGTAGCCAATAGAAGAGATGTTCATACTGCCACCAAAATAAGATTCAGAAGAAGACATTGCTCTGTAAACATAATGTATTTTTTTGCCATCTCTTACCGGGCACCAATTAAAAACCGCTTCTGCTTCCCAAGGTTCACTTGCATTAGGGGATAGTATGGGGTTACGTGGTGATTTTTTTATTGTGAACATAAATTTAAGAAAAAGTTACTTTACTAATAAAAGGAACTAGCTCTGAAATATTTTTAAAACTATCTACAAACTTCTTGAAAGGAATGGTAGCGACACAAACAAATTTATCACCACCGCCATAATATATAAATAAAGTGTCATCTTTTACAACAGCACCACATGCATATACTATTCCTGGCTTACCCTCATTTTCATACCACATATCCGGCGTGATTATTGGCGTAGAAAGTCTAGAAATTATTTTTGTAGGATCATCTAAATCCAAAAGCATTGCTCCCATTTTGTATTTTGAAGGTTCTGCTCTGTCCGTCGCATGGTAAAACACCAGCCAACCTTTTTCTGTTTTAATGGGAGGAGTCCCAACACTTCTCATTCTGTTGTGCCAGGCTATTTTATTGTTGGGCATTTTTTGTGGGTCTGGGCTGGTTAGATCTAGGCCTTCGGATCCAATAGATTCGATATTGTCTATATAATCAACTACAACTTTGTTTGGATCGGTTGAATAGAGGTTGTGTAAAATAGCGAACTTACCATTTATTTTTTCTGGAAATAGTACCCAATTTTTATTCCGTCCTCTTGCTGAGATAAGTTTAGGGGTACTCCATTTATCCCAATTGTTATTTGAAAAATCTTCACTATCGATAGTGATAAGACCTACACGAATATTATCCCAAGTATCAAAAGCATTGAAGGTAACATAGATTTTACCATCTATGTTGACCATCCTAGGATCTTCACAACCACCCCAACTTCCACCTGAAGGGTACATAACTGGGTCATATCTTTTAACTAATTTTTTATCACCCATATGAGAATATTTTAATGAAAATACTGGTTCCGGGTGTAACTCATCAAAATGAATTCCATCTTTACTACAAGAATAACCAACCCTTGATATCCCATCATTTCCGATAGCTCTAAACAATATATGTATCTTATCATCAAGAAATAATGCCGCTGGATTGAATGTTCCTTCAGTCATCCAATTTTTATTGTTTACTATTTTTGGAGAAATTATTGGGTTGTCTTGATGTTTTTCTATCTTTTCTATTTTTTCTTTAATTTTTCTAAATGCAAAGGGAAGATCGAGGATAGTACAAAGTGTCCCGGTTTTTTCAGAATACCAATAAATAGAAAATTTACTATCTGAAAAAATAATTCCTTTCGTTTCAAAATCTTTTTCGTAAGGAATCTCATTTTCAAAAATTGGTTCATCAGCACGCCAGATAAGTTTGTTTGGATTAGATAAAGAAAACATAGCCAACCCGATTTGGATCTTGGTATTTTCTCCTTCCTTAATTGAAGCATCATAAAAAACCAAAATACCTTTGTCTGTTACTTTTGAACTAATAAATTTCAAGCTGTCTTTATCAAAAAAACCAGGTCTAGGTTTTAAAACAGGCTCTTCGTTTTTTCTCCATCTTTTAAGGTCTTTAGAAAAAGTGGTGTGGATAGAAGATTCACCATAATAAACAAAATAATTCTTATCATGAGAATAATTAGATACGAGACCACCCCTATTTTTTATTTTTGATATTGGACCCTGTACAATACATAGATTGTCTTTTCTTGAAAATGCTAGATAAAGGTGTTTTGTGTTTCCTTTCTTGTAAGTGAAGGTAAGGATGTTATTTTTGTCTTCTTTAGAAGAAACTATATTATCAATATTTTCTGGTTTTAATTTTTTTTCCAGAAAACCTGTTTTAAAAATAACTAGTTCCTTTTTTTTAGAAAAATTACTTAAGCTCCCATCTTTGCTTGGAATAATAAAAATATTTTCAGGCTGTTCTTTAGTTCTGTAAAAGATAGAATGGTTTTTGCCAGACTCATAAAAACCTATAGGAATAATAGTCTCAACATTTGTATTTTTAGACATTATATTTTTTTATTAAATACATCTGTTTGAATAGAAAAATAACATTAATAGAGCCTCAAGAGCTTCGTACAATATCTATTTTATTACTTCTAAATATAAACGCAAGCAAGGTTTATTAGTATATTTTCAAAAATTCGATATAATTCAAGTATATGGATTTTAGAAACAAAAAAGTTATAGTTTTTGACCTAGATGGTACTTTGGCTGAGAGTAAACAAGGTTTAGATCAAGAAATGATAGACCTTTTAAATGAACTTCTGGGTATTAAAAAGGTGGCTATTATTACTGGGGGTGGTTTTCCTCAATTGCAGAAACAGGTAATTAGTCATCTTACTTCTGATATTGAGAAACTTAAAAATTTGTATATTTTTCCTACGAAAGGAGCGATGATGTATAGTTTTGATGGTAAAGACTGGAACAAAATATATGAGCATCAGTTAGCCGAGCAAGACAAGGGAAAGATTCTAGATGCATTTAACCAGATGTATAAGGAAGTAGATTTTCTACCAAAAGAAACTTTCGGACAAACACTTGAAGACAGGGGAACTCAATTTACTTTTTCGGCTTTGGGACAAGAGGCTCCTGTAGAACTAAAAAAAGTTTGGGATATAGATGTTTCAAAGAGAAAAGAAATTAAAAAAGTCTTGGATAAATATTTACCTGATTTTTCTGTGGAGATTGGTGGTATGACATCTGTTGATGTTACGGAAAAAATGATTGATAAAGGTTTTGCATTAGAAAAAATTTGTGAGTATTTAAATATTAAGATAGATGAGGTATTATTTATCGGTGATGCAATTTTTGAAGGAGGGAATGACTATTCTGTGATAAAAACAAGGGTGCCAAATATTAACGTATATAATGTCGATGAAACAAAAAATATAATTAAAGAAATAATGCTATGAAAATAATTTACGACAAAAGACCATGGGGAGATGAAGAGATTTTAACTTTAAATGGATCATCTAGTGTAAAAATATTAACTATCAATCCAGGACAAAGATGTAGTCTTCAGTATCATAATAACCGAGAAGAATTTTGGAAATTAATCGAAGGTGAAGCAATCCTTGAAATAAACGGTCAAAAAAATGAGGCAAAAATTGGTGATGAATTCTTTATTGAAAAGAAAATGACCCATAGATTGATTGGAAAGGATAAACCAGCCAAGATTCTAGAAATTGCTTTTGGTGAGTTTGACGAATCTGATATTGTCAGACAAGAAGATGATTACGGACGTATTAAATAAATTATTTTCTAATATATCTTTTTACAATTAAATATTGAATACTTCCAAAAATCAAAATAACTATGAAGGTTTTTGAAATATATCCTAAAGAAGGATATGGAGTAGTAATGTCAAAAAAATTAGTTAGTAAAGTTGATTTTGACATTAATATCAATAATATAATCTCAAATATACCTATTAAAAATATGTGCAATTTTTGTTTCTTAATAAGCTTGTCTGAATAAACACTAGTTGCCATTATAAAAAATAAAAATCCAAAAACTATAAAAGAAAGTAATACTAAAGTATTTGATGTTGAAGTTTTTAAATAATCTGGACTTAGTACTAATATAACTGCTGCACCAATTGCTTCTATAACAGCGCATGAAATAACTAAAGGCATGACACGGGATAGAAATGGTCTCTTGTTCGAGAAAATAATTTTTTGTGTTGGTCGGAATGCCCAATAGGTAATCACAACACCGATAAACCCAACAGTAAAATAGTTTATTACTGTTATGTTAAGAGGCATAAGAGGGTAGGCGAAACCCATAAAACTTATAATAATAAAAAAGAAAAGACCTAAAAGACTTTGGTTGATATATACTCCTGCACTGATTTCAATACTTCTAATAAAATTATCAGCGAGCTCAACTGCTTCTGGAAGATCAGAAAAACTATTGTTCATAAGTACAACTCCCGCCAGCTGGCGGGTGACTGGAACTCCGTCAAACATGGCTATACCGATGTCAGCTTTTTTCATTGCGAGTGCATCATTTACTCCATCTCCAACCATTGCGGTGAAGCCGTCTTTTTTAAACGCTTCTACAAGTTGAACTTTCTGCTCTGGTAAAATCTGCGCGAAGATAGTATAGGAATGTGCATTCTTATTGAAATTTGTTTCATCCCATTTCTTAATCATCGCTCCAGTAGCAACGGTTTCACTATTATTTATCCCCAAAGACATGGCTACAGCTTGGACTGTATCAGGATTATCTCCTGATAGGATTCGTATTTTTACGCCTCTGTCTTGGAAGAATTTTATAGAATTTTCTATACCTTTACGTAAGGTATTACCAAATACAAATATTCCCAAAATAGAAAGTTTTGACTCAGAAAGATCTTTTTGTAAATCAGTCATCTCTCCACGAGCAACACAGAGTATTCTTTTCCCTGTATGGGAATACTTTTTCAATAAATCTTTCAACCAGTTTTGTTCTTCTTTATTTGAAAGATGAGATAAAAAAACTTCAGGTGTGCCAACCAAAACCACTTCTGTACCATCACCATTATTTACCTCAACCGCACCATATTGTCGCCAGGAAGAAAATGAAAGAGCATTTAATATCTTTTTTTCTTCTACTTTGTATTTTTTTAGGTAATTTTTTACAGACAAAATTGTTTGGGATGAATCTCCTGAACCACGGATATATGCCGACATAAGGCAATCGATTCTTTCTTTGGGTACACTGTCGAAAGCGTACATATCCTCTACAACAAGAATATTGTCTGTCAGTGTTCCTGTTTTATCCATACAAAGATTTTTTATTCTTCCTAAATTTTCTGTCGCGTTGATTTCTTGGAAGAGAATACCACGACGAGAAAAACTCGAAGCACCTATTGCAAACAATAACGTTACAAAGACCAAGAGTCCTTGTGGAATAATCGTACTTGCTAACGAACCAATATTATTTACGATGTCTATTCTGGATTCATGAACAATTAATCCACGAATGACTACAAATATAATAATTAAAATTAAAATATAACCAGTGTACTGGATGACTTTATTTGTTGCCCGCTGAATAGAGCTAGGATTTAAAGCGTATTTTTTTACGTCTTCTGTTATTTTAGAAATTCTACTTTCTCTAAAAATACCTTCAACAATAAGGATTCCTGATCCAGATGTAATTATTGCTCCTGCACTTATTTTCTCGCCCTCTTTTTTAGAAAAAGAGTCAGATTCACCTGTAATCAAAGCCTCACTTATTTCTAGATTATTTGCTTTGAACAATACACCATTGCAAGGTACCTGGTCTCCAAGTTTGAGACCCAATTTATCTCCTTTTAATATTTCTTCTGCAAGTATTATTTCTTCAGTTCCGTCTTTATTCAAACGAGCGACTCGGAGTGCAGTGAGCATTTGTAAGTTTTCCAGTATAAAACGTGCTTGGATATCTTGAACTATAGTAATTAGCATGTTTAAAATAACAACAATACCCAAGAATAAGGCAGCTTGATTATTACCAAAAACAAAAAGCAAAACAACAACTAAAGATATAATAGCGTTAGATAATAAAAAAATATTCCTAAAAATAATCGGTCCGATGCTAGGAAGTACTCGTTTGTATATTTGAAATTTGTTCATAAACAAAAAAACTAAATAAAAATAAGAATTATTGTTTTTTACCAACAATAATAAAACATGGCATTATATTTCTTGGTTCAAAAAAGGTAGATATATTCTTGAAGTATTTTTTTA
Organism: Minisyncoccia bacterium; assembly: GCA_049287045.1. Taxonomy (GTDB): domain Bacteria; phylum Patescibacteriota; class Minisyncoccia; order Phycocordibacterales; family UBA9973; genus UBA9973. The sequence goes on along the minus strand of JBAQFC010000004.1, from coordinate 479 downwards.
CATATTTAGACATCAATAGACTATATTGGTGGAAAATAATAATACTTCCTGAGTCAGTAAGCATTTCAAAACTTTGTTTGATGATTTGTTCTCTCTCTACTTTTTTTACTAATGTGAAGGGGATACTGGATACAACAAGATCTGCTTTTGGATAATTTTTGTCTATTTTTTTATAAAAATCTTGAACGGTACCATGAAAGATAGTTATGCGTTTGTCTTTTATTTTCTTTAGTTCTTGTACAAATTCTAGATTACTTTCTATCAATATCAAGGATCCATTTGGAGAAAGTTTAGAAAGGAGAGCTTTACTCATCACTCCATCTCCTGGTCCTTGTTCAATTATTAGGTTTAGGTCCTTATCTATTTTATTTATTACTCGATTGACTACATAAGATGAACTACTAGAAATAGCTGCGACTTTTATGTCGGAAGCTAATGTTTTAATAAAAGAAATTTTTTTGATTAATGGTGTATTGTTC
>JBAQFC010000003.1:0-4444 GCA_049287045.1 Minisyncoccia bacterium | reverse complement strand
TAAGGAAATGCATATTTGTTTCTACTCCTCCTGGTACTGAGATGTTTCACTTCCCAGGGTGCGCTCTTTTATCATAAAGACAAAAGTTATCAAGGTTTACTTGATAGGGTTTCCCCATTCGGAAATCTCCGGATCAAAGGTAGCTAAGCACCTCCCCGAAGCTTATCGCAGCAACGCCACGTCCTTCATCGCCTCTTAAAGTCAAGGCATCCACCATACGCCCTTAATTTCCTGTTAAGAAATTTAAAAATCACATTTAACCAAATAGTCTCTACAAACTATTTGGAAAACAAAATCCTGTCGCTCTCCGCGACAGAATACAAAACAAAACAACTTTCTTTAACATAGTTTAAATTCTTGACCGCTCAATAAGTTTAAACAAAGAAAGTTTCTCCTGTCTCCAACATAAAAGACCCAAGTACACAGGCTGCGTACCGGACTACATCCTTTCAGATCAGTCCTATAATCATTGGAACAGGAATTTAATTTTCAAAGATTCAATCTTTCTGTAAATAAAAAAACTGCCTTTAGGGGCAGCCTCAGCAGATTTAAAAAACATCTGTTAGGGTTGCCTTTTGAAACTGTTCTTTGTTATATTCATTCCGATAAAACCTATACTATACTAAAGGCAAAACGATGTCAAATTTCCCTATTTAGAGTAGTGTTTATAACCTGGGGATAGCAAATCCTATTGACCACCACTATTCATACAAGCCTGGAATATTGGGGTGTTAGTCCATCCACACTTATTGTTAGATTGTTTTTCGCATCTTGAACTACTTAATCTAAAACAACTAAATTGTGGTGATTTTGTTTGTTTTTATATTCATAATTAATTTATATTTTTAGGATAATTTACTCCATTCGTTAGACTTAACACCTGCTTGGCGAAGAATTTCAGAAAGAAGACCTTTAGAAATATCACCCTTGTGTGGATTCGGAATATGTAGTTTTAAGTTCCCTTTCGTCATAAACATATGTCGTCCACCAGAATAAGGACCAACAAAATCAAGACGACGCAAGTTTTGAATTAGATTTTTAACTGAAATTGGCTTAGGCATTTTTAGACAAAGAACGTATTAAAGGAAAACGAAACCCTGGTATCTTTTTGTCAGATTGTATAGATAAAACCAACCAATCTTCAAGTACTTCTTGAAGTTCTTTTCGACAAGCCTCTAAGGTTTTTGCATTAGCCCAAACCCCTTTTATGTTTGGTATTTCACCAAAAAAAGTATTATCTTCTAAGAGTTTATATTTTGCACTCTGTAATTTTTTACCTATAAAATCTGTTAACATAACTATATTATAACACAATAATTTTAATTACTGAAATATAAGTGGAAATTCTAATGAATCTGCTACCCCTTCACCAGAAGGATTTTCTTCAGTGAAGACGACTTTCATCGGCATACCAGAAACAAAACCAGGGTTGGTATTGTCAAACCCAAGCGAAATAGTAAATGGCACAGGACCTGTGGTCATCCAATTTGTAACTGGAATTATTTTTACCGGACCAATTGTACCCCAAATACCACCATCTTTATGCCAAAGCTGAGCTGTGCCTGCTTCACCTTCAAACAAAGTCCACGAACAACCCTCTGTTTGAGTATTGGTGTTGTCTATGACACCGGAAATAACTACCGGTACATTGGAATGAATAACTGAATTCAAACTTGGAGAATTTATTGTCATACCGCAATGACTGACAACTGATTCCTGAGTACTAGGAGTATTTTTAATTTGATTATTTGTATTTTTTTTCTTAGCTGTATAATAAGTCATTCCCCCAGCAGTAGCCAATAACAATAAAACTAGAGCAATAATTAGAGCAGATCCTTTGTTTGTTTTCATTTATTAATCATACCATTTTATGTGATATGACAAGCAAAATGCCCCCGACTACTGTCGGGGGCATTTTAAAAAAATCTTAAATTAAGAAATTATTCTTTGTGAGCTACATCTTCTCCTAAATTTGAAAGAAGTTTTGCTGCAGCGTCCTTTCCACCCAAACCGAAAGCAAGAGCACCAGCGACAGCTATCATTCCAATAATTCCAGCGAAAAGAATATTCATGTAAGTCTCAGCGATTCCAAGTTGTCCAAGAGCAATAATGAAAGCAAAAGCCCAAACAGCATATCTGGTGACAGCACCAAGCATATTTGCTGAACGTAGGTTCATTGTTTTTGCACCAGCGATAACTGTTTTAGAAACAGCATCTGAAATAACTGTAGCGATTATCAATATAAGAGCAGCTACGATAACTCTTGGTAGGAATCCAAGTACACTTTCTTTCAAGAAAGCAGAAACATAATCCATACCAACTAAGTTAAGTGAAGGAAGAAGGAAAATAACAATTACAAACCATTTTATGATTTGTCCCAAGAAATAACCAGAATTTAATTGTATTCCAGCTTTTCTTAAAAGTTCATCCATACCAACTGAAGTCAAAAGTTTATCTACTTTCAAAGCACCGATAACATGTTCGAATGCTTTTGCAACTAGATTTCCAACAACCCAACCGATAACAAAGAAAACAATCGCCAAAATAAGTCTTGGCGCAAATTGGATAAAACCCCACCACAAATCCTGAAGGGATGAATTAAAAACATCGCCCCATGTAACCCAAATATTATTCATAATAATTACAATTATTTAACTAATAAAAAAAACTTTTTTAAGTTCGACCTTATAAAGCTCTATGATTAGATTATATCAACTTCTAGTTCTTTTTTAAAGCCTGTGTGGATAACTCTTTGGTCTGCACAACTACTTCGTGAGGAAAGTCAAGAATGTCTCGGACGAGTTTATCGTACATTTTTATTCTATAAGCGAATTCTTTGGCATCAAAAAGAGCGTAGACTAATTCTACTCCGATTTCGGCTTCGAGTTTGCGTACTCCCTCTTCAATCTTACTTTTATTCATTTTGTCACCGACAATCAATAAATCAACTCGGCTTTCTTTGTTTTTAATAAAGACACCTGAAACAACAAGAAGTTTTACTTTACCTGCTTTCTTGAAAATATCGGCAATAGCTTCTTTGTCGAGGGTGTCAGAACCTATCAAAAGACCTTCGAATTCTGAGGCATATTTAAAAGAAGGGTCAAAAAACCAATCTTCAGCGCGTTTCTTGATCAAGCCGACAGAAGCTAAAAGCTTCACCTCTTTTCGGACAATATCAGCACTCACTCGACTTCTTTTTACAATATCAACATTTTTAAATCCTTTACTTTTGTTCAAGAAAAAAAGTCTCATGATTTTTACTCGAGATGAATTGCCTAATATTTTTCCTAAGATTTCCATGGTTGAATTATAATGCTTTTTTAGTAAAAAACAAGGACAACAAAAAAGTCCCCGACCTAGGTCGGGGACTTTTTCTTTTAAAGTGAAAATTGAATTATTTCAATTCAATTTTACCACCTGCTTCTTCAATCTTTTTCTTAAGTTCATCAGCTTCGGCTTTCTTCATTCCATCTTTCAATGTAACTGGAGCACCATCAACTAAATCTTTAGCCTCTTTAAGACCAAGACCTAGAACTTCTTTAACAACTTTCATAACAGCGATTTTTTGTTCGCCAGCTGATGCAAGAACTACTGTAAATGAACTCTTTTCTTCAACTTCAGCAGCTGCAGGACCAGCGACAGCAACAGCTGCAGCGGATACTCCAAATCTTTCTTCTAAAGCCTTCACTAATTCGTGAAGTTCTAATACGGACATACCTTCAACTTTTTCTATAATATCTTTAAATTTTTCCATAATTTTTAAATTAAACTTTTAATAAAACGAGGCTTTTATTCTTTTGTCTTTGCAATCTGATCCAACACCACAGCAAAACGCTGGATAGGAGAATTAATAAGATTAACAAATTGAGCATAAAGAACTTCACGAGCTGGAATCATAGCGATCTCCATCATTGCTGTATTGTTCATAAACTTTCCTTCAAAAATTCCTCCCAAGATACTTAGGGTTCCTTTATGAGTTTTTTGGAAGTTATAAACTTCACGAGCTGGAGCTATCTGATCAGTTGCGTAAGCGATTGCGACTTCACCGGTAAGCTCAGGCAGTTCACCTGTAGCCTGTCCTTTAAGTGCGCGCTTAAGTAGAGTCTTTCGGGAAACTTTATATGACACTCCTTGATTTCTTAGGTCTCGGCGTAGAGAAGTTTCTTCTCCAGCATGAATACCATGGAAATTTACGAAGACGACAGACTCAGCTCCTTTGACTGCTGACTCAAGACCTTTGATCATTTCTTCTTTTTTTGATTTTAATAACATAAGTAATTTTTTAATTAATTGATTTTTCCGAATCGACCCACTAAATAGGACTTAACATCACAATAACAGTGAATGCCTACCTTCTTTGCGGCTTTTTTAATATAGCACAGTTTTGATATTTTGCAATTAGAACCCTGGGAAACGAAGGTCGGACCTTTGCCAAGCATGGCAA
>JBAQFC010000002.1:0-48210 GCA_049287045.1 Minisyncoccia bacterium | reverse complement strand
CCCCTATCCCCGGGGTCGGGGAGAAAAATAATTATGAACAATCAAATCTTTTCATTTTTTTTTAATCTAGCACATAAGTCACCAAATTTTGATTGGTTAGTTGTTTTTTTTGCTGATGTTTTTCCATATATTGTTATAATGTTGACTGGATTATTTTTAGTTATTAATTATAAAATTTTACCTTCTAAAAATCCGTTCAAAGAATTTATAAATAAATGGAAAATATTTGGTCTAGTATTTTTCTCTGTGTTTTTATCTTTAATTGCAGATCAAATATTAAAAGTTTTAATTCACACACCACGACCATTTTTATCTTTACCAAAAGTTCACTCTCTTTTTATTGAAACAGGTTTTGCATTTCCTTCAGGCCATGCGACTATTTTTTCTGCATTAGCATTTTCAATTTTCTTTTTAAATAAAAAAGTTGGTTACTTTTTTATGTTTTTTGCACTACTGATAGGTCTTGCACGTATTATTGCTGGAGTACATTTTCCAGTAGATATTTTAGGTGGATTTATTTTAGGAGGGGGAGTAGCTTATTTGGTAAAATATATATTTGCATATTTTTTAAAAAATGTATAGAATGACTCTATATTTATGTGGAAGAAAAGAGTTTTAGCTTTAATAATACTTATTTTAGGCCTTGGGGTGGCTCTTTTCGTTTACAAATCTGAGTTTAAAATAAACAAAAATTTCGGTCAAGAATCTTCCTTTTTTCAAAAACACCAGTTTCGCCTTGGTTTAGACCTTTCTGGTGGAACACACTTGGTTTATAAGGCAGATATCTCTGGAATCAAGCCTGGACAAGTAAGTGATTCAATGAACGCTCTACGTGATGTTATTGAACGCCGTGTGAACCTGTTTGGAGTATCTGAGCCTGTAGTACAAGTACAAGAAGGGGGTTTTGTTTCTGGAGGAGAAGAAAAGTTGATTGTTGATCTTCCTGGAGTGACTGACGTTGAAAAAGCAAAAGAAATGATCGGACAGACTCCACTTTTGGAATTTAAAACCGAAGCACCTAAAGACGCTCCACAAAAAGTAACAGTAGACAAAGATGGAAAGGCAAGTATTGATTTATCACCTCAATTTGTTGCAACTGAACTTTCAGGAAGATATTTAAAACAAGCTACTTTAGAGTTTGATCAGAATACTAGAGAACCAAAAGTTAGTTTACAATTTGATGAAAAGGGAACAGAGCTTTTTGCGCAAATTACTAAAGAAAATACTGGAAAGATGGTTGCTATTTATTTAGATGGTGCACCAATATCAACTCCTGTTGTTCGAGAAGAAATCCCAAATGGCCAGGCTGTAATTTCTGGTAACTTTACTCCAACCGAAGCAAAACAACTTGTTGGAAGATTAAATTCCGGTGCTCTTCCTGTTCCAATAACTTTACTTTCAAGACAAGCTATCGGTGGTACTCTTGGTACTAGTGCAATAAATGCAGGAGTTAAGGCTGCAATCTTTGGTTTCTTAATTATCGCTTTGTTCCTTATCCTTTGGTACAGATTACCTGGTCTAATAGCTGTGCTTTCACTATCTATTTATACTGTTATAATACTGGCTTTGTTTAAACTTTTACCAGTTACTTTGACTGCTGCTGGTATCGCTGGATTCATTATCTCGCTGGGTATAGCCGTGGATGCCAACGTTCTTATTTTTGAACGTGTAAAAGAAGAACTTCGCTCTGGTAGAACAATCGCTGATTCTGTCTCTGCTGGTTTCTCTCGTGCTTGGTTTTCTATTCGTGATTCAAACACTTCTAGTTTTATAACCGCTGTTATTCTTTTCTGGTTCGGTACTTCTCTTATTAAAGGATTTGCTTTGACACTTGGAATGGGAGTTTTGATATCAATGTTCTCAGCTATTACTGTTACTAGAATTTTCCTTTCTGCGATTTCTTTCGTAGGAGAAAGTAAATTTGCTAGATTTTTATTTAATTCGGGATTATCAAAATAATAAGCGTCGCGCCGAAAGGACTTACGCGACGTGATTTGCAAAATCAATGTTTATCATAAAATACAAAAAAATATTTATTAGTATCTCAATAGCTTTAGTTCTTCTTTCTATTGTATCTTTTTTAACTTTCGGATTGAAAGTTGGTATTGATTTTAGAGGAGGTGCTTTAGTTGAAGTTGCTTATAAGGATGCTCGTCCAGCTCAAGCGGATTTAAATTCTTCTCTTGAAGCTCTTAATTTAGGCTCTGTTCTTATTCAGCCAGCAGGTGATTTGGGTTATTTAATAAAGTCTCGTGATTTGAGTGAAGCTGAACATGTTTCACTTTTAAATTCTCTTTCCGAAAATGGTAAATTCCCACTAGAAGAAAAGAGCTTTAATTCTATTGGCCCCTCTGTTGGGCAGGAACTTACTAAAAAAGCGATTGTAGCTATTATTTTAGTTTCATTGGCAATTATTCTTTTTATTGCTTACGCTTTTCGAAAAGTTTCAAAACCTGTTTCTTCTTGGAGATTTGGTATTATTGCAATTGTTTCTCTTTTGCATGATGTCATTATTCCAATCGGTCTTTTCTCTCTGCTTAGTCATTTCAAAGGAGCAGAGGTTGATACTTTGTTTGTGGTGGCAGTATTGACCGTCTTAGGTCTTTCCGTTTCTGATACGATTGTTATCTTTGACCGTATTCGAGAAAATATAAAAAATAAAGCTGATGTAAATTTTGGTGAACTTGTCGGACGCTCTCTTGAGCAATCTTACCGCCGTTCCATCAACACTTCTTTGACTGTCATTTTAGTGCTTCTTTCTTTATTCTTCTTCGGTCCAGTTTCTACAAAATACTTCGCATTAATGATGACCGCTGGAATGTTCTTTGGAACATACTCCTCGATTTTCCTCGCATCTCCTTTGCTTGTTTGGGTTCAGGAAATGCAAGATAGAAAAAAAACTAAGAAATAAAATAAAAAAGAGCCGGCCATTATGGCCGGTTTTTTTGTTTCTCTTTGATAAAAAATTAAGTAAAGTAGCTTTTAAAAACCGCACATAATTTTCTGCTGAAAATTTGCTATGCTCGGCCCGTCGGCCTGTGCAATGCTTTTTAAAAGCTACTTTACTTAATTTTTTTAGACTTCTAGAAAATAATAAATAAGAGTACAATAGACCTATGATATTTATAATATTTTCATATTTAATTTTATTATTTTCTTTTACGAATGAGGTTTTTGCTCGTGGTGGTGGAGGAGGTTCTGGAGGAGGGGGAGGTGGATTTAGTAGTGGCAGTAGTAATGATAGTTCATCTGGTGGTATTTCCTGGATTAACTTTATTTTCATATTAGGTTTTTTAATTGTTTCACTTGTTTATGCGTGGTACAAAAGAAATCAAAAAATAAAATTAGCACAACAATTGATCACTAAAGCAGAATCACAGGATTCGAGTTGGGATGAAGACATTCTAAAAAAGAGAGTGTCAGAAGTATTTTATAGTTTTCAAAAAGATTGGAGTGAATTTAATATAGATAGAATGAAAAGTTATTTGACTGAAGACTACTACAAAAGAATGGTCTTGGAACTGAATGTTTTAAAAAATGAACACAGACAGAATTTGATGAAAGATTTCAAAATTAATAATTTGAGTGTTTGGGGTATTGAAGACAAAATTGGAGGTGAAGGGGATAGCTTTACAATGGAAGTGCAAGCTTGGGCAAATGATAGTCTGATTGATACAGACTCGGGGCAAACATTGTATTCAGATATTAATAGTTTTACGGAATATTGGAGTTTTGTACGTGAAGGTACTGATTGGAAACTTAATTTAATAAAACAGGCGACAGAAGATGTGTTGAATACAGAAAGTAAAATTGTTGAATTTGCTCGAAGAAATAATTTTTATTTTGATCCTGATTTTGGCTGGCTTATGATGCCAAATAAAGGAGTTGTTTTTCGACAAAATAATTTTAAAACATCCGATATCAATAATCATGTGATTGGTTACTTGAAAGGTAAGATTGTAGAGTTTTATACTTTTATCCCGGGTGGTAAATATAGTTCAAATTATCTAGTCGCTCAGACCGTATTACCGGTGAACTACAATGATATATTGGTTCGTCGCAAAAGATGGTTTTGGAATTTTGCGCCTGGTGGCTTAAGACGTATTGAAACAGAGAGTAATGACTTTAATAAAAAGTTCTGTCTTTATGCGCACAAAAATGATCAGATCAATTCCTTTGTCTTATTGGCTCCAGATTTTATGGAAGAAGTATATAATCTACCTTTTGAATTAAACATTGAAATTGTTGGGAGTTTCTTGTATTTCTATGTAAAGGGACGCAAAAATGTGGACGAAGATGAAATGATGAGGCTTTTGTCAAAAGCTTTTGATTCAATGCGTGCAGGATAAATTGTCATTTTTGTGATATAATTTACTTGATTATAAATAATTTAAATTAATACTATGATGTACATTTGGATAGGTTTAGGACTTTTAGTTTTGTTTGCAATAGTTTCTTTTAATGGATTGGTTTCTTTGCGTAATCGTGCTCATGAGGCATGGTCTGATATTGATGTTCAGTTAAAGCGTCGTTATGATTTGATTCCAAACTTGGTTAATACTGTAAAGGGTTACGCGACACATGAATCAACAGCTTTTGAAAAAGTTACTCAAGCTCGTGCTGCTGCAATGGGTGCGAAAACTGCTGGAGAACATGGAAAAACAGAAGCAGTACTTGGTCAAGCAATTACCGGACTTTTTGGTATTGCTGAGGCGTATCCAGAATTGAAAGCAAACCAGAACTTTATGGCTTTACAAGGAGAACTTTCTGACACAGAAAATAAAATCCAAGCTTCACGCCGATTTTACAATGCAAACGTTCGTGACTTAAATACAAAAACTCAAGTTTTTCCATCAAATATCATTGCTGGATTATTTAATTTTTCTAAAATGGATTTCTTTGATCTAGGTGACAACGATGCTGCTCAGAATCCTGTGGAAGTTAAATTCTAAATGGCCACGCTTTATACCGAGCAATCGAAAAATGTAAGTAAAACTTGGCTCTTGATGAGTATGTTTTTTGTTATTGTTATTGCTATTGGTTTCGTCTTTGCTCAATATTACAGAAATTCAAATATTCTTTATTTTTTTATTATCTTTAGTATTGGGATGAACATCGCGAGTTATTGGTATTCAGACAAGATTACTTTAGCTGTCAGTCGTGCTCGTCCGGTGAAGAGAGAAGAAGACCGAGAGCTTTGGAATATATTGGAGAATCTTTCTATTACCGCAGGTCTACCAATGCCGAAACTTTATATTATTGAAGACCCATCTCCGAATGCTTTTGCGACAGGTAGAGATAAAGACCATGCAGTAATTTGTGTTACTTCTGGTTTGATACAACTTCTAGATAGATCTGAACTTGAGGGAGTTATTGCCCATGAACTTTCGCACATCGGCAATCGAGATATTTTGCTTTCGACCGTGGTTGTCGTTTTGGTTGGTTTCATTTCTCTTATTGCCAACATGTTTTTGCGTTCAATGATGTTTGGTGGAGGGCGTGACCGGGATGATAATAACAACAATACATTATTTATGATTCTTGGAATTGTATTATCTATTTTGGCACCAATTTTCGCGACATTAATTCAACTTGCAATTTCTCGCAAGAGAGAATTCTTAGCAGATGCTTCTGGTGCTCTGATGACTCGTTATCCAGAAGGTTTAGCCAATGCACTAATAAAAATTGATAAATTTTCCCAACCGATGAAATATGCCAACCCAGCGACGGCACATCTTTTTATTGCGAATCCTTTCGGTGGAGCAAGAAAAAAAGTTTCTAATCTTTTTGCAACACACCCTCCGATGGAAGCAAGAGTAAAAGCTCTTCTCGTAAAGTAGAATTTCCATTTTGTCTTTATTTTGCTATACTTTTAGCATGGAAATTAAGGACATAGAAAATCTAGCCGAATTGGCGAAAATTGAGCTTACAGATGCAGAAAAAGAAACTGTCTTGAAAGATCTAGACGGTGTTTTGGGTTATGTGAAGCAGATTGAGTCTGTGGAAGTGGGTGATATAAAACCAGAATATGAAAATCGAAATATTTGGCGTGAAGATGTATTGGAACCTCGAGAATTTTCTCGAGAAGAAATTATTTCGCAGTTCCCAGATAGTCAGGATGGTTTTGTAAAAGTTAAAAAGATTTTGTAGTTCGAAAGCTCACTATAAATAATTTATGGATATAAAAAATTTAACAATCGTAAAAGCAGGGGAGATGATGAAAAACAGAGAATTAACTTCAGTTGATTTAGTCTCTGCATGTCTTCAAAATATCACAGAAAAAAATACGGAAATAAATGCTTTTCTAGAAATTTTTGATGATGCACTCGCGCAAGCAAAAATTGCGGATGAGATGATAAAAAATGGAAAGGGAGGAAAATTGACAGGTATACCTTTAGCTATCAAAGATAATATTTTAATCACTGGCAAGAAAGTGAGTGCCGGCTCAAAAATGCTTCAGAATTATACTGCGAGTTATGATGCTTTTGTAATTAAAAAATTAAAAGAAGAGGGAGCTGTTTTTGTTGGACGAGTAAATATGGATGAATTTGCGATGGGCTCTTCGACTGAGAATTCAGCTTATGGAGTGGTTCGAAACCCTATTGATACATCCAGAGTTCCAGGAGGATCTTCTGGTGGTTCAGCTGCGGCAGTCGCGGCTGGGTTCTGTTTAGCAGCCTTGGGAAGTGACACAGGAGGCTCTATTCGCCAACCAGCGAGCTTTTGTGGACTTGTAGGTATGAAGCCGACTTATGGTGCAGTTTCACGTTCTGGGCTTATTGCAATGTCTTCTAGTTTGGATCAAATAGGACCGATAGCTAAGACCTCAGAAGATGTTCAAATAATCTTTGATGCGATAGTAGGGAAGGATAAAATGGATAGTACTTCTATTGATCTAAAAGTTTCCCCTATCCCCGGGATAGGGGAAACTAAGAGTGGCAAGGTTATTGGTGTACCAAGAGATTGGCTCAAAGAAGGAGTGGATGAAGAAATTATTAAAAATTTTGAAGAATCACTTTTGAAATTAAAAAATAAAGGATATGAAATAGTAGACATAGATTTGCCTTATTCAAAATATTCTTTGGCTGTTTATTATATTCTGATGCCGGCTGAGGTTTCTACAAATCTTTCACGTCTTGATGGTGTACGTTATGGAACGAGAATAGAAGGAGAAAATGTTTCTGACACATACAAAAAAAGTCGCTCAGCTGGTTTCGGCATTGAGACTCGTAGAAGAATAATTTTAGGCACTTATGTGCTTTCTCATGGATATTATGATGCTTATTACAACAAAGCATGGAAGGTACGTCACGCAATCGAAAAAGAGTTTGAAGATATTTTCAAGAAGGTTGATTTTATTGCGACCCCAACGACACCGACTCCTGCTTTTAAATTTGGAGAAAAGAAAGATCCTTTACAGATGTATCTGTCAGATATTTTTACTGTACCAGCAAACATTGCTGGAGTCCCTGGAATATCTATACCCAGTGGATTTTCTAAAGAGGGTTTACCTCTAGGTATTCAATTTATGTCACCTTGGTCTGCTGATGAATCATTATTCAATATTGGAAAAGATTTAGAATAAAATAAATATTATGGATATAGTAAAATCTTTAAATATAAATTCTACTGCTGAACATCCTATTTTTAATCCGACTTTCCTTAACCTTGAATATTTATTCAATCAGATTTTGAATTTTCTTCACAGATTTTTTGGAGGTTTTATTTCTGAGACTTTTGTTATTTTTTTGAAAGTTCTTGCTGGACTTTTTGTTGTTTATTTCGTAGTTATTATCGGTTATGCTATTTCCAGAATTTTTGAAATAAAAAAGAAAGAAGAAGAACACTTAGAACATGAGTTAGAAGAGTATGCTCACAAACATGCAAAAAATAATGAAACATCGGGAGTGAGAGAAGATGGCAGACCCAGAAACGAACGCTGGATAAATGTTTTAAATTATCTTTCCTCAATGAACCCAAGTGATTGGAAACTGGCTGTCATGGAAGCAGACGCAATGCTGGAAAATCTTACTGATCAATTGGAACTCAATGGAATGAATCTGGGTGAACGCTTAAAAGCGGCAGACAGAGAAAAATTTAAATCATTAGACGATGCCTGGGTCGCTCATATTGTCCGAAATAAAATAGCTCATGAAGGGTCAAAATTTGATCTTTCTCAACATGAGGCAAATAGAGTAATAGTCCTTTACGAAAACGTATTTCGAGAGTTTGGCTATATTTAGTTTACTTTTTCAAAATTTCAGGTATACTATTTTAGTGCTTTAAGCTATTCATAGCGGGATAGAGAAGAGGCATCTCGCAAGGCTCATAACCTTGAGACGGCCGTTCGATTCGGCCTCCCGCAACAATTCGGCAAGTGACATGCCTTTTATGTCTATATTGTCGATTAAAACAGGTCGAAGGTTAGTTTGTACTTGTTTTTTAAAAAAATACACACATGTCGGTGTAGCTCAGGTAGTTAGAGCATGGCACTCATAAAGCCAAGGTCGCAGGTGCAAGTCCTGCCACCGACACAAGCAGATTGGAAGATTTTTCCATTTGTGGTAGATTATAGGGGATGCGGCTGTAGCTCAACGGTAGAGCACCCGCCTGTCACGTGGGAGGCCGTGGGGTCAGCACCCATCAGCCGCGCATCAAAAGAAAAAACGCCTAATAGGGCGTTTTTTCTTTGCGCGGTTGAAGAAATGTCTGTGAGACATTTCGTTGGGTGCTGACGGACGGAACGATGTTTTGTCAGTAGACAAGTTCGCCCCTATTGTCTATTTTGCAAGCAAAATACAGACAATTACTTCGTATCAGATAAAAATCAAAGCAGTTTTATTTTTATGGGGTCGCGAAATTTCTGAGCGACGGCGAGGAAATATTTGTGACCAAGCCCATCAGCCGCACGATTGTATACTGTTCCTGTAAGGAAAGCCCCATCAATTATTTTTAATTTATTTAGTTGAACATTTACCACAACGACAACCTTTGGGTTTTATATGTTCATCTATGTATTCTTTTCCATAGTCGAAAGTTATTTCTTCACCTTCTTTGATGTTTTTACGAGCTAGAAAAAATATTTGGTTTTTCCATATTTCTGCTTCAGCATTTGGCTTGCAAGAATGATTCACATAACGAGCGGTATTTGATCGATCTCTTCCATCAATCGTCTTTCTTGAATTTAATTCAAAGAGATATAGACTTTTACTTTTATATTCTTCTTCTTTAGATATGACTCTGCCTATGTATTCTATAATACAAGTACCTTTAGGTATTGGTTCCATTGCAAAAAGACCCAAGCCTGCACTTGAGCGTTTTGCTTTAACTTTACAACCATTCAATTTATATTTATCTTTTTTCATCATAAGTAATTTCGATTATACATTGTTTATTAAACAATGTTAACACTAAGATTAGATTGGTTTAATTTCTCATTCTTGAAAAAAAAGCCACTTTCAAAAAATGGAATAAATAAAGTATGCTAATACGGATTGTACCTTCGGCCTTAAACCTTCGGGCAGAAGTTTTTATCATAAAATTTTTATCAAAAACAACTTTACCTTTTTGTGCTACTCTTTTTGCTGTGTCTGTATCTTCACCGTAAAAAAGATAGTTTGTATCATAACCTCCTATTTCATTTAATACACTGGCCCTGATCATATTATTTCCTCCGATTAAAACTCCTCCACGTTTTAAGTTATTTAATATTTTATTCATACCATAATAAAAATATTTCTGAATAAAAGAAGAGTATTTTTGAAAGAAAGGGGAGCCATCAAAATAATAATAAGGACCACCAAGAGCCACAACTTTTGGGTCTTTAAAAAACTCCACACCTTTTTTAAGCCAGTCCTTGTCTGGTTGACAATCCGAATCAATATTGGCAATAATTTCTCCTGTAGCATTTTTTCGTCCACACTCGCGCGCGAATAGAATACCTTTCTTGTTCTCATTTAATACTACAACCGGAAATGTTCTTGCTATCTTTTCTGTGTTATCAGTACTAGCATTGTTTACGACAATAACTTCAAAATTTTTATAATCTAATGCACATACAGCTTTCAGTGTATCTGCCAGATATTTTTCTTCGTTATAAGCTGGAATAACAATACTAACTTTAGGTTCGGTCATATTAGTTGAAGTGTGATATTTTCATTGTCTTATTATTAATCTACGCATATTTTTTAATTGATTTAATATTTCGAATATAGATGCTGTTTTTAAAATATTCGAAAACATTGAAATTTCACGTTTAGTTCCTTCTATAAATCCAAATTTTTTTGACTTTAAAGGGCTACGAACATTGTCCCAGAAAACTATTTTTATTCGTGTTTTATTTTTTATAAAAATTTTGTTCAAAAATGTTTCAAGACTAAAACGGGGTAGGCAAGCTATTTCTTCTAAATGGTTTTGAATAAGACTTTTTTTAAATACTCTTTCTCCTGAAATAAAATCCATACCAATAATTTGGTAAATTTTATCCATAATAGGGCTAATTCTTCTGACGCTAATAGATACGTCTGTTTTGTCTGAAATTACAGGTTCTATAAGGTTGGTAATATTCTCTGTTGTCAGACCAATTAGATCAGCATCAATAAGACAAAGAATATCTCCGGTAGCTTCTTTTATCCCTGCGACAATTGTAGCACTTTTTCCTTTATTCTCTTTATTATTTATTAGGTGGATATTTTTATACTCCATGACTACTTTTGAAGTATTATCAGTTGAGCAATCATTTATTACAATGACTTCATTAATTAAGGGGTGGTTACAAACAACAGAAAGAATGCTTGCGATTCTAGTACCTTCATTATATGCTGGAATCAGGCACGAAACTTTATGCATCTTATTATTTTACTATAAAAAAAATAAAAACCTATGTCATTTAGCTTAGCAACAATATCATTATGGATTATCAGTTACGGGTATTTATTCATCCTTCCAATTTCCATAATAGAAGGTCCAATTATTACAGTGATTGCTGCTTTTTTGGCTCATCAAGGATATTTCAATATTGTCATTGTGTATTTTATAGTGGTCTTGGGTGATTTAATAGGGGATCTTTTATTTTATTCCGTTGGGTTTTTTGGTAAAAGGCTTTCAAATACTTTTTTAGGTCGCTTTTTTGGTTTGACAGATTCACGAATAAAAAGGATATCAGATCATTTTGATGTTCATAGCGGTAAGACAATTTTCTGGGGCAAGTTGACCCATTCGATGGGTTGGGCAGTTCTTTCTGCTGCAGGAATGGTTAAAATGCCGATAGGTAGATTTCTTTGGTTTAATCTTCTTGGTACATTACCAAAATCTCTTGTTTTTTTGTTAATCGGATATTATCTTGGGTATGCATATAAAAGTATCGATTCATATATCAGCAAGATAGCCTTAGTATTATTTTTTATTTTACTTATAGGTATTTTTGTCTATTATAGAGGAAAGAAGAAAACTATGGTATAATACTTACATAAATTTATGGAAAAAATAATCAATGATTACAAGACTCATTTCAAGAGACGGGAATTTATTTTCTCTATAATTTTGTCGATGGTTATGCTTACAGTTAGTTTATTTGTAAATTTTTATGCTGGTATGTATGCGACCAATCAAGCAAGTAATTTCGTTACTGATATTTTCTTAAGCAATATTAGAACTTTTGATGTTGATGGTTTATTTGTTTACGGAGGTTTTTCTTTGTTTATTGTTATTGGCCTTTTTTGTGTTACCAATCCTAAAAAAATTCCTTTTACTATTAAATCAATCAGTCTATTTGTTGTAGTTCGTTCAATTTTTGTTTCTCTTACTCATCTTGGTCCATTCCCAACACAAGCCCTTGTTCCTCTGGAAAATATTATAAGCTATGTTAGCTTCACTGGTGATTTATTTTTCTCGGGTCATACCGGTTTGCCATTTTTAATGTCACTTATTTATTGGGATAACAAGATTGCTCGTTATTTCTTTATTGGCTTGTCTTTATTTTTTGGGATGATAGTACTACTAGGTCATCTACATTATTCAATCGATGTCCTTTCTGCATTTTTTATTACATTTACTATTTTTCATATTTCAAAAACAATCTTTAAAAAGGATTACGACGTCACCTTACAAGCTCAGGTATAAAGATAAATATGATACATTTTTTACAGTCAATTTTATACGTAACAATATTTTTACCAAATATGATGATTTTGGTGGGAATTAAACGTATTTCTGAATATTTCCAAAAAATGGGACTTTTTGGAAAAGTTGTTGGATTTTTATTATATGTAATAAGTTTACCGTTTGATTTTATTGTTAAACAGTTCAAGTAATTTCTTTGTTTTGAACACAAAAACTGTTACAATAGACCGGTCTTATTAGTAAATAATAAATTGATATATGGAATCTACTAAAGAAAAAAAAGCTTGGGCAACAGTTATGAAAGGTAAAAGGTTTTTAAACGCTTTTAGGGGTGTTCAGATTGTAATAGCTACAACCAGACACTTTATGGTCCATTTATTTTTTGCTGCACTTTCTATTGTTTTAGGTTTTTATTTTTGTATTTCTGAAATGGAGTGGATTGCATTAGTCTTCGCGATCGGGCTGGTTATTATGGCGGAGTCTTTTAATACTGCAATTGAAATAGATATAGATTTAACCTCACCAGAATATCATCCTTATGCTCGTGACACTAAAGATGTTGCGGCTGGGGCAGTTTTGATCTCTGCTGTTACTGCGGTTGTTATTGGATTAATAATTTTTATCCCCAAGTTTTTTTAGTGTATAATAAACATATATGAAACAATCAACAATCTTTTTTGTACTAGTTATCGTTTTGGTTTTGGGTGGAATTTTTACTGTTGTTTTGCAGAGCGGAAAGGGAAATGCTCCCGGTAAATATGATACTTTTGCTCAATGTCTAAAAGATAAGGGTGCTACTTTTTATGGTGCTTTTTGGTGTCCACATTGTAAAGAACAAAAAGCTCTTTTTGGTTCTTCGGTAAAGTTTTTGTCTTATGTTGAATGTTCTACTCCTGACGCTTCAGGTCAGACACAGCAATGTAAAGACAAAAAAATCGAAGGTTATCCAACATGGGAACTTGCAGATGGAACTCGTCTTCCTGTGGAAAATGGAGCAGGTGTTTCATTAAAGACATTATCAGAAAAAACTAGTTGCGTATTGCCAGAATAAAAATATGAATCTTGAAAATGTTCATTATTTAAATATGTTTTTAGGAGCCGGTGCAATAATGCTGCAGATTTTTTCCTTAGCAGCGTTATTTGTTTTATTTCTTGGTCCAAAGAAAAATATTTATTTAGATTTTATTAAAAAACATTTTTTATCTATTGGTTTTATTGTTTCTCTTTTGTCATCACTTTTTGTTCTAGTTTATTCAGAGATTGTCGGGTTCCTTCCTTGTTTTCTTTGTTGGTACCAAAGAATATTTATGTTTCCATTAGTTTTTATTTTTGGAATAGCTTCTTGGTACAAAGATCATACAATAGTTAAATACGTGCTACCCCTTCTTTCTATTGGTTTTGTAGTCTCTGTATATCAAAATCTTATATATTATTTCGGCAATGTCAGTGCATCATCACCTTGTGATGCTTCGGGTGTTTCTTGTTATAAACAGTTAATTTCTGAGTTTGGTGGATATATCTCTATGCCGATGCTCGCTCTTTCTAGTTTCTTTAGTATAATTACTGTTGTTCTAGTTGCTCATTTTTACGGAAGAGAAAAAATTTAAATTATTATTAATGGTTAATTATTAGAAAATTAAAAAAGAATTATATTTTATGAAAAAATTACTTAAGGTTTCGTCAGTATTAGCAATACTCGCAGGGGTAGTAATGGTTGCCGGTGGTATATGGGGAATAGTCTTTACATACAACAATGTCGCACGAGAAAATATAACTACTTCAAAAGAAGCCTCTATTCCGGGTGTTGCAGTGCGTGGTCCGTTCACACTCAAGGCACAAGCTGATATTATTAGAGTTCATACTCTTAAAGCAACAGGTGGTAAAACATATGCAGAAATGCCAGGACAGATTCCTAAACTTGATGAAAGTGGTAATCCTGTTCTTGATAAAGATGGAAAGGCAGTTACGGTACCGAACGATGCTCGTAATATGTGGGTTACAGCAACAACTCTTATGACAGCTTTGAATCTAGGAATTATCACTTATGCGTTTTCTGGTATCGTATTACTCTTCGGTCTTATTTCAATTTGGACTGGTATAATCTTTTGTATTTTGAGTAAAAAGAACTAAATATTTACCTTGTAGAGTGTATTAGGTAACTTGTTAATGTAGAAATAAATAGTTACTTGACTTGATACCCCCTAGGGGTATATACTTTTCGTATGCAAAATAATAAGCAAAAACTTGTGCGGAGGTTAAAGATTATTGAAGGGCAGGTGAGAGGTCTTGTAAATATGATCGAGGAAGATAAATATTGTATTGATGTTATTACTCAGACTTCTGCTATCAAACAAGGTCTTTCAGGAGTAGAGGATTCTCTTTTAGAAAGTCACATTGGTTGTTGTTTGGTAAATCAAATTAAAAAAGGACAGACAGAAAAAGCAACAAAAGAATTATTAAAAGTTTATCAATTAAAGAGAAAGTAATCATAATATTTTATATATTTTTTGGGTACAGATTTTTTGAAGCTTAAAAAATCCTGAAGTTCTCAGCTCGACAGCCTCGAAACCCCCAAAAAACATATTAAAATATTATTTATTACGTTACGTTACGTTTGGTGTATATAAATAATATGAAAAAAGATACATATAAAATAAAAGGAATGCATTGTGCAAGTTGTGCAGGAATTATTGAAAAGACTTTTAAAAAAACTGAAGGGGTTATTTCAGCTGAAGCAAATTATGGTAATGAGTCTGTGAAAGTTTCTTTTGATGAAACAAAAATAAACCCTGAAGGACTTTCAAAAAAAATCGAACCGTTAGGGTATTCTTTAATAACTGAAACTGCTGAAAGTATGGGTATGAGTGCAGATGAACATGCGGCTCATACTGGTATTGGACAATCAAAAAAAGAAAAACTCGCCGAGATTTCTGACATGAAAAGTAAGGTTGTGACAGCAATCCCGTTGGCTATTATTAGTGTTTTTGTAATGGGCTGGGATATATTTGCACAATTAAAAGTTGTTTCCGAAATGCCTTTAGTATGGGGAGAGTTTTTCCATCATCTTTTACCTATTATGGCTGCTTATACTCTTTTTGTTGTTGGTAAGCCATATCTTTTAGGAGTGTATCGTTTTTTGCGTTATGGGAGGGCCAATATGGACACTCTGATAGGTATCGGCACGTCCGTCGCTTTTATCTATAGTTTTATTGTTAGTGCTTTTGAGGAGACATTACTGAAATCATTTTCTAATATTGGAGTAACTTATTTTGATGTTACGATTATTGTTATTACTTTTATAACTCTTGGAAAATATTTAGAAACCAAGTCAAAATTAAAAACTGGTGACGCAATTGAAAAACTTTTAGGTCTTCAAGCTAAAACTGCTTTAGTTGTTCGTGATGGTAAAGAGGTGGAAATATCTATTAACGAAGTTGTTCATGGTGATTTAGTTATAGTAAAACCAGGGACAAAAATCCCTGTCGATGGGGTTCTTACTGAAGGTGATTCATATGTCGATGAATCTATGATTACGGGTGAACCGATGCCGATCCATAAAGAATTAAATGAAACAGTTTCTGCAGGAACTATAAATACCACTGGATCTTTTACATTTAAAGCTACTAAAGTTGGTTCCGAAACAATGCTTGCTCATATAATAAAAATGGTTGAAGAAGCACAAGGGTCAAAGGCACCTATACAGGCTTTGGCTGATAAAATTTCATCGATATTCGTTCCGGTTGTTCTAGTTATTTCTTTTGTAACATTAGCATTATGGCTTTTGATAGGATCAGGGCCACTTGGTTTTTCTCAAGCTCTTTCTTACGGATTAATGTCGTTTGTTGCAGTACTAGTGATTGCTTGTCCTTGTGCTTTAGGACTTGCGACACCTACAGCAATTATTGTCGGTGTTGGTAAAGGTGCGAGAGAAGGAATTCTTATTAAAGATGCGGCGACATTAGAAAAACTTCATAAAGTAAACGTGGTGGTGGTTGATAAAACAGGAACACTTACTTATGGAAAACCAGAACTTGTCGATGTTTCAAATTTAGATGTAGATCAAATTTCAATCATCGCGACACTAGAAAATAAATCAGAACATCCGATTGCTCATGCAATATTAAATTATGTAAAAGAAAAGAATATACAGTTAAAAAACTTTTCTAGTTTTGAAAGTATTAAAGGACGTGGACTAAAAGGAACTATCGATAATGTCGAATATTTTGTTGGTAGTATTGGGCTTATAAAAGATTCAAAATTATCTTTTGATACAAAACAATTAGACCAATTTACATTGGAGGGAAAAACTCCAGTTGTTTTAATGACAAAAGAAAAAGTTCTCGGTTTTGTGACAGTTGCTGATTCAATAAAAGAAGAATCAAAACAGGCTATTACAGAACTTCACAAACTTGGAGTCAAAGTAGTTATGTTGACTGGTGATAATAAAAACACAGCAAACTATATAGGAAAACTTATTGGTCTTACTGTTGAGTCAGGAATAGATGAAATTGTTGCAGAAGTAATGCCAGAAGATAAATTATCAAAGATTAAAGAACTACAAGCAAAAGGCTTAATTGTGGCGATGGCAGGGGATGGAGTTAATGATGCACCAGCTCTTGCTCAAGCTGATGTTGGTATTGCAATGGCAACAGGAACAGATGTTGCAATAGAATCAGCCGGAATTACACTTTTGGGTGGTGATATTTCTAAACTAGTAAAAGCAATTAGATTATCAAAGATTACTATGAGAGGGATAAAACAAAATCTTTTTTGGGCATTCTTCTACAATATTATCGGTATTCCACTTGCAGCTGGATTATTCTTTCCATTTTTTGGTTGGCTTTTAAGTCCGGTGTTTGCTGGTTTTGCCATGGCAATGTCGAGTGTGTCGGTCGTATCAAACTCATTACGAATTAAGGCGAAGAAAATATAATTATGAAAAAATATAAATTTCATGTACACGGTATGCATTGCAAAGCTTGTGTGATGATGACAGAAAGTGAGATTGCAGACTTGGTGCATGTTAAAAAAGTTAAAACAAATCTAGCCAATCACACGATGGAAGTAGAAGGGGATTTTGGCGAGAAAAGTGTCGAAGAAATTGTAAAAGAATTCAATGATGTTTTAAATAAACATGGTTATCGAGTATCAGTGGAAAAAGAAGAAAAGAAAATAAACTGGAGTGAGTTTAAAATTGCTATCCCGGTCACATTTGCGTTTATTGCTCTTTATATTTTCTTGCAGAAGGTTGGATTGGTGAATTTGATTAATACAAACAAGGTAACTTA
Organism: Minisyncoccia bacterium; assembly: GCA_049287045.1. Lineage (GTDB taxonomy): Bacteria > Patescibacteriota > Minisyncoccia > Phycocordibacterales > UBA9973 > UBA9973. Next base: position 30,802 of record JBAQFC010000002.1, on the reverse strand, counting down.
TGGTACATCTTTTGTTGTTGGGGTTATTGCTTCACTTTCTACCTGCATGGCAGTAGTTGGAGGATTGGTTCTTTCAATGTCTGCTTCTTTTGCTAAAGAAGGTGATAAGGTTCGTCCTCAAATAATGTTTCATGTGGGGAGAATTATTTCCTTTTTCGTTTTAGGTGGAGTGATTGGTATGCTTGGTGCATCTTTTCAATTAGGAACTTTCGGGACTTTTGTCCTCGGTTTGATTATTGGTTTAGTAATGTTGATCCTAGGTATCAACCTACTTGATGTTTTTCCTTGGGCCAAGAAACTACAACCCGGTATGCCGAAGTTTCTTTCTAAGCATGCTTTGGGTGTCTCAAAATTAAGTCACAGTCTAACTCCTCTTTTGGTTGGTATTGCCACCTTTTTCTTGCCATGTGGTTTTACCCAATCAATGCAGATATACTCACTTTCAACTGGAAGTTTTACTCAAGGAGCATTTACAATGCTTGCGTTCGCTCTTGGTACTCTCCCAGTCCTGGGTTTGTTGTCTTTTAGTTCTTTCTCAATTCAAAAAAGTTCTAAATCTGGAATATTCTTTAAGACAGCAGGTCTAATAGTTATTCTTTTTGCTATTTTTAATCTTATTAATGCTCTGGTTGTAGTTGGTATACTGCCTCCAGTTTTTAATTTCTAATATGTTAGAATAAAAATATGAAAACAAAAATAAAAACAAAATCTTTTTTGACACCGGAAACTAAAGCAAATATGTCGGTCATGATTTCTATTTTAGTTGCCGGTTTTGTTATTGCTGGTGCCATTTATTTTACTAATTCATCACCTAAAACAAGTGGGGAAGTAGAAGAGAAAATTGTTGAAAATATTAACAATGTAACCGTTGTAGGTGGCAAACAGATTATTGAGATAAAAGCCAAGGGTGGATATCGTCCAGTACATAGTATTGCTAAAGCAGGAATTCCAACTATTATTCGTATGAATACGAACGGAACTTTTGATTGCACTTCTGTCCTTAGGATTCCTAGCCTGGACATAAGTCAGAATTTACCTATTTCTGGAAATACTGACATAGACTTAGGCATACAAAAAGTTTCTGTTTTACAAGGTACTTGCGGTATGGGCATGTATCCTTTTGATATTACTTTTCAATAATTTAGGAGTTTAAGTTTATTTTAATATTAGTTTTATGTTAAAATAGTACTAGGTCAAAATTATTAATTTAATTTGAAGATTATATTGAACTTTCTTTCGACACTGTTCAGTGTGATTCTCTAAAATAAATGGCAAAAGGAAATAATGCTCATAAAAAAGAAACAAAGAAACCAAAGAAAGAAAAAAAGAAATAGTTTTTAAAAGCCCCCGACCAGTAGGTCGGGGGCTTTTGTTTTTGTGAGTCATTTTTGTTATAATTTAAGTATTAAAAATAATAAAATTTAAATCATATGGCAAAGAATTTTAGCGCAGCTGGTGGTTCTGGAAATATTAAAAGTAAAACAGAATTGAGAGGTAATGAATACGGCAAAGCAGAAAAGGGTGTTATCGTCTGCGAAGTTTGTCATGATGTTTATTTCAAGAAGGGATGGCATAAGCCAGGCAGTGCACCAATAACAGATACCAAGCTTTCCGGCACTGGAGTACATTTCAATTTGTGTCCTGCTTGTAAGATGCAAAAAGGAAATTTGTTTGGTGGAAAAATCAGTATCAAAAATGTTCCAGCTGAAACTCGTGAAGAACTTTTTAACCTTATTGCTGGTTTCGGAAGACGTGCTTTGGATAGAAATCCACAAGATAGAATTATGGATGTCAAAACTCAAGGAGGTAATTTTACAGTAACTACAAACAACGACCAGCTTGCTGCAAAACTAGGCAAGAAAATTCATGAAACTTTCAAAAAAACTGATTCAAAAATTTCTTTTACCGGTGAACCTCAAGCAGTGAGTCATGTTGAAATAAGTTTTATTAAATAAACTTGTATTTTTTTACTAAAAAAGAAGAAGCTTTATTCAGGAAATTAAACACACCCTCAAAGGTGCAGGATTTTTTGAATGTTTTAAATTTTAATTTTGAAACAGACGGCAAACAAACTTTAAAATCACCCATTATGACAATGCGAGCAGGGAATGCGCATTGTATGGAGGGTGCTATTTTAGGAGCGTATATTTTATCGTTGCATGGATATAAACCTCTTATAATGCACCTGGAAGCCGTACAAAAGAAGGATTTTGACCATGTCGTTGTGCCTTTCCAGCAGGATGGTCTTTGGGGGGCATTGTCAAAAACCAACCATGCTGTATTGCGTTATCGCGAACCGGTCTATAAAAATATCCGTGAACTCGTCATGTCATATTTTCATGAATATTTTTTAGATAATGGTGTGAAAACTTTACGCAGATATTCTACACCTCTTAATTTAAATATTTTTGAAAATGATTGGGTCCTAGAGGACGGTGACCTTTGGGGAATTGATGAAGAACTAGACAATATAAAACATTATGATATTGCGCCAAAAAATGTTTTTAAAAAATTACGCAAAGCAGATGAAATAGAAAGGGAAGCAGGAAAGATTTCAGAATATAAAAAATAAACAAAATACGGAGGATACGGAGGCGTTGCCTCCGTATACTCTAAACCATAAATATTCAACAAAATATGGAGGGTAGTCCTTGATATTTTTTTTGAATCAAAAATAACATATTTGTGTTAAAATAGTATTGTAAATGAACAATATACCATCTAAAAGACTAATAATCCTACAAACTTTTTTAATTTTTGTTTTGCCTGTGGCATTACTTTATTTCAAGATTGTTCCGTCCTCTTTGAGGATGCTTTTATTATTGATTGATTCTCTTATTATCTACGGAATAATAAGACATGAAAATTGGACCCATGAGGATATGGGTTTAGAACATCATAATTTCAAACAAGCATTACCAGCTTATGCATTCTTTACCTTTCTAGGTGTTATTTTTCTTTTTATTATTGAACACAACGTGAATCTACCAGACATAGATACAAGAGCATTCTATATTAAAACTTTCGCTTTCTTTATACCAATTTCTTTTTTTCAAGAATTTGCTTTCCGGTCTTTCCTTGTACCAAGATTAAAAGAAATTTTTAGTAATGATTATACCGTAATTATTGTAAATGCACTTTTGTTTACCCTTATTCATATAATTTACCCAAACATTGGGATAGGACTACCTATAGCTTTTGTGTCCGGTATTTTTTTTACTTGGTTATATATCAAGTATCCCAATCTATTACTTGTTTCTCTGTCACACATAGTATTAAATATCACTGCGGTTTTACTTGGCTTTTTTTATATAGCTAAATAAATACACAGATAGCTCCTAAGGCGTTATCTGTGTATTTATAGTTTATCTTACGTCTTTTAATCGAAGAGTAATAAAAAATCCATAAAGCATTACAGCTCCAAGAATAAAGAAAAGATAATCAAAAGAGGGAACTAGAAAAAGAATTGGTACAGCCAGGAGAGGTGCCACAATATATGAGAGCGGATAAGTATTTCTAAAGAATCCAATAACATCTGCTCTCTCAGCTTCTACAACCTTAAAGAAATAACTCTCAGACATAACCTCTATTATTGCAGCTCCAACACGAGTACCAAAAAGAACGATTGCCCAGAGTATTAAGTTTGGTTTTCCAATGAAAGGAATTATAAAAGTAAAAAATGCAGCTATTAAAAAACCACAAAGTAACATTTTTTTCTCTCCAGTCTTATCAGAAAGTTTACCAAGAGAAAATTCCAAAAGAATAAAAGGTAAAAGCATTATCATAAAAATAATACCTATTTTATCCCAACCGAAACCTATATATTCATGCAAGAAGATAGGGGTATAGATTACCATCCAGGCGAAAAAAAATTTCAATATAAAATTTATAAAGTATATTTTTGAAATATTTTTATCCTGCTGGAAAAATTTGAATGTTTTTAAAAATGAAACTTTTTTGTATAAAGGATCTTTAAAATCTTTTAGAAACATAATGACCACTCCTACTACTAACGCCATAAATATAGCTGAAAATAGATAAATACCTTGATAGGAGCTCTTGGCTATAATAGAACCAGAAACTGCTTGAGCTACAACCCATGCTGAGTTTGTAATAACCAAGAAGAGGCCACGAAGTCTACCGATGTTTTTTGATTTAGAAAATTCCTCTATGAAAATATCTAGGCTAGCGATAATAAAGTTTCCTGCAGCAAAATATGCAATAAATGAAAAAATTACTAAAGAACTTTGTTTGAAGAAGGAAAGTCCTAGGAGTGAGGCCAAACAGACTAAACCAAAAATCAGGGTCGCTCTTCTATTCCCGACGCGTCGAAGAAGTCTTGGCATCATCAAGAGGCCCAGAATTGTGATAACAGAAGCCGCTACATAAACCAACCCAATATAATTTTCTTTAATAAAAGATTGTAGAAAACTTGAGTTAATGTATGAAGTTAACGCCAAATGAATAGAAAATAAAAACCCAGCTAAATATACTATTTTTCTATTTATATTCATTTTATTTTGCGTATTTATACGCTTAGAACTACTGGAATAACAAGAGGACGCTTGGCTGTCTTTTGGTAAAGGAATTTTGAAACAGTTTCACCGACACTGTTTTTGATAAAGTCGAAATCAACTGGTTTCATATTGACTGTTGCATCTTCTACTGTTTTTTTAATAATTATTCTTACTTGTCGTAAAAGTTCTTGGTTTTCTTTCAAATAAACGAATCCTCTTGAGATTAGATCAGGGGACTTTTTTAATTTACCAGTATTTTGATCTACTAGTGCAATGATAACAAACATACCATCTTGAGCGAGCATAACTCTGTCTCGAATGACGACATCTTGCACATCACCGACTGCGAAACCATCCACCATCATAGGGGATGAAGGAGCTTTTTCTTTTAGCATTACTATTTTCTTTCCTCCATCTTGTATTTCAATGATTGATCCATTATCAGGTACAATAATATTTTCATCACTCATGCCTAGAGACATTGCAAGGTCTTTGTGAAGTTGCAGGCGGTAATGATTACCGTGAATTGGCATAAAAAATTTAGGTTTTACTTGTTGGTGCATCCATCTTAGTTCTCCTTCATTTCCGTGTCCGGTTGAGTGAACATAAACATCAGAAGTACGGTAGGTGATTATTTTTGCACCTTGTCTTGCTAGGTTATCCTTTAATTTTTCAACTGCTTTTTCGTTACCAGGAATGATAGATGAAGACAAGACTATTGTGTCTCCTTTATGTAATTTTAATTGTCGGTGACTTTGATTTGAAATACGCATCAATGCACCGAATTCATCTCCTTGTGCTCCTGTTAAGAGTGCGACGATTTTACTATCTGGATAATTTACCATTTCTTCTAGTGTTATGAAGGTTTCTTTTTTTGCTTTTAACAGATTTACTATTTTTAGTATTTCAATGTTATTTTTCATACTTCGTCCTTCAATGACAACTTTCTTGCCAAGGCCTTCAGCAATTTCGATTATCTTCATCATTCGTTCCATTTGTGAAGCAAATGTACCGATAAAGAGTCGTCCTGTTGATCTTTTTATTATTTCTTCAAGACCTTTTTGGGCTAAATGTTCTGGGGTAGAAAAACCTGGGTTCTCTACGTTGGTAGAATCAGCCATTAGAAGTAGGACATTTTCTTTTGCGAATATTCCATACTCACTTTTCTCTTTCTCAGACGGTATCATGTCAGTGTGTTCCAGTTTGAAGTCTCCTGGGTTTACGATAACACCGTAAGGGGTTTCAATAATAACACCCATTGAATCTGGAATAGTATGTGTCACTCCGAAAAACCTGATATAAGTATCACCAAGTTTGATTCTATTTTCTTTTTCGATTACTTCTATTTTTAATTTTGGTGCTTGTGGAAATTCTTCTTGGCGCTTTTGGACCATGATAGTCGTCAAATAGCGAGAATAAATTGGTGGATTACCGATACGTTCCATAACGTAAGGGATTCCTCCTGTGTGGTCCAAGTGTCCGTGAGTAATGATTACTCCACGGATTCTGTCTTTTCTCTCTTCAAGATAATTTGTGTTTGGAATAATATAATCGATACCTGGAGTATCGGCTGTTTTCATTTGTAAACCAGCGTCGATAATAATAATATCGTTACCGACTTCGATTGCAGTCATATTTCTTCCTATTTCCTCTACTCCTCCTAGAGGAACGATTCGGATATTGCCGGTCGCCATTGGTGAAACTTTTTCACCCAAATTTCTTTTTGTCGGCAATCTTCCACCTGGGGGTGGGGATTGTCTAGCTGGTCTTTTCTTGCCAAATTTTGAAAATTGGAAAGTTGAATTTTTAGGCTGAAATTTTTTGTTTGGAGCACCATGCATTGGTGGGCGCTCGGTCTTGTGTTCTATTCTAGAAGCCACAGGATTTATTATTTTTTGTTCGACATTAGTGTGTTCTTGTTTTTTGTCTTCAATGCTCACTGAGCTGAAAGACGATGTTGTTTTTTTTCTTATCATTTTTGTTTTTGTTACTTTTAATTTAATTAGTTTATAATTTTTTTATATTTTATTTAGAAAATATTTTCCAGACGTTGTCTTTTTCGGTGTACCATAAATATGAATTAAGGAAACGATCCGAAGGGGATACAATGTGATCAATTGAAATATTTTCTAAATTATTGGACACAACGTATATGAAATCTGGACTATAGACAAAGACAGCTGGCAAATCTTTTTTTATCTCATCTTCAAAGGCTGCATATTTTTTAACGCGATTTTTTTCGTCTAATGTTATTAATGCATCTTCCAATAATTTATCTACTTTGGTGTTGGTGTACATTGCGATATTTAAACCAGGATCATTTCTTTGAGATGAATGCCAAAAAGCAAAAAGATCTGATTCGTGGTTTATTATCTGACCAAAAAGAAGTGCGTCATATTTACGTGGACGTATGACTGATTGGTTTAGGTTTCCTACTTCAAAGGTTTTTACATCGACTTTTATACCTATATTTTGTAAGTCTTCCTTAATAAGTTCAGCGGTCTGGGAAAGTTCAGGTGCGTTTCCTGTAGAAATTGAAAATTCTAAAATCGTTTTTGTTTTTGTTGTTTTTCCTTTAACTTTAGTGACAATGGTCTTTTCCAAAAATCCATCTGTACCTTTAACCCAACCATCTTTTGTTAAAATATTTTGTGCTTTTTGCAGTCTTTCTTCGTGTGATGTTTTGTCCTCTCCACTCAACTTTTGATACGCGATCATATTTGGTGGAATAGGGTCATTAATAACTACTCCATAACCTTGTAAAACTTGTGTAACTATTCGGTCTTTGTCTATTGCTTGGTCGATAGCTTCAACGACGTGTTTGTCAGTAAATATTTGAGCTTGATTTTGATTAAAAAATAAACCAAAGACACGAGGTAAAACACTTGATTCTACTCGAAAACCTTTTTCTTTTAACATTTCAGCATTTTCTGGAGTGATAGAACTTATTTGATTTACTTTTCCATTTTGTAATGCGGAAACAAGATCATTTTCGTTTGGATAAAATCTTAATGTTATGTTTTTTATATATGGTTTACCAAGTGCGAAATTTTTGAAAAGTGAAAGATCGTAATAATCTATAATTCCTGATGATTGTTTACTGACTTTAGAAACCTGGTAAGGTCCTGAACCGATTGGGTTCGTATTTACTTCATTAAGTTCAATAGGGGAGTTCTTCCATAAATGTTCAGGCATAATACCAACAGTCGTATTTTCCAAGAATGATGCGTATTGTCTTTTTAAGGTAAATGTTATTGTTTTCGCATCTATTATCTCAGCACTTACACCATCCCAATTGCCTTTTATTGGACTTTTGATAACAGGGTCTTTAGCTTCACTGATAGTAAAAAATATATCAGCAGTAGTGACTGGCTTTCCATCATGGAAATATATCTTATCTTTTAAAGTAAAAGTGTAAACTAGTCCATCTTTGGAAACTTCATATTTTTCTGCCAAGTCTGGTACTAGAGTGCCGTCAGGACTTTTTCTCATAAGACCAGAGTAAATAAGAGAAACCAAATCACGGTCAGCATCAGATAGTGCTAGTACCGGGTTTACGAAACGTGGAGCACCGATGATTCCTTCGGAAATATATCCTCCTTGCATCGGAACATTAACCATAAAAGATTTGTTGATATTTTCTAGTATTGCAATTGTACTAACAAATAGAACTATTGTGAGACCAGTAAAAATAAGCCACTCTTTTTTTGAAAAGTAGGAAAGGGCCGACTTTATATCGTGCTTTTTAGGCAATTTTAAATTGCGTATGCGACTATAGAAATTTTCCATATGTATTATGAATGAAAAACAAAAACCGTTATCAGATTTAGTAGTTGTTAGCTTTTATTATTATAGCTAGGAACGCAGACAAAGCAAACAATATTCCAGAAACTATTGCTAGAATAAAAAGAAATTTTTCAAATCCTCTGCGAGTATGATGAAAAGATCCACCATCACCACCACCTAAAGCGCCACCCACACCTGCGCTGGATTGCTGAAATAAAATAGCTAGTATTAATACTATTGAAAGGGAAACCTGCGCGTAAGGCAGTATTTGGGCTACTAAATGCATGGGGATATTATTACATATTAGGGGTTGAAATGCAAATAGTCCTATTATCAAAGGGTGGAAATAAAAGTCTCGCTACTTGACAAGTATGGGTTGATTGTGCTATACTTTGTACAGTAATAGTACCTTGAAAAATCTTTATATCTTCAGTCGGGAACAGTATTTTGGACGTCTCTCTTGCAGAGAAGTTTAAAACACTGTTTCCGACACATGATTATTCATGTTTTGATTCAGTACTGGTTCAGTTGGACTAGTTCAATAAAAAAATAAATTAATAAAAAAAATAATTTAACTTTTTAAAAAACCAAATCAAAGCTATGAAAAAATCATTCCTAATTTTGTTGCTCTCCAATGTAATTGGATTGAGCTCAATTTTCGCAAGTACTTTCAGTGGAAACGTTTCGTCTTCATTTGTTAGTGTGACACAGACGCAAGCCAGTATTTCTTTTGGTTGGACTATCCAATCAGTGGGTGGAATAACCCTTTGGAATACAAACAACCATGTTGAATTATTTTTTGAAAAAATTGATTCAACAAACGGTAATATCATATTGGGAAGCCAATATGTGAACTATACCGGGGTTGCTGGAGACTCCGTTAATTTAGGCGTTGCCTATTTATTAACTGGGTTAACTGCAGGTCATATCTACAAAGTGGTACCACACATTATTCTTTATCAGGGCGGAAGTCCTGTTTGGTTTAAAGATGGTTCACCCTTAGTATTTACTACTTGTGGTGCTGCTGTTTCAAATGCTTCAGCTACAATTTGTTTTGGAAGCTCAACAACGTTGAGTGCTACTGGTGGAACTTCATATGCTTGGTTGCCGACAACTGGATTAAGTAATCCAAATATCGGGAATCCTGTTGCAAGTCCTACTGTTTCAACAACTTATACTGTAACTGTGAGTGGAACTTGCACAACGACAACAACTGTTGCTATTACTGTGAAAACAAACACTACACCAGTATCTGCTGTACCAACGTCTGGTACTGCTGAAGCTTGTAAGGTGTCTATGACTCCAACAATAGCTTTCACTTTGGTTCCATCTGGCGGAGTACTTTCATGCAACGGAATAATCTTTATTGGTAATTCCGTAAACGTGTCTACTTTAAATGCTGGGACGAGTGTCGTAACCTATACATGTACTGACAATTTTGGTTGCAAAGATTCAACAATGGTTAATATCCAAGTTGACTCATTACCAGAAGTAAACAGTGTAATAGTTACCGGCTCTGGAGCGACAAAAACAGTAAAAGTTTATGGTCCACTTGTTGGTCCATTGCAAATGGAGATTGTAGGGTCAACAACCCATACATATGTTGCTTCGATGCAAAACTCTTCATTGGCGATATTCAACAATGTATCGTATAACGGCACTGAGGTTATGTACTTAAAATACAACTCAGAATGTTTTATTGAACAGAGTTTTGTAGGTGTTGGTGAAGTTGTAAAGGATGGAGATATAAGGATGTTCCCTAATCCTGTTGTGGATATGTTAAATTTGGAAACTCCAAATGGAAAATATCAAATTGACATTGTAAATTGTTTAGGACAAACAGTTCGCAGTATCACAACTGAAGAAGGAAATAACTTTAAAATAGAAAGAGATGGTTTACCTTCAGGAGTATATTTTGCAAAAATATCTTCTGAAAAAACAAATTCTTCTATAACAAAGAAATTAGTAATGCAATAGTGCAAAAAAAATCTTAACCCATAACCCCGAAACATTTCGGGGTTATTTTTTTGCATAATTTTTATATTAAACATACAAAATAAAAACCCCGACATTTCTGCCGGGGTTTTTATTGTTTGTACAATTTTACTGTTGTGAGTTTTTGTATTTTCTTCTGCCGACAATAATTAGACCGAAGATGGCAAGTATTAATGCAATCCAGCCTATCAAGCGAGGTAGTGATCTTATACTAAAGATTGAGTTAGCTTCCAATCCTGTGTCTTTCTCTGCAGGGTTTGAAATATCTGTTTTCTGTAAGTTTGGATCTGTAGTAACAGAAGTTTTTGGTGAAGGACTTGCTCCACTTACAATTGATATACCTTCGTCTATAATTTTAACTTTTCCATCCTGACCGTTTGTCTTTGTTGTTTTAGCAACAACTTTTGTTTTTACAGTAGTAATTGTCTCTTTTAAAGGGTCTGAAGTATTTGTTATTGAAACAGGAACAACTACGACAGGAATAGTTGGTGTTGTTTGAAGAGAGACAATATTTCCTTTAACAGTACCGTTGGAATTATTGGCAACGACACGGTAATAATAAATCGTGTTTGGAGTAAGACCAGTAATATTTTGTGTCAAAGCTGAAGCTGCATTCGCTGCTCCTTGAGGAGTGTGAGTCGTTTCAGTTGAAGTTGCTAAGGTACTTGAAGTTCCATATTCAAACCAAGCAGTTGTAGTGTATCCATTTGGATTGATTGAACCATTAAGTTTTGTTGAGTTGCTTGTAGTAGTTGATGCATTTTGAGTAATAACTGAAGGGGTCATTGTCGCTCCACCGCCACCTCCACCTCCTCCACCTCCACCGCCGCCACCACCTCCACCGCCACCTCCACCACCATTTGGAATTGCTGCAGTTGTAAATGAAATCCAACCACCGGTTATTGAGCCATTGGTATTTCCTGTGATAATTCTAAAAGTGTAAGTTGTGCTTGGAGTTAGTCCTGTTAGGGAATAGGGAAGCAATGTAACATCAGAACTTCCGTTACCAAGATTTTGGTTTTGAAAAGGTCCACCTGAAGGAGTTTCAAACCAAGCAGTTGTAGCATACCCGTTCGGGTTAACAACTCCGTTTAGGTCTACTGAGGTGGTTGTTATGTTTGTGGTTGTTGTTGAAACAAGAGTAGGAGAAGGTAGAATAGGAGGTGTTGCTGTCGTAAATGAAACCCATCCTCCTGTTACCGGGCCACCGTTTGTATTACCAGCAATAATTCTAAAAGTGTAAGTTGTACTTGGAGTTAGTCCTGTTAGGGAATATGCAAGCATTGATACATCAGAACTTCCACTTCCTAGATTTTGACTTTGAAAAGGTCCATCAGAAGGAGTTTCAAACCATGCTGTAGTATTATCTCCGTTTGGATTGATAGAACCATTCAAGTCGGCAGAAGTTGTTGTAATATTTGTAGTTGTTGCTGAGACGATAGTTGGGGCAGGGGCCACAGCTGTCGTAAATGAGAAAATAAAACCACTGTCAGTAGGGCCGTTAGAATTACCAGCTACAATTTTGAAAGTATAAAGTGTGCCAGGTGTTAGTCCTGTTAAATTATACGCAAGCATTGATACATCAGAACTTCCACTTCCTAGATTTTGACTTTGAAAAGGTCCATCTGAAGGAGTTTCAAACCATGCCGTAGTATTATCTCCGTTTGGGTTTACTAAACCATTTAGGTCAGCTGAAGTTGTTGTAATATTTGTGGCTGTTCCAGAAGTAATAGTCGGGGCAGAAGAGGCAAAAGAGACACTTGCTCCAGTGCTAAAAATTCCGACAAGGACAAAAACGAATGCTATTTTTTTTATGATATTTTTCATATAATTTTTCATTTTAATAATAAAATTTGGTTGACTTAATTTGGTTTTTATTTTCTTTTAACACTCGTGATTCTAGCATATTATATTTTATAAGTCAAATTTATGGGTAATAAAACAACAACACGGATATTTTTTAAATGAAGTAGTAACTTGACAAATAGGGTACATTAGTGTAATATATCCCTGTATTTGGTCTTTGAAAAATCTTCATATCTTCAGTCGGAAACAGCATTTTGGACACCTTTTTTAGTATAGGCGTTTGAAACGCTGTTTCCGATACTTGATTATTTCATGTTTAGGGCACAGTAACTGGTTCAGTTGAACTAGTTTAATAAAAAAATAAATAAATAAATAAATAATTTAACTTTTTTAAAAAAACCCAAACCATGAAAAAAATCATCCTAATTATGATTGCAATTGTTATTGCTTTCGGGGCAGTAAATGCCCAAAATGTGAATCTGAATTATGTAAAAGTAGATTCAGTCACGAACGTCACGCCAACCAGCGCCATAGCCTGGTGCCATTACAATGCTTTAATAGCTGTTGGCTTTCGTCAGTTTTGTCACGGTACAGGAGGTAATTTCAATTCGAATTGTTCAGTAGCAACTTTAATGAATCCCGTTGCTGACACGACTATTGCAATTACTTTGACAGGATTAACACCTTCTACCACTTACAGTTACAAAGCAAAAGTTTTGCCTGGAGCTGCATCTGGAAGTAGTGCGGTGGGAACTTTTACAACTCCATCATGTTTTCCTACTCCCGTTATCTCATCATCTACAAATGATAGTATTTGTGCAGGAATTTTGGACACATTGACTGCTTCTACTTTAGGAGCTACTTATCAATGGAAAAGAAATAATGTAATCATTGCCGGGGCAACCGCTTCGACTTATGTAGCAAATACTTCCGGAAGTTATACTGTTGATGTAACAATTATTGGATGTACTGAAAGTGCATCCGCATTCGTTTTAACTGTAAATGCATTACCAATTGGAACTGTGACAGCTAATTCTTCAATTTGTTTTGGAGGATTAAAAAGCTTAACAGCGACTGGTGGTACTTTATTTGCATGGTCTCCTTCAACTGGTTTGAATAGTACTACTTTGGCAAGCGTAAATGCGAACCCTCTTAGTACAACAACTTACACAGTGATTGAAACTGACGCGAACGGATGTAAAGACACAAACATAACAACAGTAACCGTTAATTCATTACCAATCGGAACCCTCACACAAAGCAATTTAGTTTGTGCTGGTGGTTCAAGTCCTTTAATTGCCACTGGTGGAACTTCTTATTTATGGTCTCCGGGTAGTACTTTGAGTAGTACGACAGGATCAAATGTAACTGCAAGTCCTATTAGTGGTGCTTCTACTTATACTGTGATCGCAACAGATGTTAATGGGTGTAAAGACACAAACACTATTAATATTGCGGTGTATCCTGTGCCTACAGTTCTTGTAACTGCAAGTGCCAATACAATCTGTGTTGGTGCTACAACCACTTTAAATGTCACTGGAGCAAATACTTATCTTTGGGGCGGGGGTGAAACCTTAACTTCAATAAATGTAACTCCGGTTAGTACTGTTGCTTACAATGTAACAGGAACAGACGTCTTTGGTTGTGCAAAGAATACTAACTTTACAATTGTCGTTAACCCTCTACCTTCAGTCACCGCAGTTGCAAGTCCGAACACAATCTGTGCTGGATCTACATCTACCTTAACTGCTGGCGGGGCAAGTACGTATACTTGGAGTACAGGTCAAACTGGATCTTCATTCAATACGAGTCCTCCTAGTACCACTACTTATATAGTAACGGGAACAGATGCGAATACTTGTGTTAACACTGCAAGTGTTACGATTACGGTTAATCCGTTGCCAATAGTTACTGTAACCGCAAGTGCTCTTATCGTTTGTAATGGCACTTCAACTACTTTAACTGCTGGTGGAGCAAGTACGTATATATGGAATTCAGGTCAAACTGGATTTTCATATTTTGTTGTTCCAAATACAACCACTACTTATAGCGTGGTTGGAACAAATGCTAATAATTGTACAAATAATGCAAGTGTTACTGTTACGGTTAATCCCACACCTTTAATTACTGTAACCGCAAGTGCCAATACAATTTGTAACGGTACTGCAACTACTTTAACTGCTGGTGGAGCAAGTACTTATTCTTGGGGAGGAGGTCAGACAACAGCTTCATTCAGTATAACTCCTATTAATACCACTTCTTATGGTGTAGTTGGAACTGATATAAATGGCTGTGTAAGTGGTAATAATATTTTAGTTACTGTTAACCCTCTACCTTCAGTCACTGTACTTGCAAGTCCTAGTACAATATGTGCTGGAGCTACATCTACCTTAACTGCTGGCGGGGCAAGTACGTATACTTGGAGTACAGGTCAAACTGGATCTTCATTCAATACGAGCCCTCCTAGTACCACTACTTATATAGTAACGGGAACAGACGCGAATACTTGTGTTAACACTGCAAGTGTTGTTATTACCGTAAATCCATTACCAGTTGCAACAGTAACTCCAAATGACTCTATTTGTATAGGGTCAACAAAAAGTTTAGTTGCCTCTGGTGGAACTTCATGTTTCTGGTATCCTTCTGCGGGTTTGAGTAGTACTTCTGGGTTTAGCGTAAATGCTAATCCAATTATTACTACAATTTATTCTGCAGTTTTAACGGACCCGAATGGGTGCAAAGATACGGCTATTACAAAAGTTAAAGTTAATGCTTTGCCGATAGTTACTGCCGTTGCAAGTGTTGGCACGATCTGTGCTGGAACTTCAACTACTTTAACTGGAAGTGGAGCAAATGTTTATTCTTGGACTGGAGGTCAAATCGGATCTCCCATTAATATTAATCCAGCCAATACTATTTCTTATACCGCGGTTGGAACCGATATTAATGGTTGCGTAAGTAATTCAAACGTTGTTGTTATAACTGTTCATCCATCACCAATAGGTACTGTATCAGCGAATTCTTCAGTTTGTATTGGAGGTTCAAAAACTTTTACAGCGATCGGTGGTATTTCATGCTCTTGGTTTCCAGTTACTGGCCTGAGTAGTGCGACTGGATTTAGCGTAAATGCCAATCCAACTGTCACTACAATTTATTCAGCAGTAGTGTCGGATATCAACGGATGTAAAGATACGGTTATAACTATTTTGTCAGTAAATCCTTTGCCGGTAGTGTCTGCAGTAGCAGGTAGTTCATTTTGTAAAGGAGGATCAACGACCCTAACGGGTGCAGGTGGTTCTTCCTACACATGGTCTCCCTCAACAAGTTTAAGTAGTACTACTTTGGGAAGCATTATTGCCAACCCAATAACTACAAAAACTTATACTGTAACTGCTACCGATATTAATGGTTGTGTTGATACAGCAAGTGTAATCGTAACGGTGAACCCTTTACCTGTGATTACTACGTCTGGTAACGCTACGGTTTGTAGTGGTACATCGGCAACCTTGTCTGCAAGTGGAGCTAATACTTATTCATGGACTGGAGGTCAAACTGGATCTCCGATTGTTGTAACTCCGACTGGTAATACTTCTTTAACAGAAACAGTTACCGGCACGGATATCAATGGTTGTATAAATACTGCAAGTGTTACCGTTACACCAGTAACAAATAATGCGAGCGTATCTATTACTTCAAATTTAGGTATTGTTGAAATTTGTAAAGAGGCCACGAATCATACGATCACTTTTACTGGAAGCCCGTCACCTGGAACTTTTTCTGCGAATGGAATTTCATTTGTAGGAAATAACTTCAATGCGGCAACCGCAAATGCTGGAACTAATACTTTAACTTACACTTATCTTGATGGTAATGGCTGTCCAAAGTCGGCATCAATGTCTGTTAGAGTAGACTCTGTACCTGTTGTAAACAACGTTACAGTGACTGGTTCCGGAACGACAAAAACAGTAGGAGTGCAAGGAATTTTTGGTAGTAGTCTTAAACTAAAAACTTCTGGATCTACGACTCATGTCTATACTCCTTCAATGCAAAACACAACTTCGGCTGTGTTTAACAATGTAGAGGTAAGTGATGTGGATGCTATGTATTTCCAGTACAGTACCGATGGATGTTTTTTTGAAAAGTCTTTCGTTGGGGTTAATGAGGCTATTAAGGATGAAGATGTGAAGTTGTTTCCCAATCCTTTTATGGATGTTTTGCATGTAGAATTACCATATGGAAAATATGAAATAAATGTTGTAAATAATCTGGGTCAGATTGTTCGCAGTATAAAGGAAGAAGGAAATAGTTTTCAGATTTTGAAAAATGATTTGCCACAAGGTTTGTATCTTGTGAAGATTATTTCTTCGAATTCAATTCTTACCAAAAAAGTTTTTATTGAATAAAATAATTAAAGAGTGTAGGCTTCCAGATAATTTCTGGAAGCCTATTTTTTTGTGCAATTTTCAATTTTATTGTATAGTGTTTTTGTCCTGCGTTGGGTAGTTACTCTTTGGTTTTGTTAGGGGCTTGCCCTGAGCGAAGCTGAAGGGAGGAAAGTCCGAACATAGCGAATCCTTCGGGAAGGGAATGGTAGCGGGTAACGCCCGCATATAGCAATATATAGGTGCGAACAGAGACGATTTTTCTCGAAAGGGAAAGATCATCCTATGAGTAATCATAGGATGAGTTCTATAGTAATATAGAATATGAAACGGCTAAATCCTTACCTCTATGCAAGATCGTGCTCTGGCTTCGGTCGGGGAGAATCGCTTGAGCCTGATAGTAATGTCAGGCCTAGACAAATGACTATCGTTTCAGCTTCGGCTGGAATACAGAATTCGGCTTACAGATGCAAGACATTAGACACAAGAAAACCCCCGATTAAAATCGGGGGTTTTCGCTTGCTTTTTTTATTGGAGTATGCTATACTGTTTGTGTGGGTGTGAGGTAAAACTCATACTATTCGTTAAATAACATAAGTGCCGCAAAAAACACCTTTCGGGGTGTTTTTTGTTTGTACAAAAAGACAATACAAAAACCCGTACTTTCGTACGAGTCTTTGTAAATTTTCTCCGAACTTGGGATGATGTTCGAATGAGTATTTTGGATGGGAAATAAAAAAACCTAATCACTTTTCAGTAAATTAGGTTTTTAACTTTTAATTAAGACTTCTATCTTTTTGGGTATCTTCTTTTTTTCTTTTTAAGAATATCTTCCATAGTTCTAACTGGGAAAATTAATACGTCTTTCAACGGTCTCGTGTTATTTTCTTTTTTGTTAAATTTGGTAGGTTCCTGACTATCCTTATCAAGGAATGTTCTTTCGTTTACAATTCTTATGTATTGCCTTTCAATCGATTTTAATGTTGATGATTTAACAACCTTAACAATTACACCATTAAACTCTGATGTAAAAACAGGACTCAACTCTTTTGCTATATTTATAGAATCATCGTTGAGTTTTCTCTCAAATAAATTTCCTAATTCTTTATGAGAGCAAGCTAAATTAAAGATCTCTTTTCTCTTTAATTTGTCCTTTCGATAGTGTTGTATTTGCTTTCTTATTTTTAGGAGCTGCTTTGCAAAAGATCTAAATGCCCCAGCAGTTTCTTCATCACGGAAGTGATGTTTGAAATGATATTTTTTCATTTTCGTTGTGGTTTTAAATTGTGAAATTAATTTATTGATTTAGTCACTTTAGTCTCCGTATAGAAGCTCAAAGCAACTAAATCAATAACAACAAAATCTGTATTTCAAATAACTAAATCTTGCCACTACATTACCAAAGATTTGTTGACTCGTCAATGATTAAGTGGTAATGTTCAATCAGAAATTCCTAATACTAACCGAGCCGATTTGGTTCATTTAAAACTAAAACACATGAAAACAAAAAAGATTTTAAGTGTCTTATCTACTGTCATTGTCCCATGGGAAGAAAATTCCAAAAAGGGATCAAGATACGACTATATGAGTAGTGATTCTATAAAGATTTCTCTACTTGAGGATGGGTCAATTTTCTTTGAGGAAAGAAGAAATGTTGGAAGTATCGCTTATGTTGGGTCATCTCATACTTGTCATATTCATGATTATTGTCATCATTATGATAAGGAAACTTTCTACGGATATTTCAGCAGAAAGTTTGGTAATGAAATATACCAAAAGCTCATAGAAGATGCTAAGAAACTCTATGGGGTTGAAAAAATCGAGAATTTAATGAAGGAAATAGAATTTAATGAGAAAAAATTCAAGTCGGAACAATTACAAAAAGAACTTACAGAGCCGATAGAAGTTAACTCGTTTCTTAAAGATTACGTAGAAATTTTAAAGAAAAATGGGTTTAAAACTGTCGGGGATTGCTTAAATTGTACAGAAAAACATCTTAAGAGCTTAAAATTTCCAAAAAGAGCGATAGAAATTATTAGAATGATAAAAAAATTCCCTCTCTTAAAAGACCTTGGATTCAAACCAAAAGAAGAATAGCATACTTACGACAACAAACTGTCATGCACCACCCTTTATATATTTATCGGGTGGTGTTTTTTATTGCAATAAAAAATCCCTTGAATTTCAAGGGATTAAATTGGTGTACTATCATGAGCCAACATAATATATTTTCTCTCCAACAGGATGACGCACACATCTTACAATATGCACTTTTGGAATTATGTCTTTTGAAAAACCATTAACTTCCAAAAATGTTTTCAAAGATTTTTTGGGAGTAAAAGATGCGTCATTTACTTGGACAATATCTGTTCTTCCTTTCCAACCTACGTCATGATACCAATCATAAAAAACATTCTTTTTATAATCCTTATAAGCATAGTAGCTCCTTGTGTCATAGCTTTCATCTTCTTTGTATGGATTAAGAAGAACTTGTTCAAGAAAACACCATGGTTTGTGATCATCAAGATGCTCTATTGTTCCTTGATATTCAAGTTCAATTTCACGAGTATTATCACGCTTATCTAAAACATCTTTCATAAGTTCCATAAAACTTATATTTTTTAAAAAAGATTGCTTCTCCTTTAAATCAATTCCAAGTAAAATAAAATAATAAGAGAGAGGTTCTTCGGTAGAGGGAATATGTAGTACTTTTAAATTTAAAAAATCAGAAAATAAATCTGATCTCTCTTTAAGTTGATTTGAGATATCTTTTTCAATATTCATTTTTTCTATATTTAGTATTGTTTAAGGACTCCGTTAATTTACCATCATACTACAAACAATACATTGACCTGTCAATGTCTTTGTAATGCTCCGAACTTGGGACAATGAGGGAACAAGTCAATTCATTGCATTATTGCTCCAGATAAAAACAAATGTTCAATTTTATTAAGAAATAAAAATATAGAAATAACTTTCTTAAACGAACATTATCATAAGTTCTCAAGTAAGCCCTAAAAAGAAAAAGCCCCCGATGCAGACGAATCTGCATAAGGGTCTCTTTCATAGTGATGCTTATAGCATATCATAGTACATACACTAGTCAAATTTTATTTTGACGCATCTGGCTCGGTAGGTAGGGTATCTTTCCTTACAGGAACAGTATACCTTTTCTCGTTTTTGTAAATCAAAGATTTCCAAAAACACAGAAAAGCTTTTCGCTCCCTACACCAAAGCAAAGAAGTTTGCTTTGTCTCCCGAGCATAAAAATCAAAAGCACCCAAAAGGGTGCTAAGATTTTTTAATGCTCCGAACTTGGGATGATGTTCGGAGAGTCATCATTGATAGAAAGCAGATTTAAACATTATTTAAATCTATAAAAATCTTCGCCGTTTGATCTAGTTCCTTCTTTATAAACCAACCCATCCTTTAGCAAGGAAGCCCACACTCGCTTAGCTTGAGGAGTAATATGTTCTCCTGATGACTCAAGTACAGAATCTTCTGTATTTTTCAAATAATTATTTAAAACGATATAAAATTGTTTACCTAATCCTTTATTTAAAAACAAATCATCAATCCTGATAAAACCTAACTGTTTGGTTTTTACGCTCAAGTTTTCTTCCTCAGGATTTGTATCTGCTATTTCAAAAGTACCTACTTTTTCACCCTCTAACAAGATATCAAACATACCCACAGCACCTTCTATTTTTTTAAAATCTACAGGTAACTCGTCGCCCTTATTATATTTTGACGCAAGTTCTACTTTTCTTTGAAGAGAGTTGTGTAGTTCTGACTTTTTGTTTATTCCTTCCATGTATAAGTTATAACATAAAAATAATCTAAGTTCGAACGTCCCAAGTTGGTAGGCAAAAACACCATTGATAAATATGGTTATAAATTTTGCTCCGAACTTGGGATGACATTCGAATAGAAATAATAAAAGGCTGAACACTTACGTGAACAGCCTTATAATTTTATTACAAAAACAGTATTATTCCAGAGCTAAAAATCTTTGGAAATTATCTCTTGCGGATTTTTCGCAGTTTTCATAAAAATAAGGTGTGTAGTAAATCCTATCTTTCGAAAAGAAGTTTTTCCTTAGGAAGCCCTTGCGTCTATTTATAAATTCACTCTTAGTATATAGAGCACCGAACTCTTCATAAATTTTTGTTGTCATCTCCAAATATTTTTCCCAAGGCAGAGCGAATCCTAAAAGGTCAATGTCGGCAATAAGTTTTTCCTCGTCTGTTTCTAAAACTTGATTATGCTTGGTTGCCATAATAAGTTTTTTTACCAGCTCGATAAAATCCTTTTTGCATCCTAGTGATATAAGGGCTGATTCGGCAACAGTAGCAGATAATTCTTCATTATTATTTCTTCCTGGAAAGTAAACAATATCGTGGAAATATATAGCAGTAAAAATAGCTTGGCTATTCCCATAAATTCCATGATCAACGGAATCTCTAAACATAGAAAGATTTATAAGACAATCTCCTATATGCTCAAAATTATGATAATGCCTGCCACTCTTGCAATATTCACCCTTTATCCATTTGTGGAGGTCGCCTAGAGTATTTGGAAAAGATGCCTGATTTAACATGACGTCAATGAAATTTTCAAACGAGAGTACCTCATCGGAAAGAATTTTAAATTCTAATGTTTTCATTTTTTTAATGATTTAAAATTGTTAGTAATTTAATGAACTACTTCAATCTCCATATAGAAGACCAAGGTAATTCACTAAATAAACATTAAAACCAATATTTTCAAACAACTGATTACTGCCGTTACCTTACCAAAGATTTGTTAACTCGTCAAGGTTCGAACTTCCACTTAGGTAACAAAAAATCACCTTATTTCTAAAGTGATTTTTGCTGGCTCGGGAGGTAGGGTGATCTCGGCTTACAGCCGCAGTATACCTTTTCTAGTTTTTTAAAATCTATGATTTTTAAAAACACAGAAAAGCTTTTCGCTCCCTACCCGAGAGCCAAGCAGTTGGCTCTCTCTCCTGAGCATAAAAATCAAAAGCACCCAAAAGGGTGCTAAAGATTTTAAATGCTCGGGAGGTAGGGATCGAACCTACGACCAATCGCTTACGTTTTCTCCATTATTACTAATGGTACGGACTATATCATCTCCATATTTTGCAAACAAAAAATAATGTTGCAAAACTTAGAAGTGAGGCGCTTCGGATTCCAAAATAATTGGAACACTACTCTCTTGCGAGATAGTCTCTACACCTTCTCTGATTTTCATCAGAGCTTGGCTCGGGATTACCCACTCATTACAAGTTTGGGTTTCCCCGAATTCACCCCATTTTCGATCTATTTTTCAATAGAAAGCTGCGTGATGCTTTATCAGCATATTTCCTATTATCTGACATAATAATTATATTATACCAAAGGGAGGAAATTTCCACAGGCGACCGCTCTACCGCTGAGCTACTCCCGAATGTATTCAATTAAAACAAGAACATAAGTATATTATCAGAAACCATGCAAAAAACAAGTAAATAGATTTGCATTTTTAGTTAAATGATATATTATATGCATGTTAGCAAAGTTTAAGCCTTTAGTTCATCTGTAGCGTCTCGTAAAGGCAACACAGAAAGTTATAGGTTTTTACAAATAAATAGTTTGGGCCCTTAGCTCATCTGGTAGAGCACCTCATTTGCAATGAGGGGGTGGCAGGTTCGAGTCCTGTAGGGTCCACAAACGTTAAGAAAATCTCCCTTTAGGGAGATTTTTAGTTTGTGGAAAGCGCAGTGATATTTCATCAGCAGATGAAATCACGAGCTGGGGTCGCGAGTACTTACGTAGAATTTGAGCATAGCGAAAAATTATACTTAGTAACTCGTGATACACAAAATTAAAACACCGAAAGGTGTCGCATTTACTTATTGAACTCAGGAGTAATCAAATTGACAATTCAATATAATAATGCTATTGTGCATATATAATAGTAGTTCTTTTGTATGTTTGGTTGTTTTGTATATTGCTCTCTGGACGTCATTTGTTGGTTTTTATAGAGCAATAACGCAAACAACTTAAATCAAAATACAAATGGAAGAAATTATTTTATCAGATGTAGAAAATCATGTTCTTTCTACTTTACATAAAAAAATTAAAGAAGTAAAAAAGGTTCATGGTAAGGTTGTAACAAAAGAAGTATTTAGACTAATACTTCTAAAATGTAGTTTTATAAATTACCCTTTATTTTTTTTGGATATAGATCCTGAAGAATTAGTAAAAGCATGTAAAACTTTAAAAGAAAAAAGTATGGTTAAAGAATTTGAATATGAAAAATTACCAGTACTTATTCCTATATCGGAGATTTATGTTACTGAAACTTTTACTTCTACTAGAGAATTTACCCAAAAAGATATCATGGAAAGCTATTGAGATTTTTAAAACCTCCCTTAAACAAGGAGGTTTTTTTATTAAACAGAGCAAAATTTTAAAAATTAATTATTAGTTATTCACCTTTCTGGACACTTTCTTTATTTTTGGTGATATAATTAATTTATGAATAAAAAACTATTAATAATTGTTTCGGTGGTTGTTGTTTTAATATTAATTATAGGTGGATATTATTATTGGAAAATAAAAATGCAAAAACCAGCTGCGCAACAGGCAGTGGAGGATGTTCAAAAAACAGTGGACGATATCTCAGCTAATGTTGGAAATAATGTTTCACCAGATGTAGCAATACCTGCAGTTAGTTTACCAAACACGGATGCTAATCCTTATAACAAAACCAATCCATTTTCAAATTTAAAAACTAACCCTTTTCAATAAATATATGAAAAAAAATATTTTAAGTTTTCTAATTTTAGTTTCCGGGATTTTAATTTCTGGTGGAATAATTAGTTTTGCTCATGCTCAGACAGATAATCAAGCTGTTCCAGGAATTTCTTTTCCCGTTGTTGAGCTAGGTAACTGCGCAGACAAGACGTCATGCAAGGCTTATTGTGATAAGTCGGAGAATATAGACGCCTGTTTGAGTTTTGCTGAACAGCGTAAATTAATGAGTACTGAAGAATTATCTAATGCTAAAAAGTTTAAAGACAACGGGATGGTTGGTCCAGGTAGCTGCAAAGGAAAAGATGCGTGCGAACAATATTGCAGCGATTCAAATCATCTAGAAGAATGTACTGCTTTTGCTGAAAAAAAGGGAATGATGTCTGATCAACAATTGCAAGATTCTAAAAAAGTTATAACAGCTATTAAGAGTGGTTTAAAACCACCTGCTTGTACTGGAGCGAAGTGTAAGGCATATTGTAGTAATCCATCACATATGGAAGAATGTATGACTTTTTCTATAGCAGCAGGAATTGTGCCGGATAACCAGAAAGAACAGATGCAGAAAACTCTTGAAGCTTTGAAACAAGGAGTAAAACCACCAGCATGTCAACCAAATCCTCCGTCTGATCAGCTTGGGCAATCTGAGCAAACTAATCAATCTAGTAGTGGCTTGCCTATGTGTAATCAATATTGCGGGACTCATCAAGAAGAATGTATGACTTTTTCTCTAGCGACTGGTATGGTACCGGATGATCAAAAAGAACAAGTACAAAAAACTATTAAAGTTCTTAAACAGGGAATTAAACCTCCATCTTGCCGACCTAATCCACCCGATCAATCTAGCGAACAATCCAGTCAATCAAAACAATCTGACCAGTCTGTACAGGGCTTGCAGTCATGTGACCAGTATTGTGCCGATTCCAGCCACGTTGAAGAATGTGTTAAATTTTCTGTAGCAATTGGAAATATGACTGAAGAGCAAGGAAAAAATTCTATAAAAAATGGTAACAAGGGACCCGGCGGATGTATTGGTAAAGATGCCTGTGATACTTTTTGTAGTAATCCCGATAACCAAGACGCTTGTTTTAATTTTGCTAAAGATAATGGAATGATTCCTCAGGAAGATTTACAAAAAATGCAGGAAGGCCAGCAGAAGATGAAAGACTCCTTTTCTTCAATACCACCTGAAGTTTTAGATTGTCTAACTTCTACCGTTGGTGCTGATGTTGTTGAAAAAATGAAAACTGGATCTGTGGTAGGAAGAAAATACGGTGATTCTATTAATCAGTGTTTTCAAAAATCTGGTATACAAGAGAGAAAGCCAGATCAAAACCAAGATGGTCAAGATCAATCTGGAGAAAATCAACAAATGAATCAAGGTCAATCAAATCAGCAAATTCAACCATGGGCAGATATGTGCCAACCTGACGAGAATGGAAATCCAACGGTGTTGGCTTGTGTTGACGGGGATGGAAAATTTGTAGCATCAGCAAAAGTAGGTTCAGACGGAAAACCGGTTTGCCCTGAAAGTTCAACTGCGAAGTGTGGTAATTATCAGCAGAATAATCAGCAGGGTAAACAAGGCCAACAGAATCAGCAGGGACAAAATCAACAGGGTCAACCAAATCAGCAGATTAATAAAAATAATCAAGGTAAATCAGGAGATAAATTTCAACCTGGACCTGGGACTAAAAATCCGAGCGGTCAGCAGATGCCACAGCAGGCGGGTCCTGGTGGATGTAAGGGGCCGGAAGAATGCAAGGCTTATTGCGAATCGAATCAAGAAGAATGTAAAAATATTAAACCGCAACAAGAACAGCAAGGCGGTCCTAACCAAGGCCAAGGTTTTAATCCTGGCTCTGGTGTGAATGGTAATGGACCAGGTCTTAACCAAGATGGTTCTAAACAATCTGGACAAATGTTACCTAAACAGCAACCTAGTCAACCTAATAATTTAGAACAAGGAAATACCGATAGCGGTGTTGCGGGTCCTTGTGGCACAGGTCCAGGTACTTGTTTAGGTATAGGTCCTGATGATATAAAACCCCAAAATGGAAGTAATGGTCCTGGTGGTCCCAACCAAGGCCAAGGTTTTAATCCCGGTTCCGGTGTGAATGGTAATGGTCCGGGTTTTAATCAAGGTGGACAGCCAAACCAGCCAAACCAAATGCAACCACAACTTCCACCTCAACAGCAGAATTTACCTCCGCCTTCTTCACCAAGTAGTTTCTTGCAAGGAATGCAAAACCTTTTGGCTAACGTTTTAAATGCATTTAGCTAATATAATTTTTTAAAAATATTGGTATAATATAAACATGAAAAAATATACATTAAGTTTATTTGTTTTTATTTTAGTATTTTCGTTTGGTATTAATTATAAAAAAATTTCAGCTGCTGAAAACTTCGGACACGTTTTTAGTTCGAATTTGAGCTCCAGTTCTAAAGGGGATAGTGTGAAAGAACTTCAAACTTTTTTAATTGGAAAAAGTTTTCTTTCCGGAAAAGCTGATGGTAAGTATGGAAAAAATACAATAAATGCTGTGAAGAAATTACAAAAAAAATTAGCGTTACCTGTGACTGGTAATCTTGATACTCAAACTCGTCTTAAACTTAAATCACTTCCAATTGATTCTATTTCAAGTGTTAGTGCAAATAAAGTTGTGGCATCAGTAAAAACAGTAGTGCCTGCAACCAATACTTCTGTTTCAAAACTAGTTTCAAAACAAGGTACTTGGCATGTAGTTGAAAAATATAGTTCTATGGATTCGTCCGGTCCTTTTTCCAAATTAACTTTAAATTCAACTGATAAAAGTTTTGAACTTTCTATTAAAGAAAATTCTTATTGTGATTCTAGACTAAAAGATCCAACAGATGCTTCGAACACAAAACCTTTTTGTGAACCATTCACTTCTAAAAATGATGGAACTTTTACTGGTTCAAGATTGGAAGCTTGGGGTGGATTTATGAAATTGAATGGATCACGTCTTGAATTTTATGAAGGAGGAAAGGGTTTTATGAAATATGTTCTTGAAAAGAAGTAGAGATTGTTTGTATCCCTGTTCCTATAAGGTGAGATGACTTTACTTTTTGAGTATGCTATTGACTTTTAAGTAAAACTATGATATCATATTACGAGCAGTGGTACTTTGATATTTTGGGTTTTTTTATTGTTACTTGTTGGGTTTTCTTTGCTTCTTTATGGATGTATAGATAACTCAATAATTCACAATTTAACCCCCCCAAAAAAAATGATAGCAATTTTCAGTTCAAAAAAGACAGTCATCTTCAATAAGGCTTTGAAAATGGCAGAGGAACTTCAACAAAAACTTATCTGGGTTCCAGGAACAAGTAATGGTATGGATAAGATCGTTGAGTTTTTTCAAACTACGTCTCTTTACCAGGATGAGTTACTGCAACTACTCAATAATCAAAATGAAGAACCTCACTTTAAAGATGAGAAGAAACAAAAATTCTTCCAGGACTTCAGAAAATTTTTGTACAATACCGGCCGTAGTGATTATGGTTGGAATAGAACAAAAATTGGAGAAGCTCCGTCAGCTTCGAGTGTTTATATCAATTTAAAAGTTCCTTATGATGAATTGTTCAGCACGAGAAATGTATCAACACATTTGTCACGTAGAAATAATCCTAAAGGAGAAGTTGATTATGCATTGAAACAAGGCTCCTTAGGTAAATGGAATGAAACAGAGATCATCGAAAATGAATTTGTAAATCCGTTTATGAAGGATAATTACAAATTCCTTAACGAAACTCTCAAAAATTTTAAAGCTAATTAAGTTTAAACCCACCAGCAGAAAATCTGCTTCGGTGGGTTTTTTGTTTTTCTAGTTATTTTTATCAAAACGAGTTAATATTAAATTATGAAATACAATAAGGGTTTTATGGTGATTGGCATATTGTTAGCAACTATTATTATTTTAGTTGTTGGAGGTGTTGTTTATTATTCGACAAATAATTCAGATATTTCAAAAAACGAAAACACTGGGACTTGTGGCCCCAATGGTATGTTTTGTGTTAAAGAAAATAATCCACCAGCTGACCAGAATCAGAATCCACCTATTGTAACAACTAACCCAGATACAATTCCTGTCGCACAAAAAGATTATAAAATTTTGTGTAAAGGAGACTCTGTTTGTTTAAAATATTTTGATATTTGGAAAAAAGAACAATTTTCTCGTAACGGGTATAGTGAATCATATTTTAATAAACATATTATTCCTGAAGAAATAACTATACTTAAATGGAATAGTGGTGAATCTTTTTATATTATCTATAACGTCAATATTGATTGGGCGTCGATTAAGACAGCCGATAGTTTCCTTGTAAAATTAAGTCCCAACGAAGATACTTATCAATATTTAAATCTTCCAAAAGATACTTATTTAGATGAAAGTAATGTTGATGTTGTTATTGATAAACTTGCTTTTAATTCAACATTTACTATTTTCAAACCAATTGATTCTCTTTTTTATAAATCGAAGAATGATACCTTGGGTGCCATAAACACAAAAGCGGGCAAGGGGTTTGATTTTTCAGAGATAAGATTTATAGCTGGCCGTCCTTTGACCTCAGGTACTGTTTCTGTTCCTATTTTTACTGCTCATAATGAAACGAATTGTTCGGTGAATAAACTAAAAGTTGCCAATGTAAATCTCGTAACAGGTGAAATCACTATAAGTGGTAGTGTTTGTTACATGAACTAAAAGTTATCCACAATAAATAAAACAGAAAAGTAGAATAGATATTATAATTATATCTATCATGGAAAAAACTAAAATATTGGTGGTGGACGATGACAAGGAGATAAGAGATTATTTTAAAGAGGCTTTTGTCTTGAAAGGGTTTGATGTAGTAACTGCGAGTAACGGTATTTTAGGTCTCGAGAGCGCATTAAAAGAAAAACCTCAATTTATCTTGAGTGATATTAATATGCCAGAACTTGATGGAATGGGTATGTTAAAGCAGTTACGCAGTTCTGGAGATTGGGGTAAAAAAGTTCCGGTCATAATGCTGACCAATATTGATCCAAATGAAAATATCATGAAAGATGTCGTAGAAAGTGAACCATCTTTTTATTTTTTAAAATCAGAAACTAGTCCTACTACAATAATTGAAAAGCTTAAAGAAATTACAGATCTACAAAAAATAGAAGAATAAGAGTGTAGTTTTTTTTAATTTTTTATCTCCTCAGGAAGAGGTATGGTTTTACCATCTTTTTCTAAAAGGTTTTTTATCGTTTCTACTAAAACACTGAATTCAGAAGATTTGTGGACGTATGCATCGGCTCCGAGATCTTTTGCCATCATTTCAGTTTCTAAAGAATAATCTTCATTGGTAAAAAGTATTATAGGAATATTTTTTGTTTCAATTTCAGATTTCATTCTAGAAGTCGCTTCCAACCCATCCATCACGGGCATTTTTTGGTCCATCAGTACTAAGTCTGGTTGAAGACGCCTAGCTGTCTCTCTACCTTCATTACCATCCGAGGCATAAATAATATCGTACCCGAGAGCTACTAATCGTCCACCAAAAAGACGACGTAACATAGGGTCGTCATCTACCATTAGTATATGTATTTTTTTTATATTTGATTCTTCAGGTTGAGTGTTAGACATATTTACATTTTATCAACTTCCAAGTTTATTGGCAATAAATATTCGTTGTCTTGTTTGTCACAGATTTTTAGTAGTTATTTATTAATGGTATGGTATTATTTTTATATGTTTAGTTTTTTCAGCTCAAACCTACAGAAGGGGATCAAAAAAATAACCGATAACCCTCAGTTGATATATACGATTGTTGTGGCTGTACTTATTACAGGGTCTTTTGTTTTTATGGCAGAAAGATTTATAGGTATTGCGAACAATGCCCAAGAACGTCTGATAAACGTAAGAATAGGATCTTTGCAAGACGCGTTTGTTTCTTTTGCAGGAGACAAGATTGATGATCCTGAATATCTAAATAATAAGATTCAAAATATAATAAAGACAAACGAGACAATAAAAAGTTTCAAAGTTATTGTTAAAAAAGAATTTGTTGATCCTGTTTTAGGTACAATCCCAAACTCATATGTAGTTGTAGCTTCTAATAATTTAGATGAAGTTAATAAAGTAGATACTCAGGCATCCTTTTTATATACATTGGCTTCCAGTGATCCCGCCAATTCTTTAACTATGCCCTTTAGTGATAATGGTGAAAGATTTTTTAAAACAGCTAGAGCCATCACAGACAAGTCGGGTAATAATATTGGGGTTGTTATAACAACCCAGACTTTGTCTTTGGCTGATATTGCAATCCAAAGCAGTATTACAAATAGTAGGATTTTACTTTTTGCGGTTATTATTCTTATTCTATTCTTATTCTTCAGACATTCAAAAATTATTGATTACATGGATCTTTACAAAAAACTAAAAGAAGTTGATCAATTAAAAGATGATTTCATTTCTATGGCTTCTCATGAACTCCGAACACCTCTGACTATTATCAGAGGATATGCAGAATTTGCAAGCGCGGCTCCGGAGCTTACTGCACAAACCAAAGATTACATATCAAAAATTGATACATCTTCAAAAGAACTTGATTCATTAATTTCTGATATGTTGGATGTGTCTAGAATTGAACAAGGAAGAATGTCATTTAAAATAGCAAAAATAAATCCACTTGAAACAGTAGACAAGGTAGTTACGTCTTTGTCTTTGACTGCAAAAGAAAAAGGATTGAGTGTTTCTTTTGATAAAACAAAAATAGAAAATGATCAGCTTATAAATATTGATGCAGATAGATTAAAACAAGTTTTAGTTAATTTGGTTGGTAATTCGGTTAAATATACAATGAAGGGTGAAATTGTAGTCAGACAATATAAAGAGAAGGGACGTTTATGTATAAGAGTTAGTGATACAGGTTTGGGTATGACCGAGGAGGAAAGAGCGAGATTGTTTGAAAAGTTTTATCGTATTAGAACTAAAGAAACAGAAGAAATACGAGGGACAGGTTTGGGTCTTTGGATAACAGAAAAAATAGTGAGAGAAATGGGTGGAAGTATTTCTGTGGAATCTATAAAAGGAGTCGGTTCTCATTTTATCGTTTCTTTCCCAATCGTTAGTTAGTTTATTAATTAAGAGTTTTATAGGTAATATGAAAAAAATAAATTTTAATTCATTTCTAAAAAGTAAAAATATTTTCTTTGTCTTTATTTCTTTATTGGTCTTTTCTTTGATTGGAGGAGTAATATTTGCACAAAACTTCAATCCTCCTAGTGCTCCAACTAATGTAACAGTCACCCCATCACCCTGTACTTCTTCAACACCACACATCACAATAACATGGCCAACAGTTCCTCCTCCTTCTGGAATAACTGCTTCAATTATGTACAAAGTTTTCAGAAATGCAGATACTGATGCGTTAGTATCTAGCTTGACTAGCCCATACTACATTGATAATTCAATCACAACTCAAACTCAATATTCGTATATGGTCAAAGCATATTATATGG
>JBAQFC010000001.1:0-146619 GCA_049287045.1 Minisyncoccia bacterium | reverse complement strand
CAATACCGACAGATGGGTCGATAGTACAGAAAGGATAATTCTCAGCCGGTACAGACTTTTTGGTAAGCGCATTAAACAACGTCGATTTACCGACGTTTGGGAGACCCACGATTCCGATTGATAGTGACATAAGATGACTATAGCAGATTAATAAAAAAACCTCTATAGATTGTACTTTTTATGATTAAAAGAATAGAATTAAAGCTATATGATTAACCCAGAAAAACTACCCCAAAAGAACCTGATTGAATCAAAGGAATCAACAGATATAACAGTATTCCCTCCCGCAGAGGAATCTCTACTTTATCCTGACCAAGAGAATTCTATTTGGCCTGACAATATTAAAAACAACCAAGAGCTGAAACTTCAAATAGAAAAAAGAAGAGAACTTTCTTCAGAACTTGATTCCCTCTTTAATCTTGTCCCCCATGCTAATGTTGAAATTTCACAGGCAGTCGACACTAATCTTTTAGATGCAAAAAAAGCTGCGTCTATCTATAATAAACTTTCATCATTCCTTGAATCTGAAGAAGAAAATTCTCGCATCGTCTTATATCTTCCTTTTGAACTTATTCCAGCAAAAACATGGCAACCAAAATCTGAAGAATTAAAAGAAGCAAAAGATAGATTTTTAGATATTTATTTAAAAAAATGGAAAGAAATGCTTTCTGTCCAAGACGTGAGAGAAAGTTTTAATAATGGTGATATTCCAGAAAAAGAGATCCAAACAAAACCACTAACAAAGGTAACTAAAGCTGCTCACTTTATTCCACTACTAGTGGAGAAAAATATTATTTCAGCAGAAGAAGTTATTGGAATGATAGAAAATAGCAAAGATGAAACTCTTCGCGAGAGTATTACTGATACAATACCAGTCCTAGCTGATATGAATCTTTTATCACAAGAAAACATCGCCCAAATGTCTAAATCCACAGATACTCTAGTTTGCAACATGGCAATTATCGTTAAAGATAATTTAGCAAAAAAAGAATTACCAAAAGCTGAAACAACTCCCCTTTTACATGACAAAATATGGCTTGATAGCTTGGTTCCAGAAATCAAAAAAAATCTTTCCGAAATAAATGATTCTTTTTTAGAAAAGAAAGATAAAATTCCAGAAGCAAGAGCAACTTGGGAAAAACAAATAGAGGAAGGAAAAATTATTGAAAAATATTCTAATGAGATATCTATTGGATTATCAGATAAATCATTATCTATTAATGATCTGCAAGAATTTATTGACTCAAACAAAGAGACGTCCTTTGCCTTAACAGTAATAAGTGGAATTAAAAAAACAATTGAAGAATCAGCGGAAAAAGACCCAGAAAATGCAAAAGGAAAATACATAGAACTTGGGCCACTTCTTGAAAAAATGTGGAATACTAATGACCCTGAAATACTTTCTGCTCTAGAAGGAGTTTTTTCTCAATTGGCAGTGTTGGGTGTTGTAGACAATACGTATTTAGAAAAACTTGGTACCAAAATACCTAAACTTGATGCGAATTTTTCAACCAAAAAAATAGAACTTCAAAAAGATATCAAAGACGTATCAAGTATGGCTAGTTTGATCGAATCAAATAAAGAACTTTCCAAATTTTTATACCCTATTTTAATAATGTATGGCTCTAAAATTAAAGGTTACGATACAAGAAACGCTGATATTGATATTGCTATGTTTGTGAAGCCTGGAACAGAGATGAGTGATCGAGAACATATCCAAAAAATATTTTCAGAAACAATCAGTCATGAAAAAATGAAAAATAATCCTCTCGAATTCTGGTTGAAAGAAAAAAGAGATGAATTAGAGATTGAAGACTTCCTTAGTTCAGACCAATCTCTTGGAGATAGTAGACTTGCACATGTCCTCTTTGAAGGAGTCTGGTGTGGTTCAAATAAAATAACAAAAGAACTCTATGAAAAATTATTATCGGGATATTTGTATTCAAAAGATAAAAAAATAAATGATATAGATGCTAGAAAAATATGGCTCAAGGCATTGGAACACGACACCTTGCAGTATCGACTAATGCATAGAGGTTATTCTCATTTCTATCCTAAACAAGGTGGTATCAATACTGAACATTCAAATGAAATAGACTCTCAAAGTACTTTTTGGGATTCAGGATATCGAAGACTAGCGACAAAACTATTTATAGACAAAGTATTTTTACCTCAATTAGAAAAATAAAAAACCGGACATCCATAATAAGGATATCCGGTCATTCTTGATCAATTTAAAAAATTAAAGCTACAATTGTTGGGCCATTTTTTTCCCAATTCCAGCACCAGTTGTATTAGTGAGTTTATCCCATGGTATTGTTGCACCCAACTGAATCAAAGCACTAAAATAAGCCAGTTCAGCATCGGCAGCAACTTTTGGAAGTGACATGATTGCCAAGGTAAAACGGGTCACACCTTGTTCTGTGCGAACAAGATCTGCACCAACATTAACTCCAAGCTCCTTCAACATTTGCTCTTTATTGCTCGACCCTACCTGTGCTGGAAGAGTTGGGTCTTTTAGGATTCCCATAATGCGCGTAGCATCATAAGCCAGAGCTCTGGCAATTGGGATACCCGGACCTGCAAAGATACGGTTTATTTCATTTACAACCTCTTCAGCAGAAGACCTTAAAGGGGTAGTATCAGGCGGAGACATCATACCTGGAGGTAAAGTACCACCAACATGACTTGCTGTCATTGCCATCATCATTAAACCCGGATTGGCTGCTCCATTCATCCATGTTTGTTGCCAAGTGACAAGTTCTTTGTTGAATGAATCCAGAGCAACCCAGAATTTTGCATCAAGCTTCGTAAAAAAATCTTTTTTACGTCCTTCACTTACATAACTTCCCGGTACACCAATGGCGGCTAAAACATCTCCGTATTTCTTCTCGGTTAAAAGTTTTTGCATTTTATAAAATACTTCAGTACAAGGTTCTTCTTGTTTATTTGCAAACTCTTCCATCTTTATCAAAATCTTTTCCGGAAGACGATACAAACCTATTCGATTCGCCAAGGCTGCTTTTACTGCAGAAATAACTTCCGTTGTTTCAACCTTCAAAACTCCCCCGGTCTTCAACATTTCCAAAAAAGAAACATCATCCGGTGCAACCGGAAGAATGGCTAACGCCTGCATTGCCGGACCATTTGAATTAGCCCCAACTGTTTCAGCAGCTTTAGGTGCGCCGCGTAATTTACTTAAATGCATATTAATTTTACCTGAAGGGATCTTTAAAGCAGCAAATGCTGTTTTAAGATCATTGTCCGGTACTGCCATAGTGTCCGCGAGGATCTGCAAGGCATCTTCACCGGGATCTCCAATAATAAGAATAAGGGCATCTGTAATTTCTTCAGTAGTTTTACCTACTGCAATTGCGAATCCACCAACACGCTCAACCCAATCTGGGGAGTATGAAGGTTTTTTGTCAGAACTTTCTGTCGTCATAGCTTTGTTTTTTAAATTGTTTTTATTGTTTTATCAAAATAACAAATACATTTGATTTACCGCAGTATAAACCATTGTAAGCCTTATGTCAAGTATTATAATACTAAAAATTGCAATAAAAAAAGGCAAAACTATATTAGTTTTGCCCTTCGATTTTTACATAAATTACAAATATTACAAGGACACTTTATCCTCCTCTGTCGGACCAAACGATATCATCTTCACCGGAACACCCAGTTTATCTTTAAAAAGATTTTTACAAAAATCAATCGAACTTTCTTGATTTTGTCCTTGTAAAATTTCGTGAGATGTTATATCTGGTACTGCAGAAAATAATTTTTTACTAAGTTGTTCTTGATATTTAATTTGATTTTGATCTTGACCGTAACGAACTTTTATTTCACCTTCAGGTGTAAAAAAATTCTGGTCATCAACACCAATATATTTATCACAAACATTCCATTTGTTGTTTTTTAGAATTTGATCAAACCATGTAATAGCCAATCCATCAAAAGCATCCGGACCTCCACACACATTTATCGCATATCTTAAACTAACAAAATCAAGAGCACCTACCCTTACTTTACCTTGCCAACGATTTTCATCTTTACTGCTTCCGGGTAATAATTTACCCAAAAGATCAGGTGATTCTGTAACCATCGGACCAGCTCCATGTCGAATCTGATATGCTCTTGTCACACCCAACTTAATAATTTCTCCATCATAACCACAACTTTTTAAAAGATCTAAACTGCCGCTCGGCAATGTTCGAAGCTTTGTTGTATATGGATGAAAACCATTATATCTGTCAGTGAGGACCCCATGAGAACTTTCGAAAACAACAGTACCATCCTCTGAAAGGATTTTTTTTCTAAGGTAATCAGTATCAACAATTTTGACTAAAGAACTCATTAGATTAAAGTGTCCAACAATACGATCAGTAAAGTCAACATCATTCAATAATTCAATTTGTTCTTTCGCGAATTGCTGATCCTCTGGCCATAGATCTGAAACATTTTTGATAATTTCAGAAAGGTCTTGAATCTTTTGTTCCCTGATTAATTCTAGTTTGATTTTAAGACATGGATTTCCGATATCTCCAGCCCGAATAATTAATCCAGGATGAGTTTCAGCATCACTTACCGCAACACCTACACCAACACCAACTGTCCCTTTTGCTTTATCTTTTCGGGCCAGCTCATTGAGCCGTGAAGCGATAGTATGGAATGGAGTAACACAAATAGCATTCTCATCCACAGTCACATAATCAAAAACATTCCCTATACCATGTTCGAGCCTTAATAATTTACCTTCATTAAGAAAACGATATGGTTCGATAACCATCAGATTACTTATGTGAGTCTTAGTCCCTTCAAAAGTACCACAACCAAACTGACTAAAATTAAAACTTAAGCCCTTGGCTGTACGCACTCCATGACTACCCTGAGCACCACCGACTTTTACTACAGTGTGAGCATTTTTTATGCTACATATTTTATGCACCACACCACCCTTGCCTCCGTCACCGCCACCTAGGTCGGTAACGGTAAAAACTTTTTTTTCTTTCATTTTGTAATTTTAATTTTAGTTAAAATTATGGGGTGACTCTTTTGAAGCCACCCCATTTATTGAAAAGTTAAAAAATTAAAAATTTTTACTTCCACATACTTTCATCTTCGTTTTTTACTTTCGAAGGCTTGGTATGTTTTTCAGTTCCTTCATGTCCTACAGGCCAAAGATCACCTTTTTTGGTAAAAGTATCACCTTTAAGGGGAATTTTACTAAAATTTGGAAGCAATGTTTGAGCCCCGATTGGTATCCCGGCAACGGCTCTTTTGATGTTTTGTGCATCACTTTTATCAAGTTTAGCATCATTTATCAAAAAATCTTCCAGGGTCTGTAAGGTTAATGTACCTTCCGTTAAACCAATAATTGAAGCCTGTACTTCTGGTAACAATTCTGTTCTTGGAAGCATAACTACCCGATCTTTTCCATAAATACCTTTCCAGTAATTTTTAGCTTCAGGATCATCATTAACAAACAACAAGAAAGAATGTGCTCGTTTAGATAATTCTTTCACAATTTCTTTTGTTGAAGGTAAATTATTCTCATCCATTTCGAAACCATTTTCACGAACTTTTTTCAAAACTGAATCACCAAAAACTCGCGTCAAATCTTCAATAGAAACATAGTCTCTGGCTGGCTCATCGGTGATAGTGAAATCATAATACTTCAAACCGTATTTATTAATATCGGATGATGTTAAATACGCTCCACCAAAAAGTCCATACTGTGGATCCTCTGCACCATTCCCTTTGCCACCATGTTCTGGAAACATATGTGTCATCTGTTCAGCAATACGAATGTCCATTTCAGCCTGTGAACGACCACCCAAAGGAAATATATCTGCGCAGTCTCCAAAGATTGCCGTTATCATTTGTAAATCATAACGCTTTAATACTGCATTTTTCCCTTTAAGTAATAAGTCATAAGTTGTAGGCAATAGTCTCATTGCTATTTCAACATTATTACCCATTGAACCTGTGGTATCCAACCGTGTTTCGATTAGCATTGCTACACCACGTAATAATTGAAAAATTTCACCTTTTGGTTCATACCATGAAATTGATCTTCTGATTACTCCATGACCCTTTGGGTCTACGAGATCATGTAATCCTTTTCCTTCTTTTATGCGCTCTTCAGCAGCATATGTTGCAGAACCTTTCGATTTTGCTTTGTCTGCGACGCGACTGTAGTCGTCATCGGATAGGATGTTTCTTCCCATTTTTTACCCCCTTTTTTTTTAATTGGTTTATGAATTAATTATTTATTGTTGTGAACGGATAATACTCAGTCGGCCACAACGTCCGAATAAGTTGGTAAAATTTTCCATGAGCTTCCATTGCATTTTTTTCTTCAGCCCATGAAAGGGATAAAAGAAAATTAGTGTAACGGTCATCAACGAGCTGGTCACTTTCGGGAAATGTTCCCATAGCAGGACCACCTCCAAGAGCATAAATAACTTGATCTGAAACCCGGGAAATTTCTAATCCGGTTTCTTCTTCTGAAATATCACTACTATTTATCGTGGACATAGTCCAATCAAAAACAGCAACGTAATGTTTTTCACGATTGATCAAGATATTTTCTCCGGTGAGATTACCCACTAAAATTCCTTGTCTATGAGTATAAGCAAGAAATTTAAGTAACCTTCCCATAATCCATGCACTGGTCCGAGGATCCACGCGAACGTGTTCCCTTGAAACTAAATGCGAAAGAGGCACAAGGTCTCCCAGATTATCAACAAACTCACCAAAATCAAGAATATTTATTCTTCTATTGTCCTGGTCTTCATCAATAAAACTTTCGACTAAATCAGGGAAAAAATAAAATTGATGCTTGGGTAAATCTTCACCCTCATGCTTCAAATAATATTCATCTTTTTCCGGTTTTGCTTCGTCTTTCATTGTCTGCAAAATATATGCTTCTCTATCAAGAAGGCCATTTTGTTCGACAGTCAGAGCAATCTTTAATATCCCAACCCGACCATCAGGTAGAACACATTCATACATGTTGAACCTTTCAGTTCCGCCGAGTTTTTTACCGACTTTGTAGGCCCCTTTAGGACCGGTAGTTGTTCTTATAGCTTCCATTTTTTTGTTTTTTAAAGTGTCAAAGAAAAATAAAATTACAGATGAACATTATCACAAAAGGCTTGACAAGTCAAGCCTTTGTGTTGTACCTAAATTTTTAAAGGATATATTTATTTTAGAGTAATACTTTGAAGTATAACTGGGTCTATAGGCTTATCTGAACCATCTGTCTTCACAGAATTTATTGCCAAAACAACATCCATACCAGCGGTCACTTTTCCAAAAACAGTATGTTTTGTATCTAGAAAATTATTTGCGGCAGCATTAATAAAAAATTGACTGCCGTTTGTATTTGGTCCTGAATTTGCCATCGCTATCGTATTTATATCATTTCTATTAGTTGAAGTTATCTCGTCTGCAAATGAGTACCCTGGTCCCCCTGTTCCCCAATAGGCTTTCTGAGAATCATCTTTTGATAACGGATCACCACCTTGATTCATAAAGCCTTTTATTATTCTATGAAACTTTGTGCCATCATAAAAACCTTCTTTTGCAAGCTTGGTAAAGTTGGCAACAGTGTTTGGTGTCTCTGAATTAAACTGAATTGTGATGTCTCCTTTGTTTGTGTGAAGTATTGCATTCATGATCTTTGATTCTATTTTTTTATTATTATTAATAACATCTTTTACTTCTGTAACTGTTTCTACTAATTTATTTTCAGGCTGTTGAGTAGCAGGATTAATGGATAAGTCAGTCTGTTTTATCTCAGAATTATTTAAAGACTCGTCATTGTTTCTTGTTTCTAACCAAAAACTAACCCCTACAGCTGCAATTATTAAGATACCAATTATATATTTTTTCATATATATTATTAATTAATGAAGATCTACTCCGTTAAACTGAGCACTTACAGTAGTGCTTGTGTAAGGATTTGTTATATCAGTCCAAAGAGTGCCACCGTTTATAGTGCGGGCTGTTGTATTATGAGTACTTACAATAACACCAGTATTCAAGCTACCCTTGTAATAAGAAACTCCTCGGAAATTTTGAGAACCAAAAGTACTTGTGATAGGAGCATTTGTCTGTATAACCCAGCTAGGACTGGCTAGATTTTGATTTATAGATTTTATAATAGTACCATTGTCTCCAACTGCAGTCGCCATAGTTGAAGTACTAAAAGATACTGAATTCAGATTTTGTGTTGTTCCACTTACTTGAGATGTCCATGTTACTCCACCGTCTGTTGTGCGTACAATTGTTCCACTTGCACCTACTGCTAACCCAATAAAAGGACTAGACATATAAACTCCATAAAGATTGGCTGTCGTATTACTTGTACGAACAGTCCAAAGTGTTCCACCATTTGAAGTATTAATTATTTTTCCTCCATCTCCTACAGCAACACCATTTGCTCCAGAGAATGAAACTCCATTCAATTTATTTGTTGTAGGGCTTGTTTGAGCTGTCCAATTTGCCCCGCCATTTGAAGTACGAATGATTGTGCCATTATCTCCGACAGCGACAGCTAAAGATGAAGTACCAAAATATGATACAGAATTTAGATTTTGTGTTGTTCCACTTACTTGAGGTGTCCATGTCACTCCATCATCGGTCGATTTAGTAACTACTCCATAATTTCCAACAGCAATACCATTGTACTTGTCAAAAAATGAAACTCCTTTTAAATCATAAGTAACTCCACTCAACTTACTAAACCAAGTCGCTCCTTGGTCACTTGAATAAAGTATTTTACCACCAACACCTACTACTGTTCCTTCTAAACCTTGTGGAGTACCAACGGTATTAGAAATAGTAGGGTCGTCTACTTTTGTAGTATCTGTTCCAACATTAGAATCAGAACCAAGATGGCTGGCATCGATTGAAGCCGAAAGACCAACATTAACACCTGTAAGAGTGGTATTAGAATCACCAACTAATTCAGTAGCTGACAAACTAGTACCCAAAGTCACACTAGTAGGTAATGTTTTCTTTTTAGTATTCACAAAAGTAACTGATGAAGTTGCTCCTCCTGCTGGAGTAGTTAGATTGTATGTAGGAGTCTGAGTAGTCTGTGCAACTAAATTTACAAGAGGACTTGGAGTACTCTTGTAAACCTTGGTAGTGAAACCTGAAGCTGGAGTCTCATGTAAAAAATATTGTAAACCAGGGTAAACACGCAAAGTTATAGTATTACTATTTGTATTGGAATTACTACCATCATCATCTAGTGTAAAATTTTTATACGAATAAAAAGTACCATCATCACCGTTGAAACTCAAATCAAAATTAAAAGCTTGTGTAGAAAGTCCTGGGACTTTTTTATAAACAACAAGTTTCGCACAGTTATTTGGATTGTAATCACTGTAACCAGGAACGCCTATGTAACAATCTTGATAAGCACTTTGGGTTGTAGGATTAGTTCCAGCAGGAGCCACTCCTCTTACTAAAGTCACAATACCTGTATGTCTAATTTTTTTACGAGACTGAGGACCAAAGTTCCCAGATGGTGTAATGCCATTTTTCTTCTGCCACTTGATAAGTGCTGTTTTAGTTGAACTTCCAAAAAATCCGTATGCATTTCCTTTTGGCATTTTCAAAAATCCATTTTTCTCAAGAAATTTCTGAAGAGTAGTAACATCTGGACTCTTGGATCCAACTTTTAAATCTTTTAAGAAAACAAAATTATTTGTATTTCCATTGTTAATTACAGGTAAACCCCCTGGAGCCATTCCACCAGGACCACCGGCACTTCCGCCAGTTGTTGGTGTTGTTGTTCCAGTGCATGGTGCACCAGTAGTCGTACTAAAACCTGCTGATGAACTACATCCATCGGGCAATGTTGTGGTGGTAGAAGTTTGATCACATTGTCCTGAAGCTGCGTTGAAAATATAACCTGTTGGTACTGTTGTTTGATTACCTGTTACGTTTGAACATAAATCTACAACTGTGACTGTCTGATCACACTGACCAGAAGCTGCGTTGAAAATATAACCTGTTGGAATAGTAGATTGAGCACCTGCAATGTTTGAACATAAATCTGTAGTAACGACTTGTTTTGTATTAGTGAAAGTACAAGTAATTTGTGCCAATGGAGCCATTGGTGTTGGAGTATAATCAAAAGTTACGTTATTGGGTACAGAGGTATCAAATGCTATATTTGCACCACCACAATTAATCGAAGGTGCATCCCAACCAGATGGAGTATTCTCTATTATTGTATAAATATTGGTAGGTTGCTGGGTAATAGAAGTTTGTGCATTTTGAAAACTAGTAAAAGTCTTTGTAAAATTATTGGTACTATCCAAAGTAAAAGAACTTCCAATAATACCATTGGAATCATTTACTATAAAAGGAAAAGAATCAGAACTAGTACAACTAGACGGACTACAAACTTTGGTAATAGTTAAATCTTCAGAGGCAAAAGCAGCAACTGGACTGATTATTAATAAACCTAGGCTTAAAAACAATAAATTGAATATATATTTTTTCATTCACTCATTATACCACCACTACTACCCTTTTTCATTATATATTTATTTAATATTCTGCAGTTTCATCCCACTCGAAGGAAAAGCAATACTGAAAGTAGACCCTTCATTTTCCTCTGACTTGAACCATACCAAACCACCAGATTGATCAATAATTGATTTTACTACATATAAACCAAGACCAGTTCCTTCTATTCCTGATTCTTTGGCATTGTCTGCTCTAAAGAGCTTTGAGAAAATACTTTTTTGTTGATGAATAGGAATACCGATACCAGAATCGGATATTGAAAATCCCAAACTATCTTCTTTTATTATTTTTTCATTATAATTTTCATCTTTTTTTAATTTGGATATATTAATTTTTATTACTCCGGCAAATGGCGTGAATTTTACAGCATTGGAAACCAAATTCTGTAAAATCATACGTAATAATTTTTCATCAGCTAAAAATTCTGTGATGTTGTCACTATATAATTCTTCAATAACTAATTTCTTTTCTAGAATTGCTGGCTTGCTCTCATTTAGAACACTCTTTATTAAATCAATCACGTTGATTGGTTTTGTTTCAACAATAAATGTACCCATTTCTAATCGAGATACATTTAGTAAATCATTAACCAACTCAACCATACGTTTGTTACTATTAGTAATTTCATCAAGATAATCTTTTTGTTCATCATTTATTGCACCAGCATTCCCATCAAGAAGCATCTCTGTATACCAATTTATGGCAGACAAAGGTGAACGAAGCTGATGAGAAGCAAGAGAAACGAATTCTGTTTTTGTTTTATTTAATTCTTTTTCTTTTGTGATATCTCTTTGTATAGTATAAAAATAAACAATAAGAGAAAGCACCATCAAAATTAGAAGGATTATAAGAATAACAATAAATACAGTTCCAAAAACTTGTTCATTGAGTGCTTCAAGCCTTATTTCAGTCACCAAATAAAATGGTAATTTATTTAATTTGTTTAGTCCAACCATTTCATTGTCACCATCATCTTTATCAAAAAAGTTTACAATAATCGGATTTTTGTAATCACGAATTCCTTGTTGTACTAAATCATAACCCAATGGAACAATATCCTGACCAAGAAATTTATCACTATTTTGTAGTTTATTTTTTTCCTGTTCTGACAACATTCCAAGACTCTTGAAATTCCTACTGGGTTCAGTCGAAGCCAAGATAATTCCCTCTTCATCCACCAACATAAGAAAATTATCTTTTGAAATTTCACTCAAAATAATAGAATTATTAATTTCAGTCTGGTCTACATTTACTACTAAAATACTGACTAGATCTCCTTGCTCTCCTAAAATAGGCTCAGCAAAATAATAGCCAAATTGATTATTTGTTTTATCAATCGCAGTATCCACAGAAGGTTCACCCCCTAAAGATTTTTTATAAAAATCACGCAAGCTATAATCTTGACCTTCCAAATGTGAATCTGTAGAGACCAATGCTATGCCATTCTTATCCAACAAAGAAATAGATAAGTATTTTTTCATTGTATTAGTATGTCCTAAAAATACATTAAGGAGTTCTGTTTTTTTGGAAGGAGTACGATTCAACAAGAACCCTTTTACTTGAGTCTCAGAACCCAACATGTGAGCAAATAATTTATTATTTTCAAAAATTAAATTGCTCTCATGTACCTGTTCTGTCGTACTGGATAAAATATCTTTTTTCTTGTTCTCAATCAAAATCGAATGTATATAAAGAAACACAATTATACCGACAACTAGCAAGGAAACTAAACTAGCTATGGATAGAGACAGTGATACTTTTTGTTTTAAAATAAGGTTTTTCACAAATTAATGACTTAACTTTTCTTTTATAATTTCAATAATTTTTGAAAGCGGTGTATCTGATTTAATTAAAAAATCTAAAGCACCGAGTTCACGGGCGCGCTTTTCGTCTTCAGGCTGACTCAAGTTTGTTAGGACGATTACTGGTACTATTATGTTTTTACTTTTTATAAATTCTAAAACCTGGAAACCATCTACCTTCGGCATCATCAAGTCACAGATAATTAAAGAAAATTGACCTGTTTCTATTAGGGGTAAAGCTGCTTCGCCACTAGTAACATTTGTAATTTCAAAACCCTCACGTGAAAGCTTTATTTCAAGCACTCGAGCAAGTTGTTTTTCATCTTCGATAATTAAGATTTTTTTAGAGGTTGGTTCCATATATACATGTAAATAATAACATATTTTTATACTAATTTGTTAATTCTAGCCAATCAGTAGAAGTTATTCTACCATTTTGAAGAGATGGAGTTGAAGTACCATCATCTAAAGTCACACTGACCTGAACTCTGCGTGTACTTGCTTTCATTATTCCTTTTGATGTAATTATTTTTGGATTACCTGTTGTTCCGTCTCCAGTAGAGACTGATACCTTGGCGCAATTAGTACTATTGGAACATCCACTTGTAACATAATCTATAGAATAACAATCTGTCGTACTGCAATTATAATTTTTATTACGAGCAATTCTGATAAGAGCATCGCGAGCACCGGACTCAGCATAAAAAAGAGCGCTGGCTGATTGAGCTTGTCCTTGTGAGATCAACAATTCGTTTAATGCCACGGAGGTGATACTGACGACGACAGCCAAGGCCATCATACCAATGACTATTACTGTGAGCAAAGTGGCAATCCCGCGTTTTTTTGAAATATTTTTCATATTATATTTTATCATTACTGATATGCATTATATGAATTAATTGTAGTTTGCAAT
Source organism: Minisyncoccia bacterium (assembly GCA_049287045.1). Classification (GTDB taxonomy): domain Bacteria; phylum Patescibacteriota; class Minisyncoccia; order Phycocordibacterales; family UBA9973; genus UBA9973. The sequence goes on along the minus strand of JBAQFC010000001.1, from coordinate 133,350 downwards.
GAATCAGAATAAGTTGAATCAGGACTGGCTGAATTGTAACTAAAAGTTATATTTATCCCTATTGAAACATTTGTAGTTCCAAATGTTTGATTGGCATTTTCTATTCTAGTAAAAACCGGTGTACCAACAAGAACATTTGCGTTGGTTACATTTATAGGATTTGCAGAACCTTCTTTCCTTCGTAGTACTCCTGCTGAAGTATCCCAAATAATAACTACACCATCCCTCGTTAAAGTAAGTGTTGGGCTAGTTGTACCACCAGGAGTTGTCGGAACAGAAATAACTGATGAACTTTTGATATCTTGTCGTAGGAGTTCAGATGCAAAACGAATAGCACTATTTACTTCACTTTTTGCTTGAGATTGTGCATTACTTTTTGAAAGAGAAATAAATATATTTGCAATTACCACAACAAGCACAGACAAAATAGCGAGGTAAATCAAAAGTTCAAGAAGACTAAAACCTTTTTTACTTAGTAGTCGGACTACTGAGTGCTTATTTTGTTTTAAATTAAATATTTGCAATTTTTTATGGAGACCAGTTTACCACAACATCTTCAACTGTTGGTGATGGGTAAACTCCTGGTAATGTACATAAGTTTGAAGAACAAATTTTAACTTTATATCTAAAATATTGCTTATTATTCCAGTAAGAAGAACAGCCTATACCTTTTAGCTCGACGGGTTGATTTGGGCCGGTTGAATTGAACCAATCTGAAGGACCGCAAGTACCTGTACTGTTACCATAAAAAACCCAAGGTCCAGACGAGACCGGTGCTGCTGCAAATTGAAAACTAACTAAACCTTGGTCTGAATTAGTTCCACCTAGTGTTCCCTTCCACATTATAGAGTTATATCCCACACTTCCAGAAGCTATTCCTGTATCAAAAACAGAAGAAGTCAGGCTACCAGAAACCGGTGGATTGGAAGCAGAGGCACAAATTTTCCTGGCATAATTTATGGGACCACCGACATGAGCATTTGTACTACTAGAAAGTGATCCGAGAGTAGTATCATATCCAGCACCGGTGCAAGTTGTCCCTATGACATTCGCTGCACCAGTAACATACCCAATAGTAATCGTACTTCCAACCGGAGTTGAAAGACAAGCTTGCTGTCCATTATAACCTGAATTATTCTCAGTATTTTCTTCAGCATGTGCATTAGAGTTACCAGACAATCTTAAAACAACAACAGAAGAAGGAGGGACTGTGACACCAGTGCAGGCATTACTAAGACTTACAACACCACTACAACAAATAACGTCACTGTTGTAGTTTGATTGAGCTGGAAGTTCTGCGTGTGCATTTGATGAAGCTGACATACGATAAACAACTACCCCACCAGGAGTGGCAGTACATGAAGAAGTAGTCATAGCTGAACAAGTAAGAGTACCAGCAAAAGCTGGCTTTGAGATAAATACAGACATTATTAAAATAAAAATAAAATATTTTTTCATACGAGAAATGGAAAGTATGGTGCTGGTTTACCTACATATTATATAACATTTACATAAAAAATACCTAACACCCAGCCAGCGCCTTAGGCGCTGGCTGGTAAATTATCTTCTTCTAGAAGACCTAAGGACAACTTACCTCTTTCTTTTCTGACAATTGAAACAATTTCTTTACAATGTTTTTCAAAATTTTTGCTCCCATTAAAAATTTTTAGCATTTCCTCACCTTCTTCTTTTGTAACAATTTTAAATTTATTATTTTTATATTCAAAATCACTTGCAAAAACAAGATCTATTTTATCTTTAGGAATATCATGAATTTCATAATTATTATTTACATAGCCTATAATTTTATTAAAATAATTTTCACTACCAACAAAGTGTGATTTAAAAGTTCCTTGAAAAAGTGATCCAGTACGAGAATTTTTAATATTAAAAAAATAAGTATATCCTCCTTGTAATTTTTGCATAAACTTAGCTATGCCACCGTCCACTGATTGCTTTAAAATAAAATGAAAATGATTTGGATTTAAACAATAAGCAATAATTGAAACCAATGGATCTCTAGCCAGTGCTTTAGACTCTGTATTATTCTTTCTTTTATCTCTTATACTTCCTATCGTATCAATTTGATTAAACTCAGACATACTTTCAATAAAACGATAAACATCATTTTTATCGTTAAAAATATCACGTTTATCCACGCCGCGATTATATATGTGATAATATTCTCCTGTTATAAGAGGTTGTTTTCTCACAAAATAATTATATCATAATGCTAAATATCCCCAGCCAGCGCCGGCCAGAGTCTAAAGCACTGGCTGTAAAGATGAAATAAAAAATCCCTTAAACTTTTTTAAGTTTAAGGGATTAGTATTGTTTAGCCAGCGCCTTAGGCGCTGGCTGGGAGATTTAGTGGTTTACCACTATTTTATTAAATATTCTACCCCCTTTAGTTTCTGTTGAAAGTGTATAGATCCCATCTACGAGTTCACTTGTGTTTATCGTAGTGTTGTTTTCTACTTCTTTCTCCATTACTAACTTCCCTACTACATCATATAAATGCAGTATAGTTTTGTCGGTAATACCTTCGATATTTAAAATATCTCTGGTGGGATTCGGGTACACTTTTACTTTCGCAAAAGGTAATTCCTGCAATCCAGTAATTCCAAAACCTTTGATATTACTACGGGCAGTACCGAAACCTGATCTGGTCGGAAAACAAGATCCAGATACCATCACAGCTTCTACATAATACTGCGCATACGGGAAAGAAGAAAAATTTACATCAGTATAACCAAACTGGTTACCGGTCGTGTTCCCTATCAGATTGAAAACTCCAGATAAGCTATCATCTCGGTAGACATTGTAATTGGCTACCGGTGTCGTATTGTTCTCTACCTGATACGGTGTCCAACTGAAGTTGGGGCCGATATTGGTGAGATAAATAGTATTATGATAACTGCTGAAATTGGAACTGATACCCGAGGTGTTCTTTACTTTTAATTTGTATCGATAACCCGTCGTTGACGGATTTACAATATCATTAAAAACACTTAAAGAATCCTTTGATACAGCTCCTATTTGCTGATAATCGTTAGTAGAAATTTCACGGTAAACAATGAAGCTATCAATCGGTGCTAAATTCAAACTACTTTTTTCCCAAACAATTACATTGTGAGTGTTTGTTGGGTCTACGGTAATTAAACAGATTGGAGCACTAGTTGGAAGAGAGGTATTAAACAATATAGAAATATTATTAGAATACTGAGTTCCTACAGACAAATCTATATTTCCATCTCCATTGAAATCTGCACAAATAACTGAACGAGGACTACTACATGCTGAAAAGTTATTAGTAGTACCAAAACTACCTGTACCATTACCTAGTAATATTGAGACATCATTCGAACCTTGGTTGGCAGTAACTAAATCAATTTTTCCATCTCCGTTAAAGTCCGCATTTGAAATTGAAAAAGGAGTAGTACCAACTAAAAAATTAATAGCAGAACTAAAACTACCTGACCCAGTACCTAATAAGATAGAAACATTATTATTATTTGAATTAGCTGTTACTAAATCAATTTTTCCATCTCCGTTAAAGTCCGCACTAGTAATCCCCATAGGAGAAGTGCCTACTGAAAAATTAGTAGCAATACCAAATCCACCTGTACTATCACCTAACAAAATTGATACATTGTTTGCTCCTTGATTAACAGTCGCTAAATCAGCTTTGCCGTCTCCATTGAAATCTGCACTTGTGACTGAATATGGATTGGAACCTACCAAAAAATTAGTAGCAATACCAAATCCACCTGTACTATCATTCATTAACACGGAAACATTGTTTGAATTTTGGTTAACTATTACTAAGTCAACTTTACCGTCTCCATTGAGATCTGTATTAATAATCCAAATAGGTCCGCTACCAACAGTAAAATTAGTAGCAGTATCAAAACCACCTAAACCATTACCGAATAAAACAGAAACACTATTTGAACCTTGATTAGCAGTCGCTAAATCAGCCTTGCCGTCTCCATTGAAATCTGCACTTGTGATTGAAACAGAATAAGAAGAAATAATAAAACTAGAAGCAGCACCGAATCCACCTGTACCATTACCTAGTAATATTTGAACATCATTGCTATTATTATTAGTTGCAGCTAAATCAAGATTACCGTCTCCATTAAAATCTGCGCTAACGGGTGAAAAAGGTTGACCTCCTACTGCAAAAGTTGCAGGAGAAGAAAAACTAACTTGAGCTTTTAATGTGTTTAAAAATTGAAAATTTAGAGTTGCGAAAGCAACTACGAGTAACATTCTTTTAGTTTTCATCGTTTCTGAGTTTTTTAGGGTTAGTTATTTTTTTGTAAAAGAAAATTTAATTACCTAAATAATAGCAATATTTTATGATTTTGTCAAATAAAATAGGCTAGATTCTTTTCAGAATCTAGCCTATTTTTAATAGTATTTTTTAATTTTAGATTATTTTTTACAGATTGCTGCTGTTGGATGATCTATACAAACTAGAGATTTAAGATCATTGTTTTGTTTCTCAAGTTCTTTAATTTTTATATCGTGACCATTGATACGATTAACTATCGCAACAAGTTTATCAGAGATACTTGCTACTTCATTTGTAAACTTAACATAAAATTCTTTAATAGAATTAATAATAACATAAGTGAAAGCACCGTAATCAACCGACTTTATCTCTGTTTGATTTTTATCATCCTTATGAAGTTGGACCATTAAGCTTTTAACCAAATCAGGTGTTGTTTTTTCAATATCTTGGGCAACAACTCCGAGTTGTGTACTACCATCATCTTGGAAACCACCTAGACCATTGTATTTAAACTGCACAGGATTAATACCGAGTAAAGCATTAAGACCAAGATTGTATGGATGAATATCTTTTTTAATTTGTTTATCAGATGCACAAGTACCTAATGATGAAGACGCATAATATAAACAACCTGTTGTTCTAATATTACCAACAACACTCAATTTATCAGTTGGAGCAGTAATACCAACACCAAGGTTACCTGACGAATTAAAGAATGAATTTCCTCCTGCATAAATTTGAGTAGACATTGTTCCTGATGTATACAATTGAAGAACACCATGAGAAGTGGCACTTCCACCATCACCCAAAAATACTGTTTGATAACCTGATATTTTATCAATTCTAACACCACCACCAGTAGCAGCAGGAGTAAAGACATTTAGCGTACTATTACTTGCTGGTGATGATGTAGATCCCATAGTAACCTTACCAGCAGTAAAAATTGCATTATAGCCAGAACGTGGAGTAATATCCAAATGACCTGTAGATGAATTGGAAATAATACTTGCTTCAGAACCTGTGGCACCCAACTTTAAACCAACACCAGATGCTCCGTTGGTATTAAGAGCAATACCACCAAGAACAGTGACTGCACCAGCAGCAGTAACATTAAATGAAGCACCGCCTGATCCTACTTGTAGATTTCCGTCAGTTCTAAAAATTCCTGTACCAGCATAAATACCGGAAGTGAAATCATTACTACCGTTAAAACGAAGCCAAGAGTCAGCAGTTGCAAACATTCTTTTATTATTACCAAGATAATCACTTGTAACATTAAGAGATGTCATAGAACTGGTTCCAATTTCTTCATTAGGAGTATAAAATGTACTGGTACTTGGATTATAGTAAAGGTATGGATTATTTTTTACGTTTACTTGACCAGTAGTCATCCAACTTCCCCCAAAAAGTACAGGGATAAGTGAGTTAGTTGTTGAATCTGTAGTTGACAATATAGTGCTTGCGTTAGTTGCATTGGTTGCAGTACCTACTGCTTGAGAGGCAATGTTCGCAGAAGTAATAATGTTATACCAAGAGTTCCATGTACTATCTATACCCTTTCGAATATTTAATACTGGAGTTCCACCACCATTCGCAGCCGTACTACCGAAAGCTAATTGGTATGATGCATCCCCTGTCGAAGCAGTTGTTCCAGTCCAAACAGCATATGTCATAACACCTGCATAGTTTCCACCTGGCATACCAGCAGAAGCAGCAGTAGAAAAGTCAAATCTAACTGCCTGTGGAGTAGTTGTAGGTAATTTATTACCAGCAACACGATCTCCATCAGGAGATGATATATATCCAGTAGTCAAACTCGCTGCTGTACCTGTAAGACCTGTTCCAGGACCGGAAAAGTTTGTTCCAGTGACTACACCAGTAGAAGAAACATTTGCACCACTTGCACCATTTGCACCATTTCCAAACACTGTTCCTCCTGTTCCAGTATAATAAGCTAGGTAAACAGCTCCAGTAGAAAATGGGTCAAGATGAAGATTGGTTCCACTTGTCATATTCACACGATTAGTATTTAAAGTAAGACCACTAACAGTAACAACTCCAGCAAAAGCAGAAGTACCTGTACCTTGAACTTGTAAGTTACTATCGGTACCAAACACAACAACGTCTCCTGGAATTCCGTATTGAAGTTCTAATGGATCACCTGAAGCTTGAGAATCAATAGTATCAGCTTTCAAGAACATACCTGAAGATCTAGCACTATTTACTGTAAAGTTAGAAGTACCTCCCAATGTAGTATTACCAGCAACAGTCAAAGAACCTGTAAAGTTCGCAGCACTTGTGATAGTTTGTCCGTTGACCATACCACCAGTATTATAAATATTTCCATCTGTTGCATCCAAGAAAACTATACCAGTTTGATTAGCAACGACATATTGACCCCAATGAGCTGCAGTTCCAGCGTAAGTTGCACTAATACCAGCGATATTTCCGGTTGTAAAGCCCATACCAATCATTGTATTTAAAGATGTTGCTGTAGGTGCATTACCACCAACTGGAGAAGGATTAGCAGAATAAATAACACCAGTGTTTACGCTCGGTACTTCAACACCGTTTCCGTCTAGATAACCTGTTCCAGGTGCTGTACGTTTCAAAGATCCGGAGAATGACGGAGCTGCGGAAGTGACATAACCGGAAAGAGCAGAAGCGGTTATATAAGTTGAAGAATCAACAGATCCATCAGCTTTCAAGAACTGAGCAGCTGTACCTCCTGATTTAATCAAAGACGATGCAGTCATTGTTCCAGCTATTTGCATTACTCCAGTATTACTCAAGGCAGCTACAGGAATCACACCGACTGTTCCCCATGTCCAACCTCTTCCTGCTACACTATCCATGCTCGTTTTTATAGCGTAATCTGTTACTGGTCCATAATGATACTCTGCTGTATTTCCCATACTAATGTTCCAATTAGCACAACTAGACCAGAAACAAAGACCATACCCGGTTCCTGTATTCACGATAAAATTATTAGTATTAACGGATGTCGCTGCAGCCAATGTACCCGTAAAATTCGCAGCACTTGAGATTGTTTGTCCGTTGATTAAACCAGATGTAATAGTTGACCCAAAAGATGCTGCGCCTGTTGTTGCATTAAAGCTCAAAGCACTTACTCCAGTTCCCATAATATCATTACTTGTTGCTCCAACTCTAATAATCATGTTTGAACTGTAATCATACACAATACCACCCCATTTTGTATTATTACTGTTAAATATAAGGCCAGGAAATGTGGCTTCTAATGTCGCTGTTCTATTCCAACCAGACGACATTGCTGTACCACCTTTTGCGTGTAGTGGTGCATCTGGTGTTGAAGTTCCAATACCTACGTAGCCACCGTTGTAATAAATACTTGTTCCGTTTGCAGCCCATTGAGAGCCAACACTCATTGATCCAATTTGAATATGACTAAATGTAGAAGTAGGACTTACAGTACCGAAAGAGGAATCAAAATAAAGTGGAGCTGTTATGACTGCAGCAACAGTTCTTTGGACAACTCCATTTCGTAGATACTTAACATTGGTACCATCATAGACAATAGCCAAAACATCTCCGACAGCTAGAGTAATACCTGTTTGAGGATTTACTCCACTTTCATAAATATAACCATTGGAACTACTTGTCACATACCAAGCATAATCCAAAGAAGTATAAGAATTGTTTAGAGTTGGATCAGTATTAAGAGCAATCATATATGAAGTAGCAATAGAATCAACTACAGCTGATACATATGCTCCACCGACAAAACCATCTTTACTATATACATCACTAGTCCAAGATCCAGCTCCACCATTTGTTACATCGTTACCATTTACTGTCGCACCTCCTGTAGTAACCAAAGATATATTAGCTGGCATATCAGTCAAAAGAGCCAAAGTTCCGGTTGTTGTGGGAAGAGTGAGGGTGGGAGTGCCAGCTGCTGCTAGAACATTAATGATTGCTTTACCGGATGTTGCTCCGGCAAGGGATAATACACCAGCCGTTGTTCCAGAGGTTCCAATAGACAAGAGTTCCAATGGTGCTGTATTTCTAATACCGACGTTGCCGCCACCTTCATTAAGAACTAAGTTTGAATAAGGGGCATCACCACCAGTAGCATAGTTCGTGCCAATTGAACCATAAACACCAGTATGACCAATAGTTACAGATTTAGAATTTGTTGAAGATTCAACCCAGATACCATTGTAGTTCAATGGACTTGTTTGTTTTACTCCAATCATTCCGTATCCTGAAGTAACCGCACCGACGGATAATTTAACTGGTGGAGCTGTGACTCCAATACCGACATTACCGTTTGCTAAAATCCTCATCTTCTCAACAGCACCTGGCCAGAACAATAATGGACCATTGGAACTGTACATATTTAAGCCACCGTCACCTCCATAACTCGTACCAGTTTGATTTGCAACAAACAAATACCCTGAGCGGCTTCCTGCAGTCAATTGAATACCACTGTAACCATCTCCAGTCGCTGCGGTAGTTTCAGAACGGATGAGGTGTCCAGGACCGACACCTAGAACATGCAGGTTATTGGTTGGCGCCGTCGTTCCGATACCGACGTAGCCATTATCTATAATTCTAACTGCGTTTGTTGTGGCATTTGTACTAAAATCGATATAAGAACCACCACCACCTTGCTTAATTAAAAGTCCTGCAGTATCAGTAGCTATTTTAAATGTTGCGGTAACCGAACCGTCGGGTCTTCTTATTCCAATATATGAGTTTGCAGCGTTACTTCCAAATATAGCATTTCCATAAACATCTAACTTTTCTGATGGAGATACACCAACACCGACGTTGCCACTCGTATTTAGAATAGTCATTGCTGCAGTTCCAGTTATATTATTTTGTCTTATAGATAAATTTTGTGTACTGTTTGTGACTCCCATAGACCATGCCATAGAACCTGGGTCATGGAAAGTTAAATATGGACCGTCCGTGCCCGTATCTTGAATCTCTAAATCACCATAAGCTTTACCAGCTGTGCTTGATACGATTGAAAGTGGATAAGTTGGTGTTTGTGTTCCTATACCCACAAGACCACCGTTAACAATCAAACCATAATTATTTGTAGCACCCGAGGCGCTAAAGTAGCCTGCAACGTTTGTCGTACTAGCACCAGTTGCTGTACCAGCAATACCATATTGAGTTCCTGCTGTTGAAGTATTTGACGCAGTAATTATACCTTGCCCAGTAGGCATAGTGGAAGATGCTACCTCAAGTTTATTAACTGGGTTTGTTGATCCAATACCAACATTGCCTGCCAAAGAATCGTAAAGATTTGTTCCTGAAGTTGTCCATTGACTACCAGAAGTCATGTACACATTTGAATCAACACTTCCGTCTGCTTTTAAAAACTGAGCAGCTGTACCTCCTGATTTTACGAAAGCTAATGCCTGAACATTTGCATAAACGCCACCTGACATACCATTCATAATATTTAATGAAGTAATTGCACTAGAAGCACCACGATAGTTCAAATATAAAGCACCACCAGCGAAACCATTAGCAATGGTTATCTCATTACCATTATCTATGTTTTTATAACCGCTTAAATTAGCAGTTATAACTCCAGCAGCGAAATTGCCTGAAGCATCTCGCAATACAGTGGTATTGGCTGTGTTGGTACTAAGAGCATAACCAACCTGAGTGTTAGTAACAGTAGCTGTAACGTTTTCAAAAGCAGTTGCAAAACCAACTGACCAACCAGTAGTAAGAGCAACTGATTGACCCTGGAAACCAACAAAGACATCGGTGACTGCCACCTGAGGATATGCCCATGTGGATCCAGTCTCACCAATATAAACAACAGCTTTACCTCCAGCTGTATAACCAAATCTTACTGTAAATCTTCTATCAACTCCTGGATTTCCTACGATATAAGCAAATGGATTATTTGCCCAGGTATTACCTGAGGTGTACATATATCCTCCAGCATGAATTTCAAATGACTCGTTGGTCGCGTATTCATAAACCTTTATGGTCATACTGATCATTTGGTTTCCCATTCCGACAGGAAGATTGATGGCTATTGCACCAGTTCCCAAAGATCCGGTTGAAGAATAATATGCTCCACCAGGATTTACTATTCTCTGCCATGTAGAATCGTAGATTGTTCCTGGTACATCGGATGTAAGAGCAAGTGTTCCAGATGTGGTTGGAAGATTGAGAGTGGGAGTGCCAGCTGCTGCTGTTGCTTGAAGGATTGCTTTACCGGAAGTCGCTCCTGCAAAAGACAATATACCAGCTGTTGTTCCAGCTGTTCCGAGAGATAAGAGTTCTAATGGTGCTGTATTTCTAATACCGACGTTGCCTGCTTTATCAATTCTCATTCTTTCTCCCATTGCAACACCAGTTGTTTTAGTAAAAAATGTCATAGAACTTTCATCTAAAGCAGAGACTCCATTATTAACACTAATCAATGCGGTTCTAGTTGTGTCTTGAAAGAAAGATATTGTACCAACCTGGTTACCTCCTACACCTCTGTGTCCTTGAAGCTCAAAATTTGCATAAAAATCACCAGTAGCTCCTGCAAGGGTAAGAGAAGTATGACCTGCTGCTAAACCAAGTACATCAGGTAATGATGTACCAATACCAACATTGCCGAGTGGATTAATTCTCATTTGTTCTTTCACTGTCGCACTGGCTGCTCCAACACCGTAGTTTGTATAGAAAACTAATGCTCCACCGTTTGCAACAGAATTATCATAGACGCCACCGATACGTCCTACAACCCAATCCTGATAAAGACCAGTCCATCGTGAAGTGAAGTCTATAAATGGACCTTCGTTTGCAGCATCAGTATAAGAACCTAGTTTCAAAACAGTTGGTCGGACAGAAGCAGTGGTCCATGTACTATCGTTTATTTCTAGAGGAGCTGTTGGGTTTGTTAATCCAATACCAACAAGTCCAGCACTACTTATCGTCATTCGAGCAAGGTTGTTTGTTCCAAATTGCACTGGGTATGCGCCCTGACGAGAGATAACAGCAGCATAAGGAATTCCTCCGCCACCAGTAATCAAACCCACGACTCCAGCATCAACTCCAAAATAAGCATCACTTACTCCAGAACCACCAGCTCGGTAACGAGTGATAGCATAACCTGCGGCATTATCTTGTACCTGGATTATAGGTGAAGCACCTTTTACATCTAGTAGTGTTGCTGCTGTTGTGCCTATACCTACGTTGCCTGAGCTATCAATTGTCATTTTTGTTTCAGTTCCGGCATTACCAACAAACTGAATACCCTTATCAAGATAAGGTCCTAATTTAACATTAGTAGCATCAGAATAAATTTCAAAATCAGAATAACTCGCAGCTGCATCTGTCAAATAAAATGATGGATTAGCAGCAGTAGAAGTGTTTGTAGCAACATGCATTCCACCAGGTCCAGTTGTTGAAACATCTAATTTATATCCTGGTGCTGTTGTACCTATACCAACATTTGTTCCATTATCAAAAACCAAAGAGTTACCAATAGCAGTACCTCCTGCATTATTCCATTTAGTTACATAATTTTGTGTACCTGTACCTGTGACTGATGCTACGGGAAGAACCCATGTAGCTAAACCAACTGCATCTGAAGTAAGAACTTCGCCAGCACCTGGAGTACCTCCGGTGATTTTCACTTGACCATTTACTTCTAGGGCTGCACCTGGGTTTGTTGTACCTATACCGATACTGCCACCAGGAGTAATTGTAAAACGATTTGTAAGAGTAGCAGCTGCACCTGCACCACCGACATTATTTGGCGCAGTGTAAAATGAAATATCGCCGGTAGCACTACCACCGAAATATATCTGATTTCCAAAACCGTTAGCTCGATATTTCCATCCTCCACTATAATAAATATTTTCACCTATCCATTCATTGTTCACTGCATAACCTTGTATTTCTATTCCACGAACTTTTACAGAACTGTTTGTGGTACTACCTAAAACTTCAAGTGCAACTGTTGGAGTAATACCACCAAGACCTAGATTGCCTGCAGCAGTCAACTGAAATGGAGAAGTTCTCCATGAAGAAATAGTAGTACCAGTAAGAGCACTAGAAACCATACCGAGTGAAACAGACCCGTCTTGACCGAAATAAGAATACCCTTGGTTACCGACTGTTGTGCCGTTGGTACTAACCCAAGCAGCAGACGAATCATATTTCGAACCTGTTTGTATATAAAAAGATCCACCAGTCCATGCCAACAATCCTGTTGTATTTCCAGCAGATTGAGTTAAAGCCAATTGTGTACCAAGAGGTGCAGCTTTGACAATTTCCAAAGGAAAAGATGGTGTTTGTGTACCAATACCAACAAGACCACTATTAACAATTAAACCATAATTGTTTGTCGCACCTGAGGCACTAAAGTAACCAGCAACATTTGTCGTACTAGCACCAGTTGCTGTACCAGCAAGACCATATTGAGTTCCAGAAGTTGAAGTGTTTGATGCAGAAAATGCACCTTGTCCAGTAGGCATAGTGGAAGCTGTTACGGTAAGTTTATTAAGTGGTGCTGTATTTCCAATTCCGACATTTCCATTGGATGTGACTCTCATTCTTTCTGCTAGAGAATCAGAAGGACGATAAGTTCCAATAACATATGAGGTAGACGCATCTACGTTTTCAAGATATGCACCAGCATAAGCAGTAGAAGACCAAGCAGGTCCCATGACATACGTCATCAATGCTTTATTTCCTACGGTTATAGCAGCAGTATTTGAAACAGTTAGAGGATAAGCTGATCCTACAACACTACCTCCAAATGAACCTATAACTGACACATCTACACCCGCAGAAGAAGAAGATGTTCCGACTTGGAACTTGGCTGTAGGTAATGCTACACCAACACCAACTTTACCACCGTTGATTCCAAGAATAGCTCCTCCTGTGTAGAAGTTTATTTTTGCACTATCAGTGTATGCACCTCCTATTGCATCAGCTGCTCTATAACCAAAGTGTAAATATCTCTGAGTAACAGAGTCAGAGGAACCAATCATTGTCCAATCGTTTGCAACGACGGAAGTATCTAAAGTCCAAGAAGCTCCGTTGGTTCCTTGAGTAATCGCACCATTCACGGTTAATTTTTGAGTTGGTACTGTTGTTCCAATACCGACGTTACCACCGGTTTTAATAAACATCTGAGGAACACCGTTTGCTTCTGAAAACTGCATTGCATAACCAGATGGTCTGTTGATATACAAATCAGGGTCCGCAGCTCTCGTTAATAACGTGTAATTCCCAGCAGTTGTTAATCCAGTTAATGAAATTCCAGCATAATTAGAATAGCTCATATCTCCAATTAATATTTTGGCGGTTCCGTTTCCCTTTACTTCTAGTTGTGCTCCTGGTGTTGTTGTACCGATACCGACATTTGTACCATTATCAAAAATCAAAGAATTACCAAGAGTGGTACCGTTTGGTGTCCATTTTGTAACATAATTGGTCGTGCCACTTCCTGTCACACCAGCAATCCATGTTGGAGCAACTCCAGCACCACCAGAGGTCAAAAATTGACCAGAAGATCCTGGAAGATTGTTTGGCATCAAAGCACCTGAGAATTCAACATTGCCTGTGACATCGAGCTTTTCGGATGGTGCAGTGTTTCCAATACCGACTTTGCCACTATCTCTATTGAATATGACATCATTTCCTAACGCATTAACATAGAGTGGCGTACTGCTCCATGACTGGAGCCATCCGTAATTATTATCATTCCAACCCATTGTTACACCAGATGGAACTGCCGTACTTCCAAAACCGATAGCTTGCCCAGACTGTGATACATTAGAAGAAGCAGCGACTACATTAAGTTTGCCAACCGGTGCCGACGTTCCAATGCCGACTTTGCCATCTTTTATTCTCATTGCCAATGTAGGTGTAGTTCCAGCAACTCCGTCAGCCGCATAAAAATCGTGAACTCCAAACCATCCAACACCTCCTGGTTGTGCAGTGTATCTTAAGCCTCTATCAGGAGAAGCTGAAAAAGTAACTATTTGACCTCTAGGTGTGACTGTATCACCCCAAGTTACTGGATACCCATCACTCATTTGAATATTTCCAGCTGATACCTCTAATTTAGATGTTGGTGCTGTAGTACCAATACCGACATTGCCGCTACTTCCTTGGAGGAACATTTTATTAGCCCCATCAATCGCAAAACCAATACCATAATTTGTTACTGCTTGACCACTGTTAGCATTTATTACAAGTCCACGCGTACCTGAAACATCAGCAGCACCTGTTTGAGTTAATGAACTCGCATAATTTGGAAAGCTAGTCTTATCATAATTTAAGTATAGGCTTTTTGAAGCTCCAGCTCCGTTAACCATAAGATCTCCTCCACTGATTTCTAATTTATTGCTTGGTGCAGTAACTCCAATTCCAACATTACCACCGTTGTAATAAATACTTGTTCCGTTTGCAGCCCATTGAGAACCAGTACTCATAGGTCCGAATTGAATATTGCTAATATCCGGTGTCGCAGCTCCACTGTGGAAAGAAGAATCTAAATAAAGAGGAAGAGTTATAATGACCGGCACTGTTCTTTTTACGACTCCGTTTTGGAGATATCTGATATTTGATCCATCATAAGTCACAGCAAGCACATCACCTACAGCGATAGTAGTGATTGCAGGAGCAATGTTGGTACCACTTTCATAAATCGAAGCACTTGTACTATTGAGCACATACCAAGCATAATCTATACTAGTGTAACTAGGATTTAAAGTCGGGTCTGTATTCAAACCAACCATATAATAAACACCAGTCAGATTGCGAACTACATAAGACGCATAGGCTCCACCAGAATAACCGTCTTGACTATATACTTCAGCATCCCAAGCATTAACTGCAGTTCTCGTTACAGAATTTCCGTTGATTGTCAGGCCAGTACCACTCGAAAGTAATTTGACTCCACTAGAAGCTCCGGTAACCTGAAGAGTTCCGTCAGGGAATTTCAAACCGTCTACACCTGACGTACCTCCGAGTTCTAATTTTGCAGTGGGTGCTGTGGTGCCTATGCCGACGTTACCAGTGCTTGCTTTTATAGTTAGCCTATCTCCTGCAGTAGCAGTAGCATCATAAAACCTCAAATCATTTGTACCTCCTGGTCTGTAAATAGTCCATTTTGATGCACCAGCAGATGCGAGTTCTAATCCTGCATCATATGCTGCCGCGGAATCAATTCTTGAATACTGATTGGCTGTTGAAGTCGCACTACCAACTTGAAGAAGCTGTGCAGGAGCTGATGTTCCAATACCGACAAGACCTGCACCTGTAATTCTTAATTTTTCAGTACCAGTACCAACAGTACTTGAACCTGTTCGCATAATAATATTATTTTGTCCAGAACCGGAAGCATCTAACACAAGGTGATAATTACTTGTTTGTAATCCTGTTTCATAAGGTGAACCACCTGTATCTGTACTCCAAAATCTTCCGCGTTCGTTTCCAGCAGAATCAGAAATAGAAATATTACCGGATTTAACATCCAGCTTTTCGTTTGGTGCTGTTGATCCAATACCGACATTACCATCACCATTTATTCTCATTCTCTCAAGTAATGACGGGCCATAGGTAGAGAGTGCAATATACGATTTCGATGTAGGAGTCGGATACCATGCACTTTTGATATTTGCACTTTCTGAAGCATTATCCATCCACCAAGAAATCTTGGATCCTGCATCATAAGCATTTGCATGAGATAATCGAATCCCTTCGTTGATTCCAGCAGAAAGATTTTCTACGTCCAATTTTGCTCCTGGAGTTACTGTTCCAATACCAACATTGCCACCATTTAGAATGGTCATTTGATCAGCATTATTTTCTCTAAAATATAGACCTTGTCCTGTTGGACGATTAATATAAAGAGGACCTCCTGCTGCACTATAAAAATTGGAACCTGTATCATTTAAACCATTCAGACTAAGTACTCCGTAAGCTCCATTTGAAGCCCAACTACCCATTATAACGTGTCCAGCACCTGAACCTTTTACATCTAGTGACATTGATGGATTCGTGGTTCCAATACCAACATTACCAACGGACGTGATTCTCATTTTTTCGGTCAGACTTCCGTTGTAAGTATTGAAAGCCAAATTATAACCAGAAGGATATCCGATAGAAGAATCTCCAGATCCAAAAGTTAATGAACCTCCTCCATTTACATCTATGTTCCCCCAAAATCTTGAATTTTTATTTGTACCACTTTGTCCAACTTGAAAAGGTGTAGCTGGTGCTGTTGTTCCGATACCGACATTTGTTCCATTATCAAAAATTAAAGAATTTACTAAAGTACCGACAGCATCGTTCCACTTGGTTATAAAATTTGTCGTACCAGTACCATTGACATTACCGAAAGTTGGTGTCGCCCAGGATTGTTGACCGAGAGCTCCTGTGGAAGTAAGAACTTGTCCTGTTGTTCCAACCGGAGTCGGTGCAGTGATGACATAAGTATTATCAACATCAGGAAAAATAAAAGTTTTGGGAACTGTGGGTCCACCAGTAGGTCCGCTGATCTGAAAACTTCCGTTGCCGATCTCATTCCATGCTTGTCCAGGATTCGGTTTAGTGGTATCCGGAGTGGATGCAAAAACAAGTTTCACGAATGAAAAAGAAACTACTCCAAGAAGTAGAACTACCAAGAATAAATTAAACCGACTTAAATTTATTTTTTTTATAATTTTTTTCATTCGACTTTACTAGCTACTTGAGAACATTAAAAATAAATAATTTGATTTTGCAAAATCATGTCGCGCAGTGTCCGTTGAAGCGCGACTCATGTCTGAAAAAAGTCTGCAGAAAAATCGGTAGAATACTCCCCTATATTTTACTTCTTTTAATAATTAACTGCAACAAGTAAAACAGTGGATAAGATTGAAAGCGCCCTCCTTACTAGGAGGGCGCTTTTTTTATTCTGTAAAGAAATATTTCTTTAACTCTTGTTCTGAAATATACATAGAACCTTGATTAAAAATTGCTTTCAAAAGACCTTTATCGATTTCTTTATGTAGAGGTATGGTGAGTGTTTGTTTATTGTTATCTTTATGGCAGCGCATTTTTACATGACTGCCAGTTTGACCAATAATATGAAAACCAAAAGAAGCAAAAATATCAATTAAATCTTTTCCAGATAAAACTTTCAACTTAGGCATACTGAGGAACCTCGAAATTTATCAATAAAGATGGCTTAGGAACAAATCCGTATTCAGATAAATCCTCATCTTTGAAATGTAAACCCGTAGCTTCTTTTATATTTTCAATAAGCTGATCTAAACTTTCTGCTTGAGTAAAAATAGGAAAACCAACAGCTTGCGCTATGTAATTATTTTCCCCTTTTGAAATTGAAAATTGAAGAATATTTTTCATAACTTTATCATACCACATATAATCAACTTAACCAACTTAGCTAAAATAATTTACTGAAGCTTAAATGAACCATTTGGATCGATAAAAACTGTGTCTTCTTTTGAATCATAATTGGTGCCAGCACCGGTGCAATCTTGCGTAGAATTTCCTGGTACTCCTGCAACCCATCCGCCTTGAGTACATACTTTATTTTTCCAACGAAAAAAATATTCGTACATTGTGACTGGATCTGCACCTGGCCAAGACACTATTGATGAGACTCTCTGTGTACTCGGATCATCTGATTGAGTACTCGGAATAGTACAAGGTGTGACACCTGTCACTTCACGAGTTGAGTTGTCTCGACACACATCATCGATGATGACATATCTGGTAAAAACAACACCACCGATGGTGATAACTCCGTCTCCTGATACGGTAGTAAGGACCCACTTTCCTAGAGATTGTTTTGGGTAATAATGTGTGGTTCCTTTTACTATTCCAGAGGGAGCATAAATATTTTGCCAATTTTCTTCGACTGTCGCTCTCACTGCTTCCAAGGATTCTGTCGCCAATGCATTCGCAATGTCGCGTTCACCAGAGACTCTGTTACTTTTTAAACTCAAAAACATCGCATTGATTCCGAAAGAAAGAATCACCGCGAGCAATGAAATAACAATCAAAAGTTCGAGCAAGAGTGCTCCTTTGTTTAAAGATATTTTTTTATTTTTGAAAAAATTTTTCATGAAAATTTAGTATGGACTAGACCAGTGCTTTAGGCGCTCCGAGCGCCTAAAGCACTGGTCAAAATTCTACGGTACTGTGACAATAAAAGTCCCGCTTGAAGTAAATGTGTGAACTGTGTTTGCACCGACTGTAGTTATTGTACCACCGGTAGCTGTTATACCAGAAGCTGTCGAGTAACTAATTATGACTATTCCTGAACCACCAGTTCCTCCACCTCCACCAACGGGCGCTCCATTGGCTCCCCCGCCACCACCGCCAGTATTCACTGTTCCAGAAAAACCATAACCATTGTTAGTAGTACTATTTACACCATTACCACCACCACCCAATCCCCCTGTACCTCCAGTACCTGAAGTGTATGTACCACCACCACCGCCGCCAGCATAATAAATACTTGAACCACTAAGAGAATAAGAAAGACCAATACCACCAGCTTTCGTACTACCTGTACTGCCTGGGCCACCAGCACCTCCGCCGCCGCCTCCGCCATGAGGTGAACTAATACCTGCACCACCATTATTTCCTTGTCCAAATATACCAAGACCACCAGCACCAGCAACAGGACTACCACCACCTGAGCCTCCACCACCAGAACCTCCATTGCCACCCGCGACACCACTCTGTGGTCGGCCACCTCCGCCACCCGTTGCAATATAACCACCAAATGATGAATTTGTTCCAGCAACTCCATTGGCCGATGAGCCATTGGTATTATTGGCACCACCCGCACCTCCTGCACCAACAAGGACTGACATTGAACCACTTGTGACAACAAGCGATGGTACATAAACCAAACCACCGGCACCACCGCCGCCTGCACCACCACAAGAATTACAATTACCACCGCCACCACCGCCGCCTGCGACAATCAACGTTTTAATTGCAACCTCAGCAATTTCAATACTTCCAATACTTGAAAGACCGATTCTTTCAGTAATACTACCTGAAGTTAATCCAACAAAAGACGGAGTTGTTCCTCCTGATATTTTATTAAAAATAATATCCGAAGACGTACCGGATGATGGACTGGAAAAAGTAACACCACTGGATAGATAGGTTGTTGAGAGGATAACTTTTGCACCATTACTATAAACATCCGGGGTAGAAAATATTTCATAATAATCTTTTGTTCCATTCACTAGATGCACTCCCCATTTGAAACCTCCCTCACCTATCATAGATCTCGATTGTGCTTGTTTTAAATCAGAAGCTAAAATTTGAACAACAGAATTTAGGTCGACACTCTTGCCATAATTTATATAAAAACCAATACCTGCTGAAGCTACTGTCACCACTATTGCGGTAGTGATCAACAATTCAAGCATCGTGAAACCCTTCGACAAGCTCAGGACATGACGGCCACGGAAGTACTTCATATTAAATAAAGTGTCCGACTAATTGATAAATAGGAAGGATTATCGATACAGCAATAGCACCAATCATCAGACCCATAATGATAAGCAAAACAGGTTCCAAGACTGCAGTCAATTCTTTTAATGTATTATCAACTTCTTCTTCATAAAAATCTGCAAAAGTCATAAGAATTTCCTGGAGGGATCCAGTACGCTCACCAACCATAATAAGACTTATCAAAAGACTGGGGAAAAGTTTCGGATATTTACTAAGCGCTTCTGAAACAGAGATACCATTTTTGATATCCTCGATTGATTTATCAATCGCATCAGTATAACTCTGGTTGTTTATCGACTGTGAAGAGATTGAAAGAGATTCAACAACAGACAGACCACTACCTATCAGATTACCAAAGGTATGAGCAAAACGAACAACAGCTATCTTCTTTATCAAATCCTTTGCGACTGGTGTATGTGAAGTAACAAAAAAGAAAAACTTTTTTCCTGTCGCTGTCTTACGGAAATAAGTAAAGAAAAATACTATCGCTCCGAGAACAACCAAGTCCAAAATAAAACTATAGGTAAGCATCTGAGAAACAAAAAGAAAAGCTTTGGTAATCCAAGGTAGTGTCACTCCACTTTGAGCAAATGATTGAGTAAGCTTTGGAAGAACGAAAACCAACATCAATGTCACAACCAAAGCTGAAGCAATAAGAAGAATAATCGGATAAGTAAGAGCTGATTTTATTTTACTTCGAAGTGTATATTCTTTTGAAAGATAACGAGCGAGTTCTGACAAAGATTTACCAAGCTGACCGGAGACCTCACCAGCTTTTACCATACCGATAAAAATCGGTGGAAAAGATTCTTTGTAAGCTTCAAAACCAGAAGAAAGAGTCTGTCCGTTTTCAATCTTGGCTTTGACCCCTTGAAGGATTTTTCTCATTGAATTTTTTTTGGTATCTTTGATCAAGATATCAATGGATTCAACAATAGATAATCCCGCTTTGATTGTGGTCGCCAGGTTACGTATTAGAAAAACAATATCAATAGATGTGATGCTGTCAAATAGTTCGATTGATAGAATTTTTTTGCTTGTACTTATCGCATGAACAGAGACCGGTGTTAGAGAAATTTTAGCCAAATATTCTACGACTTCTTGGTTGGAAGATGCTTCATATTCTCCATCTATTATTTTATTATCTTTATTGTATGCTTTGTATGTATATATCATAAAAATTATTATTCATTAATAACACGTCGTCCACATATCGGACATGAGATT
This sequence comes from Minisyncoccia bacterium, assembly GCA_049287045.1. GTDB lineage: Bacteria > Patescibacteriota > Minisyncoccia > Phycocordibacterales > UBA9973 > UBA9973. The sequence continues at coordinate 112,310 of JBAQFC010000001.1, read as the reverse complement.
CCCTCATGTCCGATATGTGGTTATTCATTAACCACACGAGTAATTTCTTCTATTGTTGTAATCCCCTTTTCAACTTTATCCAAACCATCCATAAACATAGAAATCATACCATTGGCAATGGCTGTCTTTCTCAATGTTGATACTTCTGCGCCAGCGATAATCATCTCACGAATACCTTCGGTTATAACCATAACTTCAAAGATTCCTATTTGTCCAAAATATCCTGAATTTCCACAAACATTACAACCGCGTCCTTTATAAAGAGTCTTGGGTATATTTTTTTCATCACCTCCAGAAATTTTGACCTGTTCTCTTATGGTAATATTTATTTCAGGTGTTATCTCATATGATCCGATACATTGTGTGCAGATTTTTCTGACAAGACGCTGGGCGATGATCGCATTGATAGTGGAAGAAAGTAAAAAGGCTGGAGCCTTCATGTCGAGCAGACGAGGAATAGCAGACGGAGCATCATTGGTATGGAGTGAAGATAAAACAAGGTGACCCGTCAAGGCAGCCTGAACCGCAATCTCAACTGTTTCATTGTCACGTATCTCTCCGATCATGATTATGTCTGGATTTTGACGAAGAAGAGACCTCAGACCGTTTGCAAAAGTGATTCCTGTTTTTGTATTTACTTGTGTTTGATTTACTCTTGGAAACTCGTACTCGATAGGGTCTTCAATCGTCGTAATGTTCACCAAAGGTGTATTTAAAATATGTAATATTGCGTAAAGAGTCGTAGTCTTACCGTGACCAGTCGGTCCAGTCACAAGAATCATTCCGTGAGGTTTTTTGATTTCTTCACCGAGAACTCTACTCGCAATATCTGAAAAACCAAGATCTTTTAAAGAGAGCGGGCGAATAGAACTTTTTAGTAATCTCATTTCAACTTTTTCACCATGAAAAATAGGCATGATATTCACGCGAACATCGATGTTTGTGCCATCTTGCATTTTGAAACTAAAACGTCCGTCTTGAGGAGCGCGGTGTTCATCAATCTGCAGATTGCCGAGAATCTTTACACGAGCGACGAGGATCGAAGCTATCGCTTGGGGCAAACTTAAAATTTCTGACATAACACCATCAATACGAAAACGAACAAGAAGAGCATTTTCAAGTGGCTCAAAGTGAATATCAGAAGAATTCAAGGCTATTGCTTGCTCGATAATATTATCTAGAATAGTGACGATAGGGACAGCAGTCGCTGTCTTTGATAAATCTTTTTCATTGGCAAGAGAAAGAGACTGTTCTATGTTTTCTGAAATAAGTTGTTCGAAGCCTACATTTATTTTTTGTTTATATTGTCTAAAACCATAACGCAAACTTGAGTAAGTCGTCAGGTATGCTTCCACCCAAGCGTTGAATTTTATTCGGATGTATTCAATAGTATCGTAATCAAGAGGATCAAGCATTGCCAGCTTTATTATCCCCTTTTCTTTATCATAACCAAACATTATTACGTTCTTTGATTTTGCATAAACTTCCGGAATCAACTCCAAAGCAGCAGGATCAATCTGTTCTTTTTTAAGATTGATAATCGGAACACCATAATATGGAGCTAAAAGTTCTACAAGGTAATCTTCGGTAATTTTTTCATTACCGATCAAAACATCAGAAATGGTCTGACCACTTCTTTTAGATTCTTCGCGAGCTAAATTAAAATCGTCATCAGTGACGAGACCCGATTCAAGTAAAATCGACTTTAATTTTTCTTCGCTTATGTGCATGAAGAGATTATACCAATTTACAGCAAAATATAAAAGACAAACCTTCATAAACCCACATGTCCGACATGTGGGGATCCCACATGTCGGACATGTGGGTCAAGTGGCATCTTTTACTAAATCAAACTCAAAATAATATTTGTAAATAATAAAGCGAAAAGAGTTGCAAAAATAAAAGCTGGTTCAATTTCTACATTCTTGTGACCCTTTTTAAAATAGTAAAAAGTAAACAAAAAAATTGCAAAAATAAAACCAAGAGGAATTAAAATCATAATATCTGGAAAACCAGAAATCAACATCAAAATTAATAATAATTCAGGACCTTTTTCTATAAAACCACCACGGTAAGAATTCCAAATTCTAAATAGAAGATAAACTGCTCCTGAAATTAAAAATGAGACGAAAATATTTAACCAAACACGTCCTATAATATAATACAGGAAATATCCTAAATGATTCTGAAATAATGGTCTTGTCCATTCAAAAAGATAAGACATTGGCACCTCTTTTGGTAAAGGTAAATTTACAAGTGATCTGGTAAAATCATTGGCTGATGCCCATACATGATATTGTCCCCAACTCACAAACAAACCATAAAAAATATTTAATCCTATAGCAACTAAAATAAGTTTTGAATAAGAAATATTTCTCAACCAAGCTGGTCGGAAAAAACGAATAGCAATAACCACCAAAAATGCCACCCATACCCCTAAAGCAATCGTATTTAAATGTGAAAATATAAAATTTAGTATCATAGTAAACTATTATATAAAAAAAATACCTCAGCGTAAAGCCGAGGTATTTTTTAATAAAAAGTTGAGTAAAATTAGAAGTCTGCGCCTGTTCCAAATATCAACAAGTCAGTACCATCTTCATATACACCTGCATTATTACCACCATCAGTCGCTCTCATATCAGTAGTAACAGTGTAAGCGATACTTTCTAATTGAGCATCAATCTCGAAAGCTAATGGGGATTGAGCACATCCATAACGATATACTAGATCTGTACTTGCAACTGCACCTAGAGCAGTAATAGTGTTGATTGGATCAACAGGAATTTTTGAGATAGGAGAACCTCCGGCAATATTACCGAAATCAACAGGAATCCAACCAGTACTGTCTGTAAGACTTGGAGTTGCAACCTGCAATTTTAGAGCACCACCAACACCATCCAATACCACGTCAGTAATAACACTAGCAACAGGAAGAGAATAAAAAATCTTGTTTGTACCTGCCCAAGTACCTGTCACAGCCTGACATTCGGCGTTGGAGGATGTTCCTCCTAAATACACCGGTGCTACTGTCGTCATATAAAGTCCGATTGCAGTTTTGATTGTATTAAGGTCAGAAATACGCTGAGCATCTCGGGCCTTCTTCAAAGTTTCTGCAGGGTTCAAAACTAGAACGAGTGCGACAGACAAAATAGCGATGATCGCGATAACGATCAAAAGCTCAAGCAAAGTGAAACCACGATTTTTATTTTTCTTCACAAAATTCATATTCATAAATATATAGTTTTTTATAAAATAATAATAGCTTATATAATTTTACTAAATATAAAAAAAACAAGCAAGTATTTTTGAGACAAATCTAATAAAATAAAAACACCTCAGTGTAAAACCGAGGTGTTTTTATTTTATTAGCTAAATGATTAGATATCTGTTCCAACTGCAGAAGGAGAAGCAGCAGTCATGATTGATAGACTTGTACCAACTTCATAATAAAGTGTACTATTTCCACCATCACTTGCTCTTTTGTCGTCAGTAACAGTATAAGCATCACTTTCTAGTTGAGCATCGATTTCAAAAGTAAGTGGAGTTATTGCACATGCATAACGATAGACTAGAGCATCACTTCTTACAGAAGCAGCAGTACTCAAAGTGCTTACGATATTGTTTGTTGGATCAAGAGGAATGTTTGAAATTGGAGATCCTCCTGTAATGTTATCAAACTTAACAGGAATCCAACCAGTACCATCTGTAAGACTTGGATTCACAGCTGCTTGTCTTTTGATAACACCAGTACTACCATCTTCGACTGCATCAGTGATTGGGACGGCAATAGGAGTCGAGTAAGAAATCTTGTATGTGAACGAACCGTCGCCCCATGCAGTTGCTGGAGTAGGTTTACAGAAATTGTTATCAGCCACTCCACCCAAGTATGCTGGGGAGACACTCGTCAAATAAAGTCCTATCGCAGTTTTAAGTGTAGCAAGGTCAGAGATACGCTGAGCATCTCGAGCCTTCTTTAAAGTTTCTGCTGGGTTCAAAACTAGAACAAGTGCAACAGACAAAATAGCGATGATCGCGATAACGATCAAGAGCTCAAGCAAAGTGAAACCACGATTTTTATTTTTCTTCACAAAATTCATATTCATAAAATTTATACTTTTAAATAAAATTAATAATCTATTAAAACCTTTATGCCTAAATTATATCAGAAGTTTTTTTAAAAAACAAATAAGTAAACCTAATAGTGGATAACTTGTAGTATCTCTGACACTTTCCCCGATACCCGGTTTAGGGGAAATCCCCTAAACCGGGGACAGGGGAAAATGCAGAATCAAAAAAAATTATATAGCATCAAAATATAAAACTTGATATAATAAAAACATCGTGAACATTTTAAATCTTCTAACAAAGAAAAAGTATTTTACTGGAGTTGAAATCAGCGACTTAAATATACGCATTGCTTATTTCCGTCCAAAGAAAAAAGCAACAAAACAAATATTAAAAAGTATTACCGATAATTTAGAAAACGAACTTATTCTAATAGAAGAATCAATACCTGAAAATATAATATCAAATGGGGCGATAGTAGATAAAGAACTTTTCAAAAAAACTATAAAGGACATCTGGAAAAGAGAAAAACTTTACGGAAGTTATGCTGTTATTTCCATACCAGAAGACAAAATTTATTCTCATATTTTTCCTTTCCCTAAAACTATCACTAATTTACATCTAGAAGAAGCAATAGACCTCGCGATTGATTTCCAACTCCCTTTTAAGAGAGACACTGTGTATATAGGATGGGAGGATACAGATGGTTCTGGTGATACCAACAAAGTTCTCGTTTCTACGATTCCTAAAAATATCGCAGACGACTATATCAAAACTCTGGAAGAAGCCGGGGTGAATACTTTTGCTCTTGAATCTCATATCGCAAGTATTGCTCGATCAGCAAAACTACAACCAGGAGAATTGAGTTTGTTAACAAAAAAGAATCAGGACAGCGTGACCATCTTTACAGTGAAAGATAATATTCTTCAATTTTCCAGAACGCTTCCAGCTCTCTTTATTAAAGAAGAAAATTTCTTGAAAGATGAGACAAACAAAATAAAGAATTCACTCGAATCTGAACTCAAAGAAACAATTCATGAAGTTTCTTTTACAGAAACAACAATCAGAGACAAATTCTTAAAATATTTGGAAAATATTTCCAACTTGGAACCACAATCCAAATGGCTCATCCCTGTCGGTGCGGTAGTGCGTGGAGAAATCTCACAAGGACAAGACGATCAAATAAGTTTACTACCTGTTGGGATTGCCGAAACTTACAAATACCACAATATAAAAACATTCACAAAACTTACTCGCAACTTGTTGATAGTAGTATCTTTATTCTTTTTGTTTACTTTTATTGCAGCTTATCTTTATATTTTTTCAGTATCACAAATAATTCAAAATGAAAGTTCTATTCTTTCTACATTCCCTGTTACGTCAGATATAATCCAAAAAGAATCCTTGATAAAAAAAGTAAATTCTCTGACCCTTGTCTCTCAATCTATTTTGTCCAACACACCCAACTGGAGTATCTTGATTGACGAAATCAATTCTCGCGTTATTCCAGGAATCACAATATCGAGTTTTGGAGCACCATCATTAAGTGATATGATGTTTGTAACCGGTACTGCCAAAAATCGTGATACTCTTAATCAATTCAAAAAATCATTTCAAGCATCTACATATTTTACTGAGGTAGATTTACCTATTACAAACCTGGAACAAAAAGCAGATATTCCATTTTCAATTTCATTTCATCTTAAAGACCCAAGTATGTTGTACTATAAATAATATGTTTACATCAAAAAATTTATTAATGTATATCGGACGTAACGCACTTATTTCACTGGGTGTCATTCTTGTTACTATTTTAATAATTTTTTTCATAAAAAGAGAGATAGAATCTGTCACTGACAATATTGTTTTCAATAACAAACTCGAGACAGAACTTAAAAAAAGAACTGAGCTTCTTTCTGTAATCAAACACGATGCACAAATAGTAGGAAATAATGATGTTCTGATAAGTAATGCTTTCCTACCTTCAGATAATATTTCTACATTTATAAATGCACTAGACAACCTTGCATCTAGTAATGGAGTGTCGCAATCCTATCGTTTTGAAACACCAGTATCACTGGCAGCTTCAGAAGCATTCCCTCTTTCAACAATTGCATATTCAAATAGTCTAACGACAAATGTCCATAATTTTTCAAATTATTTACAAAAATTCGAGAGCATGCCGTATTTTACTAAAATAGAAAGTTTAAATATTTCATCACAAGAAAAATCCGGATGGACAGGAACATGTTCTATATCATACAAAGCAACATTAATAACAGAAAAATCTCAATAATATTATGGACCCGAAAGACACAAACATTACAAAAATTTCAAGAAAAATAGAACGTATCGATCTAATTTATTTAGGTGTTATTTTTTTGTTTCTTGTTATAACAGTAGTCTTGTTTTTTTATTCAACGGGTTTTATTGTAAAAAATGTAAATAAAATTTTTACCGAAAGTAAAGGCGAAGATGTCCAAGGTCTCGATATTACCAGATATCTGCTAGTAGAAAAAAAATTAAACCTACCAGTAAACTCCTCAGATATAAAAATACCGGACACTGTGCAATAAATAATAAATTTCTAATTTGGAACAAAAAAAATAGCACCCAAAATTATTCAGGTGCTATCAAGATGAATTTTGAAAAAAATTATTTATACTTCAGCGTAACTATGGTCGCTTCACAGAGCTGTGCAGGTTTGTCCGATGTCACATATTCTTTTTTCTCAAGTTTATGTAACGGAACAGTGATTGTTCTCCCAGCTAAACGAAGCTTAACCAACTTTATTTGCGCAGGTCCCACGACAGTTTTTTCATATTCCTGTGGAGTGCCTTTGCAGTCGGTGTAATTTGCCATAACCTTTTTAAAGGTTTCTTTTCTTTGAACAAAGAATGTGTCCTTTGCCGGCAGCACCACATCTATATATGGTGTGGTTGTCTTTACAGTTAACAACTTTCCATTTTCCAATGGGTAAGTTACTGAATTGGTTCGGTAAATCATTCCTGTTCCTGTTCCTGTTTGCACAGGTTTTTTGACATGTGATGTTTTAGCTGAGCCAGAACCAGCATTAGCATTAGCATTAAAAACATTAAGTAGTGCTAAGCCTGCAACTGCAACACATGCGGTGATTGCGATAATAATTTTTTTTCTCATTTTGAAGCCCCTCCTTGAGACTTATTTTTAGATGAACAAAATAATTAAACTATGCACAAAGTATAGCATACTACAGTATATATGTCAAGAACAAAAAGAGCCCTATTTATAGGGCTCTTTTTCTGAAGATTAAAGATAGTCTAAGCTAGCTTTTTTAATTCTTCCTGGTACTTTTGCATTACTTCCATTGAAGCGGCATTCTGATCCATCCCCTTTTTTATTTTTTCTTGGACTTCAGCCGCAATTTTCTTGAAGAGCTCTGGATCTTTCTCCATCATATTGATAACCATATCGATCTGCGCTTCTGGTACACCTTGGAGACGAAGCATTTTTTTAAGTAAAAAGTTTTTAAACATTTGATTTTTGATTTAGCGAAATCATGTCGCGCAATCGTCCATTGAAGCGCGACGCAATTCGGATTATTATTAATAAGACAAGTACAGCATAATAAATCTAAAGCCAAGATGCAAATTTATTCATCGATTATTTCAAAATCTTCACCGTCTTCTAAGGCAACTCTATTCCGACGAATAAAATAAACACTACCCGCACTAAACCCAAGAAAAACAACTAGTCCAATAAAAGAAAGATATAAATTCTTTGAACTACCCGGCAACACACCACTCTCTACGGCGGAGGCTGATAAATTTTTGCTAGCTTTTTGTACAGCTGGTACAGAAACATTTTTTTCTATTTTTATATTTTTATCCTCACTTGTATTACTTTGTGAAATACTTTGGACAGGTTCTATTGTTTTTATATTTATTGTAGTTTTTTCTAAAACTGGGGCTGGGGCTTGTACGGAAATCTCATTTTTTACTACAACTTCGATTGGTGCCAATGAAACACCGTAGTCATAAGCAACTTCACCTGTCGAGAGAACTAATTTCAAATTTCTCGCATCACTTGAAACAAATTGCGTAATCTTGTCTGAAAGTATTATTGATCTTTTCGGCATAATAATACTGTTTTTAGGAAAAATAAATTTCTTTTCCCCTGAAGAAAGAATCCATTTAGAAATATCTATCTCATATTCAGAACTATTGGAAAGCTCTATAAAAAAATCTTTTTCATTTCCAACTTTTGATATTGATACCTGTATTGGTACTACCTTGATCGTAATCTTATCAACTGCAATTGGTTCTGAAATATAAACATTCATATAATATTCCAGAGACACGACATATTCACCTGAATAAGCATATACATGGGTAAATCTATCTGTTCCACTGGCTTCTCTAGAATCTCCGTCACCAAAATTCCAAAAATATTTTCCAGAGGAAAGTGTCTCACCTGAATACCCTGTCGTCTTTACTTGAAACTCAACTGGTACACCTGCAAAGACTAAATTCTTAGAAAGAATTTTTGTCTTGATTTTAGGCTCTTCAGATATTTTAGTTTTTGTTATTGTCGAAGTATTTTGAACATAAGAACTCTCGTTGTTTGAACTATTCGATACTGAACTATTGGAAGAAGTTGTTGAAGTGGACGATATAGTAGAAACTGAAATATTATTTGTAGACCCGAGCGTCGGTAAAGCAGCTTTCCATGTACCATTTATCAGCTGTAAGGAATTACCATCACCCGAAGCTCCTTGCGTGGAATTATAAGTGACCGAAGACAAAGAAGAAGTTTTGTCTCCATTATTTATTTCAACTTTTTCGGTCTCATTGGGCAAAGAAAAACTCGCGGTAAAAATATTACCCGAGTTCCCCCACTTGTTTGTAAAAGCTTCAATATCTGAACTTGGCACGATGATACCGTACTCACCTTGATGAAGAATTTCTGAACCAGAATGTTTGACTATTCCATGATTGGAAGTCGAATTACTAACTAAAAGTTTCAAGCTTGTTAAATCAACATCTTCACTATTCGGATTGTAAATTTCCACCCAATCAATATCAGCACCATCTAGATCATACATCAATTCATTTATCACGGGACTACCAAAAACTAGATGAGATCTAGAAAATAAAAATAAAACTACCAAAAGAAAGATTATCTTTTTAGACATAAAAATATTTTTAAAATTTTACCGAATGTTATATAATCGTATCATGACTGAAATAAAGAGCAAAATAGATTTTTTAGCAATTGGGGATATTGTCACAGACGCTTTTATTAAACTTAAAGACGCTCATGTGCACAAGGGCCTAGATGATTCTGAAAGTTCAGAACTCTGCCTGCGTTTCGGAGATAAGGTACCTTACGAATCAGTCGATGTAATTTGTGCTGTTGGCAACAGTCCCAATGCTGCTGTCGCAGCTGCGAGACTCGGACTTTCTTCGGCTGTTTTGACCAATATCGGTGATGATCTGAATGGAGCAGATTGCTTGGCTGCTCTTAAAAAAGAAAAAATCATTACAGATTTCGTACAGACAGAAAATGGCAAACTAACCAACTATCACTATGTACTTTGGTATGGTGTTGAACGTACTATCCTAATCAAACATACTGAATTTAATTATAAATTTCCAGCGACAGAATTACCAGAAATCGGTTGGATTTATTTGAGTTCACTTGCTGACAATTCCCTACCATACCAACTAGAAATCGCTGAATTTTTAAAGAATCACCCAGAGACAAAACTCGCTTTCCAGCCCGGAACATTCCAAATAAAACTCGGTACAGAATTATTAAAAGATATCTATGCCCACACAGAAATTTTCTTTTGTAATACTGAAGAAGCGGAAAAAATATTGAATATTAAGACTAAAGATGTTTCAATATTAGCCAAAGGCATCCATGCTCTTGGACCTAAAATCGTATCTATCAGTGATGGACCAAATGGCGCGATTGCATCTGACGGTACAAACATCTGGTCTATACCGATGTATCCAGATGTCGGAACGCCAATAGACCGTACAGGTGCAGGTGATGCTTATTCATCAACCTTTACCACAGCAATAGCATTGGGTAAAAGTATTCCTGAAGCTTTGGCCTGGGGACCAATAAATTCAATGTCTGTCGTGGAATATGTCGGTGCACAAGCTGGATTATTGTCCAAAGAAAAACTTGAAGAATATTTGACAAAATCCCCTGAGAGTTATAAAATAAAGATATTAAAATAATAAAAATATATATATTATATGGAAGGAAAAAACATAAAAATACCACAAGCAAGTAAGCAAATAGAAAATATAATGCAAATGACTTCGGACGAAAAATTACGTGCTGAAAATGCTAGTAAACATTTCGAGTATCAAGAAGGCATCTATGGTAGAGGAATCAAACAAATAGGAGAAGCTGATCCAGAAATCCAAAAGATGACATTTTGGGCTGACCTAAATCTTAACGAAAAATTTATAGAAAATAGAAACAAAAAAGAAACTGATTTAGAAGAAAAAACTGCTGAAGTAAAAAGATTACAAAACGTTGTAAATAAACTTGAAACATCAATCACTGAACTACAAGAAAAAATAAATGCTGGTGGTATCCTGCCTGTTAAAAAAGAAGAACTCAAAAAACAACTTGTTGGATTGGAAAAAATACAGACAATAGTAAGAAGTGATGCTAGTCTAGCATTAGCTCAAATGGAAAGCATTAGCAATAAAGAATATATAAAGCCACGAACTCCAGGAGGAGATATTAGTAAAAATTAAACCCTAAAAAATATGGAAAAAATTCCGGCAATAAAACTAAAGAGTGCTTTTGAGGACAATGAGAAAATGAAAACTCAGAAACTAGAAAGTGAAAAATTTATTAGAGACTTGTGCTATAAAACACTTGCGGATTGCGAAAATTGGAAGGATAAGAATGAAAAAGAATTTAAAACAAAATTCCCTACTTTAGAGATAGAAAAGGACGACAAAGATCTTGAATTTTTAAATAAGCTTGATGGGATTGCTTATAGAGAAATGCAAGAAGATCACAGAAAACTAAAAGAAGATATTATCAGACTTAACAAAGAAATAGTAATCATAGAAACAAACAGAGAAAGAAGAAACGATTTAATCAAAACTAACCAAGAAAATTAATAATTAAACGAAAATAAATATATGGAAAAAGGAGAATCAATATGGAACAAGAGTATCCCAATAGAAGAAAGATCTAAGATTGAAGAATATACGAAAAATCAGCCTTTAAAAGAAGGATTTAAAGACGGTTTATTTTTTGTAGCTAAAAAAGATAACAATCAAATATTGGAAGGAATAGCAAACGAAATGCAGAATGAAATTATAGAGAAAGAATCTTTATCAAAGACAGGTGATACTGAAAATTCTGTTCAAAGATTAAATAATTTAAATAAAGATTTAATAAAATTGAAAGAAATGGAACAATCAGAGGAAACAAAAACAAAAATCAAAGAAACTTTGTCTGAAATAGAAAATGTAATAAGATTGAACTAAATTTTTCTCTTTAAAACTTTCTTCACCGCCTCTTTAATAGAATCTTTACCCATACCATAGTGCTCTATGAGTTCTTCTGGAGTACCCGACTGACCAAATCTATCATGTACACCAACGAATTCTATCGGCACAGGATAATTTTGGGCTAGAACTTCTGCTACAGCAGAACCCATTCCCCCAGCTATCTGGTGTTCTTCAACTGTCACGATTGCTTTTGTTTCTTTAGCTAAAATTGTCAGAGCCTCAGCATCAATCGGCTTAATCGAAGACAAATTCATAACTTTTACTTTTATCCCTTCAGCTTCCAATTCTTTCGCTGCCAATAGTGCTTTATAAAGAAGTGCGCCTGTGGCAACTATTCCAACCTGAGCCAAACCAATATCAGGCATCCAATAAATTTGTGCTTTACCTGCCTCATATGGAGTTTCTTCGGTAGTGATGATTGGAGTCTTTTCACGAACCAATCGTAAATAAGTAGGAAAGGTTGTCTTGGCCAATGCCAATGTAGCTTTCTTTGCTTCTATTGCATCACAAGGAGATATAACATGCATATTGGGAATAACACGAGTGATGGCAATATCCTCGATAGCTTGATGCGTGCCACCGTCAGGACCAACAGAAACTCCAGCATGAGATCCCGCAATTTTGACCGGTCGATTGTTATAACAAATAGTAGTACGGATCTGCTCCCAGTTTCTACCTGGAGAAAACATAGCGTACGAAGAAATAAAAGGGATCTTGCCCATCGCTGCCATACCCGAAGCGACAGCTGCTAGATTTTGTTCGGCAACTCCTATCTCTATAAATCTTTCTGGAAATTTTTCTGCGAATAAATTCATCTGAGTACTCTCGGTCAAATCTGCACAAAGACCGACAATATTTTTATCCAACTCACCTGCAGCCAAAAGTCCCTGACCGAATCCTTTACGAATTGGAACTTGCTCAACGTCTAGAGCAAAAAGTTTTGAGTTTAATTTTAATTCTGGGTTTAACATAAATTTATTTATAGTGAGCTTGCCGAACTATTGATGTTCACTTCTAATTTGTCCACCTAAAGTACGAAGTTCTGCTAATGCGACTTCACCTTGTTTGTCTTTTTTAATTTTGTCCTCTGGGCCTGTACCAGGAGGTGTTCCGTGCCAACGATAATCCCTCTCAAATTCTTTCACACCTTTACCGGGTATTGTATGAGCAATGATAACGGAAGGCTTTTCATAGACAGCCTGTGCTTCTTCTACAGCTTCATTTAAAGCCTGAAAATCGTGACCAGAGACTTCTATCACATGCCAACCGAAAGATCGCCATTTGTCAGCCAGGGGCTCTAGAGGCATGATATTTTCAGTGAAGCCATCAATCTGAATATTATTTCTGTCCACAACTGCAATAAGATTTCTTAGTTTATTTTTTCCGGCAAGCATCATCGCTTCCCAAGTATTTCCTTCGTTATGTTCACCATCAGACATAAAGCAATAAATAAATCTATCAGTGCCAGCACCATTATCTATCCTGTCTGCCAAAGCCATACCGACAGCTTGAGAAAGCCCAAGACCAAGAGGTCCGGAAGAAGTCTCTACATATGGTAAATATTCTCGATGAGGGTGACCTTGTAAACGTGAACCGAATTTTCTTAAAGTTTTCAATTCTTCTACAGGGAAATATCCTGAGTGTGCCATCGTGGCATAAAGTACCGGGCAAATGTGACCATTGGAAAGTACAAATCTATCACGCTCGGGCCATGCAGGATTTTTCGGATCATGACGCAAAATATGAAAATAAAAAAGAGTAAAAATATCTGCCATACCGAGAGGTCCAGCAGTGTGACCAGACTTTGCTTCAATTAAAGATTCAATAATAGAGACACGAATATTATTCGCAGTTTCTTGTAGCTTCCAAATTTTTTCTTGAGTTAAAATCATTTAGTATTATTATACCAAATTCTCAAACATCTCAACAGTACCGATGATGTCACTGGTATTAAAAATAGCACTACCGATGACTAATCTATCTGCACCAGCACTCACAAGTTCTTGAGCTGTATCTACATTGACTCCCCCATCAACACTAACAGTAAGCTCTGGAAATTTTTCTTTCAAATTTTTTATTTGGTCTAAAACACGTTCATCAAAATCTTGTCCTTGAAAACCAACTTTTTCAATACCCATGCATTGTACGAAATCAATGAAAGGAACGATTGGTAAAATATTTTCCAATGGTGTACCTGGTTTTATTGCCACACCCACCTGTATCGTCTCTCTAATATACATATCCATACCTTCTAGAAAATCTCTAAAAGAATCTAAATCTCTTTGTGCCTCAAGATGGAAAACAACTCTCTTGGGTCCAAACTTCATATAAAAATCAAAATTATCTACAGCATCCATCACCATCAAGTCCAACTCGAATTCAATATCTTCCCAAAAAGGAAGACCTTCGCGCTCACCTAAAATGTCTTGTGCATGAAAATCCAACTCAGCTACTTCTCTATCTGATCCTGTCGAACGAAAAGGCCAAGTATAATTTTGAGTGTAAACTCCATCACAAATATCCACCTGCACTATTGGAGTAACTCCACGTACAAGTGCTATTTTATTTTTTAAATCATCGTAATTTTTTGTAAGGACTGCGGGTATTATTTCAGGCATATATTATTTGTTATCTATTTTTTTAATTCTTCTAAAATGTCTTTCTTCGTTTGAAAATTCTGTATCCATAAAAATCAAAATCGCTTGTCTCGCTTCTTCTTCAGAAACAAAACGTGCACCAATGGATAAAATATTTGCATCGTTGTGCTGTCGTGCAAGTCTGACTATTTCATATGGATCATCACTGTGATGTCCTTCAATATTGATATCTCCTAATGGAAGTCTTGGTCCATAAAAAGTCATTGCACGAACACCCGGTACCCGATTGGCAACTATCGCTTCCCCTTGCCCACTACCACCAATAACAATACCAAAACTTCCTTCTGGATTTCTAGCGACAGCCTCAGCAACTAGTTTTATATAATCAGGATAATCATCATTCGCATCAAAAATCAAAGGACCCTTGTCCTCAGCTTCATGTCCAAGATCAACTAAAAAATCTCGAAGTTTTTCTTTTAAATCATAACCAGCATGATCTGATGCGATAAATATTTTCATATTATTTTATAGTATTTCCTGTTTTAATAACATGATCAACAAGAGTATGAGTGTACCCCATTTCGTTGTCGTACCAGCCCATTACTTTTACAAGATTACCACCGACAACACGAGTCATTTTTAAATCAGCAATTGAACCATGGGATTCTCCTAAAATGTCGGATGAAACTAAATCTTCTTCGGTCACCGAAAAAACAGTACTCCACTTTGGGTCCTGGCTCGCCTTTTTAAGAATTGCATTTACTTCTTCTGCAGTTGTAGGTTTTTTAGAAATAAAAGTGATATCAACAATACTTCCAGCAGGTACTGGCACACGCATTGAGATGCCATCAAAAAGATTTGTTAATTCTGGAAATGCTTTGGTCACAGCGATAGCTGCACCGGTGGAAGATGGCACGATATTTTGCGCTGCTGCTCGTCCCTCACGAAAATCTTTTTTATTTGGTCCATCGACAATACTCTGAGAAGCAGTGTATCCATGTACAGTATTGAGTAATGCTTTTTCAATACCAAGAGCTTCGTGTAAAATCCCAATCAAAGGACTTGCAGCATTAGTTGTACAAGAAGCATTGGAAGTAATATCACAAGTGCCGAATTTTTCTTCATTAATTGCCATCAAGATAGTTGCACCATTCACCGTACCATCGCCCTCTTTGGCTGGAGCAGAAATGACTACTTTTTTCGCACCCGCTGTAATGTGAGCATTGGCTTTGTCATATGTAGTGAAAAGTCCAGTTGATTCAACTACAACATCCACACCTAAAGCTCCCCAAGGCAATACCGCTGGGTCTCTCTCGGCAAGAACTTTGATTCTTTTTCCATCAATAACAAGTTCGTTACCTTCAGCTTTTATGTCATGCTTCCATGTTCGATAAACTGTATCGTATTTCAAAAGGTACGCCATATTGGCAACATCACCCAGATCATTGACTGCAACTATTTCTATTTCGGGTCTGTCCCAAGCAATTTTTAAAAATGCTCGTCCTATTCTTCCAAAACCGTTTATTCCTACTTTTATTGTCTTTGCCATTGTATTTTATTTCAATAAATTTTTAATACATTCATTGTATCAAAAATAAAACAAAAATGTGCTAGACTTTATTTATGGCAAAAATCCACAGATTCATAGATAATTTCAACTTTTCACAAGCAGACAAAGAAATAGAAATCACAGGCGAAATAGCGCACCAGATGGCAAAAGTATTAAAACTTGAAATAAATGAACAAGTGGAACTTTGCGATGGTAAAGGAATTTCTGCTATAGCACGTATTGAAGAAATAAATAAAAATACTGTTAAATTAAAAATAGAAAAAGTGTCAAGGCTTAACCTTGACACTAGGGGTGTTACCCTATTTTGTGCAGTTTTGAAAAAAGAAAATTTTGAACTTGTTGTCCAAAAAACTACCGAGTGCGGAGTAAATAAAATAATTCCAATCATAACCACACGCACAGTGAAGACCGGACTCAACATGGAAAGATTACAAAAAATAGCTAAAGAAGCCTCTGAACAATCTGGCCGAAGTTTTATTCCTGAAATTATGGAACCAATTTCTTTTGAACAAAGTTTAGAAATGGTAAAGGATAACGAATGTAATATATTTTTCGATGCAGGCGGTGAAGATTTCTCTTTTCAAACGCCTTGGGAGCGCGACGGCGCGAGCACGAGCAAAAATTCAGCAGAATTTTATGGGTGCGTTTTAAAAGAGAAATCTTCACCCTGCATCTTCATCGGACCTGAAGGAGGCTGGACACCAGAAGAAAGTCAGAAAGCAAAAGATGCTGGATTTAAAATAGCTTCATTGGGTCAACTCACTCTTCGAGGAGAAACAGCCGCGATAGTAGCGACTTATCTCAGTGTAAATTTGAAATAAAAAAAATGCACAATAATATTGTGCATTTTAAGATTTGTGTAGTAAATTTATGACCATGAATAAAATTGAAATTGATTGATGTAACTATTATTCATAGTTACATCTTTAATTTTCTTCATTCCGCCAAAATTAAAGTAGAATCCACCTTCATACCCCCAGTACCAGTAGCCATTATGGCCCCAATTGAATTTGGAGTCAGGACGAAAGGATATCCCTGGGTTAAAAGTTGCAAAGAAGCCAAACCGGTTTATTATTTCAAGACTACAGCCTAATTGAAAAGCAATAATCATTTTACCGGGAGCACCAATTGATCCTGAAACCAAAGAGTCATGAGGAGTAAAAACATTGTTACGGTCGTGAAAGACTATTCCGATTTTGTTGGCGTAATTAACTTTGCCCCAACTTTTCTTCAAAGGTCTCACTCCCATTTCTAAACCAAGTTGAGCATTCCTGGTAATTTCAAGTCCCAAGTAAACTCTTTGGAAGATTCGCATTTCTGTTGGAATATTTTGGATGTTTAATCCTAGGTTCCAACCACCATACTCATAGGCATTATAAATGCCTGCAGCATAGAATGTTAACTTCCTTTCACCGATTGGGATTTTTGTGGGTACTGAAGTATCCGTGGAATCCTGTCCACTAACAAAATTAGCAACCAGTATTAAACCGATTACAATAATAAATCTAAATCTTTTCATAGCTGGTTTTTGGGGTTAGGTGTATATTACTCGTTTATTTAAAGGTTCAATTTGTACTACTTGCTTATTATACACCTTTTGGTATAGAAGTCAAGTCTTTTCAGATTGGATTTTCGTGTTATTCCATAAGGTATTAAACGGGGTATTGTTTACCCTCCATTATAAAGGGGAGGCTTTGAGGGGTTATTTTTATGCTATTATACAAATATGGCATCCAAATTCGTCCACCTTCATAACCATTCGCACTATTCCCTATTGGATGGGCTTTCTAAGGTGGAAGATATGGTAAA
This sequence comes from Minisyncoccia bacterium, assembly GCA_049287045.1. GTDB lineage: Bacteria > Patescibacteriota > Minisyncoccia > Phycocordibacterales > UBA9973 > UBA9973. The sequence continues at coordinate 94,734 of JBAQFC010000001.1, read as the reverse complement.
ACTAGCCAAGAAGTTCAATATGCCCGCTGTAGCAATAACTGACCATGGCAATATGTACGGAGCAATTGAATTTTATAAAGAATGTAAAAAAAATGAGATCAAACCAATCATCGGGTGTGAAGTCTATGTTGCAGAAAGAAAATTAACTGACAAGGAAGCAGGCATCGATAATAAAAGATATCACCTAATACTGCTCGCAAAAAATTTGCAGGGGTATAAAAATTTGATGCGTATCGTCACGATTGCAAACCTCGAAGGATATTATTACAAGCCCCGTGTTGATGAAGAACTATTAAAAAAATACAGTGAAGGAATCATTTGTCTTTCAGGATGTATGGGAGGTAAACTTTCTCGTGCCATACTTGCTGGAAATGTTGAAAAAACTGAAGCAATAATAAAAGAACATGTTGATATTTTTGGTAAAAATTATTTTATCGAAGTACAATCTCACCCACACATAGAGAGAGACCAAGAGCTTCGTAATGAACTAGTAAAATTAGGAAAAAAATTCGATATACCTATCGTTGCTACTCAAGACTCACACTACCCATGTAAAGATGATCATAAAGCGCACCATACCCTGCTCCAGGTAAATACAGGTGCTGAAGGAAAAGATACAGGAAAATTTGAATTCTCTGATGATGATTTTTCTTTTATTGATGAGAAAACAGCAAAAGAATATTTTAAAGATGTACCTGATGCAGTCGGTAACACTATGCTCGTATCTGACTTGTGTGAAGATTATGAAATAGAATTGGGTAAAGCATACTTCCCTGAATTTAAAATCGAAGGCGACAAAGATCCGAATGAAGTCTTGAAAGAATTGGCATATAAAGGTTTTGAATTTAGAAAATTACCACAGAACAAAGAGTATGTGGACAGACTTGAATATGAGCTCGGTATTATTAAACAAAAAGGTTACCCTACTTACTTTTTAGTTGTGGGAGATCTTTTACGTTTCGCTCGTGAGAATGATATCTTCACAAATATTCGAGGATCTGTCGCCGGATCTCTGACGACATACTTGCTCGGTATTACCAACGTCGATCCACTTGAATACAAACTCCCTTTCGAAAGATTCTTGAACCCAGAGCGTCCCTCTCTACCCGATATTGATATGGACTTCGCCGACAATCGTAGAGCAGAAATGATTGCCTACACAAAAGAAAAATATGGTAAAGACCGTGTTGCTCAGATAGGAACATTTGGAACAATGATGGCCAAAGGTTCCGTGCGTGACGTCGCTCGAGCACTTGGCTACGAGTATGCTATTGGTGATCGATTGTCTAGTTTAATTCCGCTCGGCTCTCAAGGTACTGCTATGACAATAGACAACGCAATGAAGCTCGTACCGGAACTGAAAGAAGCATACAAAAAAGAACCTATCACAAAAGAAATTATTGATTTGGCAAAAAAAATGGAAGGCTGTGTTAGACACGTCTCTGTCCATGCTGCAGGTATCGTCATCGCTCCCCGACCACTTTATGAATTCACACCGATTCAATACGACCCTAAAGGTGGAGAAATAATTACTCAGTATGATATGTATCAGATCGAAGATGTCGGTCTGCCAAAATTTGATTTTCTTGGTATTAAAAACCTAGCAATCCTTGCTGATGCGGTGAAGATTACAGAAAAAGTTCACAACATAAAAGTTGATCTTGATTATGTAGACGTAGCTGATAAAAAAACTTTTGAAATGCTAGCTCGTGGTGAGACAATGGGACTTTTCCAATTGAACGGTGGTGGTATGACTGCTTATTTGAAACAATTAAAACCAACTTCTATACACGATATCAATGCGATGGTGGCTCTATATCGTCCAGGACCTATTCAATTCATTCCTCTCTATATCGAGCGTAAACATAATCCGAGTCTCGTAAAATATCTCGACCCGATGCTCGAGCCAATCCTAAAACAAACTTATGGTGTGCTTGTTTACCAAGATGACCTCTTGCTTATTTCTATTCATATCGCCGGGTATAGTTGGGGTGAAGCCGACAAGTTTAGAAAGGCTGTCGGTAAAAAAATTCCTGAGGAAATGGAAAAACAAAAAGACCACTTCATCACGGGTTGTGTGGAACACAGTAAATGGCCACTCAAAAAAGCTCAAGAACTTTGGAAACAAATCGAACCTTTTGCTGCGTATGGTTTCAACAAAGCACACTCAGCGAGTTACGGACGCGTCGCTTACCAAACAGCTTATATGAAAGCCAACTTCCCTGTCGAATACATGTGTGCAGTACTCACAGCTGAATCCGGAGATGTAGAGAAAATTTCTGAGATTACTCGTGAATGTGAAAAAATGGGAATCAAAGTCTTGCCTCCACATGTAAATGAAAGTTTCCAAGGTTTTACTCGTATTGACGACAAAACAATTCGCTTCGGACTTTATACAATAAAAAATTTTGGCGCCGAAATAGGAGAAGCTTTGATTGAAGAGAGAAAGAATAATGGTAAATTCAAATCTATCACTGATTTCCTAGATAGAGTCAAAAGTAAAAATTTAAACAAAAAATCCATGGAAGCTTTAATAAAAACAGGTAGCATGGATGACTTTGGAGAACGTGGTTTACTTCTAGCGAACCTAGAAGATATGCTTGCTTATATCCGTGAGAACTCCAAACAAGCAGCCAATCAGGTTTCACTTTTTGGTACATTACCAGTAACAGAATTCCAAGCACTCACTCTAAAACCAGCACCTGCTGCAACTCAAGCAGAAAAATTACTTTGGGAAAAAGAACTTCTAGGGTTATATGTTTCCGGACACCCCCTCGACAGACTACGTGAAAAAATAGAAAGTCGTGATATGAATATTAAAAAAGTATTAGAAAGAATTGGAAATGATATGACTGTTACGCTTGCCGGAATCATCGAAATCTCTAGGCTTGTCACAACCAAGAAAAATGACCAGATGGCCTTCATTAAAATTTCAGATTTTACCGGTTCGATAGAAGCTGTCGCTTTTCCAAAAATATTTGCAGTCTCAAAAGATATTTTAGTTCCAGAAAAATGTATAGCATTCTCGGGTAAAGTATCTGTACGAAATGGTGAAAAAAGTGTTCTGATTGAAGCGGTAAAGGAAATATAAATTTACAATACATACTATTGACATAGTCTGTATTGTATGATAGATTAATAAAAAAGTTTTTTAAAAAATCTATAAACCCTTAAAACCCAAAGCTAATGGAAAACCCAATAAAAATTGTACCAACGAGGTACAGAGAATTTTATTCAAAAATTGCAAACCTGCTTTCAAAAATCATAGCAAAAGTGCTAACAAATGAATTCATTCCAAATTATTTAGTTATGGAATTTGATTCAAAAGATTCTGCTGAAGTAGCAGAGGAAATTCTTATGAGAAATGAAATACTTTCTTGCAAAGAAAACGAGAAACATCTCCATATTCTTTTACCAAACCTTAATGAAAGCGAACAAGAAAGAAAGGAAGGCACTATCTTGGTTGAAAAAGCCAACAGTATCATTATTGATGATATTAAGATGCCTAAATCAACCGGGGAGATGAAATTTGGATATAAAACACTTTTTTCTTCTCAAAAACAAATGTCGATGGCGCGAGCAGAATTTGCTACTTCAGAAAATATTGAAAATGTAGTTTCCATGCTGCGCGAAAATAATTTTTTTTGTTTTCAGAAAGGCTTAAGTATTTTTTTATTTTTAAGCGAAGATTCTATAGAAGATGAACTTCAAAAGAGGTTGCAAGAAATAGATAACATACGAAAAAAAGTACTGAAGGGTTTGCCTATAATTAATACAGTCTACAGAAAAACTTTCAGAAAAAATCCTGAAAGTTTTTCTTTAGCCCTCAAGAAAAAAACTGATTGTGAAAAAGCATTAAAAAGATTAAAAGATGCCGGTTATGAAACTCAGAAAGAAGAAGGTGTAAAAACTATAAAAATTCTTTCTGTTTATCCTCAGGGTAATGTAATTAATAAAACAAATAAAATTTTAACCAATAAACCTGCTGTCGTACCTAAAAATAAAACTATTAAGACACAGCAGGTATCAAGTTCTCCAAGTGAACTGGAAACGAAGTTTAAAAAATTGATTCCGGATTTATTAAAGATATATCCGGAATTGGTTGCCGAATTTGCTTGGGAAAAATTGAATGCCGGTAAAATCATTCTTATTGATCCATCCTCAAGAGGGGTGCTTTCTAAAGAAGACATTATTGGTTTATTCAAAAAGGGTTAATAAAAATTATTTTTTTGAAAGCCGTTGTAAAATTACAACGGCTTTTTATTTTAATAAGTCTGCGTTAGGTCTCTGTTCGTAATGCTGCGTTAGGTCTTGCCTAACGTAAATTGCCTAATGCGGAGTGATTATGATAAATTTATTGTATGTCTATACGCAAAGTAAATTTTGTTGAAGGCGAATATTATCATATATATAATCGTGGTAATAGTAAACAAAGAATATTCCAAGACAAACAAGATTATAATTATTTTATAAGTTTACTTTTCATATCAAATACAGATCAAAATTTTAATTTATATGATCTTAAAAGAAATAAAGATTTTGATATTTATGAAATTGAAAGAATAAATAATTTAGTTGCCATTGGTGCATATTGTCTAATGCCGAATCATTTTCATATTTTAATAACAGAAAAAATTGAAGGTGGAATAAGTAAATTTATGCAAAAATTAAGCACAGCTTATGCTATGTACTACAATAATAAATACAAAAGAACTGGTGGACTTTTTGAAGGAAAGTTTAAATCTGAGCATGCAGACAATGATAATTATTTAAAATACTTATTTTCATATATTCATTTAAATCCAATAAAATTGATAGATAAAGACTGGAAAGAAAAAGAAATAAAAAATAAAATAGAATCTATAATATATTTAAGTAATTATAGTTACTCAAGTTATCTAGATTTTATTGAAAAGAAAAGACCACAGAATAAAATAATAGATATAAAATCTTTCCCAAATTATTTTCCAAAAAAGGAGTATTTTATGAAAGAAATTTTTGATTGGCTAAATTACAAAGTTCTGCGTTAGGCAAGACCTAACGCAGAAAAATATTTGCAGTCTCAAAAGATATTTTGGTTCCAGAAAAATGCATAGCTTTCTCCGACAAAGTCTCTGTGCATAATGGTGAAAAAAGTGTTCTGATAGAAGCAGTAAAGGAAATATAAAAACACCCGTTCTGTATTACAGAACGGGTGTTTGATTAAATTGAAACAATACCAACTTTATGTTCTTTAAAGTATCTTCTAAGATTTCTTATACCTCTTTCTTTAATTTGCCTCACTCTTTCTCTTGTTAAGGAAAGTATTTCTCCTATTTCTTCTAATTCCATTCCTTCACCATTAACAGATTCAAAACCAAAGTATAATTTAATTATACGTTTCTCTTTGTCGTTATAGATTAAATTAACAAACCTGCGTATTACTTCCTTGTCCATACTCGTTTTTAATGGGTCAAAAGTTTCAGCCACATTTTCTATATCTTCTCCAAGCAAAGAAAAAGTTTCATTAAAGAGATGCACACCCAAAATGTCATACATAAAAAGTTCATAATCTTCTTTAGAACCTTGCCATAACATTCCAAGATGTTTTTTCATAAGAGACTGCCCTTTACCTTTGAAAAGCCAATGATTGAACTCGAGATCCATAAAAGCTCTAACTTTCAAATCGTTGTAGTTTACATCTGCGCGAGAAAGTAAAATTTCTTTAATCAACTCTTTGTTCCCGAAGGCTTTATCAGAGATAATTGGTTTTAAATTTACAACCTCACGGACAATAGAAGAAACTTTTAGGTTATCAAAAACATAAACTGGATTATTATTTTCCAGCATTTGCCTTTCTGCTCGCATTATTTTACTAGGTGCAGCAATGTAACCACCTTGGGTATACTCTCGATTTCCAAATAAATGATGAACTAAAATATGTTGATCTTTTTTACTATAGATATCTTGAAACTCCACGATGATTCCAGCTTCTTTCCCAATAAAAGGTCTAATTACTCTGCAAGCTCTTTGTTCAGCCAAAACCCAAGAATAAGTAGGTCTTAGATTGAGTTCGACTGTAACACGCTTAGAATTCCAGCCTTCAATTAATAAATCACACGAACACAAAACATCTATATTACCTTTTCTATATTCAGAAAAGATTTCACGTCTTTTGTCTTTAGTGATTTTAGAATGAACAGCCACTGCTTTGATACCAGATAAAGAAAAATACTTTGCAAGCTCTACCGCATGATTAATACTTATACAAAAAGCTACAGCAGGTATACCTTTGAAATTTTTTAAATAAAAATCTCTAGCAACCTGATTTCTAGCTGCAATGTTTAAATATTTTTCTGCTGCTTTTTCATTAAGTTGATTTCTGTGTGATAACTGAACTCCTCTCAAATTAATTTGAGTTTCTACAATATACCCACGAAGCGGCAGCAAAATTCCCATTTCAATAGCCTCTTTTAAAGACATCCGGTAGATTTCATTTTTGAAATTTTTCTCAACATTTTTTTGTTCAGAAAATTTATCAGTCGCTGTAAAACCAATACATACTGCATTCAGCTTTTCAATAATTTTAGACCTAGCTGGTGAAAGCGCTCTATGCGCCTCATCAAATAAAACATATCTCGCAAAATCACGAGGTATTGATTCGCTAGCCAAAACTCTCATAAGAGAATGATATGTAATAAAAATTACATCACCTGTTAAATCCCTTTCACCATCATAGTAAACACTAATTTTAAGACCAGGGTTTACTTGTCTGATTGTTTCAAGATTTTGATCTGAAATAGTCAAAGTCGGAGAAGCAATAATAACACGATGGTTTAATCTTTTAACCAAATGAGCAAAAATTACAGTTTTACCAGAACCTCCTGGCATAACCACGAATCCTGTTGCGAATGGTTTATTTTCATTTTCCTGTACAAAATCCATTAATTTTTCAATTACTGGTTCTTGGTAATCATAAGGTATCAGAATTTCTGAGTTCTCATTAATTGAGATAACTTTTGTTTTTACTATTTCCATTGTTTCCATTTTTATTAGTTTAAATTGGTTTCAAAAATTCCCCACAGGCACTTTTGAAACCAATCAAAACTTTTTTTAAAACAACTTTATTCGTTATGATACTAGCATATTTATGCTATTTTGTCAAATAAAAAACACCCCAATATTTGGGGTGTTAAATAATAAAAATTAATGTTACTAAGATCATCGAACAACAGCGTACCAGTAATTATAAGAAAAGTGACCTGAACTTTTAATCAAAGTGGCTTTGTAGTTGTTGCAAGAATCAATACCCATAAAACACGAATCACCGTGCTCGTCTTTAAATATATTTTTTTATCAGGAGAAAAAATACACCCAAAAGATTCTTCAATAATATTTTTGTGTTGTATTCCCAAACCATAAACATATGGTGACGGTGCAGGGAAAAATGACCTTTCCTTAATTTCTTTTAGAATACTCTGATATTCCTCTGTGGGCTTACACTTAATTAATTCAATGTACGCGGGAATATTTTTACTTTCCAAAGAGAACTTAACCCCTTCTTTTTTAAGTGAAGGATGGCACTGTGTATCAAATTTATCCAAATTACCCTGGATATCATTAACTGGATACACTCTGAAGATTGGATTTGAAAGACTAATTTTTTTTGAAAATTCAGCAATCTCTTTACCAACTCTTCTTGCCATTTTTTCATCAAAATACATTTTTAGGTCTAATTTTGTACCATTATTGGCATAAATTCCTCTGAGTATTTTTTCGTGTGCTTGTGGTCTTAGTTTCATTTTTTAGTTTTTAGTTTGTTTATATTAAATTTATTTATTCTCCTAAAAGATCTAAAATCCCTCAAGAGAGCAAACAAATTTATTAAAAACAAAAATTTTTTTGAAAGAACAATACAGAAGTACCATGATAAAGAATCACAACTTGTTTGTCAACAAAATTCCCACATGTCCGACATGTGGGAATTAATTAAATAAGCTCATTGTCTTACCCATACCTTCCGAGTAAAACATATCTACTGCTTCTGCTACTTTTTTAGAAAGTTTTTTGAGTTCGTCTAGTTCGCTCTTTTTGAATTCACCGAGCAAGAAATTTAAGACTGCTTTCTCCCCTGATGGTTTTCTGAGTTTTCCGCCTGGCGTCTCTGGAGAGACTCCAATTCTGATTCTTAAAAATTCTTGAGACTTCACGTGTTTAATAATGGACTCTACCCCATTGTGTCCCCCAGAAGACCTGTTAAAAGAAATTTTAATTCTACCAATTGGTAAATCAATATCATCATAAATAACAACCAAACTAGCTAAATCTTTTTTTGATTTTATAAAAGGTATGATAGCCTTACCGGAATTATTCATAAAAGTATCTGGAGTGATAAATTTAATTTTATTTTTTGGATCCACTTTTTCAGAAATCAAAGAAACCATAATGCGTCCAGCATTATGTCTTGTCTTTTCGTATTCTTTTCCTGGGTTTCCTAAACCAACTACTAATTTCATATTTAAATATTTTAGCATATTAATTTATATATTTAATATATTAAGAAACAAATTTTACAGTTGTGTCAAGTAATTTGTATGATAGAATAGAACCATGGAAAATGAAAAAGAGCAAAAAGAAGAAATTGTTAAAACACCTATTCCTGAAAAAAAAGAAAGTTTATGGCAATCAATTTGGGAATTTGTGCGCTTTGCAATTATAGCTGTAATCATCGTCATCCCTATCAGAGTTTTCATAGCTCAACCATTTATCGTTTCAGGATCTTCAATGGTTCCTACCTTCCAAGACGGACAGTATCTTGTAATAGACGAGATCTCATATCGTTTGGGTAATATAAAACGTGATGATGTTGTCGTTTTCCATTATCCTAAAGACACCACTAAATTTTTTATAAAGAGAATAATCGGTCTTCCTGGTGAAATAGTCGATATAAAAGGAAGTGCAGTTACCATAACAAACAAAGAGCACCCAGATGGATTCGTCCTTGGTCAACCCTTTGTTAAAAATGAGTCCAGTGATGTTTTACATTTTGAATTAAAAGATGATGAATATTTTGTAATGGGAGACAATAGATCCCAAAGTTCTGACTCCAGATATTGGGGTGCAGTACCAAAAGATCTTATGGTAGGTAGAGCATTAATAAGATTACTACCAGTAAATAAAATAAATATTTTTCCAGGTAATTATCAACAAGCTGAATAATTTTTTAAAAAGATATGAACAAAATTAAAACAACTACAACCGCAGATACAGCAAAAAAATCAACAAAAAAAGATCTCTCCTCTCCAAAAGGAATGAGAGATATTATGAATGATGAGTATTATGCTTTCCAAGGTTTTTTTGAGAAAGCACAAGAAGTCGCGGTTTATTATGGTTTCAAACCAATTGAAACTCCGATTCTAGAACACGAAGAAGTGTTCACCTCTAGTATTGGTGAAGGTACAGATATTATCGACAAAGAAATGTACACTCTAAAAACAAAAGGTGGAGACCACCTAGCTCTTCGCCCAGAACACACAGCAGCATTGATGCGTGCTTATATTGAACATGGAATGCAAACAATGCCTCAACCTGTTATGTTTTATAAATACGGACCAGTATTTAGACATGATAAACCTCAGCGTGGACGTTACCGTCAGTTTTCACAGTTTGATTTAGATTCTCTTGGAAGTGATAAAAGTATCATGGATGCTTTGGTAATCAAAACAGGAATGAGTATTTTAGAAGAAGCAGGTGCAGAAAATCTTACTATTGAAATAAACTCAATTGGGGACAAAGAGTGTCGAGGTGGATACATAAAGGAACTTACAGCTTATTACCGAAAACATTTAAACCAACTTCCTAGTATCGACCGTGACCGTCTAAAAACAAACCCACTTCGTATCTTGGATTCTAAAGAAGAAAAAACAAAAGAAATAAACATCAGTGCTCCTGATGCAGTTTCTTTCCTATGCCCTTCTTGTAAGAAACACTTCAAAGAGGTCTTGGAATACTTAGAAGCAATGGGTATTCAATATAACATCAACAAAAATTTAGTTCGTGGACTTTCATACTACACTCGTACTGTTTTTGAAGTAATAGAACAAGGTGCAGCAGAAGATGGCTCACCTCTTACGATTGCTTCTGGAGGAAGATACGATTACTTGGCACGCCAAATCGGAGGTAAAAAAGACGTACCTGCTGTAGGATTTTCTATGGGTGTTGATAGAATTGTTGGGTCAACTTGGTACAAAAAACTTTCACCTCGTATTATAAAAAAACCAAAGCTTTACTTTATCCAACTTGGATCTGAAGCAAAATTAAAGAGTCTAAATATTATCGAAATACTACGCAAAGCACATGTTCCAATAGCACAATCTTTATCAAAAGATAGTATTGGTGCTCAATTAGCTATTGCCGAAAAATTACAGATTCCATATGCACTTATCTTTGGACAAAAAGAAGCTCTAGAGAACTCGGTTATTGTGCGTGATATGTCAAACAGATCTCAAGACACTGTGAAACTAGACAAACTTATAGAATACTTGAAAGATACCAAATAAAAACTAAACAATATGAAGAATATAGTACAAAAAGAAGATAAAGTTTTGCGTCAAAAAGCAGAAGAAGTCTCTCTTGACCAAATAGGAAGTCCTAAAATAAAAAAGATATTAAAGGAAATGTCTGACTCTCTAAAAAGCCAGAGTGATGGAGTAGCAATAGCAGCTCCACAGATTGGATATTCTTTGCGTATATTCGTCGTATCCGGTAAGATTTTTGATCAGGAATTCATAGGAGGTGAAGATTCACCTGAGTTTCAAAAAGAAAAAACAGGTAAGACACCAGACCTTGTTTTTATAAACCCAAAAATATCTAAACTATCTCAAGAAAAAGACTGGGTACCAGAAGGATGTCTCTCTGTACGTTGGCTTTATGGAAAAACTTTTCGATCAAAAAAAGCGACAGTAACTGCTTATGATGAAAATGGTAAAAAATTTACCAGAGGGGCATCTGGTCTTTTGGCCCAGATCTTTCAACATGAAACAGACCATCTCGATGGCACTCTTTTTATCGACCATGCTAAAGATATCAAGGAAGAAAAACCAACCTATGAGTAAAAAAATAAACTTTATTTTTTGGGGCACACCAGATGTGGCTAGAGATACTTTAGAGATTTTAAAACAAAATGGTTTTTTGCCATCCCTCATTATTACTTCCCCTGACAAACCACAAGGACGTAAAATGATTATAACTCCTCCACCCACAAAGACATGGGCAATAGCAAACAACATTCCATATCTACAACCAGAAAAATTAGATGAACTAAAAAGTGATCTTCCTTTACTACAAAAATCTGACATTAGTATTGTTGTCGCTTATGGAAAAATAATGCCTGAAGAGATAATAAATGCACCTAGATTAGGCTCCATAAATATTCATTATTCTCTACTTCCAAAGTATCGAGGAGCCTCACCCGTGGAATCAGCAATTCTAAACGGAGATGAACAGACTGGTATTAGTATTCAAAAAATGGAATATAAAATGGATGCCGGACCAATCATTACCGAAGAAAAAGTACCAATACACAGCCTCGAAAAAGCTTTTGAACTACGAGAACGTTTAATAAAAACAGGCGGAGAGCTTCTTGTTAAAATTTTACCAAATATTATAGATGAAAAAATAAAATCTACTCCACAGGATGAGACAAAAGCAACTTATACTAAAAAAATAAAGAAAGAAGATGGATTGATAAACTTGTCTGATGACCCTATTAAAAACTTTAATAAGTTTAAAGCTTATTATGTTTGGCCAAGAACTTTTTTTATCAATGGAGGTAAAAGAATTATCATCACTGATGCCACAATAGAAAACACCCTTTTTGTAATAAAAAGAGTGTTGCCTGAAGGAAAAAAAGAAATGGAATATTCTGTTTTTATTTCTTCCCAAAAGAAGTAAAGCCTTTCATTAGGTCCTTTACCTTTTGTGCACCACGACGGAATAGATGTTGTTTCTTTGCTTTAGCACGAGTTATTTCATGGAAAATATTTTCCTTTACATCATCTACTGCAGCGTAAAGATCTGACTTATCAGAACTTGAATAAAATTTATTTCCATCCACAGTGATAGTACAGTCGGCACGAAAGATTTCTCCTGCCTTGTGATGATTGGTTGTTTTAGCAACATCAAAAACTACTAAAACTTCCCCACCTTTTTCTTCCATTTTAGAAAGTAATTTTCCTAAATTGGTGACTCTTTCCAATACATAATCATGTATTGCTGGTGTTAACTCCATATTCTTTGCTTGAAGATTTATTTTCATATATTTATTGTATCATATTTTTTTAATAAAAAAACTTCTATAATGCATTAATCACTAAATTTTTGATATGTTTTTCAGCCTCAAAAACTCCTTTTTCCATCATTTCAACAGCTTCTAAAGGATGCTTTCCAGACGCACTTTCCTCTGAGAGCATGACGGCATCAGCACCAGAAATTATTGCATATGCTACATCGGTCACTTCGGCGCGTGTTGGAAGCTTATTTTCAGTCATAGAAAGCATCATTTGAGTAGCAACGATTACTGGTTTACCGGCTTTTTTAGCTTTCTCGATAATTTCCTTTTCTATAAAAGGGATCTTTTCAAGAGGAACCTCATTACCCATATCCCCTCTAGCTATCATTATCGCATCCGCAACTTCTATAATTTCATCAATATTATCTAATGCAACTTTACGTTCAATTTTAGCAATAATTGGAGTAACTTTTACAACTCCACCTGGACGGACAGGGGTAAGTTCTTTTATTTTTTCTCGTAACTCCAAAACATCTTTTGCACTTCCAACATAAGACATAGCAACATAGTCAACTCCTTGTCCAATACCAAAAATTAAATCAGCTATATCTTTTTGTGAAAGAAGTGTCACAGATTCTTTATTGAATTCATGACCAGACTTTTCTTGAACTCTCGGACCAGACAAATCTTGAATTATTGGAATTCTTTTTGCTAAATCTTCTGATACTTCACGGATATTTTTTATATATACAGCATGTTCTTCGTATGTACCCCATGAGAAATTTAAACGAAAGACATCAGCCTGGTGTTTAACCATGTCTCTTATCATTTCTTTATCACCAGAAGCAGGTCCTATCGTCGCGACTATTTGAGCCTTTGACCCTTTCATTAAAAAATATTTTTGAGTTATCTTTATTAATCTCTGATACTTCACCATTCTTTCCGGGTTTACTGGGGAACCAGATTTAAGACCAAAACAACCATACGCGTAAGCTAAGTCAGCAATAAAATCATCACCTGTTTCTCCACTACGGTGACTGACAATAATATTAATATTATTTTCGCGTGCTAATTGCATTGTTTCTAGTGTTTCAGATAAAGTACCTATTTGGTTCGGCTTTATGATTATTGTATTAACACTTCCCTTTTCTAAAGCTTCTTTTAGAAGAACTTTATTGGTCACAGTCAAATCATCACCAACAACCAATAAATTATTATTTTCTTCTTTTAGTTTTCTGAAACTTTCAAAATCTTCTTCATCAAAAGGATCTTCAATAGAAAGTAGGTTGAACTCGAGAATGAATTTTTTATAAATTTCCATAAGCTCATCTTTGGAAACTTTTTTATCACCAATCTTATACATACCATCGATATAAAAAGAAGAAGCTGCAACATCTAACGCGAATCTAACTTTGTTCGAAAGATTATTTCTCTTTAATGCTTCAGTCAAATATTCGAGAGGTTTTCTGATATCACTTACTTTAGGAGCAAGACCTCCTTCATCTCCCAATGAAAGAGACTCAAGACCCAATTCGCCACCGATGATTTCTTTTAGTGTATTTTGTATTTTAATACCAATTTCAACTGATTCTGTTATGTCTTTTGTATCAGGCACAATATGATATTCTTGAAAAGCTAAGTCATTTTTTGCATGTTTACCACCGTTGATTAAATTCATGTACAAGTAAGGCACAGCTCTAGATGGCTTTATTTCTTTAACCGCTTCCCCTGCGCCCAGTGGAAGAGCCCTAAGGTATTCAAAAACTTCCATGTCTAAAACTTTTGCTGCAGCTTTAGCACACGCAATACTGACACCAATCATGGAGTTACTACCTAGGTTGTCTTTATTAGGTGTTCCGTCCAACTTAATCATTATTCTATCTATTTCATTTTGATTTTGAACATCTTTACCAATTAAAGCCTCGGAAATAATAGTATTTATCTTCCCAATAGCATTTTTTACCCCTTTGCCATCTTCATCACGAAGTTCATGTGCTTCATGAACACCGGTACTTGCTCCAGACGGAACAGAAAAACTGGCGAAATTATCTCCCACCCAAACTGTGACTTTAATTGTCGGTGTTCCTCGTGAGTCTTTTATTTCTTCTGCCTCTATTTTTGTAATTTTTTTATCCATTTTATTTTTTTGTTAAAAGAATCATTAAATCTGAAACATTTGCTCCAGTAGCACCGGTCATAATCATATCACCGGATTTTTGGAAAATCGGATAAGCATCAAAACGAGATTGATAATCATCAAGATCTAATCCCAATTTTTCTATTTTTTCTATTGTGCTTTTATCTATTACTGCACCAGCTGCATCACAATTATCCATACCATCTGACGCAAGTGGAATCAAAACAGAACCCGTGTTGGTCATTTTTTCTTTAACTGCTCGAAGCCCCATAAAAAGACTTCGTCCTCCACTACCACCCTTTGTCTTTACTTCAAGTTTTGGTTCACCTGCAGCCAACACAACTGTATTGTTTTTCTCTGCAGCAAAAAGTTTTTTAAGAGACTCATCCACCTCCTCATACATTTCTGTAGAAATTATATTGGCCTCGAAACCAAGCTCTTTTGCTTTTTCTGCCATCGCTTCTACTGCTGTCTTATTTGAAACAAGAACAAAATTATGGACCTTCGTAAAATATTTATCATCCTTGGGTGTTTCAAACAAAATAAATTTTCCCAAATTATGCTCATGAATAATCATCTCTGCCTGGTGAATAGTACTCTCATCTTTGTAAGTCGGACCTGATGCTACATCTTCAAAACGGTCTCCGGGGACATCAGAAAAAATAAGGCCGATAACTGTCGCTGGATAAGCCATTTTAGCAAGACCGCCACCTTTCAAAAAAGACAGATGTTTTCTAATTGTATTTATTTCTGTAATTGTTTGTCCACATTTCAAAAAAACATCATACAGTTCTCTTCCTTGAGTACACTCACTCTCAGGATAACAAAGAAGTGCTGATCCACCACCAGAAACAATAGCAATCAAGAGATCATCTTCTTTTGACCCATCAGCTATTTCGTATATTTTCTTTCCAGCCTCAATGTTTACTTCGGAAGGACGAGGGTGTGTTCCGGCAAAAGTTTGAATATAATCACAAGTTATTTTATTTAATCCAATAACTGCACCTTCATTAATTTTTGAGCCTAATATTTTTTCAAAGGCAGAGGCCGCCTCACAAGATGCCTTACCAAAACCAACAACCTTGATCCTCTTAAATTTAGTTAAATCAAAATCCTGATCTAAAATAGATAAAATATTATTCTCTAACTTAATAGAATTAATTATTACTTTTTCAGTATTTATTGATTCAAGCCCAGCTTCTGCTATCTCTAAGGCTAATTTACGATTTTCTATGATTGCCCCATCAGCACCTTTTGAGGTAAGTAATTCATCTGAATTTTTTATCCACTTTTTTATCATATTATTTAACTAAATTGTTTGGATTACCGTCAACAAAGTCTTTTATATTTTGAGCTGCTGTTTTTAAGATATCAGCTACAGCTTCCTTGGTATAAAAAGCGATGTGTGGGGTGATGATAACATTCGACATTTTTATTAGTTCATGATTTAAACTAAGGATTTTTTTATCTTCTTCGGTTGCTTTTCCACTTGCAAGAAACTTAACTTCATCTTTTAATTTCCTTTCTGACTCTAGAACATCAAGACCTGCACCTGCAAGAACACCTTCTTTTAGTCCCATCAATAGAGCTTCTGTCTCAATGATTTCACCGCGTGCAGTGTTAATCAAATATGCACCTTTTTTAAACTGTTTAATATTTTCTTTATTTATCAAATGAAATGTAGTCTCATTGTATGGGGCATGAATGGTCACAATATCTGACGCAGAAAGAAGCTCTGGAAGAGGTATATATTCAACACCTTCCTCTTCTCCAAAAACACTATCAGGGTAAAGATCTGTTGCTAATACTCTCATACCGAAACCCTTGGCGATTCGTGCAGCATTCTTACCTATTTTACCAGTTCCTATAATACCGATTGTTTTACCAAAAAGATCAAAACCTTCGAAACCATTTTGCGAAAAATCATTCTTATCACAAACCTGTCTTCCGGCAATACTGGCTTTTCTTGAAATTGAAAGTAATAAACTAAAAGCAAACTCCGCAACAGTGCGTGACCCATAAGAAGGAACGTTTGAAACTTGGATTCCTTTAGAATTACAATAACCAACATCAATATGATCAAAACCAGTCGAACGTGTCGCTATAAATTTAAGATTAGAAAGTTGATCAATAATCTCTTTATTAACCTCAGAATTAACGAAAACAGAAACTACTTCGGCATCTTGGGCTAAATGTGCATTTTCTTCGTTAATTTTTTCTTCAAAAAAAGAAATATTAAAATCTAAACCAGAAAAAGACGCGGTTAGAACATCTTGCTCCTCTTTAGAAACCTCAAAAAAAGTGATTTTCATACCGCTATTATATCATTATTCTACATCTATTACCAAAAGCTTGTGAGGGTGATGATGCCCATTTACAATGCGAACCTTTGCTGTCGGCACCTTAAAATGTAAGGATAAAAGTTCAATAGCTCTTTTGTTGGCCATGTTCTTTTCCGCTTTTTCTTTTACCGAAACATCAAAATGATCTTTTGATTTTTCAATGATTTTTTCCTTTTTGGCTCCACTAATGACTATTATTTTGATATACATATTTTTATAATCTTATTATAACATTCTATAAAGGAAACTAAGCTGTAATTAAATTTTTATTGACAAGATAATTTAATCTTGATATCCTGTCTACTCAGCTAAATTAGTACATTTACAAAATAATATTAACCCTTAAAAACTAAAAGAATGAACAGAGGAATTTTTAGTATCAGCGGAAAAATTACGCAAAAGTTAGATTACAGAACATTTGATGAAATGTGCAAAACAGTACAATTCGTAAAAGATGAAGGAGAAGAAATTCGAAAAGAAAATGAGGAAAAATTTCGAACAAAAAAAACCGAGCAAGTTGATTTTCATGTTGCCAGATTCACAGGTAATAAACCGGAAGATGAAAAGATAGAAATAATGAAAGAAATTCTAGAAGAAACGGGACTAGTTGAACCTAGTTTAATAGAATTGGCTTTCTTTGATTTCAAACCATCTGTGACCAGAGTAGTAAATAATCTTTTAACAAATGGATACAAAACTGGAACATTAGGTCACAACAAAGAAGGAAGATTTAATCAAAAACTTTATCCGGTCAAGACGGTGAAACCTAGAAAAGAAACCTATATTTCCTACTACTATCTTTTTGAATTTACTAACGGTAATTTTAATATTCTTTTAAGAAACCCCAGACCGAATCCAATAACCGAAGAGATTGGAAGAGATAGAAACATAAAAAAGAAAGTTATCTGGAAAAGAGAAGAAATTTTTGCTCCATATTTAGGGGTTTAACAAAAAGCTTTTTGTCATTAAAGACAAAAAGAAAAGACCTGAGCTCATAGAGTTCAGGTCTTTTTATTTTTTATTTAATCATTTTAAACAAATATTGGAAAAGGATAATTTTCTTTTTTTATCACTTCGGTACCGCAAGACAATATACGGATATCATTCAACAAACTCTTTTGATTTTTTAATCTCTCTGGAGTTAGAGAAGATTTTACAACCTTATTATATTTATCAATAAGATTATTAATCTCCTCAACTTTTTTCTCAAAAACCTTAGAATTGAAGTCCTTTGGATGTTGATGATTATTAAACCTCATCTTTTCTTCAAGACGAACCAAGGAATCTACAAATGACAATTTGTTATCCACAAAACGTGACGAATAAAATTCTTCTAATTTTCTTAATTTTTCTGACATTTCCTGCCCTCTTTCTAACATAACGGCAGAATAAGAAAATGAATTTGAAAAATCTACGAATAACAAAAAGTGTTCTGATTTAACTTTTTTTCCCATAATTTATAATTTATTAGTTTAAATATATATTTAATACTTTCTTCATAAATCAGAAAGAGGGTTCAAAGTAAGGACTGTATACTCCAACATGGAACATTTTTTTATTTCCTTCAGAACATCATCTTGATTTAAAGATATACCATCAAGTTCGAATGATTTTCTGTTAGAAATATTAGAAATAGTAATTTCAGGAGTTCTATCTTTTTCAGTATAAATCTCTTCTAATTTTTCAACGATAGAAATAAAATCCTCTATTGATGATTTTTTAAAAGAACCAGACTCACCGTGAAATGTTATTTCAAATGGTCCATCCTTTTTCTTTAAAAAGGAAACTTTACCTCCACCATTTATCGTCAAAGTGGTTATATTATTTTCTCTCATATAAGCCCATACAGCTGCAGCATGCAAACAATATGGTTTACTTTCTTGAAAGATTAATAATTGTAAAGCATTTTCCCCTAAAGCTGGGTTATGAATTACTATGTATTTAAAAACTTTATTTTCACAAGATTCAATATCATAAGAACCTGTTTCTTTATTAAAGTTTTCTATTCCTTGTCCCACCGCAACTATTATCGGGTAGTTCATTATTTCTCTTGTTTTCATTTTCTGGAAAGATTTAGATTATTTTTTGAATTGTTAAAGGTCTATATTACCCCTTAATTATAGCGCAAATAAGGCTATTTGTCAATAGAATAAAAAACGAGTTATATATTGTTATTTAACGGTTTTTTCAGATACTTCTCAACATTTGCCTTGTGTTCATCGTACGTCACCGCACAATGTGTAATATGCTCCCTATCATGCAAATAATAAAGACAATCTGTTTTAGTTGGATTCAAGACTGCTTCAATTGCAGGTATTCCAGGGTTAGAAATCGGGTGTGGAGGAAGTCCTGCATGTCTATATGTGTTGTAAGGTGAATCAGTTTTTTTATCAGCAATACTAATCGAACTCCACCAACCCTTTCCTTTATTTCCACGAACATACTGCAAAGTCGCATCGACAGAAAGAGGTATTTTTTGATTCAAACGATTCAATAAAATACCAGCAATTAAAGGCATATCTGCATCACTAGAAGCCTCTCTCTGAACAATAGAAGCAATAGTGAGTCCTTTGGTCCATTGTATATTTTGAGTCTGAAACTGAGGTAAATATGGTGTAAACTTTTCATTAAATTTAGAAATTAATCTTTTAGATACAGCTTGAGGTGTCTCACTCACTGGAATCAAATATGTGTCAGGAAAATAAACTCCCTCAACATAATCGTATTTCATTTTTGTATAAATATTTATCCAATTATTTTTTTGTAATTTTGTCCAACCTAAATTAGTAGCTAAAAGTTCAGCAATTTCCTCTTTGCGTAAACCAGGAGGAATAACGACCCATTTCATATATGGCTTGGTATGTAATATTTTAGAAATATTATTAATTGTCATGGTGGTATTTATTTTATATGCTCCTGGTACAATACCACCTTTTGTTTTTGAAAATACTAAAGTAAAATCATCTTTATTTTTAATATAATTTTGTTCTAAAAGATTTTGAACTATCTGATCAAAAGTCATATTCAATGGAACAATAAATCTATCTGGAACAAGCACAGGTGTTGTCGGTGGAATAGTTGGGAGGACTACTGGTAATGCAGTAGTTTGTTGAGTATTTTGTGCATTTACAAACAAAACCCCAAAAAATAAAAAGGTAAAGAAAAACAGCAAGATGATAAAATTTTTGGATATTTTTCTCATAATATTATATGAATGATTCTTGATACTTTTAAAAACCTGAACCCAAATCAATATTGATACTATCGAGTGAAGACTGGATGGTTTTTTGTGTCCAAGTGATTGCGAGCCAAACTGTAATGATTGTAGAAAGCAGTAATATCACCCAAGCAACCTGGCCTATTACTTTTGCTTTTGGGTCATCAGATTTAAAATATTTTGTACCTGGCCACTTTTTTACAAAAATAAAACCAATCATAGGCAGAATAATACTGAATATGTATATCCATGCTTGAGTTACTACAGTTGTAGAAAGTTTAGCAGAGGTTAATTCAGTACCACAATTGGGGCAAAAAAAATACTGAGAAATTACCGGCTGGTGACAAACCGGACAGATACTAATAGTTGGTGTTGATGCTATAGGTGAAATTTGTTCTTTTAAATTTGATTCCATATATAATCTTAATTTTACTAGAAAAAACCAGTTAAAGCGAGTGTAAAAAACAATAAATGTGCTACAATTCAAGTCATGTCACACAAAACTCAAGGTAATAAATCAGTCATCGCAGCTCTTTTGGGCAACATTTTTGTCACCATTATGAAGACAATAGTTGCCCTTTTTTCTGGATCTGCCAGTATGTTTGCTGAAAGCGTGCATAGTTTCGCTGATACTCTCAATCAATCTCTTTTATTGGTTGGTTTAAAAAGATCTAAAAAACCAGCGGACAGTTCTAGAGGGTATGGTTACGGTATTGAGAGATTTTTTTGGTCTTTAATATCTGCCTGTGGAATTCTTTTTATTGGTGCAGGTATCACTGTGTATCATTCAATAGACTCTTTAATTCACTATAATAGTAGTGAAGTCTCTGGTTTGAACTATTTTATAATTTCTGTTTTATGTATTTCTTTTGTAATCGAGGGAATTACTTTAATTATTGCTTTTAAAGAACTAAAGGGTAAAGATAAATTTACAAAGAAAATTTTTGAGGATGCTGATCCTGTTACTTTGGCAGTTGTTTATGAAGATGGAGCGGCCGTCATTGGTGTTTTAGTTGCTTTGCTTGCTCAATTTTTGATGTACCTTACAGGAAATAATGTTTTTGACGCAATCGGTGGAATAATAATCGGTCTGATTCTTGGATTTTTAGCTGTTCTTCTAATTAAAAAGAATCATCAATATATCATAGGTAAATCATTGAGCGAAGAAGTTGTAGAAGAGATAACAGAACTTTTACTAGAGGATCCTTGTATTGAAAACATTTCAGATTTCAAATCTGTTGCTGTCGATATTAATCAATACAGAATATACGCCACAGTTGAATGGAATGGCTCACCTCTTTATGAAGAAATCTATAGAGCCGGTGATTTAAAAGAAGAATTTGATGAAATCAAAGATGATTTTAGTGAATTTACAAAACTAATGTTTAAAATGACTGACCGTGTCCCTCGACTAGTCGGCAACCATATAGATAAAATAGAAAAAAGAATCCGAGAAAAATTCCCCCAGATTTTATATGTTGATATCGAAATAAACTAATTCCCCTTTTATTAAACAAGTAGTATAATAAAACTATGAATACAAACGCACAGTCAGAGATTTTTTTTCTAATTTCTTCAGCCGGGTTTTTTATGTTGTGGATTTTAGCTATAATATTTTTATTATATCTTATAAATATAATGCACATCTTTTCACGAATCTTAAAGAAAGTAGAAAAAGACGCAGATACAATCAGTGGTACAGCAAAAGATATATTTCTAGATATACAAGAGAGTGCAGTGTTTCAATTTCTTTTTGGTAAAAAGAGAAAAGGTCGAAAAGCAACCAAAACAAAATCATAATATTACAATCATTTAATATAATTAATATAAATTAAAATCATGGCACAAAAAAAAGTAGCAAAGAAAGTAGCAAAGAAAAGTGGAATATCAACTGGTAAAGTACTAGCAATAGGAGCAGGAGTTGCAGCATTAGGAGCAGGAGCTTATTATTTCCTTGGACCAAACGGTAAAAAGAATCAAAAGAAAGCTGCTGTTTGGATGGCCAGCATGAAAAAAGAAGTCGCAAAGAAAATAACAACAATCAAAAATGCTACCGAACCAGTTTATCATAAAGCAGTAGACGCTATTACAGCAAGTTATGGTAAACAATACAAAGAACATGCTCCTGAAATAAAAGCTTTTGCTAAACAACTAAAGAGCGAATGGAAAGGTGCCCAAAAACAAGTTAAAAAAGCTGTTAAGAAAATAGCTAAAAAATAATCTTATATATAAATTAAAAAACTCTTCTTATTACTAGAAGAGTTTTTTAATTCTTGCTATATCACACTGAATCAGATAACCTTATATTGTGAAAGAGATGACTATCGGAATAATTATCATAATAATCAGCACTCTGGGTTATATTAGTAACTGGCTGAATTGGCGTTTTTTGAATTACAAAATAAATTATTTACTCTATTATTTCGGAGCTTTTATTCACGAAAGTTCTCATGCTCTTATGTGTCTTTTGACTGGTGCTAGAATTAGTGAATACAAAGTTATTGTAGATCAACCACGCGTCTCTTACTCTAGTTCCAAGTTACCAATATTAGGCAATTTACTGATTGCAATTGCTCCAATTTTTGGAGGATTAATAGTTCTATTTTTTGTCCGAGAATATTTTTTTATAAATATCTATCACATGCCTGAATTTTCTAACTGGAAACTTTTATTGACCGATTCTCTAAATTTTTTGAAACAAATCAATATTCTAAATTGGAAAAATTTAGTGACAATATTTTTATTTTTGAACATAGGAGCGATGATAGGACCATCGTGGCAGGACTTAAAAAATGTATGGTTTTTAATAATCATTTTAATATTCATCCCCTGGCCTTTCTTTACTCACCTAGGATTACTCGCCATATCTCTTATTTTGATCAATATAATCTTCCAAATTGTTCTGATAATAATTATTTCTATATTAAAATTCTTGCATAAATTGTTTATTAAATAAAAATAGCCAGCGTTCTTTCGAGTGCTGGCTGTTTTTATTCTTGATTTTAAAAACTATTCGTGAACTTTTGATTCCATCATTTTTATGATATCCTCATCAGACATATTTTTTAAATCATCCGCATGAACCACCTTAGCATGAACCATCATTCTACTAGCTACTTCTTCTTTTGTATCTCCAGTAGATTCAAAAGCACAAGTAGTGGAAGGGTTTAAATCTTTACAAGCAAGTTTCATCATAAAATAAAATAATTAATTTCTAATAATAATTAGGGTTGAACAATATACCAGATACCACCGACACCTTGTCCTGTTGTATCTCCTGGTTTTGTATCATTCTTCCAGAAATAAATAGGAGCTCCTTTGTATGCGAATTGCTTAGTACCATCCGCACGATTAATAGTGGAAAGCTGACCGTTCATAGAATTATTGGAATCAATAGATTGGCTGGCTGAAGGAGAATAAGGTGGCCAATTGACAGCACATGAACCTGAACAATTACTTACATTCGCAGTATCTTTGGCGTATGTATACAATGTCATTCCATTTGACGCTACTAAATAACTACCCAATTTTGAACTAGAAGAAACTGTAACAATTGATACGGCAACTATTGGCTCATTAGTTGTTTTAGCTGGTATAGTATTCAAAACTGTACTAGAAGGCATATACACTTCTGTTTGTATAGACTTCATCGACATAAAATACCAACCACTTAAAATAATAATAGCAATTGCTACAACAACCCAAAAACTTTTTGATAAATTCATAAAAATTATTTTTAACTAATTAATAATATATATATTATAACATGAAAGTTTTTCAGTATTAAGTTTTTGACAAGGTTCAACCTTGTCTTAAATGACAAGCAACTTTATTGCTTTATAGGACTGATAATATTGGTATTATTACCAGAAGTTTTTTTAATCTGTTGAGAATTTTTACCAGAAATAATATTAATTGATTTTGTAACCAAGTTAATATCCTTATCAATTGCCTTAAAAGGCGTAGGTCCTAAAACAGCCCAAAATGCGCCGACAATGCCTGCAATACAAATAATAGCCAGTAGGATTATAATAAATTGTTTCATATTTGTTTACTACATAGACTACATAGGAGTTTCCTATGTAATTAGCTTAAACCTTGGAATTTGTTTACCTTCAACTTCTACTGTTTCTAAAAACATCTTTAATGGCCTGACCCACAATTCATTTTCACCATATAAAGCACGATATACAACCAGATCTTCTAAAGTCTCACTGTGTTTCGCAACTCCAATAACTTCATACTGATTTCCTTTATAATGTTCGTATTTACCTAATTGTATTTTATTATTCATGATTTTTAATATTACTATCTAGACTACATAGGAGTTTCCTATGTATATTAGGAAAGATTATAATAAAGTTTAATACAATTATCCAAATCAGGAATCAAGTCTTTATTTAGAGCATCTTCGGGTGTCATCCACTCAAAAGCCTTATGAGCTTTTGATTCTATTTTTACCTCGTAATTTCCTGTTAATGGAAAATAGAATGTATAATAAATAAAATCATAATCTGGATATTGAACAAAAACTGTACCAAGTAATTTAAACTGGTCTTCATCCGCACCATATCCAGTTTCTTCTTCAAGTTCTCGAACTATTGCCTGTAATGGATTTTCTCCATCTTCAACTTTTCCAGCTGGAACTCCCCAAGTATTTCCTTGAGGCTTATGATCCTGACGGTGCAACAACAAAATCTTGCCATCCTGTTCAAAGAAACAACTTACAACTTCAAATTTACTATTGAATTTTTCTGGTTTTTGTAGATGAATCATATATTTTTTGACAAGGTTCAACCTTGTCATTAACTTGAAAAAATATAAATTTTACGGTAGTCTATACGTATTGCGAGATCGTCTAATGGTAGGACACCTCCCTCTGGAGGAGGTTATCTTGGTTCGAGTCCAAGTCTCGCAACAATTAAGTTATTAATTTAACCCTGCTGAGAATCTAATATTTTAGCTATTTTAGCTCTAGTTACTCTTTCTTTCTTTTTATCATTCATTGTTTTTAGATTATCCTTTTTAGAACGAGGCCATAATTCTTTTCTAACATCTTGCTGTGAAGAAACTCTTTTCAAAGGACTCATTGTTGTTTGTATTTTTCTTTCTTCCTTTATATTTATTTTTTCTTGTCTCTCCTCAGGAATAAAATCTTTTTTAAGATTTTCAATTTTTGTAAAACCATTTTTATTTTCTTCATCTTTTACGAACTGCGAAAATAATTTTTGTCTTTCTTCTTCAATCAATTTTTCGTTGACCTCTATTGAATTTTCAGTTTCTTCTTTTAAAGAATGTAAAAATGCTTCCTCGTGATCTTCCAATGGAGAGTCAGAAGTTAATACTGATTCATATTTAGCCTTTTCTTCATCCTCAGGATTGTCTGAATCCTCACCATATCTTTCCCATTCATCACCTGAAGATATATCTTCAACAGGAACATATTTTCTTAAATGACCTTTTAAATCATTTTCATTTATTCTTTTATCTTCTTCTTTAACTTCTTCTGTTTTTTTACTAAATCTATTAAAAAAATTATTAAACATAAATTTTATTATTATTATTATTTAATACAAGCTTTGATAAAGGCATTGAAAAGTGGATGTGGTGACAGAGGGTGCGCAAGAAATTCTGGGTGAAACTGAGTACCCAAGAAAAACGGGTGTTTGGTCTTTGGAAGCTCTGCAATCTCCATCAAACTTCCTTCTGGGGAACGTCCAGAGAACACCAATCCTTTGGCCTCTAGAGCCTCGATATAGGCTGGATTCACCTCATATCGGTGTCTATGTCTTTCTATGACTTCTTTCTTACCATAAGCACTACGAGCGACTGTGCCATCTTTTAGAACTGCTTTATAAGCCCCTAAACGCATGGACCCACCGTAAGAATTGTTTTTTAAATGTTCTTTCTGAGATTCCATTACATCAATAACAATATTTTTTGAATCAGGATTTACTTCCTTAGTATTCGCATCTTTCAAACCCAAAACATTTCTGGCATATTCAATCACAACCATTTGCATACCATAACAAAGTCCGAAATATGGAATCTTGTTCAAACGTGCATATTTTACTGCAGATAATATTCCTTCTACTCCGCGTGAGCCGAATCCTCCAGGAACGACAATACCATCATATTTTTTAAGTTCTTTTAGTTTAGCTGGGTTAGTCTCATATTCAACAGAGTTAAGCCAAGAAAAAACTGGCTTCTTTCCTTGTGCATATGCGGAATATTTTATTGCTTCAATAACAGAAAGATATGAATCAGATAAAACGAAATCCCCTGTCTCAAAATATTTTCCAATCATGGCAATCTTTACTACTCCTTTACTGTTGTGTGTTTTTTTAACAAAATTTTTCCAAGCGTTCCATTTTTTTGGATCTGGTTTTTTACAAGTAACTCCCAGTAAATCACAAATACGATCAGAAAGATTTTCTTTTTCAAAATTTAAAGGTATGTCGTAAATAGAATCCACATCTGGAGCTGAAATAATTCTCTCAGGTAAAATATTACAGGAAAGTGCTATTTTTTCTTTTCTCTTTTCATCAAGCTTGGTTTCAGCACGTGCTATTAAAATATCTGCTTGAATTCCAGAACCGTTTAGAAGTCTCGAAGCATGTTGAGTAGGTTTGGTTTTCATCTCACCTACTTTGGAAGGAATTGGAAGATAAGAAACCATTACAAAGATGACATCTCTTGGGTGTTCTATTTTCAACATTCTAGCCGCTTCCAAGAAAAGCATATTTTGATATTCACCAATAGTACCTCCAACTTCCACAATCACAATATCTGCTTCAGCTTTTTTGCCTGCTTCTTTGATACGCCTGATGACTTCATATGGGATATGCGGAACCACCTCCACACATTTACCTTTGTATTCTAGATTGCGTTCTTTTTCAATAACTGTCTGGTACACTCGGCCAGTCGTCATATAGTTTATACGAGTTAAATTAACATCGAGAAATCTTTCGTAGTTTCCCATGTCTTGATCCGTTTCATCACCATCTGAAAGCACAAAAACCTCACCGTGTTCTGTGGGGTTCATTGTACCAGCATCGACATTGATATAAGGGTCTATTTTAATTGAAGTAACAGAAAAACCACGATTTTTTAAAATGAGTCCAAGGGAAGATGAAGTAATACCTTTTCCTACCCCAGAAATAACTCCACCCACTACAAAAATAAATTTTGTATTTTCCTTGTTTACCATATATTTTTACTTATTTAAATACCTGCGTGTTGCAAGAGAAGAAGAAATCATTCCTAGCAATACTCCTGATAATAAAAGAATTGCGAAAATTTGAAAGAAATTTGAAAGGAAATAATCATACATATTAAGTCCCAGGAAATCGGTCATGTTGCGTCCAAACCAAATAGTCAAAGGTAATAAAACAATAAGTGTGACAATAGTAGCAATAATACCGTAAATAGCACCCTCTACCATAAAGGGTCCTCGAACCCGCATTTTACTTGCTCCCACTAAACGCATCACACCGATTTCTTCTTTGGAAATAAAAATAGTTAGACGAATAGTATTAAAAGTAATGATTATAGAAATAAAAATCATCAATAGTGTTATCAAAAATCCCAACTTCTGAGCACCATCGATTATTGAATTCAATCTTTCAATAACAAGCTTATTCTGGTGATAATTTACTTTATCTATGATGGACGCTGACCCAAGAACTAAAGCATTATCAGATTTTAAGAAATTAGCAATACTTTCATACTGAGAAACTTCTTTTGCTTTCACATTTAAATACGCTCCAAGTGGATTGTCTTTTATTTCATCAAGAGCTTGAATTGTAGGATAATCACTGGAGTGTCTGTCTCGGAAGAGTTTTAATGCTTCGTTATCACTTGTATAACTAACACTAGCTACTTCAGGAAGTTTTTCGAGTGAATTTTTTAAAGCTGTAATCTTGTCCTCTGAAGCACCTACATTGAAATAAATAGTGACATCAACTTTATCTTTTATCTGATCTAGAGAAAAATGTAATACAGCTTGCAAAAACAAAAGTGACGCAATAACAGAAAGTGTGATAGTCACAACCAAAACAGCGGCCCAAGAAATAATCCCATTTCTAGTAAAATTCAATATTCCAGCTTTTATGATTCTTTTTAATTCCATAAAAAAATAATTAACTAAATAATATACTTGCCATCTTTATCATCTCTTGTGATTTTACCTTTTTCCATAGTTATAACTCTCTTACCTATCGAATCAATAACTCCACGATTGTGTGTGGTCAGGATAACAGTCGTACCTAGATCATTTATCTTTTTCAGTATCTGTATAACTTCATAAGTGTTAATTGGATCTAGATTTCCAGTCGGCTCATCGGCAATAATTAATTCTGGTTGGTTGATGATTGCTCGAGCGATAGCAAGTCTTTGTTGTTCTCCTCCAGACATCTGGTGTGGAAAATGAAAAATACGACTACCTAAATCAACAAGTTCCAAAACATGTGGAACGTCACTCGCAATCTCTTCATCAGACTTTCCGGCTGCTTCCATTGCAAAAGCGATATTTTCATAAGCAGTTTTATTTGGTAACAATCTGAAGTCCTGAAAAACCGCACCGATTCTTCTTCTTAGTTTAGTTAAATCACCACTTCCGAGCTTGTGTACATCAACAGATTCAAAAAATACCGTACCATCGGTCGGTTTATCGTCAGCAAGAATCATTTTTATAAGGGTTGTCTTTCCAGCACCAGAATGTCCAACAATAGAGACGAATTCTCCGGCAGTGACAGTCAAACTGACGTCTTCTAGTGCAATTGAATCCTTGTTATAAACCTTTGAAACATTATTGAAGTAAATCACTATTTAATAATATCACAAACCCCTCTCGGCTTCAACGAACATATCCAAATCACCATCTAGAACTGCATCAACATTGGAAGTTTCCACTCCAGTGCGGTGGTCTTTGACCATTTTGTATGGATGTATAACATATGAGCGTATTTGACTGCCCCATTCGATATCTGTCCCCTTGGAAAGCTTCATACTTTCTTCGACAGTCTTCTTTTCCTCTTCCGCTTTCTTAAAAATTTTAGCCCACAACATAGACAATGCTCTTTCACGATTTTGTTCTTGGGAACGCTCACCTGAAGCGTGAGTCGAAATACCTGTCGGTATGTGAACAATCCTGACAGCGGTCTCTCTTTTGTTTACATTCTGTCCTCCAGGACCACCGGACTTTGCGAATTCTATTTTTAAATCTCTCTCCGGTATCACAAAATCTTTTTCATCCAATTTTGAAAATTTTGGTAACACCTCCACAAGTGAAAAAGAAGTGTGACGCATTTTCTTCGCATTAAATGGTGAAATGCGCACTAAACGATGAACCCCGGATTCATTTTTTAAATTTCCATAAGCTCCCTTTCCAATCATTTCAAAAGAAACATTGCGGTATCCACCTTGGTCATTTTTGTGTTCATGAATAAAAGAAAGACCCCAACCTTTTCTGTCTGCATATTTCATGTACATGTCTAAAAGTATTCTAGAAAAGTCTTCTGCATCGTCCCCTCCCGCGCCGGAAATAATAGTAACTATCGCATTGCCTTTATCATACTTACCCATACCTTCTTTTTTATCTTTCAAGTCTGCGAGTTCTTTCAATGTCGCTTGTGCTTTAATTTTATCACTCCAAAAATCTGGACTAGCAATAAGCTCTTCCATTTCCTTTATTTTTTCGTCTATTAAATTTGCACTTGTATCTTCGGGCATTGAAATATTATAACAAAAAATTGGAGCCGAAGGTGAGAATCGAACTCACGTTTTTGCTTTACGAAAGCAATGTTCTACCACTGAACTAATCCGGCTTGTATATTTTTACTGATACTGAATATACATAGGTTGTGGAGTTAGCTCAAGTAAGTCTTTAGGTGTAAGCATACGAGTACTTGGTGCACGTAAATCATTTTTGTAAAATAATTTAAACCCAGCAAACTGAATAGGTTCATTATGTACAACTTGTTTGTAAGTATTTATCTTTTTGGCACCAAAACCCCAACCATCCATATCTACAACAATCTGAACTTCCGGTAATGGTGTGATCTGTTTATAATTTGTAAGCATTTTATTTGTAAAACGATGAATAATTAAAACTTTTGGAGGCAAATTGTTATCCTTTACAAGTTTCGCTAAATAATTGGCGGCAAAATTTATATCTGTCGCATCCATTGTACCAATAACTTTTCCAGGTTTTACTCCGGTCTTCATTGAAAATTCTGGATCTAAACCGAGATGAACTTCTGGCATTTTCAAATATTTTTCAAATATAGGAATCTCTGTCTGAACATCACTTAAACCTACTTGAATATCAAGGAATACTATTCCATTTATTTTTTTTGCTAATTCAACAGCATGATCAATCTGACTGTCGGGCATTCGGAATCTATATTTACCGTCCGAACCAGGACTCCCCTGCGCAGTAACAGCAATATAATGAATCGCTGGAATAACAGGAGTAGAAGGATCTGCTAATTCCCAACTTTCTACTTCAGAATTTAATTTTTTTAACATTATATCAGTAGAGTATTCTCCAAGTACTCCCATTTTTGTGGAATAAAAATTACCATAATAAGCAATGATACGATTAAACGGTAAAAGAGCCCCAGCATTCGGCTCGACAGTTTTAACAGGCCAAAGATACTTCTTTGAAGGAGGGACTGGAACTACTTGAGTCGTAGGTTTTAATCCTTTTTGATCTACCTTTGTAGATGATTTTAGAACAGTAGGTGCTACGATGACAGGAATAACGTTATTTGCTATTTCATTTAGCTTTTTATTATAAGCTACACTATCTAAAACAATAGGGACAAAAGCTGGCTGTTTAACAGCCTCTTTTACAGGAACCTCAGCAATTGCTGAATCATACTTCGTTGAAAATAGACTCGAAGAGCTAACAAAATATATAAACAAAAAAAATAAAAATCCTAAACAAACTCCTTTTACAGTAAAAATATGTTTCGGGTTTGTGTTTTTTATTTTGGTTTTTAAATTTAAAAATTTAAGCATAGTGTTCCTTTTTAATTAATAACTATATCTACTATAGCATAAAGCTTTTATTTTTTTCCATAAACAACAAAATATCTATTCTTTATCAGCAAATACGACAAGTCTATCCGAATGGCTTTGATGTGTTTCATCCCAAAAACCAGAACAAGTAATAAGATTAAGATGAGCTTTTCCATCACTTGAATTAAAAACCTCAAAGGCAACTGTATTGGGATTATACGTTTTCAACTCACGAACAATAAAAGTAATAGTCACACCTTTTTCATTTTCGATATATAATTTGTCTCCCCTTTTTAACTTATGTAAATTATCGAACACTGCTGATTTACCATTTTTCCAACCGGAATGACCATCGATAACAGCACTGCCATTTTCCCCAGGACGTGGCCCGAGATTAAACCAGGCAACATCAGGAGGATTTTTGGGTGAATCCATTGCTCCGTCAGGAGTAAGACCAACATAATTGACAGCAGCATTTATTTTAATGCTAGGGATTTTAAGACGAACGGGTAATTCATAATAATATTCTGAATTTTCATAAATGAGGGAAGTATTTGTAGAATTTTTGGTAAAAAAATGAAAAACAATACCAATAGAAAAAATAAATCCTAAAGGAATAATTATATAAGGTATTAGTTTTAATATTTTTTTAGGTATATTCATATATAACTGAAAGAGTCAGACTATTACTAGTCTGACTCTTTTTATTTAACCTACAGACAAGTAAACAAATTAATTAAATCTTTTTAAGATTTAGATTATCTGTTTCTTTTTAGCTAAATAGAATGAAAATAGAGTAATAAAAATTCCAGCAGGGATAATAATATTCCAGACATTACTTTTTTCTTCGGGAGCAAATCCTGTATTTGGCAACTTAGGAGTTGTTACTACAGAAGTTGTTGTGGTAGAAGCTTTTACAACAGGAGTAGAGACTACTACAGGAGCTACGACTGAACCAGCTACAGTAACTGTAGCAAGAGAATAATCAATAGCAGTCAAACCATTACCACTTCCCTCAGCTGTACCTTTATTTGTAGTTGTTTGTGTAAGATTGGACTGACATGTATAAGTCCATGTTTCTGAAATATCAAGCAAATTATTGTTATTTGTATCACCCGAGTGACTAGAAACTGAACTACATTTATCATCAACAACACTTACATTACTCAAAGCAACTGTACCAGGGTTGGTCACAGTGTATGTATAGGTAACTGCTCCACCAGAAGATGGAAGAGTATCTACACTTGGCTTTTTAATAAGATGGATCAACGGTGATGGAAGTGCTGCACCAACAACAACAGTTGCATCTGCAGTATCAGTTGCAGTAAAACCATTTGCTTGACCAGTCGCAGTGGCTGTATTTGTGGTTGTTTGTGTAACTGTTGAGGTACAATTATATTTCCAAGTTTCAGTTAAATCAAGTTTTGAATCACTGTTGGTGTCACCTGAAATAAAAGCTACTGGAGAACATTTATTGTCAGTAACTGTGACATTGCTCATAGCAACTGTTCCAACATTTAAAACTGTATAATCAAATGAAATTAATCCACCTCCAACAGACAAGGACAATAAAGATGGAACTTTCTCAATACTAATTAAAGGTGCTACTGGAGTTGGAGTAGGCGTTGGTGTAGGTGTAGGAACAGGAGTTGAACATGTTGATTTAGTAACATGAGTATTGTTTAATGTAACTGCAGCATTTCTTGCTAAGAGTCTTCCGTCTACAGTCGAACCTCCGTTATCTGTAATAGAAGAAAAAGCAAGAATATTTCCTTTGAAATCAGAAGTTGTTCCAAGAGTAGCCGAACTGCCAACTTGCCAAAAAACATTACAAGCTTGAGCGCTATTAATTAGATTAACATGACTGGCTGATGCGGTAGTAAGAGTGGAACCAGCTTGAAAAATAAAAACTGCATTTGCATCACCACCACCATCAAGAGTGACCGTACCGGTAAGTCCAATAGAAGAACCAGAATTATAAACACCTGGTGTTAATGTTTGTCCACCAAGATCAGCAACAATTGCAGATGTTTGTGCTTGGCCAGCAGCTACACCGTAAGCAGTTGTTAAAGCATCTTTAGCTAAAGTTAATAAACCTGGATTATTTACTGAACCAACTGGCCCAGCCACATCAACAGCATATACCGTACCTGTTACTTCACCAACGGTTATACCAATAGCTGCACCAGTAGTTGGACTCAAACCAACATCTCCACTAACAACAGAAGGTGTTGTATCTGTAATTCCTGATCCAGCTAAAACTGCAAAGTTATCTGCTGTGCCGAGACTTACTGTTGAAGCAGCTCTGGCTTTTATTAGTCCAGCCGTTCCAAGAGCAAACACAATAACTAACACGAGTATTGAAATTTTATTAAACTTTTTCATATATTTTTGATTTTGCAAAATCATGTCGCGTAATGTCAATCAAAACGCGACGCTAATAATTATAATTAATTTGCACTTATAAAAGTTCGAGTTATTGGTCCAAAGTTTCCTAGCGCTGGAGAAATACCAACAGCTTCTTGCCACTCAGCCAAAGCTGCTTTAGTTAAAGATCCAAAGTTTAAAGTTGTACCGTGGGCATCTAGAGCTTTTGCTTTAGGACCTTTGTCTTGTGAAATTAGAAACTCTTGAAGACTTCTTACTAAATCTCCTTTGCTACCCATATTAAGATTAACAGCAATTGATTTTATTAGTTGGCCAAAATTGGCTGGAGTAGTGGTAGTTGATACAGTTGAAGTAGTAGTATTAGTAGAAACATTAGGAACGAAAGAAGTACAAGTATTTCCTGTAGTTATACTAAATTTATTTCCTTGTAAACAACCTGTGTCAACAGAGACAACAACGGAAGTACAAGCAGTACCTGTAACTGTGTTAAACATATTACCTTGCAGACAACCTTCACTTGCAGAAATAGGAGGAGTACAAGAAGCACCAGTGGCTGTATTAAAAGCATTTCCTTGTAGACAACCTGTGGCAGCTGTAACAGTTGTGACTGGAGTTATAGTTGTTGATGTAGGTGTTACGGTCGTATTTACTGTAGTAGTTGGTGTAACTACAGGTGTTGGTGTTACTTCTGGGGTTGGAGTTACAGAAACAACTGCGGGAATAATTACAGAATTTGAATCCAATGTAACAGCAGTTTGTGCAAGAGCTCTACCATTTAATGTTGCGCCAGTATTAAATACAACAGCTGTTTGGTCTAAAATATTTCCGTTAAAAACAGAAGTTGTTCCTAAGGTTGTTTGACCAGCCACCTGCCAGAAAATATTTTCAGCTTTTGCACCACCAGCCAAATTGATATGAACACCAGAACTTAAAGAAAGATCTTGTGCTATCTGGAAAATCCAAACATCGTTTGTGCTTCCTGATAAAGTAACATCAGTCGGCACTATCACAGAAGTACCCCATTTGTAGAGTCCAGGTGCAATTGTTAATCCACCAATATTTCCGGAGCCCAATTCAGTTGCAGTTGGATTTGTTCTTCCTGCAGCATCAGTGTAAGCAGTTTCCATATTACTGATAGCTGTAGTCATCTTAGTTGGAGTTGGAGCAGTATAATCAGCTGCATAAACTTTACCTGTAACAAGAGAAGATGTTGAGAATGTATTTGAGGTGTCCATTATTAATCCAAATCCAGTGATATAAGTCGCTGCGGCAGGGCTGACTCCAATATCTCCTGTGATTGCAGTTGTCCCAGTAGTTGAGATTCCTGTTTTTCCAAGAAGGACAAAATCACCTGCTGATCCAAGATTGACTACCGAAGGACCAGCTGCATTTGCAGTAGATGATCCAGTAAAACCTAAAACGAAAGCAAAAACCAAGACGGACGCAATAGAAACCTTGTTTAATATTTTCATATTTTTAAAAGATGACGATTTATTAATAATTAAAAACAAAAAAGAACGACATGTATCATCTTTGAATGCATTAATTATAGCATACTATAAAATTTAATAGTCAAATAATAAAACAATATTTTTTTAATTCAAAAAAACCTCAAGAGAACCTTCACCACCATCTTGAATTTTTGATTGGTTAAATCTAACCCTTCTAGAATCTAAATAATTTTTTACGAAATCTCTAAGAACTGGGCCATTTTCACTATGTTTACCCTTTCCAGTAATAATACGTATATGTTTGTCATCCCCTCCTAAAACATCGTCCAAAATATCCCGTGCTTCAGCTGTCGTGTATCCATGCAAGTCTATTATTGAATCTGGAACTTGAAGATATTTATTCATTTATGTTTTACTTAAAAATGAGCCGTTGATCGGGATTGAACCGATGACCTCGATATTACCAATATCGTGCTCTACCAACTGAGCTACAACGGCATAAAAAATTGTGGATACTAAAAAGTACCCACGTATGTTACTACATTTCTTTCGTATTTTCAATAATTACTGTGTTACAGCAGGAGCAGTAATAACAGACATTGCTGGTCTGATTTGAACAGATTGAGCAGTTATACTACCATCTGAGTTTGTTGTACCAGTTACACTTATTTGTTTACCAACAACTAAATCAGAAGAAGTTCCACTAACATTTTTTTCAACAGATATTTTATCTGTATAAAAAACTATCTTAGAGCTACCATCTCTGAGTTTTACGGTCATACTTTGTGCGTCCTTGGAAAGGATTTCACCAGCAGTCATACTACCAAAAGAACCTCCACCCCTTACACCACCAGCAGCACTTCTACCATTCTGGCCAAAAATTTGAGCACCTTGTCCTCCCTGACCTCTAGAAGGTATTTTACTTTTACCGTAAGACATTCCTACATAAAATACTCCGACTAAAACTATAATTCCTACTACGATCATTACATTTTTTTTATTTTCTATTTTATTCATATTTTTTTAATTTTTAAATACTAATCTTATAATTTAGCCTCCACGGCGAATCCGTCGACGAGACGGAAATTTTATTCATACCTCAATGCATCAATCGGATTTAAACTTGCTGCTCGACGCGCAGGATAATATCCAAAGACAATTCCAATTGCGGCCGAAACACCGAAAGCTAAAAGAACAGTCGAAAGGGATACCTGAGTTTGAACAATTCCGGAGTATGTTACAGCCATAGATATTATCCACCCCAAAATCACGCCTATCACTCCACTTATAAAAGTAAGCATAACTGCTTCCAATAAAAACTGAGTATTGATGTCCTTTCTTTTTGCACCGATTGCTTTACGTAAACCAATTTCTCTTGTGCGTTCCGTCACTGTTGTTAACATCATATTCATAATTCCGATTCCACCAACTAAAAGAGAAATACCGGCAACTGCAGCAAGAAACATAGTAAATGTCCCAGTTACCGAAGAAGCAGTCGCAATAATATCGGCCTGATTCATAGTATTAAAATCAGCCTTAGTTGGATCAGAAATATTATGACGGTTCATTAATAAAGAAGTAACATCAGATTGTACCTGAGCTGATACACCAGAACTAGTAGCTGAAACATCTATTTCACTTAAATAGTCATTTCCAGTAAGGTATCTTTGAGCCGTAGTATACGGAATGTATATTACATCGTCACTATTACTAAAACCGGAGCCTCCTTTTAATTTAGTTATACCAATAACCAAATATTCACTACCAGAAATACGAATTTTTTTACCCACTACATCTGTAGTTCCTACACCAAAAAGGTCATCTCGAGTGGTTGGACCTAATACAGCAACTTTTGAACCACTTGAAATATTTTGTTCTGACAAAAATACACCTTCATCAATAGAGACATTTCTAATCGTAGAATATGACGGCTCTGTGCCTATAATATTTGTATTAGTATTAGAACCAACACCAACAACTTGTTTACGAGAAGTCACCTGACGAGCTACACCCATCACACCAGAAACTCCTGACACAATAGCGTCAGCATCCCCTACTGTTAACGACTGAGCTCCTCCACGTCCAGCACTTGGTCCACCAAAAGTACGTGCTGCTCCGGGCATAACCATCACCAAATTTGCACCAATTGATTCAATACTTGCTGATATTGAATTCTGCGCACCTTGACCAATTGCAGTCATTGCAATAACCGAAGCAATACCAATTACAATTCCGAGCATTGTAAGTCCTGTACGGATTTTGTTCGCAAATAAAGCGCTAGATGTTTCATGTATTATGTCTGATAAGTTCATATTATTTAAAAAATTATTATTCTAATGACAATTAAAACGTAGTAACTTCTTTTATAACTCTTTTGGAATGACCATTCTCATTTTCGGTGAGCACACCATCATGAATAAATAAAATTCTATCAGCATGTTCAGCAATATATTGCTCGTGAGTTATTAATATAATTGTTCTACCGTATTCTTTGTTTAATCTTTGAAAAGTTCCTAAAACTATTTCTCCAGTTTTAGAATCAAGATTTCCCGTCGGCTCATCTGCTAAAATTAAGGACGGATTATTTACCAGAGCTCGCGCAATAGCAACACGTTGAATTTGACCACCAGAAAGTTGATTGGATAAATGGTAAAAATGTGACTCATTAAGACCTGCAGAAAAAAGTGCTTCCTTGGCACGCTTTTCTCTTTCTTCAACTTCTACACCCTCATAAATAAGAGGTAGCATTACATTTCGAAGTACTGTTGTACGAGGCAATAAATTAAAAGATTGAAAAACGAAACCAATTTTATCTTTACGAATATCTGCGAGTTCATCATCAGTAAGAGTTGAAACATCCTGACCATCCAAAAAATAACTTCCGCTGGTTGGATTATCGAGAGCCCCTAAAATATGCATCAATGTTGATTTACCAGACCCAGAAGGTCCCATAATTGCAACAAATTCACCGTCCTGAATGGTAAAACTTACACCTTTCAAGGCCTGAAATTCCATATCCCCTGACTTGTATGTTTTTGTAATATCTTTTATCTCAATCATCCCATTAAAAATTTTTAATTAGTAAATATTTTGTTAATTCTAAATCCCCTGAATTTTAACGGGACAAGTAATTTTTATTGTCCTGGAATTCTTACAGTTCCACCTCTATTTCCACTTCCGGCACCACTTAATATACTAGGGGCAGTTGTTGTTTTTACAGCTGTCGGTAAAATGGTTCTTGTCACAACTTCATCTCCTTCTTTTAGTCCTGAAATTATTTCAGTTTCTGAATCATTTGAAACTCCGACTACTACTGTAATTTTATTGGGAGGAATTAATGAAATAGAACCAGGTAATCCGTCTATTGGTGGAACTAATGGTATATCAAACATTTCAACATATTTTGAACTTCCTTGAGTTTTTACAGCACTATTTGGTACAACTAAAACATCTTGTTTAATATTTGTAACGATAGAAGCTGAAACACTCATTCCGGGTTTAATTCTTGCATCCTTTGTATCAAAACTAATTTTGACATTATATGTAACTACTCCTTGTGATACTGTACCAATTGTGTCGATTTCTGCCACCTCTCCAACAATTGAAAAGTCTGGGATTGCATCAAAAGTTAGAGTAGTTTTTTCTCTTAATTTTATTCCAACCATATCTACCTCGTTAAGAGAAATTTCAGCAAATTTCTTTTCAGTAATCAATGTAGCTAAAACAGTACTAGAAGTAACTAACTCCCCTTGCTGTACAGGTAAAGATGAAATAACTCCTGAAAATGGTGCGGTCACAGAATAATCCTTCAATGATTGTTTGGCGTCATCAAGAGTATTTTGTGCTTGTTCAACAACCAACTGCTTAGAACGTAAATCAAGAGCATTTGGATTATAAAGATCATCAAGTTTTTTATTATTTTGGGCGATAGTAAGATCTGCAGTATCATTTACCTTTTTTTGATTATCGACTGCATCTTGATAGGCAATCAAATTTGTATTATAAGCAGCTACAGATTTATTGGGAAGAGTAATTGTCCAACCAAGTTGGCTAGAAGAATTGGATGCAAATTTAATATAAAGTCCTGAATCACCAATAGGTTGAGGGAACAAAGAAGTCGCATCGCCTGATCCATTTACGATTCCACTTGGTGTACTATTTGCATTATAATATGCCCCATTCCCTGTTTGATAAATATTAATAAAAATAGTTACTTCCTGACCTTTGATGTATGTTCCACTAATTATAGGTGAAGCTTGAGTGTCAGATGGATTCATTGATAATGCAACGATAGAAGTATTAAGCAAATCTCTGTATTTATCTTTAACTGCTTTTTCTGCGTCAAGCTTTAAATTTTCTGCATCAGTTATAGCTTTCTTGATTGTTAACACATCTACTGTATTAGGAGCCTGTTGAAATTTTTCTAATTCAAGTTTAGCAGTTTCTAAACTAGTTTCAGCATTTCGAACTGCCTTTTGAGCATCCCGATCGTCTAAAGAAAAAAGAAGCTGACCTTGTTTAACCTTATCATTAATACTCACAGCAATGTTTGTAATATTTCCAGAAACATTCGTATTACCGGATGCTCTTGGTTTCAAATCAATTTGGTTTGAAGCGGAAATTTGTCCACTTCCGGTAATAGAAGTAATAATAGTTCCCTTAGTAACAGCAGAAGAAACATAGCGATTGTCACCTGTAGTACTATTATATTTCCCATATCCCCAATATCCAATCCAAACAACTACCAAAATAACAATGAAGCTCATTATTTTATGATTCATAATATAATTCTTATTTTTTTTAACGAATGTACTTGGTTTTGTTGTTTCCATAATTATTGTTTAATTTGACTGTTAACTTGGATTGGTATATTTATATTGTTAAGAGGAACTATTGCTGGAAAAGGCATAATTCTTATTAATTTAGCCTCAATCTGTCCTTGTGAATTTGGAGTCCCGATAACAACAATATTTTCATCTATTTTTAGATCTTGTATATTGTCTTCATTTCTTATATTTATAATTTTTGTATCATTAGTTACAATTACAATCTTTTCAATATTATCTTTATCTTGGACAATAAGAATTGGTAATTCAATTTTTATAATTTTACCAATAGCACCATGAGCATTAGGGAAATTCCCCATCATTCCACCAAAACCACCACGTCCATTCATCATCCCAAAATTACGTCCGTAATTTTCACCCCAATCACGACCAAATGAAGCTTTGCGAAAACCAACAAAAAAACCTGCCTGAAAAATAAATGCAGCAACAACTAAAATACCTAAAATTAATAAAATCTTAAGGACCATTTTTGACTCAAAAACTTTTTTAATTTTTTCTTTAATTTCTTTCATAAAAATAAAACTATGCTATTAATAATTTATTACGTATACGAATATTGTGTGACATAAAACGTAAGGACAATATAAAAATAAAAACCAAAACTAGAGTTATAGCTATATTAGTTACTGGCAAAGATTCAGTTAAAGATAAAACGATTTCTTTCCAATAAAACAAGGCTTTGCTATTTGAAAATAACAAAGCTAAATAATCATAAAAACCAGAGTTAGAAAAATCAGAGACTAACTGTTTAATCATTAAGGAAAAACCAGAAATAGAAAAAATTCCAGTTATTGAATAAATCCAAAGTTTTATTTGATTGTTCCTTTTTTCCCTAAGAGAAAGAGTAAGAAAAATAGACTTCGAAAGGTTATTTTCAGGTAAATATGAGGCTCTTTTAAAGGCTTTTGTAATATTACTATCCATACCTTTATATACGTAAGCTAAGTCTATTTGGGTGCAATCATCCTTCTTAATTGTGAAATTGCCCGAAGATGGTGGCTTTTTACTGTATTTGATGGTTTATTGAGGACTTGTGATATTTCATCAAAAGTCATATCTTCTTGATAATGTAAAACTAAAACTGTTCTATATTGTTCTGGTAATTTTTCTAATAATGAATTCAATAAATCCACATCTTGTAATTTTTGTATTACTTCGTCTGGTAAGATTGCTTCATCCTCTATAGATTCTGAAAAATTTTCTTCATTGTCTAAACTTGAAAATAAAACAATTTTCCTTTTGCGCATGAAATCAATGACTGTATTTCTAGCTATAGTAAATATCCAAGTTTTGAAACTTGATTTATCCACATTAAATTTTTTTAAGTTTTTCCAAACTTTTATAAAAACTTCTTGAGTAATATCATCAGCTTCATTTACTCCAACAAAACGCCTGACAAAGTTATAAATTTGGGGAGTATATTTACCGATAAGTTCTTTTAGAGCATTGTCATCACCAGAGAGGTATGAATCTATTAATTCTGTATCTTTATTTTCCATTTTATATCTTAAGCGAATCCTGGAAAGAAATCTTTATTTATATGGCTTGATTTTACACCCATACCCAAAAGCATCTTTTCAAAAGATTCTACCATACCATGCGTACCAGAAAGGTAAAAATATCTATCTAAATAATCAGGAACTTCTTGCATTACCATCTTTGCATCAACGAAACCAACCTTGCCATTCCAAACTTCACCCGGTAGTACTGGGTCAGTTATAGCATAAATAGTTTTTACTCCGATTTCTGCAAACGCCTGATCAAGAATATCTTTATAAGCAATATCAGATGAAGTTCTATTTGAATAGAACATAACAATATCTCTCTCCTGTTTCATATCTATAAGATACTTAATCATACTTCGAAACGGTGTAACACCAATTCCTCCTGCCATAAATACAAGTTTTTTACTTGGATCTTTTGGCAAGATAAATTCTCCTGCTAATTGAGCAGCAATAATTGTATCCTTGCCTTCTTTCATATTAAGAAGTTTGTTCTTAAAACTACTACCTTCTGGATAAAATTTTACTCCCAGTCTTATCTCTTTTTCAGTAGGAGAAGAAGCAATAGTAAAATATCTACGATTCCCTCTTGAGTCTGGCCACTTATGACCCAAAGTCCATTCTAAATATTGTCCGGGTTTAAAATAAAAAGGATAATCAGTAGAGAAAACAAATTCATAAGTATTCTGTGCTATTTTTATTTTTTCCTTTAAAACCAAAATAAGTTTTTGCTTTGGACTAACGACATAAGAAAATATATTTCCAATTAGGAGTGATATTTCTGGTGTAGAAAATATCGTTCCAATATGCATAAATGGAGGAAACAAAAATCCACAGATTGCACCGTAACACATCCTTAAAAATCTTGTCGGTGGAGTAGTCAGAGGTTCGGTCAGCATAATAAAACCAAAGAATAAGAATGGTGAGTTTAAAATAAACCTGTATGCAATATTTAATCCACTATTAAAATCAAATGCTTGGACTCCTATGGTAATAGCCAATGCAACAACAAAAAAACTAAATACCATATCAAACCTTCTTACTTTTCTAGCAATAAGAAGACCTCCGGTAATAACAAAAGGAGTCATTACTAATGTACCAACCCACCAGCTTGCTGATTGACCAATGGTGATCGTAGTCAAAACAATGGCAAAAGCGACGGGATTAAAAATATGTTTTTTACCAATTGCAAAAATATATTTAGAAGCCATACTCCAAACAGAAGCCCAAAACAAAAAACCCCAATAAGTTATATCAAGAAAATTTTGAGGTGGAGTAATAACTAAGATTAAAATCAGAGCAGTAATATATACAGACTCAACATTTGTCGGAACATCAAAAACTGAAGCAAATATAATATTTGTAATTAAACAAATAAAAATTATAAAAAGAGAACCGAACAGAAACATGACCGGACTAAAAGGTAAAACTCCAAAGATAGAAAACACCAATGCTCCCGCAAATATAAAAAGTAACGAATAAAGAACTAAACGATACATTGTTATTCTATTTAAAAGATTATCTATAAATTTAAGCATTTTTTTGTATCAAATATTTTTCAAAACCGTTTGTCATTATCGCTATTCCGTCTTTGTCAATCATATATCCTTCAAAACCGGGAAGATTCTCAATAAAAATAATTCCTTCTCTCCCCATCGCAAAGGCAGCTGTAGCAAAACGATCAGCTTCATAAGCATTCGGACCAATAACAGTCAAACTCACTATGTCCTGCGGAAGTCCGACTTCCGCAACGACTTCCGCAAACTTTTTCGGGTTATATATATGCTGTCCGCGTATATATGTACCACTTGTTGCAATCCCCTTATTTTCTAAGTATACAACTTTTACTACTTGTTTTAAATCAAAAGGATTAGCGATGCCTATAGCCCAAAGTTTACCATCATTATTTTTACCTTCTACCTCAATATCACCTCCAGCTTCAACATAAAAATTTTTAATTTTGTTTCTGCGAAGAATTTCTGATGCATTATGAATAGCCCAACCCTTTACTATTCCAGACGGATCACATAATCCATTATTCATAATATCAAAAAAACCACCTGTTTCTTTTTTTGTTTCTTCAGACAACTTTAAAACCTCCTTCATATCTTCACTGTACTCATCTTCTTTAATTTCTCCTTTATTTATTTTTGTTATTTCACTTGTTTCTTTATAAAGAGAAAATTTTTCATCAATATAAGAAAAATAATCAAAAATAAGATTAAATATTTCTTTAACTACAGAATCATCAGGGATTTCTATTATTACAGGCATGCCCATAATAATTCTTGTTTCTTTCATATTATTATTTTGCTTGTGTTAATGCGTAGGCTAATGATTGTTTGAACGCAGCACTAGTATAGGTTGCACCAGAAACTCCATTGATACTTGCGGATTGGGCAGAGATTGCTTCTGATTTTAAGATAGGCATTGAATAACTGTAAATTTGTTGTGTTCGGTTTGGACCAATAGAATTGGTAGGAAATTGTATATCAGTAATCTTACCACCAGAAATTACAGCGGTTACTTTTATATAATCACTGTATGCATATTCGTTACTTCCTACGTATGTTCCATCTTTATATAAACCCATATGTACAGGCATCATTTGAGAACCCATATTGATCGTTGGCTTTGTTGTGGTCACAGGAACAGAACTCAAGATTGGAGTTGGAGTAGTTCCTGGTACAGAACGACCATCATCATCATCTTCTTCGTTATCATCATCTTCACCAAAAATATTTCTGGGAACCTTGAAAATCTGAGTGGGTTGACTAGCAGTTGTGTTTTGAGTATCAGTTATAGTGTTATTTTTTACTTCAGTAACAGGGCTAGAAATATAACTCAAAGAACCACTACTACCATAATAGGCGACGTATAGTGCAAAACTACCTATAACAAAAAATGATAACAGAAATTTCTTCACTTATTTAGTATACTACAAATTTTTTTCAGAAAAAGAAATTCCCTCTACTGCTAAAGTCTTTTTTATATGAAAAAAAAGATACATAATTCTCCCCAACATTATTCCAGCAATAAGACTAAAAGTAAAAGCGGAAAGTAATGGGCCATGAAACCAAAAAGTTAGAATTCTTTCTCGGTAGAAAGTAAAAATGAGATACGGTATTAAAAACATTATTCCTATTTTATCCATACGAGAAACTACTTTTAAATCTTCTTGGTGCCACCGAACAGAGAACACTCTGCCTGAAGCAAGACCGATACCAACACCCAAAATAAATCCTATTATAGCCAAAAAGAAACCAATTTCATTTTCAAAAATATTGTAAGAAATAAGAACAATCATTATCAAAAAAATACAGATAAAGATAACTAACCTGAAAATTAGTTTTTTATCTAAATGTCTCCTAGCCAAAAGGTGCTGTTCTTTTATTCTATTAAATATTTTCATTTTTTTTAATAATCCTAGGCAATATAAAAATGAAAACACCTAACGCAACCAATGTTATAAAAACTGCAAGACCAAAAGCGTATGTAGGGTGAAGTAACCATAATGCTCCAGCTATCAATGATGCTGGAAGATAAATTAAACC
The DNA here is from genome assembly GCA_049287045.1 of Minisyncoccia bacterium. Lineage (GTDB taxonomy): Bacteria > Patescibacteriota > Minisyncoccia > Phycocordibacterales > UBA9973 > UBA9973. Next base: position 50,003 of record JBAQFC010000001.1, on the reverse strand, counting down.
ATTTACAAAATTAAGCATACCAATAGCAGTCGCTCGTCGGTCTTTTTCCAAATCAGTAACAAACGCTTTGTTTTGAGCTTCATCAATACTATAAAAAACACCAAACATTATAAATAAGACAATCACCTCCCATTTATGGGTAGCAAAAACAAAGCCTAGAGACATTAACGCATATATTATGTAACCTAAAATAATTATATATTTTCTTCCTATAATATCTCCAAGTTTACCAATCGGTGCTGAAACTATAACAAAAGTAATATTAAAAAGAGCATAAAGTAAAACAACATCCTTTATCTCAAAACCCAAAGTATAAGCACGAAGGAGAATAAAACCAAAACTAAAATACGCTAAAGAAAAAATACCAGCTGGAATAAGATAGAGCTTAAATTCAGGACTCAATGTTCCCCAAGCCTTAAAAATATTTTCTCTTTCATGTGGAGCACCTGGACGATCCTTCATAAAGGAAAGAATAATAACCGCTATGACCGCTGAAACTGCTGCCCCAATGAAAATGATACGGAAAGTGTGTACATTTGTACCAAGCCAGCTCAATAAAACATATGCAAGGATTGGTCCTAAAACAGCTCCAGCTTTATCTAAGGCTTTATGTATACCAAAAGCATAACCTCTATTGGACTCATCTGCGACAGAAGAAAGCCAAGCATCTCTGGGTGGACCACGAAAACTTTTTCCCAGACGTTCAATAATTCTGAATGAAGCCAAAGCGGAAACAGAAGTAACAAAGAGTAATAATATTTTTGCTAAAGTTGAAAAGCCATAACCAAAAATAGTTAAAGGTTTTCTTTTTCCTGATCTATCTGATAGCCAACCAGAAAAATAATCTAATGACGACGCAAAAAAATCTGAGAAGCCTTCTACTAAGCCGAGCAACGCAGAAGAGGCACCCAAAACTATTGTGAAAAATATTGAAAAGACAGAAAAAATAGCTTCCGAACTAACATCAGTAAAAAAACTAACAATGCCTAGTTTCAATACATCCGGATGAACATTTAAAAAATTCTTTTTTGTTGGAGTTTCCATAAAAATTAAATTTATATTATATGTTGGATGCGCGGTCACCAAATTTTAAACTATATTTCTTATTCTTATATCTCTTTGAGATTATAAAATTCATAAGCCAAGTCAAACAAAAAAGAATAATAAAATATACGGCCCCTTCTTTACTAATGCTTGGTAGTTTGCTTGCCGATAAATAGCCTATTACTCCCGAAATCACTCCAATACTTGTAATAGTCTGAAGAGATTTTAAATTATTACTCGTACTTTGATTTTTTATTTCCACAAGATTACCGATAGCTGACGCGAGATAATCACCGGTCATTTTCCATATTTCTTTGATATAAGACAATGTATCAGTTAGTGTTTCAAATTTATATTCAAAAAGAGCCACCAGTTCCTTTTCAATTTCAAGATTTTTTGCAATAGAAGAACGAGTATTGATATAAGAATTCATCTGATTAATTCGATTACTGATGAGACTGATTGTTTTTTGATAACCATCGAGTCTACCTCTTATTTCTTCAACATCCTTGCCTTTAATTATCTTTGCTTCCTTGATATTAGAAATCTCTTCCCAAATAGTCCTGTGAATATGCAAATATTTTTCAAGCTGGTCCTTGAATTCTCGGAAGAAAATTTGCATCTCAATAACATCATTCATGTATTTCCCTGCTTCTCTTGGGGCAGAAATAAAAATATACTTCGGAGTTTTATATACTGTAATACCTCCACTTGAAATTTTAGTATAAACTTCACCGAACAAAGATTCATCTAAAATAAAATTATCATTTTTATCGTTTAAAATACTCACTGCGACTGGGTGGTCTGTCTTTATATTTGCTAATATTTTTGGAGTCGGTGCGCCAAGAGAAAAAATAAAAGAGATCGCCGGACTAAGTTTTTCTTGAAAATATTTTTCAAGCATATCTTGTGCAGTCGAAATATCATCAGAATAAATATCTAAAGTATAAAGACCGTCTTCATAATATCGGACTTCTATGCCTGATGTTGTTACTGCTTTGATATATTCAAAATAACCGGATTCGCGGGAAATACTGGCAAGCTGAAGCCCTTCTTGAAACTTTTTGAGTTCTTCTTTTGATAAATTCAAATTGGAGGTGCCATGCATAAACAACATATATATTTCACTAAGATGGAGTGTTGTTCGCTGATACCATCCTCCGTATGTAATTTTGTATTTACTTTTTGAAATTATTTTTGTTTTCACACTTTTATTATAACATAAGCCTTCTATCGAAGGTCCGACCTTCGACATTTATTCACAGTTATTCCAATACATAGAATACACAGGAGTTTCCTATGTATTGGGATTATTTATTTTTTAACATAAATTCAACATCTATTCTATCAACTTCCCTATCTAACACTTTTTTGTAATCAATTAAAGTTTGTCTATCAATCACAGGAACTTCAATATCCTCATATTTCATCATTTTAACAGTAGAAAGATCCGACGGCATATCTACCCATTTCATATTTTTTGAATCAAAATATTTCATATCACCCAAAGCACAAATATCAATATCTTGCTCAAGGTATTTTAATGTCATCATAAGGTCATCCCAATTATCATCTTTGTATTTTAAAGGTCCGTAAATGATATATTCTTTTACTAAAGGAGTAATTTTATGAAAATGCTCTAATGGCACATTGATATCTATATCAGCAAGTTCTCTTTCAGCCCCATAAAGATTAGCTGCCATACCCCCGTCAATTTCAAAAGGTACTTCCAATTTCTTTAGAATATCAGTGATCCATATTAATGCTTCTTTTGTGTTTCTCATATTATTTATTTCTTATAGTGGGACCTACATGTTTTTAAATGAAATTAAATTACAAATCAGTTAACTCATAAATATCCATTGCAACTTCTTCGTATGGATGTACTTTCTTGATAGCTGCAACAACATTACTCATAACATTATTTTGGCAAGTTACTTCAATTCTTTCTTCATCAACTAATTCTAATTCACCAACTTTTCCAATATGTGGATTGGCACCATCTTCAGGCTTAAAACGACCTGTTCCTCTAACAGAAAAAGTACAATGTGTGTATTTGCCTAATTTTCCTCCCCCAGCATTAGCTATTGCATCTCGAACAGTATCAGCGTTTTCTAGGGGCACATAAACAACAATTTTGTATGACATAAAATATATTGTATCACGTAAAATATTAAAGGTCCGACCTTCGACATTTATACACAATTAATCAAACTGAATAACAAAAAAAGATTTTTCTAATAATTCTGGCTGTTGTTTTATCCATTCAGACAAATCAGGTTTGCGAACATAAGTTACAACTTTTTCGATAAATCTTCCTGTTGGTTTCTTTTCTTCTGTATATTCTTCAAGTCTTAAAATATCCCCTTCTTTTATATCAAAATCAGCAAGACGAAGTTCAAATTTCTTCTTTCCAGAGAGAACTAACTCAAACCATTCTGTATCAATTTTTTTAGTTACAGTCACCATGTTATTACTTTTATTTATTTCTCTGTTTCCACTCTTCTATTTTTTTATGATCTCCAGAAAGTAAAACTTTAGGAACTTTATAATTTTTTCCTTTAAATTTCAAAACTTCTGGACGAGTGTAAAATTCACTTGATGAAACACGGTTTTCTTCTAGTGATTCGATCTTACCCAAGACGCCCGGTGTCTGACGAGAAATACAATCAATTAAAATCATTGCAGGCAGTTCCCCACCAGTCAAAACATAATCCCCTATAGAAATATCTTCAGCTTTAAAAATTTTCTTCACTCGAGCATCTATTCCTTCATAACGTCCGGAGATTAAAATAATATCTGTATATTTTTTGACTGAATTTTTTGCGTAACTAGTATCAAACTTTTTTCCTGACGGACAAAAATTTATTATTTTAACCTTAGCATTCTTGCTCTTAATTTTTGATTTAGCTTTTTCAATAGCTTTCAATATCGGTTCAGCCTGCATAACCATCCCAGGTCCACCACCATAAGGTCGTCCATCCACTGGACGATAATCATTCACATTCTGAGACTTCACAAAATCACGAGGATTGTAAAAACTAACGCTAATAAGCTTATTCTTAATAGCCCGCCCAATAATAGACTCATTTAAATATGAATCAAAAATATCAGGGAAAATTGTAATTATATGAAAACGCATAAGATTATAATAACATAACTCAACTACAACTGAAAAAGACTTTTTCAATATTTTAGAGACAAAAAAATTACCTCCAAGTCTTATGGAGGTAATAATTGAATAAAAAACCTGTTTTAATTTTCATGACACTCAACATATAATTTAAATAGGTAATTTTTTTCTTTTTTATTTTTTATCTCTATTATCTTTATACTTTTTCCGCTTAAGGAAATTGTATTATTTTTATAATCTACAAAATTAATACGATTATTAAGCTGAGTCTTTTGAATATTACGAGTATCTTCTAATTTCCAAATATCAGTAATAATTCCATTAGAATCATATCTAATGATAATATACGGTCGACGAAAACCATATTCTTGATTATTTTCCTTTTTAGGAGAACAAGAAATAAAAAATAATAAAAAGAAAGCAATAAAAAATATTATATTTTTCATGGGTTTTATTTTAGGTGAGTTTTTAGTGAATTATCTCAGCCACCATAAAGAAGCTTAGAAAATTCACCAAACAAATAAAAACCAGACATTAAAGAACATATCAACTAACAATACATTATCATTAATATGTCAAAATGTCAATAAACAATAAAGCCCCCGACCTAAGGTCGGGGGCTTTATTTTAATTTAAATATTTATATTCCTTTCAAGTCTTCCATTGCTTGGTCAACAGTTTTAAGTGTTGGACTTGCGGATGGAGCTGGTCTAGTACTTCCTTCTGGTTCGTTGATCTTTAGGTTCACACGAGCATTGTTTTTCATTCCGATAACTCTTAGAAGAGTGCGAATAGCTTTTGCAGTGTTACCCATTCTTCCGATAATCTTGCCCATGTCAGCAGGATTTACAGTAAGACTGATAAGCACGCCCATTTCATCCACAGTACGATCAAGTTTTACATCGTTAGGATTATCAACCAAAGCTTTTACTACGTATTCTAAAAATGTTTTGTCAGCGTCTTGCATATATTCAGATATCAAATATTTTTAATAAATTGCAGTGTCCCGACTAAAAGAAACTGCTAGGAGTAAGTATATATTATTATTTCTTTCCCTTCAACTCTTTCTTTTTCAGAGTAGGAGTTTTCTTAGGCAATACGTTTACTTTCTTACCTTCAATAACTTTCTGGTGCACCAAAAAATTGTGCATTGTATCAGAAAGCTGTGCGCCTTTAGAAATCCAATATTTTATTCTATCAGACTTAAAATTGGTCTCTCCGGCCTTAGGATTATAAGTACCGACAATTTCCAAGAATCTTCCACTCTTGGTACTGTTCTTAGAGTCAGTCAAAACTGCCCGAAAAGCGGGGTCGTTCTTTCTGCCTATTCGCTGTAATCTTATTTTTAACATAGCAATAGTCTATCATGATTTATAAAAAAAGCAAATAATGTGCTATATTAAAGGAATAAACCCCCAATAAACGGGAAAACACCAAATTATATGAAAAAACAACCTAAAAAATACAATAAGATAAATGGAATAATAAAAACCAAAGAAATAGCTAACAAACAAGAAGGAATCATTTCTGTTAATTCCAAAGGTACCGGATATGTCAAAGTCGAAGGTCTCAAAGAAGACCCGGAAATTTATTTCAAGGATTTAAATACAGCTATGCATGGCGACATGGTAGAGATTTTACTGCATCCAAAAGGATCTGGACGCCAAACAGCTGAAGTAACAAAAATAATCTCTAGACTAAAAATGGGTTTCGCTGGAGTCCTCGAAGAAGAGAACGGCGTTTTTTTCTTGAAACCAGATGATACTAAGATGTACACAGATATTTTGATTCCCCAAAAAGTGCATGGTGATGCCAAAGTAGGACAAAAGGTATATGTAAAAATAGTTTCTTGGGTAGACCCTCAAAAAGCTCCTCAAGGAGAAGTGATGGAAATTTTAGGTACTCCTGGTAACAACAACACAGAAATGCGCGCAATTGCCATAGAAAAAGGATTTGATTTTAATCTAACAGATAAATCAGAAAAAGAAGCTGAGCAAATAAAATCCAATGGTATTTCTGAAAAGGATTATGCAGGTCGTCGAGACTTCCGAAACATTTTGACTTTTACTATTGACCCATACGATGCGAAGGATTTTGATGATGCTTTGTCTTTCAAAGTAACAGCCCCGGATGAATATGAAATCGGTATCCACATCGCAGACGTTTCTCATTATGTGAAACCTGGAAGTGAGCTTGATGAACAAGCTCGAGAACGAGGCACATCAGTTTACCTTGTCGACCGTACAATACCCATGCTTCCAGAGTCTCTTTCCAATGACCTCTGTTCTCTAGTACCAAACAAAGACCGTCTCACTATGAGTGCTGTTTTTATAATTGATAAAGATGCTCAGGTAAAAGACCAGTGGTTCGGCCGCACAGTAATTCATTCACAAAAAAGATTTACATATGAAGAAGCTGAAGTATCAATCAAGGATACCACTGCCCCACTTCATACCGAACTTTTTATTCTAAATGAACTAGCAAAAAAATTCACCAAAGAAAGATTTGCAAAAGGTGCAATCTCTCTCGAACAAGCAGAAGTAAAATTCGTACTAGATGAAAATTCGATACCAATAAAAGTAATTAAAAAAGAGCGTGGAGATTCAAATAAATTGATCGAGGAATTCATGCTTTTGGCAAACAAGAAAGTCGCAGAGATTATTTCAAAGAGTGCTAAAAAAGAAGGAATCAAAGATGTCTTTGTTTATCGAGTGCACGATGTTCCCAGTAAAGAAAAGACAGAAGACCTGGCTTACTTCCTAAAAGGCTTGGGTTATAAAGTTAATTTAGTTGATGGTGTTATCCCTTCTGATCAAATAAACAAACTATTGAAAGATTTAATAGGCAAAGGAGAAAGAGACACTGTAAACCGTGCTGTCATTCGATCGATGGCAAAGGCAGTTTACTCAACCAAAAATATCGGTCACTACGGTTTAGCTTTTGAATACTACACTCACTTTACCTCCCCTATCAGAAGATACCCAGACGTCGTAGTACACAGACTATTAGCTGACTTCCTTACTGGAAATAAAATCCACGCGGAAAAATTAAAAGAATATGCTGAGATCGCAAGAAAAGCTTCCGAACAAGAAAAGCGCGCATCCGACGCAGAACGCGCGTCCATAAAGTACAAACAAGTAGAATATATGTCCTTACGTATTGGACAAAGTTTCGAAGGAGTCATCAGTGGAGTCAGTGAATGGGGCATCTATATCGAAGAAATAGAAACAAAATGTGAAGGGCTAATACGTGTACGAGATATGAGTGGTGATTTTTATGTTTTTAATGAAAAGAAACTCGAACTTGTCGGACAGAAAAAGAAAAAAGTATATCGCCTGGGTGATCGCATAAAAATCAAAGTAAAACAAGTTGACTTAGAAAGAAAAACAATAGATTATGAACTAGATGAACCAAAACCCTAGTTTTAAAATCAAACATATTTTCTGGATAATAGTTGCGATAACTATCGGTATTTTTCTGGCTTCCGTGGCGTTAAAAACTGCTGGGTATGAAAAAATTAAACAAGAAGACAAAAACAATTTAAACGAAAACCAAGTTCTAAAAGATACGATTCCTGGAACTTTTTATTTTATTAAGGATCCTACAGAATTACCCAAGGTAACAGCTGAAGCATTCTTTATTGGTGATTTAGATAATGGTGAGATAATTTTAGAAAAAAATAAAAACCAAAAATTCCCAATTGCTTCAGTTTCAAAATTAATGACGGCAACAATATCTCTTGAGAATTTAGACCAAGACAGTATTACACAAATATCAGCCCAAACTTTAGCAACCTACGGTAAAAATGGTAATTTCTATTTGGGTGAAAAAATAAAAATGGGTGATCTTTTGTATCCCCTACTTCTAGAATCAAGCAATGATGCTGCTGAAGCTATTGCTCGTGGTTCTGGACGTGAAACTTTTCTTCAAAAAATGAACGAGAAAGCAATAACCCTGGGAATGACCTCTACTTCATTTGAAGATCCTAGCGGACTTTCTGAAAACAATAAATCAACAACTTTAGATTTATTTAAACTTGCAAAGTATATAAAAGACAAAGAACCCATTTTATTTAAAATAAGTACCAATCCTAGTTTCAAAAATTCAAAACATGTTTGGTTTAGCATAAATCAATTTTTACATAAAGATGGATACATGGGTGGAAAAAGTGGATTTATTGGTGAAGCAAAACAAACTGTCATTTCTACTTTTAATCTATCTGTTTCCAAAGATGAATCACGCAATATTGCGATCGTTCTACTCCGTAGTACAGATAGATATAAAGACGTAGAAAGTATTTTAAAATATATAAATAAAAATGTTTATTACGGAAAAGAGATTGATGCCGATGCTGACTGGGTTAAACAAAAAGAAGGAGTTCCGGACGAAGTACAGAATTTTGCAACTCTTATGTTCACAGGAGATATTATGCTTGACCGTGGGGTAAAAAATTCAGTTATGAAAAATTTTGATGGATATTATTCTGCACTATTTAATAATTTAGGTATATTTAAAAAAGCTGATATTGTTTTCGGAAACTTAGAAGGTCCGGCATCCGACGAGGGTGAAGATAAACATAATCTTTATTCATTTAGAATGGACCCATCCGTCATACCAGCTCTAAAAGGTGCAGGGTTCTCTATTGTGTCAGTAGCAAATAACCATGTTGGTGATTGGGGGCGTGTAGCTTATGGTGATACCCTTGATCTTCTCAAAGAAAACGAAATTCTTTACACTGGTGGAGGAATAAATTCACAAGAAGCTGAACAACCAACAATTATTGAAAAATATGGGATGAAAATTGGCTATTTAGGATTTTCAGATGTTGGACCAAACTGGATGGGAGCCAAAGAAAACTTAGCAGGTTTACTGTTAACAAACAATCCACGTTTTGATGAAATAATATCCAACGCTTCAAAACAAGTTGATTATCTGGTCGTTTCCTTCCATTTCGGTGATGAGTATCAAACTGTCCATAATGACAGACAAGAATACTTGGCACATAAAGCGATAGATGATGGAGCTAAAATTATTATCGGAACTCATCCTCATGTAGTACAAGATACAGAAAATTACAAAGATGGATTTATCGCTTACTCTTTAGGTAACTTAATTTTTGATCAATATTTTTCAGAAAATACAATGCAAGGAATGCTACTTGAAATTAAATTAAACAAAAGTGGCAACATGACAATAGTTAAAAACATTGTTAAATTAAATCATGCCTTTCAACCAGAAACAGTAGTAATAGGTAAAGAAGAAAAAATTAAATTACAAGAAGCTGAAACAAAAATATAATGCCTGTTAACAAAAAATTAGTTACTTTATTTATTTGGATTCTTTTCGCTGTTTTAATTGGAGTAGGTATAAGCTATATAATAATCAAAGGCAGTACGCGCGCGTATGGTGCTATCTATGAAAAAACACAAGTAAATAGTAATATCTTAATAGGCAATGCAGTCTCTTCTCAAGAAGACAACAGCTCAGTAGTATTAAAAGAAATATCTAATAACACTCCTAAAATTAACAATACCATCAGTATTGGATTTGTCGGTGACATTGTTCCAGGCATCAATGCTTCTGAAAATATTTTTTCAGACATAACTTTATATACCGAAAAACCAGATATTATGATTGGTAATTTTGAAGGTGTCGTAACCAATAATATTTATTTTAAGTGCAAACCGGATTCCCTCAACTGTTTTTCTTTTAATGGTGATGATGTATTTCTAGGGTTACTATCTAAATCTTCGTTTGATGTTTTAAACGTAGCAAACAATCATTTCAATGATTATGGAGAAATAGGGCAAGAAGAAACTATCAAAGAAATACGGAAGGCAGGAATCATCACGAGTGGAATAAAAAATGAAATAACTTATGTTACAAAAAATAACTTTACTATCGGAATAATCGGGTTCTCAACTTACTCATGGACAACCAACATGAATAATGAAGAAACTCTAAAAAAAATTATTAGTATCGCAGACCAAAATTCAGATGTTGTTGTAGTAGTCTTTCATGGAGGCGGAGAAGGTATAAAATATACACACACACCAAGTGAAACTGAAATATATTTAGAAGAAAATAGAGGTAATTTACGAACCTTCAGTCAAAGCTCTATCGATGCTGGAGCAGATATTGTACTTGGCTCAGGACCACATGTACTTAGAGGAATTGAATGGTATAAAGGCAAGCTGATTGCCTACTCATTAGGTAATTTTGCTTCAGCAAATTCACTTTTGACTTCTGGTTTATTGAAAACATCCGCAATGATAGAAACAACTTTTAACAAAGAAGGATCTTTTGTTTCAGGAGCAATCGTTCCATTTGAAATAGATACAAATGGAATTCCACATCCTGATTTAAACAACACAAGTATTACAATCATAAATGATTTATCAAAAAATGACTTTGGTAAACAAGGTATTGTATTAGGTCCTTCTGGAGAAATAAAAACACAATAAAAAAACACCTGACAATTTGCCGGGTGTTTTATAAATGTATACTAATTATAATTATCAAAATCTTTAAACCTATCCATGAAATCTGACAATCTAAGATGCTCTTCAGACTCTTTAGAATAATTATTCTCTACTGTGTGCTTTTCAGACCAAACCTTCATCCTGTTAAAAGGACCAACTCTACCAAAATAATATCGATACTCAAAAGTGCTACCTTCTGGTATTTCCCAGATACTTACAGATCTTACTTTATTATTTTTATAGAGACAGTTTAATTGGATAAATTTAAAACCAATTTTGTCATAAAATAAAATAACAGCGCAGGATGAGTTGTCTGGCCAACGTGTAACATCAATAAAATATTTATCTGGCTGATACCCTTCAGCATGATATACAGCTGGATGATAAAAGGTCATAACTTTATTTCCATGAATTGATTCACAAGAATCAACCGGAATACTAAAAGTTTTTTTTATTCGATATTCAGCTTTTAGCTGGAAATCATTAACAAATTTTACAACTAAAGAATCTAAATCTTTAGATGATTGGCAATATCCAGTCTTTATGCAAAAGACGATAGCCACGGCAATAACGGTAATGATTTTCATTTGCTTGGGTTTTAGTGACAGGTTAGAAGATTTATTTGAGGAACTTTATTTGCTTATTAAAGCACACTTTATCACAAAAAGTCAAATAAAAAATCCTCCAAAAATTTTCGGAGGATTTCAGATAAATTAGAATAAAAAAAGAGTTTATTTAACATCAACCACTTTAGCCAATATATAAAGCGAAGAACTTTTGGAAATAACCAGGTCTTCTGGAATTTCTTTAAGATTATTGGAAAATGCTTTACTTTCACCTACTAAATAGGCAATAATCCCATTTACAAATGTAGTGTTTTTCAATACAACAATCCTCATGCCGGTAAAAAAGTATTTCAAATATTTACTTACTGGCGGGGTAAAAAAAGCTAGTTCTAAATCATTGGCAGGTACCAATTTTACTTCTCCCATTTTTATTTTCCAAACCAAGTTTTTGTCTTTTGATATGAATTCAACTTCTCCTTTGTTGATCCTGTCAAAAAAACCTTCAAACTCAATTTCAGAATTGGGGTGGTTTCTCTTAACCAAGCAAAATTTAATTTTTGACTTAACTTTTAGTTTTTGAAAATCTGCACCGCGCTTCAATAAATCATTTTTTAAACTATCATCTGCACCACTTTTATTAAGATACCTGGGCAATAAGCTGTATCTTATTTTTTTAGGCATTATTTTACTAATCTCAATTTCAAACAGTACTTTACCATTCTCTGGGTTTGTGTTTGTTTTTGCCATCTTTTTTTATTTGTTTTTTAAGGGTTTAAATAATCTGTTAGTTACCTGGATCTTTTAACCGAACAAGGTCAAACGAATCTGACACTATATTAGCATACAATATGCTGTATTGTCAATATTTTAAAGGGAATTTAGTTTTTTATTTCGCAATAGCTTGAGCTTCGTCAAACTTAATAGAAAGGAGTTTAGAAGCACCGTCAGCACCAATAGTGACGCCATAGAGCACTCCAGCACGAGACATCGTCTCTCTATTGTGAGTAATAACAACAAGTTGGGAATGTTTAGAAAGCTTTTCTAGCATATCACCGTATTTACGAGAATTTGATTCATCGAGAGCGGCATCGGTCTCATCTAAGACCAAGAAAGGCGGCGGATTGACTTGAGACATTGAAAAAAGCAAAGCGATAGAAGTCAGAGATCGTTCCCCTCCAGAGAGTGCCTGAAGCTCTTTTACTTTTTTATGTGGTAGAGAAACATTAATCTCAATACCATGCTCGAAAATAATTCCATTTTCATTTTCTTCATCAAAATCATCCTCCACTTCATTGGGTTCACCTTTATTATTTTTCTTTCTTTTTTGTTCAGCAACTACTGCCAAAAAAGCTGAACCTCCACCAAACATAAGGGAGAAGAATTCCTGAAACTCAGTATTTATCTTTTTAACTCCTTCTTTAAAGGTAATATCAATTTTTTCTTTCAGATCTAACATTAATTTTCGTAATGAATCAATACTAACAGCCAGATCTTCCATCTCTTTTGCCAAAAATTTATCTCGGTCTGAGACTTCATTGTATTCTTTTAAAATTTCACTTCCCCCACCAAGACCTGCATCTTCTAACTTTATTTTTATTCTTTCTATTTTTCTCTTTTGTTCATCTTGAGCATATTCATCTACAGACCCAGAAATTTCAAAATTCTTATAAGACAAAACATCAACACCTATCAGTGCAGCTCCTTCTTTTATTTCATTTTCAAAAGCTTCTGACCTTCGAGACAGACTGTCCTCTTTTACCAATATAATATTAAGGGAAGCAGAAAGCTCTTGTTGTTTTACTTTGTAATTAAATTTTTCTCTTTCTTTAATTCGAGTATCTTCGTTTTCAGAATCAATTTCTCTTCTTAAATTTGCTGCTTGTTGATTTATTTTATTCTCTTCATTTTGAATATTTTGTATTTCAGCAAAGACACCCGCTTGAGTATTTTTCAAATTATCCATTTCTTCAGAATTAGATATATTTTCTAAGGGCTCAGGGGTTTGATTAAATTTATTTAAAATAATCTTAATTCTACTCAAAATAGCCGATACTTCAGCCAAACTATCTTTATCAAGAGCTTCATCAATATAATTATTAACTTCACCAACAATCTTTATTACTTCTTCGTGAGAAACAACATGCACTTGTTGTGGTGCCTTTTTTACCCTGCGCTCTTCCATCTCAATCATACCTTCAATACGTCCAAGTTTACGATCCAGTTCCCCTTTCAAACTTCTAATTTCATAGATTTTTCTATCAAAATTTCGAAGTTCTTCATTTTTAGGGTTTTCTTGCACCATACCAGTATCTTCAATACTAGAAATTTTACTGGCAAGCTCTGCCATCTCTGTTTGGATTTTATTTTTTTCTGAGTGCAACTCAGACTTTTGAGTATCTAAATAAAAACTTTCCTTCTTTAAATACTCACGGTAAAGATTTGAAAGATCTACTTTCATTTCTTTGGCTTTTTCAAATTTTTCTACCTGACGTTTTAAAAAATTTAAATGTGGAGTGATTTCCTTTCTTATCAAGGAAACTTCTTTCATATTATTGGTAGTGCGCTCGAGCTTTCTTTCTGAATCTTTTATTTTATATTGATATATCTTAAGACCCAATGCGTCCTCAATCATTTCTCGTCTATCACGAGGTGATGCATTCAATATTCTATCTGCTTCTCCTTGTGAAATAATATGATGTCCAGAAGAACCAATATTAACTGAAGCCAAAAGATTATTGATATCTTTTAGTCTGACCTCTGAACCGTTTAAAATATACTTATTTAAGCCATCAGCATAAACTTCTCGTGAGATACTGATAGTGTCATAGTTCAAATTAATATTCTCCCCTACTTCATTTTCTAGTTTAAAAACTTTATCTTTATTATCAAAAAAAATAGAAACCACAGCTCGAGTGCCTTTAGATAAATTCTTGGAACCTTTAAAAATCAAATCAGTACCTGTTTTACCTCTCATCGATTTCATGGATTGTTCACCCAAGACAAAACGAAAAGCTTCAACAACGTTCGATTTTCCAGAACCGTTTGGGCCTACCACTGAAACTACGGGACTCAAAAATTCTAAAGGAGTTTTTTTAGCAAATGACTTAAAACCGTTTATTTCAAGCGATTTTAATCTCATATTAATCTAGCCAATTCTTAATTTTCAAAGCTGCTTCTGCGGCCTTTTGTTCTGCTTCTTGTTTACTTTTACCTTTACCTTCTGCTGTCACATCTGGGCCTAGAAAAATACCAACAGTAAAATGCTTATCATGGTCGGGACCTGATTCGTGTAATACTTTATAGGAAGGAGTAACATTTAAAAATTCTTGAGCTTTTTCTTGAACTAAACTCTTAGCATCACGCCAAAGTTTTTTGGAAACAATTTCTTCAGTATGAGGTAACAAAACCTTCGCAATAAATTTTTCAGCTGGGATATAACCTTGATCCAAAAATAATGCACCGACATAAGCTTCGAAAGTATTGGCTAAAATGTATTGACGAGCTTTACCCATGTCTTTGGCTTCTCCCTTAGACAAAAGCAAGAAGTCATTCATATTAGTTTCTGATGCAACTTCAGAAATAATCACTGCATTCACTAATGCAGAACGCAAAGAAGTGAGTTCCCCTTCGGTATATGTTGGGTATTTTTTATAAAGAAAATCTGTGACGACTAATTCTAAAACAGCATCACCTAAAAATTCTAGACGTTCATTGTGTGAAAGTCCTGCAGCAGGATTTTCATTGATATAGGAACGATGTATGAAAGCTTGCTTTAATAAAGATTTATCTTTGAAGACTATTCCTGTTTTTTCTTCGAAATCTGAAAATTGTATCATTTAATTTGGAAATTAATCTTGTGCTATTTTTTACTAATAATTTCAATAGCTTTGGTAATAAGTGGAATAATATCATTATAGATATGTAATTCTGGAATCTCAGAAAGCTGGAACCATCTTGCTCCGTCGAGACCACCAGAACTTTCAAGCAAGAGATCGTGATATTCACTCTCAGCCAGGAAATATGAAACTTTTTTCAAAGTTTTACCTTTTTCAGGATGACTGGCAACATATTGGTTATCACCAATTTTTTCTTTTATCGTAATATCAAGACCGATTTCTTCTTTAATTCTTTTGACTGTACCATCTTCTTCACTTTCTCCTTCGTCAATGTGACCTTTGGATAGAGTCCAATAACCGAAAACGTCATGTACTAATGCAAGGTAAAGATTACCACCTTTTTGGGAATAAATTAATGCTCCACCAAATTTTTCGATTGGGAGTTTGGTTATATCTACTGGTTCATTATTCTTTTTCTTTTTACTTATTTCATCTTTTCCTGGTTCACCGATTTCTTTATAGACTGCTCCAAGAACTCCATTAATAAATTTACCAGAGTTTTCACCACCAAAAGATTTAGCTAATTCAATAGCTTCGTTGATAGCCACCTTTGGTGGTACTTGTGTACGGTCACCAAAAAGAAGTTCAGTTAAACCGATTCTTAAAATATTTCTATCAACAACTGAAATTTTATCTATTGGCCAATCTGGAGCTGCTTTCTCAATAATTTCATCAATAACAGAACGCTTTTTTATTACTAAATCTAAAAGAGCCAACACGAAAATATCGTCCTCGAGTCCCGGGGCGAATTCTTTTAAATTACGTTCAGCAGCTTCTTTTAGAGGCATATCCTTAGCACCGTTAAAATCCCATTCAAAAAGGGTTTGGAGTACTATTGATCTGGAAAGGTGCCTATTTGCCATATTCTAAAAAATTAATGAACTATTAATTAGTGAGTTTAATACCAAAACTATTCCACAGTGTGAAAATAATTACTTTGCTGCAACAGCCTTCTTTGCTTTCGCTTTTGCCTGCTTTTTTTCAGTCTTTTTAACCAAGTCTAAAACTTTCATTCCGCGGTAAAAACCACAAGCAGAACAAACTGTGTGTCTTCTTTTTAGTTCTGTGCAATTCGTACACTTGGCAAAATCAGTCTTTTTAAGAGCGTGGTGGGAACGTCTGTTTGCTGTATGCGATTTTGTATGTCTCATTCGTACTACCATGGAATCCATTGTAGCATATTAAATTTGAAAAGCAACCAGCTCCCACTAGCTGTAGGTTTTTGGAAAGAATAAAGATGTGATATTATAGAATCTATGACAAATACAGAAAAATTACACAATATGAGGCATACCCTCGCACACTTATTAGCAGCCGCTGTTTTAGAAATATACCCCGATACAAAGAACACTATCGGACCATCTATCGATGATGGATTTTATTATGACCTTGATTTTACCTCCCCTGTCTCCGACAAAGACCTACCAAAGATAGAAAAGAAAATGCGAGAGATATTAAAGACCTGGAAAGAATTCACTCATGAAGATAAAACCAAAGAAGAAGCAGAAAAATATTTTAGTGGTAACGAATACAAACTAGAACTCATAAAAGAAATTTCTGACAAGGGTGAACAAATAACTTTTTATACTTGTGGAAAGTTTACTGACCTATGCCGAGGCGGACACTTGGAAAATCCATCTCAAGAAATAGATGTCAATGCTTTCAAACTAGACCGTGTTGCTGGAGCCTACTGGCGTGGAGATAGTAAGAATAAAATGCTAACCCGTATTTACGGTTTAGCTTTCGAAACAGCCGCAGAACTAGAAGCCTATATTTTCCAAAGAGAAGAAGCTAAAAAAAGAGACCATAAAAAAATTGGTAAAGAAATGGGTCTTTTCGTCTTCTCAGAACTAGTCGGTGCAGGACTTCCACTTTGGACACCTAAAGGCACAATTATGCGTGAACTTTTAAATGATTATGTTTGGAGTCTAAGAAAAACAAAAGGATACCAAAAAGTTTGTATTCCTCATATTACTAAAAAGGAACTCTATGAGACTTCAGGCCACTGGGCAAAATATGCTGAAGATTTATTTAAAATTCATACACGAGAAGACCATGTCTACGCAATGAAACCAATGAACTGCCCGCACCATGCGCAGATCTTTGATTCTTCACCAAAAAGTTACCGTGACATGCCCCAACGCTATTCAGAAACAACAATGGTTTACCGAGACGAACAATCCGGTGAGCTTTCTGGTTTATCTCGTGTTCTTTCTATTACTCAGGATGATGCCCATGTTTTCTGCCGTGAAAATCAAATAGAAGAAGAAGTAATGACTATTTGGGATATCATCGAAACCTTCTATAAAACTTTTGGCTTCGAACTACAGGTGCGTTTTTCCAGACATGATCCAGCTCAAAGAGAAAAATATATGGGTAGTGATGAAGTTTGGAAAAAATCAGAAGATGCCCTGAAAGATTTAATGACAAAAAAAGGTGTGACATGGATTGATGGTCTCGGTGAAGCTGCTTTTTACGGCCCAAAGATAGATTTCATCAGTAAAGACTCTATTGGAAGAGTACTGCAAGTAGCGACTATTCAGCTCGACTTCAACCAACCAAAAAATTTCGGTCTTGTTTGCATAAATGAAAAAGGTGAAAAAGAACAAATTGTGATGATCCACGCTGCTATTATGGGATCTATCGAAAGATTTATGTCTACTATGATTGAACATACTGCGGGTAATTTCCCAGTTTGGCTTTCCCCTATCCAAGTTGCCATCGTTCCTGTACGAGAAAATCACACAGAAGCAGCAAAAGAAATTGCAAAAATTTTACAAGAGAAAGATATCAGAGTTCAAGTCTTAGATGAAAATGATTCTCTTGGTAAACGCATCAACCATGCCAAAGCCGGCAAAGTCCCTTACGTCATCGTCCTTGGTGACAAGGAAAAAGAAGCGGGAGTATTAACTGTTGAAAAAAGAGATGGTACAAAAATAGAAGGTATCTCTGCTCAAGATTTCCTAACACAAACCTTAGAAAAAATTTCAAATAAATCTTTAGAGTTATAAAACAAATATAAACAAAAAGCCCGCGACCTTGGTCGCGGGCTTTTTGTTTTATATTTTATTATAGATCAATCTCTGCAAGCTTAGCATTCGACTGAATGAATGACTTACGTGGAGGGACTTCGGAACCCATAAGAATATCAAATATTTTATTGGCTTCTTCTGCATCTTCAATATTCACCTTTTTAACGATACGATGAGCTGGGTCCATGGTTGTCTCCCAAAGCTCTTCAGGATTCATTTCTCCGAGACCCTTGTAACGCTGGATATGTACTTTAGTAGATTTCTTTTTTATTTCTTCTTCTGTCTCTTCTCCTTCTGGAGCAACAACTTCATCTTCTAAATTTTCTATCTCAACATCAGCTTCACCTGCAAATTTAATTCTTTCTTCATCCGAGTAAGCGTAATTGATCTGTTTTCCTTTTTTAATCTTATAAAGTGGAGGTTGGGCAATATATATATACCCTGCATCTATCACCTGTCGGAAGTAACGATAGAAAAGTGTCAGAAGAAGCGTACGAATGTGGGCTCCGTCCACGTCGGCATCTGTCGCGATAATTATCTTATGATAACGCATTTTGGAAAGATCAAAAGTATCACCGATTGAAGCACCCATCGCAATAACCAAAGATTTTATTTCTTTTGAAGCAAGCATCTTGTCGATACGAGCTCTTTCGACATTCAAGATTTTTCCCTTCAAAGGGAGGATCGCTTGAGTACGTCTGTCTCGTCCTTGTTTGGCTGAACCTCCCGCAGAATCTCCCTCTACAAGGAAGAGTTCTGATTCTTCCGCGCTCTTACTCTGACAGTCTGCCAATTTTCCAGGCAAAGTCATACCTTCTAGGGCACCTTTACGCAAAACAGAATCCTTGGCTGCCTTGGCAGCCTTGCGGGCCTTGAGGGCTAGAATTGACTTGTTGATTATAGATTTAGAATCATCAGGGTTTTCTTCTAGAAATGAAGCAAAAGCTTCACCAAAGACGGTCGCTACGGCACCTTGAGCCTCCATAGAGCCCAGTTTGGCCTTCGTCTGTCCTTCAAATTGAATTTCACGAAGCTTAACTGAAACGACAACTGTAAGACCTTCCAAGACATCATCTCCAGTAAATCCTCCTTCAGCCTCTTTCATCATTTCATTTTTCTTACAGTAAGTATTGAGGGTACGAGTGAGTGCTGTTTTAAAACCAGTAATATGAGTACCGCCTTCAGGTGTGTGAATATTGTTCGCGAAAGGAATTATTCTATCAGAGATATCATCTACATACTGAAGAGCTATTTCTACACCGACACTATCCAATTCTTTTTCAATATAAAAAATATTAGTGTGAATCGGCTTTTGAAATTTATTATAATATTTAATAAGTGAAGTAAGTCCGCCTTCGAAATAAAAAGCGACAGAAGGAAGCTCGAGTTCTAATTCTCTAAAATAGAAAATATCTGAATCATCTATTTTTCCTTCATAACCACGTGCATCAACAATTAATATTTTTAAACCTTTAACTAGATACGCTTGCTGACGAATGTGGTTTACAACAGTGTCCCAACTAAACTTGATACCCTCTTTAAAGATTTCTATGTCTGGTTCGAAAGTAATAATGGTTCCACTTTTCTTTGAAGTGCCCACTTTTTTAACAGGAGCTTTTTTCTTTCCCTGACTGTATTCCTGCATAAACTTTCCTCCATCATGGTGAACTTCTGCTTTCGTATAAACAGATAAAGCATTCACAACAGAAGCACCCACTCCGTGCAGACCTCCAGAAACTTTGTAACCAGAATCTTCTCCACCGAATTTTCCTCCAGCATGAAGAGTTGTCATAACAGTCTCAAGAGCTGATACTTTTGATTTTGGGTGGATGTCGGTCGGGATTCCGCGGCCATTGTCGGCAACACGAATACGATTACCAGGAAGCAAAACTACTTCAATATCATCACAAAACCCTCCCATCGCTTCATCGCGTGAGTTATCAAAAATTTCCCATACAAGATGGTGAAGTCCTTCAGGACCAGTAGTACCGATGTACATTCCAGGACGCTTACGTACAGGTTCTAGACCTTCCAAAATGGAAATCTGTTCCGCACCGTATTTCTGCTTTTTTTCTTCTTTTTCTTTTGCCATAAAGTATCGATATTATAGCAGAAAACTACTTAACTTCATACCCTTTTGTAGCACCTTTGTGGAGCTTGGGATATGCGATTTCGTACAATTCTGCAGCCTCTTTCTTGGTTAAGGTTTTATCAGGATGTCTCAATATAATTCGTACTAATACATTATCTTGACCTTCTTTTGCTCCAAGTTTTTCTCTTGCAACAGGATGTAAGTTTTCGTATGAAGTTCTTTCCAAAATCTTAACTTCTTCCAATAAATCACTCTGGTCACCAAAGACATTCCTTATGTCTTCACAAAGATCTTCTTCTGTATCATCTTTATTAACAATATAAGACATATCACGAGATATCGCAGGTTGATCAGAAACATTTTTAAACTTCTCCATGTTGGTCATTTGTTTAATAATTCGTGAATCAACAGATCTTATAAGCCTAATGTCTGGCAAATTTTTTCTTGCCATAATCAATCTCTCTACCCCCATACCTAAGGCCAACCCTGAATATTGCTCTGGGTTTATTCCGCAATTTATTAATACATCTGGATGAGCAAGTCCTGCCTCAAAAACTTCTATCTCTTTATCATCAACCTTCGCATAAACTTCTATACCGTCAACTGTATAAGGATGTTTAGCTTCATATACAATCATCTCAGCATCTGGGCAGGCAGCCTCAAAAACAGTCCTAGCTAATTCCAGTAAATTTTCTCTACCAACTTTTCCATATTTTTTATTGTCTTGTAAAGTCCAAATATCTATCTGATGAAAAACATCTAAATGCCTAGGGTCAATAACATCTCGTCTGTACACCAAACCAGGAAGCACGAATGTTGAGCGATCAATATTGCTTTTTTCAAAATTTTTAAAAGTTGATGGAATTAATGCAGATGTGTGAGTTCTAAGTACATGATCTTCGTCTGTGTATCTAGTATAAGTAGAAGATCTGCCTGGATTCCCAGGAGAAAATAAAAGACTGTCAAAATTATCTACTGCTAGAACAATAGGACTACCTCTTACAACATGGACATCAGGAAAATTATGCTCATCTAACTTTTTTATAACTTGATCGTAAACCTTTCCTATTATATTTCTGTACTCACCATCTTCTGTAGACAAAGTTAAATCTTTTACAGATAAAAGTTTTTCTATTACTTCAGAAGAAGATACCTCAAATTTAAGTTGCATTGGTAAATTTGGGTTTTCTTTTGGAACTTCTAATTTTGCTTTTTCTAAACTAGTCATAATTAATATTATATTTATTATTAATGAATTAATCTCTTTTTTAAAAAATAACACCCTTCACTCTCGTCGTAAGTCAGTGTTAAATCGTGATTTACACCAGTCTCGGGGTCGCGAACTTGAAGATGACTTTTGTGGTTTATTCTATCCCTACGTGCTACATCAAAAAAAACCTCTGCCTCAGATTTATCAAGTTTATCTCCCAAGTAATGCACTGCAGTCCTTAAAGTATGGCTATTATCATCATAATTTACCTTAAAACCGTGAATATCTACATTTGCCATATTTTAATAAATTAAAACTTTTAATAAAGTTATTTTAACAAATTTGCCTCAATTGGGCTAATCTTCTTTTTATTATACTAAGAAAATCAAATCCACATTCAGTGAATATAAAAAAAATCCCCCTTAATATTCTTTTAGAACAGAAGCTTTAGTTGAACGAGAAATAAACCAGGTAATAATAGATATAAATATTATTCCACCTATTATACTAACCCATTTTGACCAAAATGCTATTTTACCTATAGCACTTCCAAGGAAATATCCTAAAACAAGATGTGAAACTGCCCATAAAACAGCACTGGATAAATTCCAAAATAAAAAAGTTTTAAGGTTCATTTTTGAAAATCCTGCAACAAAAGGAACTATTGGTCGAAGAGGTCCAATAAAACGTGCAAGAAAAATACTCTTTCCACCATGTTTCTTAAAAAAATATTCTGCTCTTTCAAGATGATCTCTTTTTAATAACCTACCTTCTCCTGGAAAAAATCTTTTACCCTTAGTCCCAAGATAATAACTAACACAATCTCCTGTCATAGCCCCCAGAGCAGCTATCCACAAAAGATTCCAAATATTTAATATGCCCTGAGAAGAAAGAAAACCTATTATTACAATTACTGTTGAACCTGGTAAAATTGCACCAATAAATGCAATTGATTCCAAAAATGCTATCGTAAATGATATTGCATAACCCCAATATCCAAAGCTTTCAAATTTAGGAAGAATATTGTTAATTAAAAAATCATAAATATGCATAAGTGTATTTTAATATTTTTCTTTCTTCAATATTTATTTAGTAATTATTCCAATATCTTTTGATTTGAAATCTGTTCTATAAATAGAAATAAGAGCGTAAAGTAAACTCACTGAAAGAGGTCCAATAAGAAGACCAACAGGACCCAAAAGAGAGATACCTCCCAAAACAGAAAACAGAACTAAAAATGGAGGGAGGCTAACCTCTTTTCCAAGAATAAAAGGGCTTAATAAATTATCAATCATTCCGACAATTAATGAGGACCAGACCAAGAGACCTATTGCGTTTGCAGTGTCACCTGATATAAACAAATAAATAATAGCTGGAGCAGAAACAAGAGCTGTTCCTAAATTTGGAGCAAGTGAAGCCACCGCTGCTACTACTCCCCAAAAAGCAGGATTAGGTACTCCAAATATTGCAAAACCTACCCCAACCAATAGTCCTTGTATTACTCCAATAAAAAGAGAACCTTTTATTATTCCACTAACTGAAGAAGAAAGTCTTTTAATTATTTTTTCATCGTCAACATCTGAAAGTGGAGATAAGACAACTATAGCTTTTCTCCATCTTGCTCCATCTTTTAAAAAGTAGAAAAGAGCAACAAGTGTGAGAATAAAAGAAAAAAGAGCAGAAAGAGTGGAGTTAAATACATTAGCAATATTATTAGATAAAAAAGAGACAAATTCTGATACCCTTTTATTGGTATCCAATTCAAACCCCTGAGGTAATATTGAATTTACTGAACGATTTATCGAATCAATAAACGGCCCAACATTTCCTTCAACAACAATAGAATGATACGCGTCTTGAGACTGATTAAATACTATTGCACCAATACCCAAAAGAGGTCCGCACAATACAACAATAAAAAGAAAGACAACAGAAAGTGAAGCGAGCCAACTAGGAAATTTTCTATTTTTGAACCACACATATACGGGATAAAGAACGACAGCCAAAGAAGCTCCTACTACGAGTGAAAATAAAAATGGTAGAAAAATAAAAAGCACAAAGACAGTCGCAACGAAAAGAAGGCTGAAAAAAAAGTATCTTTCAATGATTTTAGTCTGCATATACTCATTATTATACACCATAATAAGCCTTTCCAAAATTATTTGGAAAAATGCTACAATTAGAAAATGAAAAGAACGTACTTGATTTTAATCATTTCAGCAACCATATTTTCTCTTTTGGGTCTTTATTTAGCTTGGATAGACAATGGGCCAGGTTTTTAAAAAAATTTATTTTCCATAAATTACTGCTCGTTTACAATATTCACATTCAGTGTGTTTACCATAAGAGTTATAGTTACAAGGACGATCTAACCACTCACCTTTTTTAAGGAGCTCATCATAATCTTTTATATCTTGAACTAAAAGATTTATTTCATCGCGAGTTATTGTCTTATCATAGAAGTTTTCCTTTGAATCTTTTGCTTCTAAAAATTCAAGACGACTTTCACGCACATCTATTTTCCAGTTAGAACTCATCCCAAGAAGATATGAGTACATCGCTAGTTGTCGCAAATACCCACTCATTCTATTTTCTTCATCTCTCTTTTCTATATCAGATTTTTTCTTTGGTGTTCCTGTTTTAAAATCTGTAACTCGCACATTTTCTGCATCGAGTCTTTCCAGAAGATCAATCTTTCCATAAATATTTAGATGAGGAAAATTATCATCTTTGACTGAAACACTTTTTTCGGTCTCGCGGTTTGTTTTTATTTCTGACAATCTATTTTTAACCCACTTAGAAACAACACCTGAAACTTCTTTTTTCATAGCCTCTTGTTTTTTTTCATCACCAAAATTTATTTTGAAAACTACCTCTAAAACTATCTCCTCAATCTCTTTTTGAGAAGGAGTATTTTTATTTTTTAAAATTTTATCAATGGATGCATGCACAGCGTTTCCAAATTCAAGACTTTCACTTTTGGGTTCTGGTAGTTGCAACAAATTTCTAAAATACCATTTCCAAGGACACTCAAAGAAATTATTTAATAATGAAACTGAAACATTTTTTTCTTTATATTCATTTGAAACAAGTCTAGCGAGCTCTATTCGATCTATTGTTTTAATTTCTGTTGGTTTCTTTTCGATATATGCTTTTGGATCATTTTTTAATATCAATTTTTCTGTCTCAGAGCTTGTCTGTTTTTCAAAGACATCTTCTGGAAGATCTGCCACAATATGAGCAAGTTCCAAAGTGGCTCCAGTATAAGAATGAAGCGAGTATGACAAACTACAAAAACGCTTAGCACGTGTAATTGCGACATATAATTGTCGTTTCATTACTTCTTCATCTTTCTTTTCTACTTTCGCCTCTACTCTTTCAGGTAATGTAAAACCTTGATGTTTACCACCACCAAAAGAATTTTCATTCATATGGGCTATCCAAACAGAATCAAATTCAAGTCCCTTGGATGAATGAAGGGTCAAAACTTTAACACCTTCATCTGCAGAAAATACAGCTAATGGGATATGTTCGTCATAAGATTCCAGACGGTCAATAAAATCCAAGAAGTCCTTTAAAGTAAGATTTTTTTTATTCTCTATTTGTGAAAGTGAAAGATGGAGAATCGTACGAATAATTTCCACCCGGGAAACCAACTCTTCGTGTGTTTTTGATTGATTTAATAAAAATTCTTCACCGATTTTTTGAATGAGAGAATAAACCCCTAAATCTTTTGAATTGTCTATCCATGACACCAGTTTCTTAACCCAAGATTCTACTATTGACTCCCCTAAAAAAAGGTCTAAGGTTTGTTTTCCTTGTTGGATACTAATGAGAGAAAACTTTTTCATATTTTCTTCTCTTATAAATTTGTGAGCATCTAGAGGTGAAATATTTGAAAGTGGATCAAAAAAAGATTGAGCCAAAGACACATTATCGTAAGGATCAGAAACTATTTTTAAAACTCTTAAAAAAGAAATAGTCTCTGAAGAAGAAAATAAATTTAGTGTACCGTAAGAAGATACAGGTAAACCCATATCACGTAGAACAGTCACAGCACTACGAACTTGATAATTTTTAGGAACCAATATAGCGCAATCATTTACATCAACCCCATTTTTAATTTTTTCTTTTATATCCAAAACACAAGCGATTATTTCATCTCTGGGATAATCAGTTTCAATCAAATGTAATGGGTGATTTTCTTTGTGATGACTTACTAATTTTTCCTCCACAATAGAACTTTGAAGAAGAATATGAGCGGAGTCCAGAATCACTTGTGTAGAACGATAATTATCAACTAGAGTAATAAGCCTTGCCTTACCGAAACTATGCTTAAAACCCTCAAAATAAGCCAACGACGCGCCTCCAAAGCCATATATAAGCTGGCGATCATCACCCACAACAAAGATATTGGGTTGTTCAATCTCTCCCCAAACTTTTTGTAAAAATTCATTTTGAATACCACTTGAATCTTGGTGTTCGTCTATTAAAATATATAAATATCTTTCACGAAGAGAATCCCGCGCATCGTCAGAACCTTCAATTATTTTTACCAAGTTTACTAGTACATCATCGTAATCAAAAACATTTTTTTCTTTTTTGTATTCTTCATAAAGTTCAAAAAACTTTACAACTTCACGAGTTCGGTCCAGGCTCTCTATTTTTTTCAAGACTTCTTTTTTAAGCTGACCTTTACTCTCCCCTCTAGAAGAAATACTTTCTGGGCTTTCTCTTAAATTTTGAATATCGCGATCTATCTCTATTAAAAAATCTTCTGGCTCCATTCTCTCCCGTTTTAATAATGAAATTAGAGATTTTAAATCTCTAAAATATTTAGATGCATCCGAACGTGGACGGAGGTAAACCCAATCATTGTTATGTAAAATTTCATCACATAAAGCAATACCACCCGTATCATCTAATAATTTCGGTGCAAAATCCAAATCGAGGACAGAATAAAATTCTTCGATTATTTTCATGCCAAATGAATGAAAAGTATAAATATTTACTTTCGAACCAGTTGAACCAATATATTTTCGAAGTCTTTCTCTCATCGCAGAAACTCCTGAATTCGTAAAAGTTAAACATAAAATTCCATCAGCTTTAGTGTCTGTTTTTGTGAGGATATTTGCAATACGAAGCGCTAGGATTTGAGTCTTCCCTGTACCTGGACCCGCCACAACCATCACTGGTCCATCAATAGTATCCACTGCTTCTTTTTGAGCTTTATTCAGATTTTTATATTCGTCTTCAAATTTATTCATATTTTATGATATGACTATAGTGTAAAATTATTTTTTTACTGACTCTAAAATAGCGTCTTCAGCGAGACTAGTTATCCGTCTAGCTAAATCGATTTTCCTCGCATTATCGAGTTCATTTTTATATCTCCTTGCAGAAATTGTCTCTTCATCTAAACCAGAGAATTCAAACTTCAATCTCTTAAGCTCATTTTTTATTTTTTCAGAAAGATTAACATGCTTACTTATATATTCATCAACCATAAAAAGCATCGTTAATAAAGAGCTGGATTGTAATTTATTGTGGTCTTTGTAGAAATTACTCAAGGCTGGATTTTTCTTATAAAGATCATTCCGAATCTTACCTCGTGCTTCATTTGTGACAAGTTCTTCTATAGAATCAGACATTATTGGCAAAGAAACGAGTTTTTTTAGAATTTCAATATTCCACAAGATTTCTTCTGGAAAATCCTTATTATCAATTTGAAGGACTTTTTTAGAATCATTGTATTCCTCAATTTCTTTAATATAACCATTCTGTAATAAGAAACTGAGCATTTCCTTCTCATTCATTGGTGGTTTTTTCTCAATATCGTTCATATTCATGCGGTAATTATATCATATATAATTATGTGAATAAGATTCCGTCAAAAACAAACTATTTAGTCCATTTTCCTATTTTTGTCCTTTTTATAGAGAAAGCCAATGCTGGTATACCTACCTTATCACCCAATGAGTTCGCTATCCCCCGCACATAGGTTCCACTACCACACTTAATTTTAAATTTTACCACCAAGAACTTTTCAATACTTTTTTTGTTTCTCGTTAATTCTTTCTGCCAAATTTTTATGATTTCTTTCTGACGAAAATCCCCGCCTGCTCCCGAACCTTCGTGAGGGCGGGCAGGACCATCAACTTTGTTAATTCTTTTTTCTATATTTTCTAAAAGTTTTATTTTATTTATTTTTTTTACTTTTAATAACTCCAACTTAGATACAGAAACTTCTCTTTCTGGAATTATTACTTTAGTGCCAGCTCGAGAATGCGCAAACATCGGCTTCCCATTCACTGGCTTTGAAGAATACGGTGGGTATTTCTGAATAAACTTCCCAGTAAAAAATTTTAAGTTTTGTTGGATAAGTTTTTTTAATTTTTTACTTTCAGACTCTTGCGTTAGGTCTTGCCTAACGCAAGACAAAACTTTCCCCAAAATATCATACGTATCCGTCGCAAAACCAAAGAGAATTTCAAATTCATACTCTTTTGGTAGTGCTAAATACTTTTCTTTTTTCTTTACTTCCTCTCCTGCCAATATCAAAAGCAAACCTGAAGCCATTGGGTCCAATCTTCCTGCGTAAGTCATCGATACATTTTTGTATTCTGGGTTTTTGTTACGAAATTTTTCTAACGATTGTAGAGGAGTCTCACCTTCTTTTTTGTCTAGGATAATACTTTTCTTAATTTTTTTAGATTGGGTAACTTTAATCATATTTAATATGAAATTATTGTAGCACAATTTGGTATACTATATATGGCAAAAGACCGTTTCCCCGATACCTGGTTTAGGGGATTACCCTAAACCAGGTATCGGGGAAAATAAATATATGAACTTTATCCACACTCTATTAAAATTACCTATAAAATACAGACTTGCTGAAATAGAAAGAATAGAAAAGGACCCTAAAAAAGCACAGGAAAAAGTGTTATTTAGTCTTTTAAGAAGATCAAAGAATACTGAATGGGGCAAAAAACATAAATATAGTTCTATCAAAACGGTGGAGCGTTTTCAAAAGAATGTACCGATTAACTTATATGAAGATCTCCAACCTTTCATATCTAGAATGATGACGGGAGAAAAAAATGTTCTTTGGCCCGGATTAACAACTTGGTTTTCTAAATCTTCCGGCACAACAAATGCTCGAAGCAAATTTATCCCTGTTTCTAAGGAATCAATAAAAGACTGCCACACCAAAGCCGGCACAAATGAAGTATGTCTATATATTAAAAATAATCCAAATACCAAAATCTTCAAAGGAAAAAGTCTTTGTGTTGGCGGAAGTTTTACAAAAATAAAACAAAACCCAGATATTTTTTGTGGTGATATCTCAGCTGTTATGATGAAAAATATGCCACCACTTGGAAAATATCTCAGAACTCCAAGCTTAAAAACAGCATTACTTGAAGATTATGAAGAAAAAATTGAAAAACTGGCTAATGAAGCGATAAATCAAAATGTTACAAGTATTGCAGGTGTACCGACATGGACAGCCATACTGGTAAAAAAAGTTTTAGAAAAAACAAAAGCAAAAAATATTTTTGAAGTGTGGCCCAATTTAGAAGTTTTTTTTCATGGCGCAGTTTCCTTTTTGCCTTATAAAAAAAGTTTTCAAGAACTCTTTCCATCACCCCAAATGAATTATATGGAAGCATACAATTCTTCAGAAGGATTTTTTGCAGTACAAGACGATCCATTACGTGAAGGAGAAATGCTATTAATGCCAGATTGTGGTGTTTTTTATGAATTTATTCCGACGAGTGAATTTGAACTAGAAAATCCTAAAGTATACACGATGTCTGATGTAGAAATTGATAAAAATTATGTATTAGTTATTTCTACTAATAGTGGTCTCTGGCGTTATATAATTGGTGATACGGTTTCCTTTACAACACTTTTGCCTCATCGTATTAAAATAACTGGCCGAACAAAACATTTTATTAACGTTTTCGGAGAAGAAGTAATGGTACACAACACAGACTTAGCAATTAAAAAAACCTGTGATCAAACTGGTACTACTATTTCTGAATATACAGTCGCTCCAATTTTTATGAACAATTCAAACCGGGGTGGACATGAATGGGTTATTGAATTTGAAAATCCTCCTAGTTCACTGAAGGAATTTAGTGAACTTCTTGATTCAAATCTACGCGCAATTAATTCTGACTATGATGCAAAAAGATATAAAGATATCGCCCTCGCTCCACTAATTATTAACTCAGTATCTAAAGATACATTTTATAACTGGATGAAAAAAAGAGGAAAACTCGGTGGACAGAATAAAGTTCCCCGCCTTTCAAACAACCGAACATACCTCGAAGAAATTAAAAAAATAGCAGGTCTGTAAAATAAAAATACCCCTGACCAAAGTCAGGGGTATTTTTATTTTACTTATTCAGCTGACTCCTCTTCTGTTGCAGGTGTTTCTTCTTCTGCAATAGTTTCATCTGACAAGTTTTCAGGTGCTTCCTCTACTTCAGGGGCAACTACTTCTTCTGTTTCATCCATAAATTTATTTTATTAAACTGATAAGACAGTAACCATAGCATGGATACTTAAAAACAGCTAATAAAAAATAAACTTTTGTCTAATTTTTATTATTTAATTAAAAATACTATTGCGACTAACCAAAAAATAGAAGCGAAAGTAACCCCAGCAATAAATCCAGACAAAGAAGAAGCCAACAATTTACCTAACTTAAATCTAAAACTACGATGCTCATCTGAGATGAAATCTTTAAAATAATTATCATGTTTGTTCATGACTAAATTATACTACAGATTCAAACTTAAACACAACAACAAACAAGAATAGGGCTATTTCTTTATTAAAAAGATTGTAAATTTACAAAAAATAATGTAGATTGAAGTATACGGAGGCGTCGCATAGTGGTCTAGTGCACAGACCTGGAAAGTCTGCGTGGGGCAACCCACCGAGAGTTCGAATCTCTCCGCCTCCGCAAATGAAAACCCGAAAGGGTTTTTCTTTTTGTGAGGCGAGGACATAAACTGCTTTATGTCTGAGAGAGATTCGAAAGACTTTTCGTTACTTCATGAAATGAAGTCGAAAAGTACCCGCCGCAGTATCGGCGAATCTCTCCGCCTCCGCAAATTATTTTAACAACTCCAGAAACTCTTCTTCCCCTATTATTTTAACACCTAGCTTTTCAGCATTTTTAAACTTTGACCCAGGATCAGTTCCAGCCAAAACATAAGAAGTATTCTTGGAAACTGAACCTGAAACTTTGCCCCCTAAAGAAATTATTTTTTCTTTCGCTATCTCACGTGACATATCTGCGAGAGTACCGGTAATTACAAAAGTCATTCCAGTAAATTTACCACCTTTTTTCTTTTCTTCTTTTTTTATCACTACTCCATTTTTTTGTAATTTTTCAACAAAAGCCAAATTGTTTTTGTTATGAAAATAATCATAAACACTTTCTGAAACAGCTGGACCAATATTTTCTATTTCATTTATTTCTTCTATATTGGCTTTCATTAATTTATCTAAGGTGCCAAAGTTTGAAGCCAAATCTCGTGCAGTTTCAGTACCTACGTGTAGTATTCCAAGTGCCCACAAAAAGCGAGAAAATGAAACTTTCTTTTTTAATTCAATTTCTTTTACAATATTCTCTGCGCTCTTTTCACCAAATCTTTCTAGGGGCGCAATGTCTTCTTTTGTAAGAGAAAAAATATCTCCCGCGTCAGTAATTAATCCTTCATCTTTAAATCTTCTCAATATTTTAGGACCTAATTCATAAATCTCAAAAGCAGTAACAAAATGATCTAGATATCTTTCATTTTTTGCCGGACATTCTGGATTCGTGCAATAATATGCTACTGTCTCGCCGGTACCACCAGCCCTTTTTTCTACAGCACCTCCACAGGCTGGACATTTTTCTAGCATTTTGAATTTCTTTTCCTTGCCTGTACGCATATTATGAAGAACTTCTACAACCTTCGGAATAACATCTCCAGCTTTTTCTATCACTACAGTATCTCCTATACGCAAATCAAGACGCTCTATTTGATCCATATTGTGCAGGGTTGCCTTGGAAACGGTCGAACCAGCAACCAGGGTTGGTTCAAAAATAGCAAGTGGTGTCAGTGCCCCAGTACGGCCAACATTTATTTTTATATCTTTTACAGTTGTTGTTGCTCGAACCGCAGGATATTTAAAAGCAGCCATATAACGTGGAGCTTTACCAACAACTCCTAAAACTTCCTGTAACTTTAAATCATCAACAGAGATAACCACCCCATCTGTACCAAAAGAAAAATTGGGACGAATTTTTTCAAATTTTTTAATAAAAGTCTCAACTTCTTTTAAATTTTTACAAAGAGCATCATTGGAGTCTACTTTAAAACCCAGATTTTTTAAAAGAGAATGTTTTTCGGAATGAGTTTGTGGAGCCAATAGATTCCCAAGATCGGACCTTTCTAAATTCTTAAGGTCCGACCTTTTTGGCTCCACAAACTTCACCTCTGCAATATCATACGCAAAAAAATCTAGATTTCTTTCAGCGGCTAGTTTAGGGTCAAGTTGTCGAAGTGAACCGGCTGCAGCATTACGAGTATTTGCAAATAATGGTTTGCCTTCTTTTTCATTTTTTTTATTTAAATCAACAAGTGTCTTTTTTGACATGATTGCTTCCCCTCTTACTTCAATATATTCAGGGTAAGGAGAATGCAAAGTTATAGGTATACTCTTTATCATTTTTAAATTTTGGGTTATATCTTCACCAACAAGACCGTCCCCACGAGTCGCACCTTTGACAAGGATACCTTTTTCGTAAACCAAAGACACAGCCAAACCATCAAATTTTACTTCGCAAAAATACATAAGGTCCGACCTTTGAGGTGGTAGAAGTTTTTTTATTCTCTTTTCCCAACCATCAAGTTCTTCATAACTAAAAACATCATTTAAAGAAAGCATACGTATGCTATGCTCAACTTTAACAAATTTATCCAGCGGACGCCCTGCAACTCTATTTTCTAAAGAATTTAAATCAGCAAATTCTGGATATTTTAAAAGAATGGATTTGAGCTCTCGAGTTAAAGAATCGTAAACATCATCGGTCACATTTGGTGCATTTTCTATATGGTATGCGTTGCGTAGACGTGCAATCTCACTTCGTAATTTTTTTATTCTCTTTTCTATTTCTTTCTTATCCATGACCAAATTAGTAATAAGTTACTTGAAGTTCACGTTCCACACTTTTTGAATCTGGTGTACACAAATCTGGCACACCGCCACCATTGTTGTAACCTTTTGAAGTTATAGTAGTTAAAGTAGAACCACCACCCATATCTGTTTTTGTTACAGTAACTTTAGAACAAGCTATACCAGAACTACCTAATCCTGAAATTGGAAAATCCCAAGGACCGGTATTCCAATCACCAACTACATAATAAATATCAGCACCCAAGCAAGTTACGAAGTAATTATCAGGAGTAAATTTATTTGTACCTACCTTATCACCTAAAAGTGCGCATTCAGCCCCAATATCAGCCGCATAGAAAGCATTGTTGGTATCTTTGGTTGAAGTGGTAAAATTTATTTCTTTTAATGCAATATTGGCAACTCCCAATGATATAGCCAAAACAATACTCGAAAGCATCACAGCAAAAAGCAAAACAAAACCCTTATTTTTCTCAAAATTCACAATAGAAGATATATTTTTTTTTATTTTTTGTGTAATCATTATTGTGTCCAATTAAATAAATTTTCTGAAAAAGTTACTGAAGCGACACCGGAACCTTGCACCCAAGAAACAGTTGAAGTAATTTTTATTTCATCTGGAGTATAGTGAACTGCAGTAATTTTACGATTAAAACCAGAATCCACACCCGCTGGGTTATATTCATATTTTCCACTAGTCTCATCAAACATAATTGATGGACAAACTTGGTTACAAGGAGGGAGTGAGACATGCATTATTGGCATATTGTCATTAGAATAAAGTATCTCACTATTATCAAAATAACATCCATTTACAGTAAGACACGAGGCAATATTGGTAACAAATTTATCCCATCCGATCTGACCAGTTGCTCCAAAATAAAGAACAGACGTGTCTCGCATATTACGCATTTCCTCAATACCTTCCTGAGCTAGATATCCTGCAACTATTTTCTTTTTAGCATAATTAGTGTCTGAAATACCACCCGAAATAACAACCATCACAGAAACAATAGACATAGTAAAAATAGAAATAGCAACAAGAGTTTCTATTAATGTAAAACCACCACTTATATTATTCTTTTGTTTAAAAAATTTTTTCATTTTATTCTATAAATCTACTAATCTTTGAGAAACTGACGTCTGTATTGAAAAAGGTGAAACAACACCTTTAGATGTTATTGCCCCAACTAATTTAATAGTCACAAGGGGTTGTTGTAAATTTCCTGCTATTGAAGATTCTGCACCAAGCACTGAAAAGCTTGAAATTGAATCAATTTTTATTTCATTAGGAGTTAATTGAACATAGGTATTTCCAACAGACGGAGGAAGAACATCAAAAGGTGCTTGGGTTGACCTAAAAATTTTAAAATCAGAAGATATGTAGTACACAAATGTCGGACCACTAGAAGAAGTAAAAGCGATTCCTCCACCATTACCATTGATTAGACAACTTTTAGCGGCAGTTATTGTAGTAAAATTAAAATCATCAATACAATGATAATTGTAACCTGTTCTTATATTTTTAGAGATATCATCCATTACAAAACTCAAACTATCCATCAATGAACGCATATCTTGTGATTTACTGTGAAGCAAATTGGCATTTAACAATGCACCCATCCCCGCCATAACAATAACCAAAAAAAGAGAGACAGAAATCATTGTTTCTACTATTGTAAATCCACCACTTCGCTGAAGCTTCACGGTGCAGGCCTCCTTAAATTTATTGTTTTGTTTAAAATTTTTTTTCATTAATTTATTTGAATTCTACCTGAAGGATATATTTTTATTTTAGCAGTAGCAGTAGAATGAGGTGAAGAAACAGTCATTTGCATATAATCGTAACCGGAAACAAGCCCACCACCTGAATAAAAAACAGCACTGGAATCTGGCCTCTTAAAAGTAATAGCCAAGGTACTACCAGAAAACTCACCAGGGACACAAGGATCACCAGTGCAAGGAAATATTCTACTAATAAAATTGCCTTTAGTTATGTCTATTTTTTCTATACATTCTCCACCATTCGGACAAATTGAGGCGGTTTGATAATCATTATTTTGATCAAGGTCAGTAAAATAATAAAAAGTTTTCAAACCACTTGCGGTATAAGAAGTACTTGCGTTGAAATATAGACCGTAAGCTGGTTTCCAACCAACAGGAGCATTAACTTGATATTTTCCTGACATAGCGGATTTTTGTGCTTCAACTATTTTTAAAGCAATATCATTCGCCAGGTTTTTAATATCTACCTTTGCCTGAAAAGCGCCATAGTTTGTAAGAATAATCGTAGACATAACAGAAAAAATACTCAAAACGACAATGAGTTCAACATAAGTCATTCCTCCTTTTTTGTGTTTAAACCACTGTTTTTTGTTTTTTATTTTCAAAAACATATTTATTTAAATTTTAAAAACCAATAGGAAAAAGGTGTAATTCAAAAAGAAAAGCTAAGATTATACCTAAAACTAAAAATGGAGCAAATGGAATTTCACTTTTCATTCCATGTTTTTTAGAAAAAATAATTAAGAAGACTCCGACTATCGCCCCAGACCAAAAAGCAAGAACAACGCCACTCAATACACGAGAGAGACCTAAAAGCCAACCCAATCCCAACGCAAGTTTAGCATCTCCAAGCCCCATCCAAGTACCTTTGGACAAAAGCCAAAGCAAACCAAAAGGTAAGGCAATAAACACTCCTGATAAAAACTCTAAAGCAGAAGGGATATGTATATTGAAACCGTAATTAGAAAAAAAGAACATTCCAATAAATGCTAATATACCAAAAAACAAACTAAGCATATCTGGAATTATTTTATGTCTCAAATCGTAAGCCGCAATCACAACCAACAGAGAAAACATCATAGCGTAATAAGCGACAGAAATAGAAAATACCAATATGTTTACATAAAAAATATCTTGAAACTTTAAAAATAAACCGGCAAATATTAATCCGGTCACAAATTCAACCAAGGGATATTGAGTTGAAATTTTAGTCTGACAATGAGCACATCTCCCCTTCAGTGCCAAAAAACTAAATACAGGTATGAGATGGTGCCAAGCAAGTTCTTTTTGACAAACCATACAAGAAGAACGACCGCCTAAAGTTCTTCGAGTGTTGTATCTTAAAATTACTACGTTTAGGAAACTTCCAATAATAAGACCAAAAGCAAAGAAAATAATTGTGAGTATTAATGTCATTTTTAAAAATTAAAATTTATAAAGCTTCTTTTATTATATCATATACAGATAAACAAAAAACACTCAAACTTTTGTTTGAGTGTTTTTTGTTAAAAACTTTATTCAGATTAAGAACAAAGTCCTGTAAGAGCTTGCGCAGTTGAATTTTTCTTTGCGGCACCAGCACTATCCACACAAAAAGTTAAATCAGTTGTGTTTTTAACTGGAGAATGAACAGCCCATGCATCTCCCGCAGCATTAGTATAGCCAGTAACTGGATTAGCACCAGTAGCACCTCCAGCAGACGCAGCAGCTTTCATACCATTTCTAAATGTCTCATCAGCAAAAAGATCTGATGCACAGCCAGTCATAGCACCGGCAGCAGTAAAGGTACAAGTAACACCAGCACCATAATTACCAGCTGTAACAGTCGAACAACCACCATCGTAACAAATAGCAGCTTGTCCACGTAGGTTTGCTAAGTTTGCTTTAACAGCTGCATCAGAACCCTTTATTCTAGCAGAGTTCAATGAGGCCAAAACAACAGATGAAAGAATACCAATAATAGCGACCACAACCAAAAGTTCAATCAATGTGAAACCTCTTTTTAAATTCATTTTTTTCATTTTTTTAATTTTTATTCATAGCCTAGCCATGAATTTGTTAATTCGACTTATAATTTTCTAATTATATCACAAACGTTTAAAAGATATCAACAGTCTACTCTATACCACCAGCTAGATTGTAAATCGGCATTAAGACAGAAACTAAAAGCATTCCGACACCTAGACCTAATACCACGATCATAACTGGTTCAATCAGTCCGACCAAAGTGTCAACAGCATCGTCCACCTCTCTTTTATAGAAATCAGACAGGGTTTTTAAAATTGAACCCAAGGCACCTGTTTCTTCACCAACTTTAACCATCTGAACCATAATTCCTGGTATTTCCTTATGTTTTTCAAAGGCAGCCGAGAGGGCCAAACCCGACTTCACTCCATCAGCTGCTTCCTTTAAGATTTGTCTATAAACCTTACTACCAACAACTTCAGAAGTAATATCGATAGCTCTTACGATTGGAATACCAGAAGTAAGCATTGTGTCTAAGTTGTCAGCGATTCGAGATAAGTACAATTTTTGATAAAGGTTTCCTACTGCTGGAATCGACAAACTTATTTTATCAATATATTCCTTACCTTTATCAGTTGAAGAAAGTCTCCAAAACCAAACACCCATAAGCACCATAAAGATCAAAAGAATGAAACCATAATGAACAAAGAAGTTAGACATAGCAATAACAATCTTGGTATAGATGGGAGGATCTTGTCCGGAATCAAGAATAATGGCAGACAATTTTGGGATAACAACTACAAACATAAGTCCCATAACCACAAAGAAGGTACCGACAACAAAGGCCGGGTATATAAGAGCATTTTTAGTTTTGGAAGTAAGAGCATATTGACGATCTAAATAATCAGCTAAATGAGAAAAGGTTTGATTTAATTTTCCAGTCTCTTCACCAACCTTGACCATGTTTACATAAAAATCAGAAAAAACATCAGGGTGTTTTGCTAATGCACCAGAAATAGAAATACCTGCTTGAAGATCATCACTTATTTTTATGAGCTTACTACTCAATAATTTATTTTCAGCGTTTGTAGCAAGCATTGTAAAAGCTTTCAAAGCTGATACCTGAGATTCAAACAAAGTTGAAATCTGACGAGAAAGAACCACAACATCTCTTGTTGAAATTTTATTTAAAAAAGAAAGTTTCAAAATAGAACCTCCATTTTCTTTTTCTTCTTCAATGGAAGTAATAATGAGTCCTCTACGCTGAAGACCACTTATCGCCATATCACGACTCGCGGCATCAATCGAACCATCTCTTTTTATTCCTTTATCATCTACTGATTTATATTTAAATAACATAATATTACAATATTAATTACTAAATCATTCGTTCTAATGCTTTTGGGTTCAGTGAATATTGATAAGCATTTTCAATTGAAATCTCACCGGCTCGAACAAGTTCAAGAAGAGATCGATTTAAATCAACCATTCCGCTTTCCATTCCGGTTTCGATAACCACATCGATTTCATGTGTGCGTTTTTCTCGAATTAAATTCGAAACAGCGTTGTTATTTAAAAGAAGCTCATAAGCAGGAACAAGACCACCGGCAATTCTTGGAATAAGTCTTTGAGAGAAAATACCAAGCAAACTAGATGCGAGTTGGATTCTTATTTGGTCCTGTTGATTGCCTGGAAAAGAATCAATAATACGATCAATGGTTTGTGAAGCATTATTAGTATGAAGTGTTGATAAAACAAGGTGACCTGTCTCAGCGGCAGTGACTGCTGTCGAAATAGTATCAACATTGCGCATTTCACCGATCATAATTACGTTCACATCTTCACGGAAAACAGATTTTAAAGCAATATGAAAATCTTCCGTATCAACACCAACTTCACGTTGGTCAATGATTGATTTATTTGGAGTATAAACATGCTCGATTGGATCTTCGATTGTAACAATATGACGTGCTTGCTCATTGTTAATCAGATTAATCATAGCAGACAAAGTAGTAGATTTACCTTGCCCTACCGGTCCGACTACCAAGAAAAATCCTTGTTTCTTTCTAGTTAAATCGGCAATTATTTGAGGTAAGCGTAAATCAGATAAAGGTTTGACTACTGGAACAAGTCTAAAAGCAATACTAATCAGTCCTTTTTGGAAAAAAGCATTTCCTCGAAGTCTAGCTTCCCCTCTGAAATCATAAGAGAAGTCTATTTCTTTCTTTTCTAAAAATTTAGCAAGTTTTACAGGATCAAGAACTTCACTCAAAATTCCAATCATATCTTCTTTTGTAAAAACTGGATGCTTCACTAAAAAAATTAGTTCACCAGTAATACGAATGACCGGTACTCGGCCACCACCCAAATGCAAATCAGAACCGCTTTCGCGGATAATAGTTAGGATAAGATCTTCGAGTTCTTTTTTATAATCCATCACGTGTAAAATTTAATAAATGATAATATATTAATTATATTCTAAAAACACTTTTTATGATATAGCATTAAAGAAACTTACTCATTTTCATTACTAAAGTTGTATACCTCTTGAAAAGGAATAATACCCTCCATGGCTTTAAGCATTGCATCTTCACGCATCATCAACATCCCTTTTCTTCGAGCAACTTTGTAAATTTCAGAATCAATAGGACTTTTTAGTATAACACCTTGCATTTCTTTATCTACTTTAAACATTTCATATACTGCAACACGTCCACGTGTACCAGCGGGACATTCTGGAGAAGGTATAGTCTCATACATTTCATCTTTAATTTTAAAATCTTTTTTAAATTCTTCTGGAAGATCTTTCATTTGTTCTTCTATTTGAATTCGAATACTTTGATCCATTGGAACAAGTTTTCTAGAAGAAGGACAAGTTGCTCTTGCTAGACGTTGTGCTACTGAAAGAACTAAAGTAGGAGCAATAAGGTATGGATCAACTCCCATATCAACAAGACGAGGAATAGCACCAATAGCAGAGTTTGTGTGAAGCGTCGACAAAACAAGGTGACCTGTCAAAGCCGCCTGAATCGCAAGCTGAGCTGTTTCTTTATCTCGGATTTCTCCTACCATTATCACATCTGGGTCTTGACGGAGAATTGAGCGCAGACCTGATGCAAAGGTATACCCTATCTCTGGCATCATTTGTGATTGGTTAATATCAGGCATGTGATACTCCACAGGATCTTCCAAGGACACGATATTACTTTTCTCTTTATCTAGTTCATTCATCATTGAATAAAGAGTTGTTGATTTTCCAGAACCGGTCGGTCCGGTGATAAGGATAAGTCCGTAAGGTCTTTTTATTGCTTCTCTAAGAATACTAAGATTTGTTTTTGATAAGCCCAATTGATCTAAGGGTTTTACTCCTTTTTCAGAATCCAAAATACGCATAACAATCTTCTCACCATAATAAGCGGGCATTGTAGAAACACGAAAATCAATTTTTCGGCCATCAAAAGTAGTACTAAAAGATCCGTCTTGAGGTTTTCTTTTTTCGTCCAATCGTAATTTGGAAAGAATTTTTACACGAGCAACTATTCCACTATAGACATTGGTAGGTAAAACCAAAGTAGTATGAAGTGATCCATCCACACGATAACGAATTTTTACTTTTTCTCCTGTGTTTTCAATATGTATATCAGACGCACCACCCTCTATGGCATTACGTAATATCACCGCGACAATTTTTATCACAGGCGCATCTTCCACAATTTTAGCCTCTTCGCCAGGCTTTGCATTTTTTATGTCTTTGCCTAATTTTGAAGCATCACCTAAACTTTTTGAATCCAAGGATTCATCTTCACTTAATTCTTCAAGTGCTTCATCTACTTGGCTTGAGATACCTTTGTAATTTTCCATTACACTCTTATAATCAGTTTTTGAAATAAGAAAAATTTTGAAAGGTATACCAATGTTTGCAGAAATGAATTGCAATGCATCCATTGCTTGAATATTTTCTGGGTCAGTTACACCAACTTCTAATATTTCTTCTTTCAAGCTTAGAGGAACGAAACTGTAATGAGTTGCAGAATCTTCAGGTATGTATTTAAGAGCATCAAAAGAAAGTGCTCTAGCATTTACTTTTTTAGTTGGTATTTTAAAATATTCTCCTTTTATTTCTAGAATTTGATCTTCTGGAATTCCTGATTCAATCAAAGCTGCATCAACATCACCATCGTGCTTTTCTTTTGCGCGATTTTTAATTTCCCCTATCTGGATTTCAGTTATTATGCCTTTTTTAACTAATTCTTCTAAGAAGCTCATAATATAATTAAGGTGTTATTTTTGTAGTGGTGGTTGTAGTTGTAGGGACGATAGTGGTTGTTGTAGAAGTAGGAGCTAGAGTATTAATAGGTACAGTAGAAACATCTGAACCAATCGGGGCAAAAGGATTTGGTCTCCCCTCTGTGGTATCAGTAATAAGTTCAATACTAGAATCATGCAAAGAAATATAAGCTGGATCAGAAAAAATAGCATCATCAAGTCTTAAGCTTTTTACACTCAAAAGAACTGCAAGGAATTCGCTTCCTGTTATAGGGTCACTGGTTACAGTGGCAGTAACTGGTGCGCCAGATGATGTAGTTAAAGGTGCTTGTTCTGGGGCAGGTTTTAAGAAAAAAATGTAAACTAAAACAAGGACTATCGCCACAACTACAAGTATTATTATGTTTTTTATTGTAGATGACATATTAATTTTTCAGCCAATAAGTTTTAATTTTAAATCCATATTTATAAGAATCAGAAGGATTAGATAAAGACAAAGCAGAGGCTCCACCAGGTGTATCAGAAGAAAATTGAATTGATGATATATCTACAATTCTTAGATTACTTTCTAAATCTTTTACAAAATTAATGAAATTTGAGTAGGTTCCCTGAGTAGAAAATTCTAAGTTCCAAGTTCCATAATCTTTTCGTACTTCAGTACTAGCAACCCCTCCTTGAACCGCTCCTGATGTTTGTGCTGCGGCTTCTTTGATGACTGCATCATATTTTACATCTTTTAAGACCATTCCATATGGTTTGGAAATTTGTTCAATTTCCAAAATAAGACGAATATTATCTACACTGTCAGGAAGTAATTTTTGTAATCTTACTAAGTTATTTGGATCAATTGTGTTAAGTTTTGCAGTCAACTCATCTCGCTTAGCTTCAAGGATTTTAGAATTATCCAACGCCTCATTGTAAGACAACACTTCAGCTTTTGAAGATGTAATCTCACCATAAAACGGAATAGTAAACATAAAAAAACCTGTAGCTGCGACTCCTATTAAGATGGCTGGTGCAATAAATCTAAACATAATTAATTTTGTGTGTTACTGCTCTGTGTCGCGAGCATTTCCTTGTAATCTACAAATGTAGGATCGACCGAAAACGCTAAATCAAAAAGGACATTACTTGTCTTATCATCTAAAGAAAGGTTGGAAAAAACAGGATCAATTAAATATGGCGCTGTTTTAGAAAAAATATCAGCCTGTAGTGCAATAGAACGGTATCCAACAGCTTGACCAGTCATTTTTACATTTACGACAGGAGTTTTGCCAGTACCTAAATCGTAACTAAACTTTGTATATCTAACATTTTTTAAAGTTGATTTTGTTAAAGCATTGAAAATTGGAGATATAGCAATATGATTTCTAAGGATCTCACTTGAAGAACGTAAACGCGTATCCAATAATTGAAGTTCACTTATTTTAGTACGTTCAAGACGTCCTTGGGCTAGGTTAAGGTTGCTCTTCATTTCAAGAATATTCTTTGAAAGAATTCCTTTGTATAAATAAAGACCACCTGTAGCTAAAACAACAGAAATAAAAATGAAAATAGAAAGAATAGTCAAAAGACCAACAGGACGCGAAGCTGCTGCCCTCTCTTCGAGCATCGGCTTCTTGGGTATGAATGATGTTTGAAAATCTTGCTCCATATATAGTTATATTATCTCACCTATTGTAATTTTCGTAAAGCCAAACCTAAAGCTATCGCGAATTCAGGGCCTGTTGCTTCGAGAACTTTTCCTAAAAATTCAGGTGCGCCAATTTTTGAAAAAGGATTTCCTGTTTTTATTTCTGCACGGAAGTTTCCTGATGCTGTTTCTGAGAGACCTTTTAAGAGAGAACCGCCACCCGAGAGTATAACCTTGCTGATCGTCCGATTATATTTCTTCTCATACCCTAATAATACATTATTAGTTTCTGAAAAGATATAGTCAGTGTGAATTTTTATTATATCAGCCAAGTTTTTTTCTATGGGGCTTCCAAAAAGTCCAAACTCTTTTTTCATTTCTTCGGCTTTAGAAAAAGGAATACTTAAAGATTTAGAAATAGAGTCAGTTATGTCTGCTGCTCCTCGATTTATCGTATGAAAACCTCTGACTGTGCCAAACTCGACGATTGAAAGTTTTGTACGT
The DNA here is from genome assembly GCA_049287045.1 of Minisyncoccia bacterium. GTDB lineage: Bacteria > Patescibacteriota > Minisyncoccia > Phycocordibacterales > UBA9973 > UBA9973. The sequence goes on along the minus strand of JBAQFC010000001.1, from coordinate 7,196 downwards.
GAAGCACCAAAGTCCATCAAGAGGACAGGTGAAAGCTCATGTTCAAAATTGGCACGAATAGAAGAAAAAATTTCAATTTCAAAGAAACCTGCTTCAAGTGAACACTGAGAAACGAGTGAACGGTATTTAGAAACTGCATCATTTTGAATTGCTACGACTAATACTTCTGTTTTTTCAACAGCAGTAGGCAGTAAATCAGGATTATTTGCTTCTTCAAAAGAGGCTTCTTTCTTAGGAATAAGAAACCAGTCAAGAGAAACTTCTGTAATCGGAACAGGAATGTATTTTCTTGCTTCAGTTGGAATGATAGTAGACAGTTCGCTTTGTTTGACCTGTGCAGGAAGTTCAACAGTAAAAATAAGACTTGATTGTACTGGAATCGAAAGAGCGACTGAAGATGTTGTAACACCTGAAGCTTTCAAGACTTCTTTCAATGCCTCAACTATTTTTTCAGCAGGAAGATTGGTAACACGGCCAATATCTATATCAGCATACGGCCCCAATGCGATAGCCCCATAAGTCTCAAGTACCGCCTTCCCTCCTTTTCTTCTGATCTCAACGACTTTGATCGACGAAGAACCGATGTCTATACCGACAGCAGTATCACTTAAACCACCTCCGAACAAGGTTATATTTGAGAAAAGTTTTTTAAAAGGATTGTCCATTTTCTTGAATTACGCTTATAATTATATCATATATGATTTTTTTTAACACATTACTAAATATTATTTTTCCTGTGAATTGTATATCTTGTGGCAAAAGTGGAGAAGATTTATGTTTTAAATGCTTAAAAGAATCCCCGGAAGCGGAACGTGAGACCACAAAGTGGATATTCCCTCTTTATGACTACCGACACCCACCAATCAAGAAAGCAATATGGCTTCTAAAATATAAAGGTAAATTTAGACTGGCAAATATTTTTGCAGAAGTTTTATATGGGCGTATTATCGAGGAACTTTCGGATTTATTTGTGATGGAAAATTTTCGTAAACCTATCTTGATTCCTATCCCACTGGCACCGAAACGTAAACGTGAACGTGGCTTCAATCAAACAGAACTTATTTGTAATAAATTAATTAAAATAGATAAAAATAATACAGATAAAAATTTTGAACTAGAGAATAATGTTTTAGTAAAATTAAAAGATACAAAACACCAAGCCAAGATTGAAAATAGAAATGAACGTTTGAAAAATATTATTGATTCTTTTTCAATAAAGAATCCAGAAAAAATAAAAGGAAGAAATATAATATTAATAGACGATGTGACTACTACTGGTGCAACATTAAATGAAGCGAGGAAGATTTTAAAACAAAATGGAGCAAAGAAAATAATTGCATTCGCTGTGGCACATTAAAAATGTTCTGTTATACTATTCGAATGAAACACTGCAAAGATTGTGAACCTGCACAAGAAATACATTGGATAGCCTATACATCTGTCGTATTGGGTTGGTTAAATCAACCATTTTTTAATTTTATGGAGTATGTTTTTAAAAGCACAGCTGAAGCTATTTCCAGTAAAGCTTCAATTCCTTTTATAAAATCAATGGTATTTTTAAAACTAGCTCACTTTTCAGATGAACTTGATAAAAAAGACACTTGGCGCACAAAATGTTTTTGGGATGAAGCAAATAGTCGTGGAATAAAAGTAAGAGAATTTCATATGGGACCAATCAGAGATATTTTTATCGCTGAATATCAAGGCAAAACTATTAGTTTCGATGGTTTACCAAGACCTGGAATATCAGAATCGAAATCACTAAACTGGATGGACAATAAAGGTATCATGAAAAAGAAATTTTTAAAGATTGGTATACCTGTTGCAGGTGGTGGAGTCGCTTGGAGTACAAATCAAGCACTTAATATTTTTAATAGAGTTACAAAGCCAGTAATTACTAAACCTAATTTAGGATCAAGAAGTAGACACACAATGATTCACCTTGAGACACCAGATGCTTTAGTTTCTGGGTTTAAAAAAGCGAGGAAACTTTCTCCTTTTGTTGTTGTCGAAGAAGAATTACGGGGTGATCTATTCCGTGGGACTTTAATAGGTGGAAAACTTGTTGGTGTAATAAAAAGAGACCAGCCAGCAATCAAGGGTGATGGTGTGCGTACTGTACGAGTACTTTGGGAAGAAGAAAATAAAAGACCTGAACGTCAAGGTCCTGTTTTTCATGAAATAACAATTGACCGAGAAGCTGAAATAGAACTCAACCGACAAGGATTAAATATGGAAAGTATTCCTGATGTAGGACAAAATGTAACTTTCTCTCAAAAAACAAGCCGAGGTTGTGGAGGGACCACAACAGAAATGACAGACGTAATACATCCAGAAAATATTAAAATGCTTGAAAAAATAGGTGCTTATTTAGAAAATCCTCTCGTTGGAGTTGATTTTATTATTGGAGATGTGACCAAGCCTTGGTTTGAGGAAAAACATTCTGGAATTATCGAATTAAATAGTTTACCTTTCATTGATCTTCATCACTATCCCCTTTTTGGTAAACCAAACAACATTGCAGGTAAACTTTGGGATATCGTAATCCCAGAATCTAAAATTCGAGTATAAAAAAACACCCAATTGTTTGGGTGTTTTACTGAGTCCTACTTCGTTTGTTATTTTTACTTAATCTTATTCATCTTAGTGATTAATGAATAATCACGAATAAAATGTTCAATGAATTCGCTAAGCTCCGCAAGAGTAATGAACTTTACGTCTAAAAACTCTGCAGTGTTCGGATGCTCTTGTTTGAATCTATTAGCCCAAGCATTCATTCCTGCATCAAAAGGAATTTCAATTTCCTTATAATGCATTGATTTGTCTTTTAAAGTTTCATCAATCAATAGTTTAAGTGCTTCCATTTGTTTTATAATCTCAGATGATTGCGAGGTGTTTTTAAAAATATTTCCAAAACATTCTGGAAATATTTTATCCAACCATCCCAACACATTAATTCCATTTGCTACACAATACATAAAGTAGTGATAATTAGATAAAGCTATTTCTTCTTTCGAAAGAGATAACTTGTTTGTTAATTTAAAATAATTAACAATTGCTTGAAGTCTTACAGTATCAAGACCAAATCTAATCATTTTTTTATTTTCAGTATTAATTTTATTAATTAATAAATCAAGATTTAATCTACCAATTAATACCGCAATGCTAAAATTAAAAAGTACTACTTTCTCAACTGAAGATGTAATAACCGCTATTGTTGATGTTTCATTAGTAGAATCATTCACTGTTTTTGTCTTGCTCATATATATTTAAGTTTTAAGTTATCGACTTTCTAAGTCGTTTAGGCTATGTACATAACTTCCGATTATGAAAAGCACACAGAATACCAAATTTGATACTTTCTGTGCTTTTCACAATCAAACTATTTACTTAAATTATTTTTCAAAGAACTAGATAACTAAAACATCTTAACATTATTTAAGAGTTCTGTAAAGACAAATAAAAAACCACCCAATCTTGTGAAGGGGTGGCTACTGAGTCCGGGCTCAGTGTTTTTTTGTTTCTTATGAAGTCTGTACAACATTACTTGGCGTAAAATTACCAAGATCCAGAATGTCAGAGGCAGTTATACCTTTGACTTCTAAAGCGTTAAATACAGTATTAATAATTGAAACGTTTCGGGTAGGGTCCGTTGAAGATTTTCTTAATTCAACGGTAAAGGTTTCAATCACTGTTACTTCACAATTTGCCTCTTCTGCAAGATACGCTTTGTGTTTAGTAGCAGCTACTGCAACTTTAATCATTTTCATATTATGGGAGTCCTGGACTATACATCCAATAAATTCACTCAATTCATTGGGAGTGAAAACAGTTATACCCAACTGGCTGTTGAAATACAAAAACTGTTTTCTAACCTTAGAAACCCAATCAGTAATCACCGACATGAAACTTGTTTCGGATGATTTTGCTGTTGAACCTCTCAACACATTGCTGATTGAACATTTTTGAGAGACCAATTGCTTAGTCACATTCAGATTTGACGGAACGGTAGAACCAACAGTAGAACCATTCGTGGCAGCATTGAAAGCTGTCGGAATAAGGCCGGAAATCCATCCAGTAACATTCACCCCATTCGTCACACTGTATACCAGATAATAATAGGCAATTATTGCCGAATTATCTCTGGATAGAGTCGAAACCGAATTTGGTTTGAAATATCCTACCAACCCCTGCAGCATTTCAATCATCCCTGTATCAAATCCAAATTTAACCATTTTTTCTTTTTCATTTTTTATCTGAGAACTCAACCCCTCGGGGGTTATTATCCTCAGTACCATCGCGACACTAAAAAGAAACAACGCAATATTTGCAACGGCTGGCGAGATTTTTTCTCTGATTTTTGTTATTCCACTTGTTGTGGAAACTGTTTTAGTTGTATTCATAAGTTTTAATTTATTTTTATAGTTTTTGAAATATTGTGTATTCTGACATCAACACTGTGCGTCAGGCCGTACATAACTTCCGGATTATGGAAAGCACGCAGAGTACCAAATTTGATACTTTCTGTGCTTTCCACAATCAAACTATTTACTTAAATTATTTTTCAAGGAACTATATAACTAAAACACATTAGCAAATATTTAAGGTTTTGTAAATAGGTATCAACAAAATACCCTCAATATTGAGGGTATTTAAAAGATATTATTTTATATGGTCAATCGTAACTTGTGAATCTGAAATAAAGGCTCCTGGATCCATAACTAGTTTGGAAACATGTTTTTGCTCCACTACAAAACTACCTAAAAATTTTAAAAAATCATCTTTTCGTTCTAATTCACCTTTTTCTAGAAAATGGTCCAAAGGGTGCGATTCAGGTGTAAATTCATAATGACCTCTTATCTCCCCATCTTCAAAAACACGCACATGATGTTGTCTATGAAAACTTTCTAGTTTACGCCACGAAAGAACCTGACCTAGGTCAACCCAAGCCACAAAGTTATTTCCAAAATTCCATTTTTCTTGTAAATGTTTTTTTAATTCATCCAAAGTTTTACCAGGTGCAAGCCAGCCAATATGATATCTCTGTCTTTCTTTCCCATGAAAAAATACATAAAATTTATGAAAATTTTTGTGAAAAAAAGGGAAAAAACCATACAATCTTTGCCACATATTATGTTTTATTTTATCAAAAAAATTCATAAGCAATTATTTAGATTATAACCGAAAAAAGAATTTATCCATATCTGCTGATAAAAGTGACGGATTCCCCTCTTTATTTTTAGGAACATCATTTACCACAAAAGCGTAGGTCGGTATCATTTTAATTATAGAATTTATATATTCATCAGTATTTACTAAATGGCGTATTTCATTCAAAGCCACAGCGTCTTCAACAACCAAAATTCCATAACCTTTAAAACCCATGTTATTTTTACAAAAATGTACACCACTTCCTATATCACCACGAATTGAGTCACCTACAAAAATTAGTTGTTCTTTAGGAATCAAAATTCCTTTATTTCTAGCAATTTCCAGCATCTTACCAACTGCAATTTCTTTACCACCTCCTTCCATTGTCTCATCTGTCGCAATATCTAAAAAATAATCCGAAAGTTTTAAATATACTGCAAGACGTTTTACAAAAGAAGCAGCATTCGCAGTAAAACCAAACATTAAAACTCCCTGCCATTTATATATTTCCAAAAGAGTATACAAAGGACCAATCTGAGCACTCAGAAAGTGTTCCGGGTTAGAAATAAAAATTCTATCAGCTATTTTAGCAGCTTCCTCACCATAGAGTTTCAAATAAAGTGCAGCTCTATCGTGAATAATGTTTCCAATAGAATCTATTTTTTCCTGCTCTAAATTAAGCCTTTCTTTTATGTAAACTTCAGGATCTTTCCATTCTATTTTTCCTTCGGAATAAATATTATGCATACGGTCAAACTCACGGAAAGAGTTACCGAGTCTGAAACCTTTTATAAATGTCTCGATTATTTCATCTGCATCATTGCCTGGAAAAATATTATTTATTGCCTCTTTATACAAAAAATCTAGGTGTGCCAGAGTCTTGTCTATATCAAAAAAGGCCACAGCACGAGGCATGCCATCACCCATTATTTCTAGTTTTATTTCTTTATTTTCTCCTGAAATACCTTTTAGCTCGGATTGGACTGTTATCCATTTATTCCCAGCACTATAAGGTCTTTCAAGTCCAGATAATGGATTCATGAGATGAAGTATAACAGAAAATAAAACATATCAAACTTGATTATTTATTATTTTAATTTATCTGAAAAATTTATAGCGGAGCCGGACGGATTCGAACCGTCGAGGGGTTTTGAAGCCCCTGCCTCTTTAGCAAAGAGGTACGTTAGACCACTCTGACACGGCTCCTAGCCTCATTACTTTATCATAATTTGCTGTTATAATAAACCAATGGAAGAAAATGAAGAAATAAAAAAACTAAAAGAAGAAAACGAAAGATTAACTAAACTTTATTCAGCAAAGTCCGATATGGTTTCGATTGGTGCTCACCAAACAAGAACTTCCCTATCTGCTTTGAAGTGGATTATAAAAATGTTTCTTGATGGAGACTTGGGTAAACTAACCACTGAGCAAGAAAACTTGATGAGAAAAGCATACGAAAGTAATGACCGTGCAATCAATATTGTCAGTGAACTTCTGTTCGATAATAAAACAGAAGATGTTACAGAAAAAAAATACAATATTGAAAAAATAGACATTACAGAGTTGATTGATTTATCTATTTTTGATTTTTCAGGTGAAGCATTTGCAAAAGGAATAGAAATAATATTTTTAACACCAGAAAAGAAACTTCCTCTAGTCAAAGCTGATAAAGAAAAGATAAGAGTTGTTTTTCAGAATCTTTTAGAAAATTCAATTAAATACAGCAATAGTCACGGTAAAATTTTTATAACTTTGAAAGAAACGGAGGATTTGATTGAGGTTTCTGTTAAAGACACCGGAATCGGTATATCTGAAGAAGGAAAAACTAAAATTTTCGAAAAATTCTATCGTGACCCAGAAGCTCAGAAGAAAGACGTAGTTGGGTCTGGTATTGGTCTTTTCACTTGTAAAAAAATAATTGAAGATCATGGAGGTAAAATGTGGTTTGAAAGTATCAAAGACGACAGTACAACGTTCTTTTTTACAATTCCAATTTACAAATAAAACCCAGAAGCTCCACACGTCGGACATGTGGGATTCCCACA